>NZ_JBIVKH010000003.1:0-553429 GCF_044750685.1 Streptomyces sp. NPDC088785
TTTTTGGCACGCTGTTGAGTTCTCAAGGAACGGACGCTTCCTTTGTACTCACCCTCTCGGGCTTTCCTCCGGGCGCTTCCCTTCGGTCTTTCTTGTTTCCGACTCTATCAGACCGTTTTACCGGTCGATTTCCTCGGGGTTTTGCTTCGCTTTCCGACCTTTCGGCTTTCCGGCGAGTCCGACTCTATCAGATCCTTTCGGGCCTGATTCCCAGTCAGCGGGCTTGTCTTCGCGGCCTGTTGGGCCGTTCCGACGTCTCAAACTTTAGCGGATCCCTGCGGCAGTTCCTAATCGAGGTGATCGGGACGTTCGCAACCCAATTTCGAATTGAATTCGGACATGCCGAAGACAATCCCGCTCTGGGAGATCGTGCTGGTGTTTGAGTGCCGCTTCAGCGGCTGGATGTGCTGTCGGAGAACCGTTACGGCTCTGCGGCAACCCGAAGAACTCTACGGACCGGGCCAGTCCGTGTCAACCCCGGCCGAGGTCTCCTCAGTCGAGGTCGTTGAGCCGGCCGCCCGCGTCGGGCTGGGCGTGCTCCACCCGGCGCAGGAGGCGGGTTAGGACCTCGCCGAGGGCGTTGCGCTCCGCCGGGGAGAGGTCCTGGAGCAGGTCCTCCTCGAAGACCGTGGCCAGCCGCATGGCGTGCAGCCACTTCTCGCGGCCGTCGGCGGTCAGCTCCACGATGACGCGGACCCGGTTGTTCTCGTCCCGGTCCCGGGTGACCAGGCCCTCCTGGACCATGCGGTCGATGCGGTGGGTCATGGCGGCCGGGGTCAGGCCGAGCCGCTTCGCCAGGTCGCCGGGGCCCATCCGGTAGGGGGCGCCGGAGAGGACCAGGGCCTTCAGGACCTCCCACTCGGCGTTGCTGATGCCGATCTCGGAGGTCTGCCGGCCGTACGCGACGTTCATCCGGCGGTTGAGTCTGCCCAGCGCCGAGACGATCTGCTCGACCTGGGGGTCGAGGTCCTGGAACTCCCGCTGGTATGCGGCGATCTGCTCTTCGATGGTCGGCTCGGCTGCCATGCCGCGAAGTATGGCACGGCGGCGGTTGGCGTTGAAGTCCTTCGGTATGTATTGTTTAGCTTCTAACTTTAGCTTCGAAGTCTTCAGGGTTGAGCGCTGGCCGCCTCCTGGGGGCTTCTTCTCGTGCGGGCAACTGCGAAAGGGCAGGTGAAAGTGACCAGGGCGATGGGCGCCGCGATGCGGCGTGTGCAGGTGGGTAGCGCGCTGAGTTCGTTCGGCGTGGGTTTCACGGTTCCGTTCCTCTACGTCTACGTGGCGGAAGTACGGGATCTCGGCGCCAGTGCGGCAGGGATCGTGCTGGCCGCCTTCGCCATGGCCGCCCTGGTCGTCCTGCCCTTCACCGGTCGCGCCATCGACCGGCGCGGCCCCATGCCCGTCCTGCTCGTGGCGTCCGGGGTCGCGGCCGTCGGCGCGCTCGGGCTCGGTCTCGCGAGCGGTGAGCCCGCCGCCATCGGGGCCGCCGCCGTCCTCGGCGCCGGTACCGCGGTGCTCCAGCCGGCGCTCGCCACCATGATCGTGTGGTGCTCGACGCCGGAGACCCGGACGCGGTCCTTCGCCACGCAGTTCTTCCTCCAGAACCTCGGGCTCGGCATCGGCGGGCTCATCGGCGGCCAGATCGTCGACGAGAGCCGGCCGGAGAGCTTCCTGCGGCTGTTCGCCATCGAGGCCGTGATGTTCCTCGTGCTCGCCGCGATCGTGTGGACCGTGCGCATGCCGGAGGGCGCCGCGCTCGGTGAGGCCGCCCCGAAGGACGCGGCCGGGGGCGGGCTGCGGACGCTGCTCGGGCACCGGGCGATGGTGCAGCTGTGCGGACTCGGGTTCGTGCTCTTCTTCGCCTGCTACGGGCAGTTCGAGTCCGGCCTGAGCGCCTACGGGGTCGAGGCCGCCGGGATCTCGGCGTCCACGCTCGGCATCGCGCTCGCCGCCAACACCGCGATGATCGTCGTCGCGCAGTTCGCCGTGCTGAAGTTCGTCGAGCGGCGCAAGCGGTCCCGGGTCATCGCCGGCGTCGGCCTCATCTGGGCCGTCGCGTGGATCGCCGCCGGCTACGCGGGACTGGGCCACGCGAGCCAGGCCATGGCCACCGCCGCGTTCGTCTCCACGTACGCGCTGTTCGGGCTCGGCGAGGCGATGCTGTCGCCGACCGTGGCGCCGCTGGTCGCCGATCTCGCCCCCGCGGGCATGGTCGGCTCCTACAACTCGGCGTTCGCGCTGGTCAAGCAGCTCGCGCTCGCCGTCGGGCCGGCCGTCGGCGGGCCCATGGGCGCCGCCCTGCACGGCCCGTACATCGTCACCTTCCTGCTGTTCTCGCTGGGCATCACGGTGCTCGCGCTGCGGCTCGGCAAGCGGCTCACCCCGCTCCAGGACCAGCCGTCGCTCGCCCCGGCCCGCGTGGTGCGGGTCAGCAAGCCGGAACCCGCGTCCGCCGACGCCTGAGCGGGGCGGGGCGGGGTCTCAGCGGACCGCCGTCGTCAGCGTCGCCGTGAACGGGAGCGTCACCGAACCGTCGGGCGCCGCCCGGTCCGCGAAGCGGGCGGCGAAGCGCCCGCCCGCCTCGCGCAGGGCCTCCGGCGCGGCGAGCTTGCTCCACGGCAGCGCCGAGAAGTGCCCGGGCACGTGCTCGGCCAGCGGCGGGAGCGTCACGTCGAGCGTGAGCGGGCGCGCCGTCACCTCGGTGAAGCCCGCCCCGCGCAGCGCGGCCGTCAGGACGTCGCCGGTGACGGCGAAGGCCCGGGTGAAGTCGGCCGCCGCCGCGTCGCCCGCGTGTTCGGCGAGGGTGTCGCGCTGGGCCAGGAAGTACGGCGAACGGTCCAGGTGGCTCCAGGTCGTGGCGGCGAACCGGCCGCCCGGCGCGGTCACCCGGGCCGCCTCGGCGCACACGGCCGCCAGGTCCGGGAAGAACGGCGCGCCCTGCTGGCACAGGACCGCCCCGAACGCGCCGTCCGCGTACGGCAGCCGGTCGGCGGAGGCCTCGGCGAACTCGATGTCGGGGTAGAGGTGCGGCCGGTGCGCCACCGCCACCCGCAGCATCCCGGGGCTGATGTCGGCGCCGTGCACCCGGCCGGCCGGGCCGACCCGGGCCGCCGCGAGCCGGGCCGTGAACCCCGTACCGCAGGCCAGGTCCAGGACGGTGTCGCCGGGGCACAGGGCGGCGGCGTCCACGAGCGCGGTGACGAAGGGGGCCATGAGCGGGGCGACGTACCGCTCGTAGCGCTCGGGGGCGCCGCCGGTCGGCCGGAAGTCTGCGACGGGTGCGGCATCTGCTGCGTCTGCTGCGTCTGTCATAGGGAGCTGATAGCAGCCCGGGGCCGCCTTGCCCAGGGTCCGCGCGGCGCGCCTACGGTCTGTCCGGCAGCACGAACTCGCACCACACCGCCTTCCCGCCGCCCGGCGTGCGGCGCGAGCCCCAGTTCGAGGCGATGGTCGCGACGATGGCGATGCCGCGGCCCGTCTCGTCGGCCGGCTCCGCGCGGCGGCGGCGCGGGAGGTGGTCGTCGCCGTCGGTGACCTCGATGATCAGGCGGCGGTCGGTGCGGCGCAGCCGCAGGCGCATCGGCGGGATGCCGTGCTGGAGCGAGTTCGCCACCAGCTCGCTGGCCGCCAGGACGCCCAGGTCGTGCAGGTCGGGGGCGAAGCGCCAGCTGGTCAGGACGCCGGAGGCGAAGGCGCGGGCGCGCGGGGCCGCCTCGACGCCGCCGAGGAGCTCCAGCGCGGCGTTGCGGAACAGCTCGCCGGCCGAGCCCTTGCGGGCCGGGTGCTGGAGGACCAGGACCGCCACGTCGTCGTCGTGGTCGGCGGTGACGCCCGCGGCCCGGATCAGCCGGTCGCAGATCACCTGCGGGGTGCCGGTGGCGCCGGCCAGCGCGTGCTCCAGCGCGGCCACGCCCTCGTCGATGTCCTCGTCCCTGCGCTCGACCAGGCCGTCCGTGTAGAGGACCGCGGTGGAGCCGGGGCCGAGCGGGACCGAGCCCGACGCGTGCAGCCAGCCGCCGGTGCCCAGCGGCGGGCCCGTCGGCTCGTCGCCGCGGTGGATCGTGCCGTTCTCGTCCCGTACGAGGATGGGGAGGTGGCCCGCCGACGCGTAGACCAGGCGGCCCTCGTTCGGGTCGTGGACGGCGTAGACGCAGGTGGCGATCTGCTGCGGGTCGATCTCCGTAGCGAGCCCGTCCAGCAGTTGCAGTACTTCGTGCGGCGGCAGGTCCAGGCGCGCGTAGGCCCGGACCGCCGTGCGGAGCTGGCCCATCACCGCCGCCGCGCGCACGCCGCGGCCCATGACGTCGCCGATGACCAGGGCGGTGCGGCCGCCGCCGAGGGTGATGACGTCATACCAGTCGCCGCCGACCGCGGCCTCGGTGCCGCCGGGCTGGTAGGTGGCGGCGATGCGCAGGTCGTCGGGCTCCTCCAGCTCCTGGGGCAGCAGGGAGCGTTGCAGGGTGACGGCGGTCTCGCGCTGGCGGCGCTCGCTGGTGCGCAGCCGCTCGGCGGCCTCGGCGTGGTCGGTGACGTCGGCCGCGAAGACCAGGACGCCGGGGCCCTCGGCGGTCTCCAGCGGCGTGCAGGTCACCGTGTACGAGCGGCCGCCCGAGGTCCTGCGGGACTTGACCGTGCGGGGCCTGGCGCTGCGCAGCACCTGGTCGAGGAGCGGGAGCAGGCTCAGCTCGTCGAGTTCGGGCAGGGCCTCGCGGGCCGGTGCGCCGGGCGGGCGGTCGCCGAAGGCGGCGACGTACGCGTCGTTGACGTACGCGACGCGGTGCTCCGGCCCGTGCACCAGGGCGACCAGGCCGGGGATGCGGTCGAGGACGGCGCGGACCGGCAGCCCGTCCACCCCCGCGGCGCCCGCGGCGCCCGCGCTCCCGGTGTCCGCGGTGCCGTCGGGGGCGTCCGGGTGCGGTGCGTCGTCGGGGAGGTGCTCGGCGCGGGCGGGCGGCACCGCGCCGTCGCCTCGCTGGGATACGCCGTGATCGGCCCGCGCCGCGGCGCGGCGCTGCGTTCCGGGAAGTCGGGCGCTCCAGCGCGTGAAGTTCACTTGGGAAAAGCCTCGTGGGGTCGAGGGCGGGCGCTCGGCCCGTCCATGGTCGTGGACCAGTCTGGCCGACCGTACTGACAAACGTGGGACGCCGTTGCGCGGGCGGGAGTTCCGCGCTCGGGTCAGCGGGGCGTCGGGGGCGGGGCGGGTGCGGTCAGGGGGCCCCGCGCGGACCTCCGCGGGGCGGGGCGGAAGGGTCCTCAGGGGGGACGTCACCGGCCGCGAGTTCGAACTCGGCGCGTGGCCTTTCGAGCGAACCGAGCGACACGATCTCCCTCTTGAACAGGCCGGACAGGGACCATTCGGTCAGGACGCGGGCCTTCCGGTTGGCGGTGGGCACCCTGCTGAGGTGGTAGACGCGGTGCATGAACCAGGCAGGGTAGCCCTTCACCTTGCGTCCGTAGACGTGCGCGACACCTTTGTGGAGTCCGAGCGAGGCGACCGAACCCACGTACGCGTGCCGGTAGTCGGCCGGCGGGCGGCCGTGCAGGGACGCCGCGATGTTGTCGGCGAGCGTCCTGGCCTGGCGGACGGCGTGCTGGGCGTTGGGCGCGCACTCCTTGCCCGGCGCGGTGACGTCCGGGACCCCCGCCGCGTCGCCCGCCCCCCAGGCGTGCGGGACGCCCTCGACGGCGAGCGCGGGGGTGCAGCGCAGCCGGCCGCGGTCGGTCAGCGGCAGGTCGGTGGCGGCCAGCAGGGGGCTCGGCCGCACCCCGGCGGTCCACACGACCGTACGCGTGGGCAGGCGGGAGCCGTCGGAGAGGACCGCGACCCGGTTCTCGCAGGATTCCAGGCGGGTGCCGAGGCGTACGTCGATGTTCCGGCCGCGCAGTTCGCGGATCGTGTACCGGCCCATTTCCGGGCCGACCTCCGGCAGGATCCGGTCCGCCGCCTCGACGAGGATCCACTTCAGGTCCTCGGGTTTGACGTTGTGGTAGTACTTCGCCGCGTACCGGGCCATGTCCTCCAGCTCGCCGAGCGCCTCCACGCCCGCGTAGCCGCCGCCGACGAAGACGAAGGTCAGCGCGGCGTCGCGGACCGCCGGGTCGCGGGTGGAGGAGGCGATGTCGAGCTGCTCGACGACGTGGTTGCGCAGGCCGACGGCCTCCTCGACGGTCTTGAAGCCGATGCCGTGGTCGGCGAGGCCGGGGATCGGCAGGGTCCGCGAGATCGAGCCGGGCGCCAGGACCAGTTCGTCGTAGCGCAGCGCGGCCGGGCCGGTGCCCTCCTCGTCGCTGGCGAGGGTCGTGTACATCGCCGTGCGCTTGGCGTGCTCCACGGAGACGACCTCGCCGACGATCACCCGGCAGTGGCCGAGGACCCGGCGCAGCGGGACGACCACGTGGCGCGGGGAGATCGATCCGGCCGCCGCCTCCGGCAGGAACGGCTGGTACGTCATGTACGGGTCGGGGGTGACGACGACGATCTCCACGGCGCCGGACCGCAGTTCGGGTTTGAGCTTCTTCTGGAGGCGCAGCGCGGTGTACATCCCGACATAACCGCCGCCGACGACCAGGATGCGGGCGGGTTCCGGTGATGGCGTCCTTGGCATCGTCACCGTCCCATGACGCATCGGCCCCTTGATTTTGTCCACAGCCCCGGCAAATTGTGTGGCCTGCGAACGGCGGGCGGAACCTGCCGTTCAGCCCCGGCGCGCCCCCGGGCACGCGGGCAGAACCGCAGGTCAGCGCGGGAAGCGGGGGTGGAGGCGGGGGGTGCAATCGGGGCGGAACCGGCGCGTACTCCGTTCGGGGGGCGCTCCGTGCGGAACCTGCCCCTTCTGAATTGACTCCCGCTCAACTATGTTCGTGTGCTGTCGGGGTGTCGGGGGACGCACTGGCGGACCGCAGGGTCGGTCCCGTAAATCAGCTGTCTGTTCCTCACGCTCCGGCAGACAATGGCGGGGAGTGTCTCCGGGGGGAGACGTCATTACCGGGGGAACACATATGCATATTCAGGACACTCATTGGACCTCGGTGTCAGCCGTGGCGCCGTCCGGCGTCCCGGGTGGGGCCAACGGGCGGTCGGCGGGCGACAGTTCGCGCTCGACGCCGCTGCGGGTGGATGCCCAGCGCAATCTGGAGCATGTGCTGCGCGCGGCCCGCGAGGTCTTCGGCGAGCTGGGGTACGGGGCACCCATGGAGGACGTGGCGCGGCGCGCCCGCGTCGGCGTGGGCACGGTCTACCGGCGCTTCCCCAGCAAGGACGTACTGGTGCGACGGATAGCCGAGGAGGAGACCTCCCGGCTCACCGATCAGGCCCGGACGGCGCTCGGGCAGGAGGACGAGCCGTGGTCGGCGCTCTCGCGCTTCCTGCGGACCTCGGTCGCCTCCGGCGCGGGCCGGCTGCTTCCGCCGCAGGTGCTGCGGGTGGGCGTGGCCGACGAGCCCGGGCGGGATGCCGCACGGGACGAGACGCGCGTCCCCGAGCAGCGCGGGAGCGGGCCCGGGCTGCGTCTCGTGGAGCAGCGGGTGGCACCGGCCGACGAGCTGGTGGACGCGCTGGGTCCCGACGACGCGGGGGCGGCGGCGCTCCTGGAGGTCGTGGGCCGGCTGGTGGACCGGGCCCGGGAGGCCGGTGAACTGCGGGCCGACGTGACGGTGTCGGACGTGCTGCTCGTCATCGCGACGGCGGCGCCCTCGCTGCCGGACGCCGCGCAGCAGGCGGCGGCGTCGGCGCGGCTGCTCGACATCCTGCTCGAAGGGCTGCGGTCGCGGCCGGCGTAGCGCCTGCCGCGTAGCGCGCGGGAACAGCCTCGACCGCGGGTGACCGGAACAGGTCATCCGCGGTCAACTCCTGTCGTTTTCCGGCCCGTTGTGGGTGCACGGTCGGGTGACGTGTAGTGCTCGGGTGCGGGAAATCTCCACGGATGAGTGGTTGCCGTGCAGAGCCGGTCGCCGCGCACATCCCGTGTGGCACGCTTTCCCGGTGATCGGCCGTGAGTGTGCAGGCGGGGGCTTCCGCGATGAGCGTTGACGGACAGGGCGAGCAGCGGCCCGGCGGTGGGGGGACGGGCGCGGAGGACCTCACCGCGCGGCAGGTACCGAGCCAGGGCGGCCCCGACCGGACCTCGGGCCGGCCCGCACCGGCGCCCCCGGCCGAGGCCGGGATGTCCGTCCCGGCCCAGCGCGAGGGGACGGCCGCCGACGGCGACCGGCCGCCGTCCGACGCCGACCTGATCGGGCGGATGCGCGCGGGGGACGACAGCGCGTACGAGGAGCTGTACCGCCGGCACGCCGCCGCGGTGCGCCGCTACGCCCGCACCTGCTGCCGCGACGGGCACACCGCCGACGACCTGACCGCCGAGGTCTTCGCCCGGATGCTCCAGGCCGTGCGCGGCGGCAGCGGCCCCGAGCACGCGGTGCGCGCCTATCTGCTGACCACCGTGCGGCGGGTCGCCGCGTCCTGGACGAAGTCGGCCCGGCGCGAGCACCTGGTCGACGACTTCGCCGTCTTCGCCGACCAGGCCGCCCGGTCGGCCGAGGTGCTGGACGACGACACGCTCGAACTCGGCGCGGACGTACGGGCCATGCAGGAGGCCGAGCAGTCGATGGCCATGCGGGCCTTCCGCTCGCTGCCCGAGCGCTGGCAGGCCGTGCTGTGGCACACCGAGGTCGAGGACGAGTCGCCCAGTGACGTCGCCACCCTCTTCGGCCTCGACGCCAACGGCACCCGGGTGCTCGCCAAGCGCGCCCGCGAGGGCCTGAAGGAGGCCTACCTCCAGGCGCACGTCTCGGCCACCCTGACCGAGTCCGAGGAGTGCTCCCGGTACGCGGACCGGCTCGGCGCGTACGCGCGCGGCAGCCTGCGCACGCGGGCCGAGCGGGGTCTGCGCAAGCACATGGAGGAGTGCGCCAAGTGCCGGCTCGCGGCCGGGCAGATCAAGGAGGTCGCCAGCGGCATCCCGGGGGTCGTGCCGGTCGCGGTCATCGGCTGGTTCGGTGCCGCCGGGTACGCGAAGGCGGTCGCCCTCATCGGCGGTGGCGCCGCGAGCGCGGCGGGCGCCGGTGCGGCCGCGGCGGCGAGCGGCGGCGCGACCGGGGGTGCGGCGGGCGCCGCCGCCTCCGAGGGGCTCGGGGCGCCCGCGAAGGCCGGGATCGCCGCCGGGGTGGTGGCGGCCGCGACCGCCGCCGCGCTGGCCATCGCGCTCACCGGCGGCGAGCCGAAGCAGGAGCCGGAGGCCAGGAAGGAGAAGCCGCCGGTCTCCCAGCCGCTGCCGCCGGAGCCGGAGAAGCCGGCACCGAAGCCGCCCGCGCCGAAGCCCACCCCGAAGCCGACCCCCACGCCGACCCCGGCCCCCGCCTCGAAGGCGCCGCCGGAGCCCGCCCCCGCGAAGCCGAAACCGAAGCCGAAGCCGAAGCCGCCGCCCGCCCCGGAACCGACGCCCGAGCCGACGCCGAGGCCCACGCCGCCCCGGCCCGCACCGACGCCCCCTGCCCCGCCCGCGCCCGCCGTCTTCCAGCTGAGTGCGCTCGACTTCGGCGTCACGGGCGACGGCACCAAGCCGGAGATCCGGCTCGCCGAGAGCAGCTGGGTCTGGCAGCGCTACGGCATGTCGATCGCGGGCAAGCGGTACGCGCACGGCGTCTCGGTGCACGCGCGGTCCTCGGTCACCATCGATCTGAACCGCGCCTGCACCGCGTACGACGCCCTCGCGGGCGTCGACGACATGACGCTGGGTCTGGGCGCCGTCCGCTTCTCGGTCTACGTGGACGGGGCGCGGGCCTGGCGGTCGCCGGTGGTCCGGGGCCACGGCCCGGCGGTGCCCGCGCACGTGAACCTCACCGGGCACAAGACGATCCGCCTCGTGACGGAGTCCCGGGGCCCGGGCGGCGCGGTGGCCGTCGCGGACTGGGCGGAGTCGCGGTTCGCCTGCGGGTGATCGGAGGGGAGCCGGGGTGGGCGGGGTGGGCGGGGTGGGCTCCGCGGGGTCGCCGGGTTGTGGGTGGTGGGTGGTGGGTGGTGGGTGGTGTGGGTGGTGGGTGGTCCCGTGCCGGTAAGCCTCAGGTTCCGCTCAGTTCGGCCGCGAGTCGGTCCGGGGTGAGTGCCGTGCCCGCCGCGCGCTCGGCCGCGTACCGGGTGTCCCCGAGGCCGGCCCGGGCGCGGGCGTCCACGGCCGCGCACTCGTCGCGCTCCGGCTGCGGGCGGGGCCGGTCGCAGCGCAGCCCGTCCGCCGCCGCGAACAGCCGGACCGCCCGCGCCACGTCGTCGAGGCGGGCGTGCAGCTCGGCCCCGACGTCGAGCAGCCCCGCGAGGACGATCTCCGAGCAGTGCCCCGCCAGCGCCTCGCGCAGGGTGTCCGTGAGCAGGGCGAGAGCGGGTTCCGGGCCCGCCTCGGCCGCCGTGACCCGGGCGTCGATCAGGCCCAGGGACGCGTGGAACTGCGGGGGCGGGGTGCCGTCCTCGGCGATCGCGCGGGACTCCTCGCACAGCTCGCGCGCGCGGGCCACGTCCCCGTCGGCCAGCGCCAGGTGCGCGTTCAGCACTCCGATGAAGGCGGTGGAGTCGGCGACGCCGTAGCGGTCCGCCTCTTCGCCCGCCGCGCCGAGCGCCGTGCGGGCGGCCTCCCGGTCGCCCTCGCGGTAGGAGATCTCGGCGATCCGCGCCATGAGGAACGGGGTCTCCGCGTACGCCCCCACCTCGTAGGCGAGCCGCAGCGCCTCCTCGAACTCGCCGCGCGCCTCCCGGTGGCTGCCGCGCCCCATGGCGACCTCGGCCGCCGCGCTGCACACCTGGGCGCGCATCCAGCGGTCGCCCACCCGGCGGCTGATCTCGCGCAGTTCGACGAGGTCGTCGTCGACGCCCGCCATCTGACCCGCCATGTCGACGACCATGTGGGTACGGAACATCAGGGTGACGCCGACCTCCCAGTCCCCGCCGAAGCGGCGGCAGTGCGCGACGGCGCGGTCCAGCGCCTCGCGCACGTCGCCCATGCCGTCGAGGACGAAGAGCGTGAACGGCCAGATGATGCCGGGGAAGGTGGCGCCCTGCGGGCTCGGCGGCTCGAAGGCGGCCCGCACCCGCATCATGTACGCCCGGTCGGCCTCGCTGCGGATGACCTCCTGCGGGGTGGACTCGGTGACGAGGAAGAGGGCGAGCAGCCGCAGTTTCATGCGCGGCCAGTAGAGGGGGTCCGCGGTGTCGTCGGGCGCGGTGTCGTCGGGCGCGGGGGCGTCCGGTTCGGTGGCGTCCGGTTCGATGGCGTCCGGCAGCATGTCGCGGATGGTCCGTACCCAGCCGCTGCCCTCCGGGCGGTAGTTGCGCAGCCACCAGAACCAGCCCATGTGCAGCGCGAGGTCGATCGCCGCTTCCTCGTCGACGACTCCGGGCGTGCTCGTGACCCGGGTCAGGGCCGCCCGGACGTTGTCCAGCTCGGCCTCCATCCGCTGGATCCACGGCAGTTGGCCCGCCGCGCGCAGTTCGGGGTCGGCCGCGGCGGCCAGCGCGCGGACGTGTCCGAGGTGCCGGCGCTCGGCGGCCAGCCGCAGTTCGGGCATCGCGGCGGCGCGCTCGGCCGCGTACTCGTGGATGGTCTCCAGCATGCGGTAGCGCATGCCGGGCAGGCCGCGGTCGGCCGGGCTCGCGACCAGCAGGGACTTGTCGACGAGGGAGCCGACTGCGTCGGCGCCGCCGGACGGGGAGCAGACGGCCTCGGCGGCCTCCAGGGTCCAGCCGCCCGCGAAGACCGACAGCTCGCACAGGGCGGTGCGCTCGGCGTCGTCGAGCAGGTCCCAGGACCAGTCGACGACGGCGCGCAGGGTCTGCTGGCGGGGCAGGACGGTGCGGCTGCCGCCGGTCAGCAGGCGGAACCGGTCGTCGAGGCGGTCGGCGATCTGGCGCGGGGTGAGCATGCGCAGCCGGGCCGCGGCCAGCTCGATGGCGAGCGGCAGCCCGTCCAGGCGGCGGCAGATCTCGGCGACGGCGGCGGCGTCCCGGGCGGGGTCGAACCCGGGGCGGACGGCGGCGGCCCGCTCGGCGAACAGGCGGTGGGCGGGGTCCGGGGGCAGCGGCTCGACCGGGCGGACCGACTCCCCCGGTACGCCCAGGGGTTCCCGGCTGGTGGCGAGGATCGTGAGCCCCGGGCAGTGGGTCAGCAGGGTCTCGGCCAGTCCGGCCGCCGCGTCGATCACGTGCTCGCAGTTGTCGAGGATCAGGAGCAGCTCGCGGTGGGCGCAGTACTCCACGAGGAGGCGGACCGGGTCGTCGTGCAGGCCCGACGACTCGGCCGTCCTCAGGACCGTCTCGCGCAGGCCCAGCGCGCTGACGACCGCTCCGGGGACCGCCTTCGGGTCGTCCAGCGGCGCCAGTTCGACCAGCCACGCCTGGGGTTCGGGGGCGGCGGCCTCCTCGGCGAGCCGGGTCTTGCCGGAGCCGCCCGGCCCCGTCAGCGTGACCAGCCGCGCGCCCCGCACCTCGGCGCGGATCGCGTCGAGTTCCGGTTCCCGCCCGACGAACGAATTCAGCCGGGGCCGCAGGTTGCCGGTGCGGGCCGGGGGGCGCGGGGCGGATATGGCGTCCGGCGCGGGAGGCGCACCCGGCGCGGAGGGCGTACCCGGGTCGGAAGGCGCACCCGGGTCGGAGGACGTACCCGCCACGGCAGAAGCCCCCGGCGCGGAAGGCGTGCCCGGGCCGGAAGGCGCACCCGGCACGGAAGCCGTACCCGCCACGGACGGCGCGCCCGGACCGGAAGGCGCACCCGGCACGGACGCCGCCCCCAGCCCGGACGGCGTGCCCGAGGCCGCGGGCTGCGTCAGCAACGCGGCGTGCAGCCGGGACAGTTCGGGCCCGGGATCGGTGCCCAGGCCGTCCGCCAGGACCCGCCGGGCCGTCTCGTGGGCGGCCAGCGCGTCCGCCCGGCGGCCCGCCGCGGCCAGCGCCCGGATGAGCAGCGCGTGCAGCGGCTCGTCGTAGGGGTGTGCGGCGGTCAGTTCGCGCAGTTCCGGTACGAGGCCGGCGGCGCGGCCCAGCTCCAGGTCGGCCTGGGCCCGGGCGCGGGTGGTCTCCAGGCGCTGCGCCTCGGGGCGGGTGGCCGCGGGGTGGCCGGGCAGGTCGGCCAGGGCCGGGCCGCGCCACAGGGCGAGCGCGGCGCGCAGGGTGCGGGCGGCGCTCTCCGGGGCGTGGGCGGCGAGCGCGGCGGCGCCGTCGCGGGCCAGCCGGTCGAAGACGTACAGGTCGATGTCGTCGCGGGTGGCGGCGAGGCGGTAGCCGCCCGGTTCCGAGGTGACGGCGTCCTTGCCGAGGGCCCGGCGCAGCCGGCCCACCAGGGCCTGGAGGGCGGCCGGGGCGTCGGCGGGCGGGGCGTCGCCCCAGACGTCGTCGATGAGGGCGGGCGTGGGAGCGGGGCGCGGGGTGTGCAGGGCCAGCGAGGTGAGGAGGGCGCGCAGGCGCGGGCCGCCCACTTGGACGGGGGTGCCTGCGTCGTCGTACGCCGTGGTGGTTCCCAGGATCGTGTACCGCACCGGGTCATTGTCCCCGGGGCGGGGCGCCCGGCGCCCGGGGTTCGTCGCGCTCGGCGTGTGGGCATCCGGCGGGCACCCGGCGGGCCGCGAGCACGCACCGGACGCCGCGGGGCCGCTCTCCGGGCGACGACGGGAGCGGGGAGTAGGAAGCGGGGAGTGGGGAGTGGGGAGTGGGGAGGACAGGCCCTGCGGCGGGCCACCCGGCCGCGCCCCGATCCGCCGGACAGGCCCTAGCGGGGTCCGGCGCCCAGCGCCCGTTCCGGCACCACGCTGCCGGTGGGGACCGCGCGGGCGCGGGCCGGGGTGCCGGTCCAGCAGGTGCCCCGGCGGGACATCAGGCGGCGCAGCCACAGTTCGAGGCCCACGAGGTCGGCGAGGCCGTCCAGCGGCAGCGGCTCGCCGTCGGCCGCCGCGCGCAGCGCCTTGCGGACCGTGCGCGCCTCGATCAGGCCGGTCTGCGCCAGCAGGGGCGTGTCGAAGAGCGAGATGAGGTGGTCGGCGGAGACGCGCAGGCCGGTGCGGGCGGCGGCCTGCGCGGTGGCGTGCGAGGGGGCTCCCCAGCCGGGCGGCAGGTCGCTGACGCCCGCGCCTTCGAGGACCGTGCGCAGGATGACCGCGCGGGCGCCGGGCTGGACCCGGAGCGCCTCCGGCAGCGCCTGGCAGGCGCGGACCACCGCGTTGTCGAGGAAGGGCGCGTGCAGCCGCTGGGAGCGGACCTCGGCGGCCTGCTCCAGGATGCGCAGGTCCGCCGCGTGCCGGGCGAGGGCGGCGCGGGCCCGGAACGCGCCGGGGCGCTGGCCCGGTCCCGTGCCGGGGCGGATCCTGCCCTCCTGGAGGCGAACCGATACTTCGGCGAGGGCCTCCCCGGTCAGCCAGCGCGCGGCGGGCCCGGGTCTCGCCCACGCGAGCGCGGCGAGCGAGGCGCCGACGGCGCCGCCCGGCTCGTCGAAGCTGCGGTGCAGGAGCCGGTCGGACAGGTGGTCGAGGCCCGTCGTGTAGGAGGTGCGGGCGAGCTTCCTGGCCGCTCCGTAGACGCGCGCCGGGACGCGCAGCGAGCCGCCCTCGGCCTTGGTGAGCGCCGCCACGGGACGCACCATGTGGCGGCGCCTGCGGTCCATCAGGAGGTCGGCGAGGCGGGCCGGATGGGCGTCCATGACCTGGCGCGCCCCGTACCCGGTGAAGTGGTCGGCGCTGCCGGAGGCGAGCCGGGCGCGGTGGCGGGAGGCGGAGACGAGGACGGCGCTGGGCTCGTCGGTGAGCGGGCCGTCCAGGTCCGCGTAGGGCAGCGTCTCCTCGCCGCCGGTGACCACCACGTGGTGCAGGCGGGGATTGGAGGCGATCGCCCCCGCGCGCTCCAGCTCGGCCTCGCGGTGGATCGTCGTGGTGGACAGGTCGTTGAAGGTGACGGCCAGGAGGCGTTCGCCCGCGCCCGTGCCGTGGCCGAGGACGGTGCCGGGCATGCCGGGCAGTCCCGCGGCGAGCAGGGCGAGGGTGCCGGACGCCGGGCCGCCGGAGAGGTCGGCGCCGATGCCGGGCACCGGCATGCCGCGCGCCGCCCGGCGCGCGGCGGGCCCCATGCCGGGCACCGGGCCGGGGTCGAGGTCGGTGCCGGGGATGTGCCGGGGCGCGGTCAGCCGGGCCCGTACGGCGTCCACCAGGGCCTCGCGGACGGCGTCCACGGCGCGCTCCGGGTCGGCAGGCGCGGCCGCCACCGCGAGGGAGGCCACCGGCTCGTAGCCGGCGATCTCGCGTGCGCCCGCGCGCAGGATCAGCGCGTGCCCCGGCGGAATGCGGCGCACGCCCTGGTACGGGGTCGAGTCGTGCAGCGCCTCGGGGACGTCGGGGGCGGCGAGCAGCGCGGCCAGGTGGCCGACGTCGAGGTGGGCCTCGATGAGATCGGCGAGGGGGAGCGCGGCGGTGGCGTAGGCGGTGCCGCCCGCCCAGGGCGTGTAGAAGACGGGGCGCGCCCCCGCGAGGTCGCCGGCCACCATGACGCGGCGGCCGACCTGGACGACCGCGGTGTAGCTGCCGGGCCAGGCCGTCAGGTGGCGCAGGGCGCCGCCCCGGGCGGCGAACAGGCCCACCCGCAGCTGCTCGTCGGTGGCGCCGCACACGCCGAGCACGGCGATCCGCGTACGGTCGTCGGCCTGGACGATGCGCACTTCGTCGGGGCGCCAGTCACCGACCGCCCACAGCGGGTCCGGGTCGCCCCACAGCAGCTGCGAGCCCACCGGGTGGACCGTCTCGCCGTCCGCGCCCGTGGCCCCCGCGGAGTCGAAGGCAACGGCTCCCGGGGCGGTGCTGCTCCACCCCACCAACCACCGCATCGCCGCCTCCACAAGCTGTGGACAACCAAGGGATCCCCATGCTGCCACGAAGGGGGCGCCCAGGAGGGGGCAAGTGAAGGGTGAAATGGCGGCCCGGAGCGAGAGCGCGCGATGGCGTACGCTCCCCCCAATGCGCCCTGTTCGAGCCGCGGTTGAACCGTGGCACCACCGGACCCGGACAGGACGACAGGGGCGACTTTCGGCCAATTCGGCCCGGGATGGCCGGAGGTGCCCACCCCGCTTCGGCCACAGCGCGCAACCCATCGCGCAACGCACAGTCCGGGAGGCGCACACCGCCTCCCGGACCGGTCCGCCGCCCGCGGGGATGTAGGCGGCGGTGTCCCCCAGCCCGCTGGATCCAGTACAGCGGGCCGACCCACGCAGGTTCCATGGAAGCCCTCCCCCGGTGTCCGAGTAAGAGCGCACGCACAGGCGCACGGCACCACGCACGGAGCACACGGTCACACGGCGTGGCCTGCGCCGCGCTCGGGCACGGACAACAATCCCGCCATCCGGAACAGCGGCCCTTAACGCTTGGGATTCGGCGAACTACGCTGGGTGTACGAATGCCGCGCGGTTATGCCACACCGAAGTGGTCAGTATCAGTCTGGGTGACGCCTGACGCGGCAGCCGTCTGTGTCGAGGGGTGGCGCATGTCCAGGGAGCAACGCGGGCCGAACGAGAAGTTAGGCGCCGTTCTCGCCCTCGCGGGGATCAGCAACGCCGGACTCGCGCGGCGCGTGAACGACCTCGGGAGCCAGCGCGGTCTGACGCTTCGCTACGACAAGACGTCGGTGGCGCGCTGGGTGTCGAAGGGCATGGTGCCGCAGGGCGCCGCCCCGCACCTGATCGCGGCCGCCATCGGGCAGAAGCTGGGGCGTCCCGTACCGCTGCACGAGATCGGCCTCGCGGACGCCGACCCCGCACCCGAAGTGGGTCTGGCCTTCCCGCGCGACGTGCCGGGGGCGGTGCGGTCGGCCACCGAGCTGTACCGCCTCGACCTCGCCGGGCGGCGGGCCGGCAGCGGCGGGATCTGGCAGTCGCTGGCCGGATCCTTCGCGGTGAGCGCCTACGCCACGCCCGCGTCGCGGTGGCTGATAACACCGGCCGACTCGTCCGTCGCACGCGAGCCGCACGTGGCCGCCGGGGCCGAGAGCGCCGAGGACGGCTCGAAGGTCCAGAAGGTCGGCCACAGCGACGTGCAGAAACTGCGCGAGGCCGCGGAGGACGCGCGGCGCTGGGACTCCAAGTACGGCGGCGGCGACTGGCGTTCGTCGATGGTGCCGGAGTGCCTGCGGGTCGAGGCGGCGCCGCTGCTGCTCGGCTCGTACTCGGACGAGGTGGGGCGCTCGCTGTTCGGCGCCGCGGCCGAGCTGACCCGGCTCGCCGGCTGGATGGCGTTCGACACCGGGCAGCAGGAGGCCGCCCAGCGGTACTACATCCAGGCGCTGCGGCTGGCGCGGGCCGCCGCCGACGTGCCGCTCGGCGGCTATGTGCTCGCCTCCATGTCGCTCCAGGCCACCTACAGGGGGTTCGGGGACGAGGGCGTGGACCTGGCGCAGGCCGCCCTGGAGCGCAATCGCGGCCTGTCCACCGCGCGGACCATGAGCTTCTTCCGGCTCGTCGAGGCACGCGCGCACGCGCGCGCCGGGGACGCGCAGGCGGCCGGCGCCGCGCTGCGGGCCGCCGAGGGCTGGCTGGAGCGGGCCCGGGAGGGCGACAGCGATCCCTCGTGGCTGGGCTTCTACTCGTACGACCGCTTCGCCGCGGACGCCGCCGAGTGCTACCGCGACCTGAAGGCGCCCCGGCAGGTGCGCCGGTTCACCGAGCAGGCGCTCTCGCGTCCGACGGAGGAGTTCGTCCGCTCGCACGGGCTGCGGCTGGTGGTGTCGGCCGTCGCGGAGCTGGAGTCCGGGAACCTGGACGCGGCCTGCGAGCAGGGCACCCGCGCCCTGGAGGTGGCGGGCCGGATCTCCTCGGCGCGGACCACCGAGTACGTGCGGGACCTGCTGCACCGCCTGGAGCCGTACGGGGACGAGCCCCGGGTCGCCGAACTGCGGGAGCGGGCGCGGCCCTTGCTGGTCGCACCGGCGTAGCGGGTGCCCGGCGGGCGGGCACGGGCGGCGGACCGGCCGGGGACGGGCGGCCCGCCGCGTTGTCAGTGGCGTCGGGCAGGATGCCGGTAGTGGAGGTGAGGCCAGGTGGGGACGGTCGGGTACGACGGGGACGTGGTGGTGGTCGGCGGCGGGATCGTCGGCCTGTCCACCGCGTATGCGGTGTCCCGGACCGCGCCGGGGACCCGGGTCGTCGTGCTGGAGAAGGAGCCGGGCCCGGCCCGCCACCAGACGGGGCGCGACAGCGGGGTGATCCACAGCGGGATCTACCACCGCCCCGGCTCGCTCAAGGCCGCCTTCACGGTGCGCGGCGCCGCCGAGACGGTCAAGTTCTGCGCGGAGTACGGGATCGCGCACGAGGTCACCGGCAAGCTGATCGTCGCCACCGGCCGCGCCGAGCTGCCCCGGCTGCACGCCCTGGTCCAGCGCGGCAGGGAGCACGGGATCCCGGTGCGCGAGCTGGGCCCCGCGCAGATACAGGAGTACGAGCCCGAGGTGCGCGGCCCCGCCGCCATCCACGTGGGCACCGCCGGGGTCGCCGACTACCGCGCGGTCGCCGAGCGGCTCGCCGAGGCCTCCGGCGCCGAGATCCGCTACGGCGCGCGGATCGTGCGGATCGACCGGCGCGCCGACCGAGGCGTCGCGGTGCGCACCGCGGCCGGTGACATCGTGCGCGGCCGCGTCCTGGTGAACTGCGCGGGCCTCCAGAGCGACCGGGTGGCCCGCCTCGCCGGGGACGACCCGCGCCTGCGGATCATGCCGTTCCGGGGCGAGTACTTCGAGCTGGCCCGGCCCGAGCTGGTGCGCGGCCTGGTCCACCCGGTGCCGGACCCGGCGTTCCCCTTCCTCGGCGTGCACCTGACCCGGGGCCTCGACGGCGTCGTCCACGCCGGGCCGACCGCCGTGCCCGCGCTGGCCCGGGAGGGGTACGGCTGGGGCGTCGTGCGGCCCCCGGAGCTGGCGCGGACGCTGACCTGGCCCGGCTCGTGGCACCTCGCGCGCCGGCACTGGCGGTACGGGGCCGGGGAGCTGCGGCGCTCCGTGTCCCGGTCCGCGTTCGCCGCCGCGGTGCGCCGCCTCGTCCCGGCCGTCCGGGCGGAGGACCTGACGCCCGCCCCGGCCGGGGTGCGCGCCCAGGCCGTGCTGCGCGACGGCACCCTCGTCGACGACTTCCTGATCCGCGAGGGCGCCCGCACGGTCCATGTGCTGAACGCGCCGTCGCCGGCCGCCACCGCCTCGCTCCCCCTCGGCCGCGAGGTGGCCCGGCGGGCACTGGCCGCGCTCGCCGCCCGGTGACCGGCCGCCCGGTGACCGGCCGCGCGGTGACCGCCCGCGCGGTGACCGCCCGCCCGGGTCCGGCCGCCCGGGGCCCCGCCCCCGACGGCCCCCACGAGCGGCGGCGCGCCCTGCCGCACGCGTAAAATCGCCCCACTGTGTCTGAGTCTGTTGAGCACCCCACGCCCGAGCACCCCGCGCCCGAGCACCCTGCGCCCGTACCGGCCGAGCCGTCGGTCCCGGCCGAGCCGCCGGCGGCGCCCGCGCGCCCGAACGAGCCCCGGTTCCCCGACGGCCCCCGGCCCGATCCCGCCGACTCCCACCACGAGCGGCGCATCCGCAGCTTCCAGCCGCGCCGCGGCCGGGTCACCACCGCGCAGGGCGACGCGCTCCAGCGGCTGTGGCCCCAGTGGGGCCTGGACGTCGACGGGCAGCGGGAGCTGGACCTGCCCGCGCTGTTCGCAGGGGAGTCCGCTCCCGCGGTCGAGCGGATCGTCCTGGAGATCGGCTTCGGCATGGGCGAGGCGACGGCCCGGATGGCGGCGGCGGACCCGGCCACCGGCATTCTCGCCGTCGACGTCCACACCCCGGGCCAGGGCAATCTGCTCAACCTGGCCGACAAGAACGGCCTCACCAACGTCCGGGTGGCCAACGGCGACGCGATCATCCTGCTGCGCTCGATGCTCCCCGCCGACAGCCTCGACGGGGTGCGCGTCTACTTCCCCGACCCCTGGCCGAAGAAGCGGCACGTCAAAAGGCGCCTGATCCAGCCGGAGTTCCTCTCCCTCGTCGCGGGCCCGATGAAGCCCGGCGCGCTGCTGCACTGCGCGACGGACTGGGAGGACTACGCCGAGCAGATGCTCGACGTGCTGAGCGCCCACCCCGACTTCGAGAACACGGCGCCCGGCGGCGGGTACGCGCCGCGCCCCGGATTCCGGCCGCTGACCCGCTTCGAGGGCAAGGGCCTGGACAAGAGCCACGTGGTGCACGACCTGCTGTTCCGGCACGTCTAGGGCCTGTCCGGCGGATCTTGTCGCGGGCGCGGGGTCCGGCACGCCGACCTGCGGCGTTGTCGTCGGTTGCCAACGCTCCGCGTCGACGCCCTCCTCCGCCTTGCATCCCGACGCACCAGACCCCGCTCACCAGCACGGAAAAACGCGGGCCACCCGACTACGACCTGATCCGCCGGACACGCCCTAGCCCCCGGCCCCGGCTCCCGTCCCGGGACCCCGTCGCGCGGGCCGGCATCGCTCGTTAGGGTCAACCTGTGGATCCGTACCCGGCCTACCCGCCCCACCAGGACCACGCCCTCGGCGCCGCCCCGGGCGGCGCCGTCCGGCACCCGCGCTGGTGGGAGCGCAGGGGCGTACGGGTCACGGCACTCGCCACGCTGCTCGCGGTGTCCGGCGTGGTCATCGCGGCGCTCGTCCGGGAGCAGACCGGCACCCGGGGCTTCCTGGTCGGGCTCGGCCTCGCGGTCGTCCCCGTCCCGCTCCTGATAGCCGCGTTCCGCTGGCTGGACCGGGTGCGTCCGGGCCCCTGGCGGAACATGGTCTTCGCCTTCGCGTGGGGCGCGTGCGCCGCCGCCCTCATCGCCATCGTCGCCAACAGCTTCGCGACGCGCTGGATAGAGACCGCCACCGCCGACCCGACCGGCGCCGACACCCTCGGCGCCACCGTCATCGCCCCGATCGTCGAGGAGTCCGCGAAGGCGGCGGCCGTGCTGCTGGTCTTCCTCTTCCGCAGACGGGACTTCGACTCCGTCGTCGACGGCATCGTGATCGCGGGGATCACCGCGACCGGCTTCGCGTTCACCGAGAACGTCCTGTACCTCGGGAACGCCTTCGGCACCGACCAGCTGGCCGGCAGCGGCCCGGTGCTCAGCTCGGTCACCGCCGCCACCTTCTTCGTACGCGTCGTGATGTCCCCGTTCGCGCACCCGCTGTTCACCGTGCTCACCGGCATCGGCTTCGGCATCGCCGCGGTCACCGCCCGCGACCGGGGCCGGGTCCGCCGCTTCCTGCTGCCGCCCGCGGGCCTGCTCGCCGCGATGGGCATGCACGCCTTCTGGAACAGCTCGTCGTCGCTGGGCGAGTACGGCTTCTTCGCCGTGTACGCGGTCTTCATGGTGCCGGTCTTCGGCCTGCTGACCTGGCTCGCGGTGTACACGCGCCAGCGCGAACTGCGCACCGTGCGCGAGGAGCTGCCCGCGTACGTGGCGGCGGGCTGGCTGACCTTCCCCGAACCGTTCGGGCTCGGCTCGCTCAAGGCGCGCCGCCTGGCGCGGGAGTTCGCCGCGCACTACGGCGGGCGGCCGGCGGCGGAGGCGCTCGCCGCGTACGAGACGGACGCGACGTCCCTGGCCCTGCTGCGGCGCCGGGGGCGCGGGGGCCGGGCCGGCGCCGACTTCGTCGTGCGGGAGCGGGAACTCCTGGAGGCGCTGTGGGAGCGGCGCGCCGCGGCACGGCCGGCCCTCGCCTACGGGGCGCGGCTCGCGGCCCCGGTCCGCCGGCCGCCGGTGTACACGGGCCCGCGGCCGACGCCGGGACCCGCGTACAACCCCTACCGGTACTAGACCCTGCCGCCACCGGGCCGGTCCGGGTGCGGGGCGGCTGCTAGGCGGACGCCTCGGTCAGCCGCGCCAGCTCGGCGTCGGTCAGCTCCAGTTCGGCGACGGCCAGCAGCGCGGGCAGCTGCGCGGCGGTGCGCGCGGAGGCGATCGGCGCGGTGACGGTGGGCCGGGAGGCGAGCCAGGCGAGCGCGACGGTGGCGACCTCGGCGTCGTGCGCCCGGGCGACCTCGTCGAGCGCGGCGAGGACCCGCTGCCCGCGCCCGGTCTCCAGGTAGCCGGCGGCCTTGTCGGCGCGGACGCTGTCGACGCTGACGCCCGGACGGTACTTGCCGGTGAGGAAGCCGGAGGCCAGCGACCAGTACGGGGCCGCGCCCAGGCCGGCGCGCGAGGCGATGTCCTGGCGGGCGCCCTCGTAGGTGTCGCGCGAGACGAGGTTGTAGTGCGGCTGGATGGCCACATAGCGGGCCAGGCCCTCGCGGTCGGAGAAGTCCAGGGACTCCTGGAGCCGCTCCGGCGAGATGTTGGAGACGGCGATGTGCCGCACCTTGCCGGCCTTCACCAGCTCGTCGAGCGCCCCGATGATCTCCTCGACCGGGATCGTCTCGTCGTCGTCGAAGTGCGTGTAGTAGAGGTCGATGTAGTCGGTGTCGAGGCGGCGCAGGGAGGCGTCGGCGGCGGCCTTGATGGTGTCGCCGCGCAGGCCGGGGAAGTCGGGGTGGCGGCCGACCTTGGTCGCGATGACGACGTCGTCGCGCCGCCCGCGCGCCCTGGCCCACTTGCCGATCAGCGTCTCGGACTCGCCGCCCTTGTTGCCCGGGGCCCAGGAGGAGTACGAGTCGGCGGTGTCGATGAAGTTGCCGCCGCCCGCGACGTAGGCGTCGAGCACCTCGAAGCTGGCGGCCTCGTCGGCGGTGAAGCCGAAGACGTTGCCGCCGAGGCAGAGCGGGAAGACGTCGAGACCGGAGGGGCCGAGGGGGCGCAGAACGGAAGAAGTCATGCCGTGCTTCAACGCCGTTGCGGAGCACGTCATTCCGTGCGCGGGCCGGTCCGCGCCTCAAGGGCAGGCAAAACCGGCGGCCCTGGCGTCGGGGGGTTGCCGCCAGGACCGCCGGAGCCCGCGTACCGGCGGGCCGGTGGCTCAGGGAGTGAGGCCCCGCTCGCGCAGCCAGGCGGCCGGGTCGATGCCGGTGGCGTCGCCGCCGGGGTGGACCTCCAGGTGGAGGTGGGGGCCGGTGACGTTGCCGGTGGCGCCGACGCGGCCGATGACATCGCCGGTGGAGACCTTCTGGCCGGCGCTGACGTTGAGCGACGACTGGTGGCAGAACCACAGCTCGGTGCCGTCGTCGAGGGTGATGATCGTGCGGTAGCCGTACGCGCCCGCCCAGCCCGCCTCCGTGACGGTGCCGGAGTGGACGGCGTGGATCGGGGTACCCGTGGGAGCGGCGAAGTCCAGGCCCGTGTGGTAGCCGGAGGACCACATGGCGCCGGGCTGTCCGAAGGTGCCGGTGAGCGTGTAGGAGGCGACGGGGAGCTTGTAGCTCTTGGCCAGCTCGGCGAGGCGCTCGGCCTCGGCTCTCTTCCGGGCCTCCTCCGCCGCCTTCTTCTTCTCGGCGGCCTGCTTCTTGTCGGCCGCCTCCTGCTTGGCGGCGGCCTCGTCGGCGGCCTGCTGCGCGGCTGCCTCCTCGGCGGCCCGCTGCGCGGCGGCGTCGGCGGCGTCCTGCTGGGTCTCGGCCTGGGCCAGGATCCGGGTGCGCAGCGCCTCGCCCGCGTCCGACGTGCCGTTGCCGACCGTGGTGAGCGGGGTGGCGGCGGTGTCGGAGCCGCCGGAGCCGCCGGAGCCGCCGGAGTCGCCGGACTGCGCGGAGCCGCCGGATATGAGCGCGCCGACGCCCGGCAGCGAAGCGGCCTCGGGCAGCGAGTCCTTGACGGACGACAGGTCGGGCAGGGAGAGGTGGACGGCGGGCTTGCCGCCCTGCGCGGTGGCGATGCCGCCCGCGCCGACGGCGGCGATCACGCCGACGCCGAGGACGGTGGAGCTGCGCGCGAGCCCTCCGCGCTGCCGGGCCACGCGGTGCCGCCCGCGGACGGGGCGGACGGAGTCCTCGGTGGGGTTCCATTCCTCCCAGGTCTCGCTCCGGGGGCCGAACGCGTCGTTCGACGGATCCTTCGACGAGGAGAACTCGGGGGCAGGCCGGTTCGACGCCACGGGGGCGCTCTCCTTTCCTTCCTTCTCGCCTACCGGGTTAGCTGACGGGTTCGGAGCAGGAAGGTCTCCTACGGGCATACGAAGATGCCCGATTCACCCCAAGTTGGTGGTTCCCCGGCTCCCTTGCGGGATTAAGCGCGTGCGCGCGGAGCCGTCGCTGGTGACGGCTGGGACGACCGCGCTGCGTTATCGAACGTTAATAGACAGCCGACAGTAATTCCAAGCTGTTCCTACTGATCGTTCACGCCTTTGGCCAGGATTTAACGGGTCAAGAACGGCTATAACCGCCCGACTTGGCCGACGACGGTAACCGGCCACCTTTCTGATGGTTCGTCAATTGTTATGGGCGGTGTCTGCGCAGCGTCACGGCCGCCGGACCGCGAGCAGCGCCATGTCGTCCGTCGCGCCGCCGCCGGTGTGCGCGCGCACCTCCGCGGCGAGCGACAGGAGCAGCTCGTCGGGCCCGGGGAAGATCCGCCCGGACAGCCGGTCCGCCGGATCGTAGAAGACGCCCGCGGCGTCCCGCGCCTCGGACAGCCCGTCGGTGTACAGCAGCAGGGTGGCCCCGGCCGGGAACGGGGCCTCGGCGACCCGGTCCGGCCAGGACCCGAGCTCGCCCATGCCGAGCGGCAGCGCCCCCACGCCGTCGACGACCGGGATCATCCGGACGGTGCCGTCGCCGAGCAGCAGGATCGGCTCGGGGTGGCCGCGGTTGACGATGCGGACGCGGGAGTCGCCGTGCGGGATCTCGGCGAGCACGGCGGTGGTGAAGCCCTCGAAGTCGTCGATGCCGTCGCGCCGGGTGCCCTCGCGGGCCAGCGCCCGCTCCAGGCGCAGGGCGACCGCCTCCAGGCTGCCCTCCTGCTCGGCGGCCTCCCGGAACGCCCCGATGACCACGGCGACCGCCGAGACCGCGCCCATGCCCTTGCCGCGCACGTCCCCCACGACGATGCGCACGCCGAACGGGGTGTCCTGGACGGCGTACAGGTCGCCGCCGATGAAGGCACCGGCCTGCGCGGCCTCGTAGCGCGCGGCGATGGCGAGCCCGCCGATCCGGCCGGCCGGTTCGGGCAGCACGGCGAACTGGGCGGCCTGGGCGATCCGCCGGGCCGAGTCCAGCTGCTCGTTCCCGCGCCGCACGATCCGGTTGATGAAGCAGGCGAGCACGCAGACGGTGGCCACGGTCGCCATCTCGGTGACGATGTCGGTGCCGACCCGCTGGGTGTACCGGAAATGGACGACGAGGATCGCCAGGATCGACCCGATCCCGGCCAGGACCGTGCTCCGCAGCGAGAAGAACGGGGCGCTGACCAGGGGAGCCGCGCTGAACAGCGGAGCCCCGGAGAAGCCGGAGGGGGTCACGTACTCGTAGCAGGCACCGCCGAGGATCAGCAGGACCGGCAGCGCCCGCAGGAACCACCGGGTGCCGCTGCTCTCCGCCACCGATCTGTGCCGCCCTGCGCGCTTCCCCACCGCTCGTCTCCTGCCACGTCCGCGCCCGGTTTACGGCGTCTCGTCAAGGGTTCCCGGGGAGCGCGGCGGCGGCGACCTGGTGTGGGCCGTACGGGTGGCGGGCGCACGAAAACGACCGAGGCCGGAATCTCGATGAGATTCCGGCCTCGGCCTTCAGTAGCGGGGACAGGATTTGAACCTGCGACCTCTGGGTTATGAGCCCAGCGAGCTACCGAGCTGCTCCACCCCGCGTCGGTGAACCTGACTCTACGCCATGGTGGACGCGGAACGCCAATCCGTCAGGCGGCGGTGGCGTGGGTCAGGGTCTCCCAGGCCACGAAGAGGTCGTCGGTGCCCTCGGGCCGCTCCTCGCGGGTCAGCCGCACGGTCTGCGGGAGGTCCATCTTCAGGCGCCCGCGCAGATGGCCGAGGCCGATCTCGGTGTCGGGCCCCATGTCCCGCTGCACCCTGCCGCCGCACAGCCAGGCCGGGGCGGTGGCGCCGAGCTGGTACTTGGAGTGGAACTCCAGCGCGGCCCGCAGCCGGTCCTTCACCTCGCCGTACAGGTCGACGCCCTGGTGCCAGGCGGTCTCGGCGATGTGCGAGGTGGCGGCCAGCGAGTAGCTGGCGTGCTTGAAGTTGCGGCAGGTCTCCTGGGCGAGGCCGTCCTTGAAGGTGGTCTGCCCGAACCAGTACGTCCGCAGCTTCGCCGGGGTGTCGATGCCGCTGCCCTCGGGCTCGACCGGCAGCGGGCCGTCGGAGGAGAGGTAGAAGTACGCGGGGACGCGGGCCCGGAAGTGGTGCACGGCCTGGTCGAAGGCGGCGTGGTCGTTGAGGTGGACGGCGATGTTCATGGTGGCGTCGGCCATGACCAGGTCCCAGTTGCCGTTGAAGTCGGCGGAGCCGGGGCGCACCACGGGCAGGTACACCTCGCGCAGCATCCGCTGGAACTTCAGCTCCTGCCCGTCCGGCCAGCCGTCGTACGTGTACTGCATCAGCTCGGCGGCCTTCGCCCAGGAGCTGCCGGCCCAGGCGGTCTGCAACCCGGCGTTGCCCTCGGTGTGCCGCTTCACCTTGTCCGACCAGGCGTCCATGATCTCCACGGCCTTCTCGGCGTGGGCCCTGTCCCGGGTCATGTTCCACAGCAGGGCCTGGGTGTACGCGGCGATGGCGTCCTCGCGCTCCTCCACGCAGCCCTGCCCCGGGCGCGTGTCGGGCGGGCACTCCACCGTCTCGTAGGCCTTCGGCGTGTAGTCGAGCGCGGCGTACTTGCTGCGGCCCATGGCCCGGTACGCCGACAGCCAGGGCTCTTCCTTGCGGGCCACGTGGTCGCGGGCGGCCGTCAGCTGGTCCTGGCCGACGAGCACCCCGGGGTGGGTGAACGCCCCGCCCGCGGCCCGGGGCGCGGCCACCGCCCGCGCGCCGCCGTCGCTCGGTCCGGCCGAGCCGCAGCCCGTCGCCGCGATCGTGACGAGGGGGAGCAGGCTCCCCAGAAGAACACGCCGCCCCCACCAGGCCCTGGGACGTGTCCTGGGGAATCTCGCCGCTGCCATGCCCTACCTCCGGCCTCCGGTTCGGTCACTGGCAGCCTGACCCCTGCGCCGCGCGCCCGCAGTATCTGTTGCGCCGGATGGCGCCCGCGGCGGGCGGCACCGCGCGCGGTCCGAACGGCCCTTCCCCTTCTTAGACCTGACGGGTGGGCACCCCCCGGCCCCCGTATCTGCCCGCACCGCGGCGCCGTTGTAGGGGCATGACCTCAACTCGACGCGCCCTGACCGCCGTCCTGCTCGCCGTCGGCGCCACCGCGATCGCGGTGCCGACGGCCGGCGCCGCCCCCCTTCCGCTGGCCGGTGACGGCGAAGCCATCTCGCCGACCGCGACGCTCGACTCGGTGTCCATGATGGCCATCCCGCAGGAGGAGCGTGCGGCGGTGCCCAGCACCACGGCCCAGCTCGGCGGGCTCAACCGGCTGAACGAACTGCACCAGCTCACCGACCTCGCGGCGCCGGTCACCGGCCTGCTGCCCGCGGTCGAGTAGCACGTCCGGGTACGACGACGGCGGCGGATCGCGTGCGATCCGCCGCCGTCGTCGTACCCGGGGGCGAGGAGGGGCGGCCGCCCACCGGCGGCCGCCCCCTCAGGTGGTTCAGTGGTTGGCGGCACCGTTGCCGGACAGGACCGGGATGTCGTCCAGGACGTGCGACAGCGGCTCGTCGCCCTTGGCCTGGGTGGAGTTCTCGGTGCACTGCTGGTTCTGCGGGGCCGACAGGATCGGGATGTCCTGGACGGCGATCGGCACCAGGCCGACGAGCGAACCGACGTTGGCCTTGGCGGGCAGACCGACACACGGCTTGTTCAGCGAGCCCTGGACGAGGCCGAGCTGCGGGCTCATGTCGCCGTGGGTCGCGGAGTTGCCGTAGGCCTGCTCGGCGCCGTTGCCACTGATGGACGTCGTGCCGCCGTCGTCACCGATGGCCAGCGCCTGCGGGGCGGCCACGGCCGACAGACCGGCGACGGACACGGCGAGCGTCGCGGTCGCCCACAGCTTCTGCTTCATGAGTTTTCCCTTCACTGAACGAACTCCGAGTGCGGAGCCACACCCGATCAACTGATGAGGAATCGGACGGTTGCGGAGCGCGACCCGTTCGGCCCAGCACCTCACGCGCAGGCGTACGTGTCGCCGCGCACGACGGGCTGTTCCTGGAGGCGCGGCGGGTCGAGCGGCTGGGTGCGGGACGCGGGGGACGTCACCTGGCGGTCCTCGCGGAGCGTGGCGAAGAGCCGGGCGGCGCGCTCGTCGTCCCAGCGCAGCGTGGACCCCACGTTCTCGATCAGCGGGTTGAACCCGGCGATGGGCACGGTCCCGAACTCCATGTCCTTGAGCGGGACGCGCCGCAGCTCCCGGGCGAGGGCCACGAGGTCGGAGGCGGTGAAGCCCTGGTCGACCGTGGCCGTGCCGAGCAGCGTCCGGGCGAGCCGCGCCGCTCCGGCCGGGCTCGCGAGGGTCTTCTTGAACCCGGCCCCGCCCAGGGCGTTGACCAGGAACCGCTGCTGGCGCTGGACCCGGCCGAGGTCGGCGCTGGTGTCGACGTGGCGCGAGCGCACGTACTGGAGGGACGGGCCCCCGGCGAGGTGGTGCCGGCCGGGCGCGAGGTCCAGCTTCGTGGCCGGGTCGGTGAGCCGGCGCCCGGTGCAGACGGTCACGCCGCCGACGGCGTCGACGCCGTCCATGAACCGGCGGAAGTCGATCTGGAGGAAGTGGTCGACGCGCAGGCCGGTCATGGATTCGACCGTCGCGACGGCGAGCGGCGCGCCGCCCTCCGCGTACGCGGCGTTGAGCTTCGCCGGGTGGGCCTCGCGCCGGGTGCCGTCGGGCTCCCGCACCGCGGGGATCTCCGCGTAGGAGTCGCGCGGCAGGCTGATCACGCTGACCCTCTCGTGCGAGCGGGAGAGGTGGACCAGCATCATCGTGTCGCTGCAATTGCAGGCGACCCCACCGGCGTGGAACTTCTCCTTCTCCGCACGGGTGATGGTGTCCCGGCTGTCCGTTCCCATCAGGAGGATATTGGTGCCGCTGCCGCCGGCGGGACGATTCTCCAGACCGCCGAAGGCATTCACCCGGGTGGGCAGGGCGCCTGCCGCCTGTCCGGCCGCGGCACCGGAAAAGGCCAGGAATCCGAGCGCGAGAGCGCCGATTGCCCACCTCCTGCGGCCGCCCTGAAGAAACCTTTTCCTCATCGTGACACTCCACTGCGAAGGGGTCGATGCGCGAGGATCGTAGGCACATCCTCTTTTTCCCTCCGCGCAGCCCGCGCACGCCGGAGCGAAAATAACTCTTTCGCGCCACGGGCCGGAAATGCCGCTGGGCCGCCGGAAATCGGCGGCCCAGCGGGAAATGCGTGCTGCGTCAGTGGTTGGCGGCACCGTTGCCGGAGAGCACCGGGATGTCGTCCAGGACGTGCGACAGCGGCTCGTCGCCCTTGGCCTGGGTGGAGTTCTCGGTGCACTGCTGGTTCTGCGGGGCCGACAGGACCGGGATGTCCTGGAGCGAGACCGGCACGACGCCGATGAGCGAACCGGCGTTGACCTTGGCCGGCAGGCCGACACAGGGCTTGTTGAGCGAGCCCTGGATGAGCGCCATCTGCGGGCTCATGTTGCCGTACGTGGCCGAGTTGCCGTACGCCTGCTCGGCACCGTTGCCGCTGAGCGAGGTGGTGCCACCGTCGTCACCGATCGCCATCGCGGGCGCAGCCACGGCCGCCGAGACACCGACGACGGAAACGGCGACCGCTGCGGCAGCCATAGCCTTCTTCATCATGATGAGGGTTCCCCTTCATTTGCGTTCTGGGAGCACCGTGAACAACTCCGTTTCTTCGGATCGGTTGTCCACGTTCACCCGGACGGGGCCTCGGCCGGAGGCAGAAGAAATGACTATCCGACTCGCTGCACGATCGGACCGGCCGGCGGGACGTGCGGGCAAACGGGTGAACATGGAGAACCATTCACCCCGGTCCGGAGTTGTTTCCTTCGCAGCAAACCGGTGCCTGTCAGAAAAGGAACACATCAATGCTCAAGAAGGCTATGGCTGCCGCAGCAGTCGCCGTTTCCGTCGTCGGCGTCTCCGCGGCCGCCGCCCCGTCCGCCCTCGCCCTCGGTGACGACGGCGGCACCACCTCGCTCAGCGGCAACGGCGCGAAGCAGGCCTTCGGCAACTCCATGACCGAGGGTGACATGAGCCCCCAGCTCGGCCTGGTCCAGGGGTCGCTGAACAAGCCGTGCATCGGCCTGCCGGCCAAGGCCAACGTCGGCTCGCTCGTCGGCGTCGTGCCGATCGCCGTCCAGGACATCCCGGTCCTGTCGGCCCCGCAGAACCAGCAGTGCACGGAGAACTCGACGCAGGCCAAGGGCGACGAGCCGCTGTCGCACATCCTGAGCGACATCCCCGTCCTCTCGGGCAACGGCGTCGCGAACGGCTGACCGGCCGCCGCACGCAGAGCTCGGGCCGCCCGCTTCCTCGGATCGCGGGCGGTCCGAGCTTTTTTGTGCCCGAATGGCCGCACCCTTTCATCAATTAAGCGGGCACCCAGTTTCCTCGCCCGCGGTTGCCTCGTTTTGGATGTCGAGGGGCCGGGCGAGAAAGTGATCCCCTTTCGAACTGGCTCGTCATTCATATTTCTCGCAAATAAGGAGAGACACATGTCCCTGAAGAAGAGCGCCACCGTCGTCGCCGGCGTCATCATGGCCCTCGGCATGGCCGCCCCCGCGTTCGCGGACGCCGGCGCCGAGGGTGCGGCCGTGGGCTCCCCGGGCGTCCTGTCCGGCAACGTCGTCCAGGTCCCGGTCCACGTGCCGGTCAACGTCTGCGGCAACAGCGTCAACGTCATCGCGCTGCTGAACCCGGCCTTCGGCAACACCTGCGCGAACGTCTGAAGCACGACGGCTCTCAGCCTCCGGCCGACCCTGGACACCCTCGGGTTCCAGGGTCGGCCGCGCTTTCGGGCGGGACGTCCGCACGACGCACGCAGCACCCACGCACGACTTCAGCAGGAAGGGAAACGCTTTGAGGCAGGCACTGAGGATCGGTGTCATGGCCGCCGCGGCCGCGACGAGCATGCTCTCCATGCCCGGCGCCGGGGCCGCGGCCCTGACCGGTGACGAGGCCGACGCGGGCGCGTCCGCCTCCGCCGCCGACACCGCGCCGCACGAGGAGCAGGGCTACGGCGAGACCCCCCGGTCCGAGACCACCGCGCACTCCCCCGGCCTGCTGTCGGGGAACACGGTGCAGGCGCCCGTGGACATCGGCGTGAACCTCTGCGGGAACACCGCCGACGTGGTCGGCGCCCTCAACCCCGCGACGGGCAACGCGTGCGCGGGCTCCGGCGACGCCTCGGCCGCCCCGACGCCCGTGGAGGAGCACCTGCCGCCCGCGCCGCCCGCCACCCCCGCGACGCCCGTGACCCCCGAGGCGCCGAGCACTCCCGCGCCGCCCCCCACCGAGCGGTCCGTGCCGAACGTGCCGCAGGCGAGCGTGCCGCGGCCCGGTCCGGGACACGACGTGCTGTCGCCGGTGGCGGCCGTACGGGCGCCGCAGGCGCGTGAGCGGCTCGCCGACACGGGGGCCGACCCGAACCTGCTGGCCGCCGCGGCCGCCAGCGCCGGGCTGCTCGTCGGCGGCGGGATCCTGTACCGCAGGTCGAGCCCCGCGAGGCGCTGAGCGCCACCGGGGCCGCGTGCCAGGTCGGGAAGAACTCTGCGAAAGCTCTTCCCGACCCCGGAGGAAGCCGCTCGGAAGGGCTGCCCGCCCACGGCGTGACGCCGACGGCTGGGAGGAGGGCAGCGGCGCGGCGGTTCTCGTGACGGGGTCCAGTGGACCACCGCCGGTTCCCCCCTGAAGAACCGGTTCACCCGTACGCACAGCTCGTCACCCCAACGAGCCACCGGCCCCGCGGTCAGCCGCCGTCGGCCACCGCCGCGACCGTCTGCGGCGCGTGCCTGCGACCCGCGGGAACCACCGGCCCGCCCCGCGACGGCTGCCGTCCGAGATACCGCTCGACCCCGTCGACCAGCGCCGGCGCCGTGTACGTGGCGCCGTGGACGAACCGCATCGCGGGGCCGAAGTCGGGCGCCGTGACCAGGCCCGCGAGGAACAGCCCCGGGCAGTCGGACGCGAAGCCCCGGCCCACCCGCGGGGCGCTCTCGGGGCGCGGTGCGAGCAGGGCGCGCACCCGGGGTGCCAGCACCGTCATCCGGGCACAGCTCGCCTCGAAGCCGGTGGCCGCGATGACGTGGTCGGTCGCGAACTCCGCCACGTCCGCCCCGCCGGGCCCCGCCGTGCGCAGCCGCACCCGGCCGGCCTCCAGCCGGGCGTCCACGATCGTCCGGCCGAGCCGGATGTCGATGTCCGACCCCGTCACCCGGTCCCGGACCCACCAGGCCCCCGCGGGGCCCAGCGCGCTCGCGGCGATGCCCGCCCGGGTGCCCTCGGGGAGGCAGCGGAAGGCGCCCGGCCGCTGCGCGTAGAACCAGTTGCGCCAGCCGCAGCCCAGCCCGCTGTGCGGGGCGCGCAGGCTCTGCCACCAGGGCCGGTCCCAGGGCGGCGGGACGCTGTTCCAGGCCAGTGCGGGGGCGCGGGCGACGAGCCGGACCCGGGTCGACTGCTCGGCGAGCAGCGCCGCCGTCTCCAGCGCCGCCTGGCCGCCGCCGACCACGGTGACGTCGGCGCCGGCGAAGCGGTCCAGGTCGCTGTGGCCGCTGCTGTGCGTGACGTGATCCTCCGTCAGTCCGCGCAGCGCCGCGGGGAGGTTCAGGTACGGCAGCACTCCGGTGGCCAGGGCGACGGCCCGGCCGTGCAGCAGCTCGCCGTCCTCGGTGCGCGCGGTGAAGCCCTCGGGCGCCGCGTCGATGCGGGTGATCATCCGCTCGTCCAGACCGGGCACGGCGCGGTGCGCGAACCACAGTCCGTAGTCCGCGAACGTCTCCACCGGGATGGGGTGTCCGTGGCGCGCCGTCGTGCCGATGCCCGCGCAGTACTCCTCCAGGCGGAGCGTCGCGCCGGGGGCGGAGAGGTTGGAGGCCCACGGCTCGGACTTGAGGAACATCCCGCGGGGCATGTGGTGGCGCCAGGACTCCATCGGTCTGCCGAAGACGGCGGTGCGCAGTCCTCTGGCCCGGGCGTGCGCGGCGATGGACAAGCCGTACGGGCCCGCCCCCACGATCAGCAGGTCGTACATCAGCAGCTCGCCTTTCGTTCGGCCGGCGTCGGGTGTGCGGCGGCCGGCGGTTCGGTGCGGTGGTCGGGGTGGCCGGGGTGGACGGCGGGGCCGGCGGGGCCGGGTGCGGGCCGGCGCAGCAGGCGGCGGGCCGCGTGCCGGGACCATTCGGCGGCCATGTGCCGGGCGGGGGCCGGGTCGTCGGGGGCGTGCCAGGCGAGTTCGCGCAGCGGGGAGCTCCGTTGCGCGGGCAGCGCGCGGGAGGCCAGGGCGTGCAGGGCGGTCAGCGGCGCGTAGTTCTCCACGACGAAGGTGCGGCCCGGCAGGGGGCGTCCGGCGGGCAGCCGCTGCTGCGTCAGGTCCAGGTACTGGGCGCGTACGGCGTCCAGGCCGCCCGCGTCCGCGAAGAGCCGGAACTGCGCCCCCGGCCGGGGGTTGAAGTCCAGCAGGCAGTGGCGGCCCGAGTCCGGGTCGACGCGGAAGTCGATGTCGAAGATGCCCCGGTAGCGCAGTTCCCCGATCAGGCGCTCGACCATGGACTGGAGTTCGGCGACGGGCGACCAGCGGCCCACGGCGGTCAGGCCCGCGCCGCGCGGCCACGCCCGGCGCTTGCTGCCCGTGCCCCCGCCGTGCAGCCGGCCGAGCCGGTCGGCGTACCCGTGGCAGAACCAGTCGCCGCCCCCGGCCGCCAGGTGCTTCTGGAGCAGCAGGGCGCTGCCGGTCCCCCGGCCCGACCGGTACAGGCTCCTGGCCTCCTGCGGGGTGCTGATCAGGCTGGTGCTGCGCAGGCCGGCGTCCGGGGGCAGCAGCCACGGGCGGCTCCACTTGGCCACGACCTGCGGGCCGAGGCTGCCGACCGCGGCGGCCGCCTCCTGCTCGTCGCGCGGCTCCACCGTGGCGGGGTGCGCGATGCCCAGGCCGCGGCAGAGTTCGGGCAGCCGCGCCTTGTCCGCGACGTGCTCGGCGAGACCGTCGGGCTGGTCCGGGAGGAGGTACGGGCCCGCCAGCGCGCCGCCCAGCCGGCTCACCGCGATGGCCCCGGCGTCGTCCATCGGGATCAGCACGGCCGGCCGGCCGACCCGGGCCGCGGTCCGGCGCAGCGTCGCGGCGATCTCGGCCAGGGGCGCCCCGGGCGGCGGTGGTGGGTGCATCTGGCTGACGAAGCGTGAGCGGGCGACCGGGCTGCGGTCCGCCTCGGCGGCCACGTGGACCTCCACGCCGCAGCGCCCCAGGGATCTCACCGCCCCCAGGGTGCCGTGGTGGAAGGGGTTGGGGTCGATCCGCAGCAGCACCACCGGGACACCGGGGTCGAACATGTGTCGCTTCCTTTCCAGGAACTAGCCCACGAGGGTGACGAAGACCAGCCATCGGACGGTCCCCGATTGGCGCATTGGGCATATATGTGACTGATTGTCAGAAATGGAGCGTCGCGCACGAGGAGCAAGGCATGGCCGCAGAAAGCCGTAGGAAGAAGAACGGACGACTCCCACTGATCACGGCGGGAGTCCTGGTCTCGCTGGTGGTCGCGTCAGGATCGGTGACCGTCGAGCCGGCGGACGCCAGTCCACGCCCCGACCCGGCCCCGACCACCGGGACGGGCCCGATCCCGTGGTGGCCGGACGACGCCGACGACCCGGGCCCCGCCGCCGCACCGGCGGCGGCGAGCGAGCGGCCCGCGCCGGAACCCAGCGTCGCCGGTGACCGGGACCCGGCCCCGTCCGCCACGCCGTCCGGGACCCAGGACGCCACACCGACCGCGTCCGCTTCGCCGTCCGCGCCCCCCGCCCAGGAGCCCGGCAAGAGCCCGGACAAGCACCCCGCGTTCGGCGCCTACCTGGACTACGGGCCCCGGGGCGTGACCCGGATGGCACAGCTGTCGAAGTGGCTCGACGGGGCCGACCTGCGGGTCGGGCACACCTATCTGCCCGGGGACCGGTGGAGCAACATCGAGGGCGGCCAGTCGTTCCTCGACAGCTGGGCCAAGTGGCGCAAGGAGCGCGACGACCGCCTGTTCGTCCTCAACGTGCCGATGCTGGAGCGCAACGAGGAGGGCGTGCCGGACGCCGAGGTGCGCACCCTGCTCCAGCAGGGCGCCCAGGGCGACTTCGACCGGCACTACCGGGCGCTGGCCGAGCGCCTGGTCGACCTGGACGTGCCGGACACCGTCGTGGTGCTCGGCTGGGAGATGAACGGCACCACCTACACCCACCGGTGCGGTCCCGATCCCGAGTCCTGGAAGAAGTACTGGAAACGGATCGTCACGGTGATGCGGTCGGTGCCGGGACAGAAGTTCCGCTTCGACTTCACCCCGAGCCGGGGCCGGGACGCCGTGCCGTGGACCGACTGCTACCCCGGTGACGACGTCGTCGACATCGTCGGCATGGACTCGTACGACCAGCCGGAGAACAAGTCCTTCGACGAGCAGGTCTCCGAGCCGTACGGGCTCCAGGCGCAGGTCGACTTCGCGGCGCAGCACGGCAAGCCGATCTCGTACCCGGAGTGGGGGCTGTTCCGCAACGGCGACAACGCCGAGTACATGAAGCGCATGCTCGCCTGGATGGACGCCCACGAGCCGCTCTACAACACGCTGACGGACTACTGCCCGCACGGGGTGTGGCAGTGCGACGAGAACCCGAAGGCGTCGGCGGTCTACCGGGCCACGCTGAGCGGTCGCGACAAGCCGACCGAGCCGGTCAACCCGACCGAGCCCGTCGACCCGCCGGAGCCGCCCCGGTGTTCGCCGGTCGACCTCGGCGACTGGGTCGAGCACTGGCTCGGCGGGAAGCTGTGCCTGCGGTTCGACTGGTTCCAGCGCCGCTCCTGAGCCGCCGCGACCACGGAGCGCGGTGGCGGCCGGTCCTCTACGTCGAGGTCCGCTCGCCACCGCGCTCCTTCCACGCCCGGCGCGCCGCTCTCGCCAGCGACCGGGCGCGCACGTCGGCGAGCAGCGCGGCGAGCTGCGGGGCGGAACCGGCGCGGGCCAGCAGCAGCCGCTGGTTGACCAGCCGCTCGGGCCGCCAGTGCAGCTTGTAGGGCTCGGTGCCGCGCAGCAGGCTCAGCACCCCGCCCGGCGAGCCGTCCTGGAGGTGCTGGGCGCAGCTGCGCAGCAGCATCGTGGCGACGTCGATCTTCTGCTCCCGCAGCCGCGGGTGCGCGCCGTACAGGTAGCCGCCCGCGAGCCGCGGCGAGACGAACGTCAGGTCGGCGGCGACGACGGCGCCGTCCAGCGAGAACTCGGTGACGACGGCGTCGCCCGTCTGCGCCATGAGCGTCGCCGAGCGGCTCAGGTGCTCGGCGAACCGCGGCTTGACGTGCTCCGTCGTCACCTTCCGCTCCTGCCACTGCAATTGGTGCAGGGCGAGCAGTCGCCGTACGGAGTCGCCGACCTCGGCCGGGGGCACCACCCGACGCTCGATGCCGGTCGCGTCCAGCTTGCGCATCTTGGCGCGGGCCCGCTGCGCGCGCGGCCGGGGCAGCCGCTGCACCAGGTCGTCCATGGGCAGCGCGGGCAGCTCCAGGCACGCCGAGTCGTCGAGGCGGCGGCGCGGTCCGGGCCACCGCTCGTGCAGGGCCTCCACCGTGGAGCCGGGCCGCACCTCCCGGAAGTCGATGACGGCTCCCCGGGCCAGCCGCCACAGACCGGCGCCGAGCGCGTCGAGCACCGCGTCGGCGGTGCCCGGCGGGTCCGCGTCGACGAGGACGTCGCTGAAGTCGGAGATGTCGGTGCCGAGCGGGGTCAGCGTCGGGAACGGGCGCAGCCGCCGCATGAGCGGCGCCGCCGCCACCAGCCGCCCGTCCTGGTGCACGAGGACGACGCGCAGCCGGCCCCGGCTGCCGTACGACAGCCACCAGGAGTGCAGCCAGGCGTGGCTCTGGAACGGGGTCGCGGTCGCGCAGGCGCGGTGCAGCCGGTTCCACTCCTCGCGCAGCGCCCCGAACCCGGCCGCGTCCGCGCACACCGAGACCACGGGGCCCGGCCCACCGCTCGGCATCAGGCGCCCCGCACCGCGGAGCCGGCCGCCGGGGCGGGCACCGTGGCCGTGCCCTGGCCCGCGGCGCGGCGCGGCCTGAGCAGCAGCGCGAGCCCGCCGAGCAGGCCGCCCGCGCTGGCGCCGACGAGGGTGGTCAGCGCGGCGGAGGCCGAGGACGGGTCGGTCGGCTTCACGGCCCGGGTGAAGCGCAGCAGCTCCACGTGGGTGTCGTCCTTGGTGTGGCTGGCGTTGGCGGTGAGCGCGCGGGCGACCGCGTTGGCCATCTCCATCGCCTGCGCGGGCCGCGCCGAGGACGCGGAGATCGCCACCATGGGCGCGTCCGGCGAGGTCTCCGCCCGCACGTTCGCCTGGAGCGTGCTGACGGGCACGCCCGCCGCGACCTGGGCGTCGCTCAACACGGCGACCTGGGTGGCGACCCGGCTGTACGCCTGGGCGAAGCCGAGCGCGGACATCGAGTCGGACTCCCCGGTCGGCACGGCGATCACATAGCTGGTCGCCGTGTACTGCGGGGTGCTGACCGCGCCGTACACCCCGCCGGCCAGCGCACCGGCCGCGAGGCCCACGGGCAGCGGCCACCAGCGGGGCAGCCGCCTGCCGCGGGGGGCGGTGCGGGTGAGCGGGGCGCTCGGGGCGCTCCTGTCCTGGGCGGTTTCGGTCATCACGTACTCACTCCTGACGTCGGGGCGCCCGCGGCCGACACGTACACGTCGTGGTGCAGTGCGGCGCTACGGACGATGCTGTAGTGGAGAGCGGCCTGCGACGGCTGCCTGGCGACGGCCGGCCCGTCGCCGGTCCGGGCCGCGCGGGCCGCGTGGATCTCCCGGACGAACGAGGCGGTGTCACCCGGGACACGGACGGCGCGGGCCCGCGTCCCCGCCGGCAGGTCGTCGACCGCCGGGCAGGTCACGTAGAGCACCGGCAACCCGCTGGCCTGCGCCTCCACCACGGCCAGGCCGAACGCCTCGTCGTCGGAGGGGGACGCGAGCAGGTCCATCGCGGACAGCAGCGCGGGCAGGTCGGGCGCGCCGGTGCCGGCGGCCCCCAGGTGCGGCCGCTCCCCGGCGAGGACGACCCGGCCGGACACCCCGGCGCGGTGCGCCGCCCGGCGCAGCTCCGCCTCCTGCGGGCCGGTGCCGACCAGCAGCAGCCGGACGTCGCCGGGGAGTTCGCGGACCGCCTCGACCAGGACGCCGAACCGTTTTCCCGCGACGAGCCGGCCCACCCCGCCGACGACGTACGCGTCGGCGGGCAGGCCCAGCGCGCCGCGGGCGGCGGCGCGCGCCCCGGGGTCGAAGGCGAAGCGCGGCACGTCCACGCCGTTGGGGACGACCCGCACCCGGTCCGGGGCCACGCCCCACGCGCCCAGCCGGTCGGCCACGGCGGGCGACACGGCGATGGTCGTGCGGCCCAGCCGCTCCCCCGTCCGGTACAGGGCGCGCACCGAGCGGGTCAGCGCACGGCCCTCGATCTGGGTGTCGCCCAGGGAGTGCTCGGTGGCCACGACCGCCCGGACCCCGGCCAGCCGAGCCGCGAGCCGGCCGTACAGGCAGGCCCGGTAGAGGTGGGTGTGGACGACGTCGTAGCGGCCGGCGCGGATCAGCCGCACCAGCCGGGGCAGCGCCCGCCCGTCGCGGTTGCCGGCCATGCCGAGGTGGGTGACGCGCACGCCGTCGCGGCGCAGCCCCTCGGCGACCTGGCCCGGATTGGTCAGCGTCACGACGTCGTGGGTGCCCGGCACGTGCCGCAGCAGCAGCCGCAGCTGCTGCTCGGCGCCGCCCGCGCCCAGCCCGGTGATGACGTGCAGCACCTTCACCGCGCGCACTCCCCGACCTGCCAGGGGCGGCGCAGCACCCGGTGGGCCCGGCGCTTGAGTTCGAGCCGCCACGGGGTGTCCCGCTGCCCCACGTAGACGCGCGGCATGGCGTGCACGCTGGTCAGCGCGCCCGGGGAGATCGCGCAGCCGTAGCGGTACCCGGCCCGGCGGACCGCCTCGACCGCGGCGGAGTCCACGAATCCGTACGGGTAGCAGAAGCCGAGCACCTCGGTGCCGGTGATCTCCTCGATCTGCGCCTTGCTGCGCTGGACCTCGGCCCGGCGCTGGTCCTCGTCGGCGAGCGTGAGGTCGACGTGCATCAGCCCGTGGGAGCCGATCTCCATGCCGGCCGCGGCGGCCTTCCGGATGCCCTGCGGGGTCAGCAGCGGCTTGCGGGGGCCCTCGGAGTCCCACGCGTTCTCGCCGCCGAGCCGGCCCGCGAGGACGAAGACGGTCGCCGAGCACTCGAAGTGCCGCAGCAGCGGCAGCGCGTTCTCGACGAAGTCGCCGTACCCGTCGTCGAAGGTGAGGCCGACCAGGCCGCGCCCGGCGCCCCGGCTGCGGGCCCGCAGCAGCTCCGCGACGCTGACGCCGCGCAGCCCGCGCGAGCGCAGCCAGCGCAGTTGCTGCTGGAGCCGGTCGGGGGTGACGGTGACGTTGTACGGGTCGTCGGCGCAGTCGTCCACCGAGTGGTACATCGCCACCCACGGGGAGCGGCCCGGCAGCAGTTCCCTCGATCTGAGTCCCGGGGTTTCCTTCAGCGCTGTTTCAGCGGACATGGCGGAGCTTTCTGGTCGCGAAGCGGACGGCGGGTACGAACGCCTGGACGTTCAGGGCCCACAGGAGCAGGCCGAAGACCGTCCCGACGGCCAGGCACCCGGCGGTGAGGGATCCCAGCGGCTGTCCGACCCGCGCCGCGCCCACCAGCCCGGCGACCGTGGCGACGACGGCCGCGAGCAGCGTCTTGCCGAGTTCGACGAGCACCACGGGCAGCCGGACGGGGACGCTGCGCCGGTCCATCGCGGTCAGCAGCAGGACGGCGGTGAAGGTGATGCCGAGGGCGTTGGCCGCGGCGATGCCGGCGACGCCCCAGGTGCCGACGGTCAGGGTGCCGACACCGGCGGTGAGCGTCATCCCGAGGGCCATCGACGCCACCGGGTACCAGGTGGGCCGGCCCGCGGAGAAGTAGGAGCGCACGAGCGCGCCCACCAGGCAGTGCCCGAGCAGGCCCAGCGAGTAGACGCGCATGATGGACGCGGTGGCGGCGGTGTCCGCGGCGGTGAACGCGCCGCGCTGGAACAGCAGTTGGACGATCTGCGGGGCGCAGGCGAACACCACGGCCGCGCCGGACAGCACGATGCAGGCGGCGAGCGCGACATCGCGCTCGACCCGGTCGCGGGCCCGCTCGGTGTCGCCGCGCGCCAGCGCCTTGGCCACCACGGGGAAGGTGACCGTGCACAGCATCAGGGACAGCACCATCGGCAACTGCGCCACCTTCTGCGCGTAGTTGAGGTGCGAGATGGCGCCCGACGGCAGCGACGAGGCGAGGAAGCGCTCGATGAAGACCTGCGACTGACGGCACAGCGCGAACAGCAGCACGGTGGAGATCAGCATCATGTCCAGCGACTGCTTCTGCTGCGCTCCCCCGTCGCCGTCCCCGTCGCCCCGCGCGTCCGGGCGCGGCCGGCTCTCCGGGTCGGCGCGGGTCAGGCGGCGGCGCAGCACCGGCGCCTGCACCAGCACCATCAGGCAGCCGCCCACCGCGACCCCGGCCGCCGCGGCGCGCACGCCCCAGCGGTCGGCGAGCAGCAGCAGGGTGACGATGATGCCGGTGTTGTACGCGACGTAGATGGCGGCCGGGGCGAGATAGCTGCTGTGGGCGCGCAGCGCGGCGCTGCAATACCCGGTGAGTCCGAAGGTCAGCATGCAGGTCGCGGTCAGCCGGGTGCAGTCCACGGCGAGCTGCGGGTCGGGCAGGCCCGGCGCGAGCAGCTCCACCAGCTGGGGCGCCCCGGCGATCAGCGCCACTCCGGAGGCGAGGAAGGCGAGGGTCAGCCGGGGCAGCGAGGCGGCCACCAGCGCCCGCACCGGGTCCTGCCCGGGGACCGGGCGGCTGCCGCGCAGGGCGATCGCCGCGCTGAAGGCGGGCACCAGCATGAAGGCGAGCCCGTCCTCGATGAGCAGGGTCGCGGCCACCTCCGGCACGGTCCACGCCACCAGGAACGCGTCCGTCTCGCTGCCCGCTCCGAACAGGTGGGCCAGCGTCTGGTCGCGGACGAGCCCCAGCAGCGATCCGGCGGCGGACAGCACCGCCGTCAGGAGCGCCGCCCTGGCCAGGAAGGTGCTCGACGAGGCGTGGGAGTCGCGGCCCGTGCCGGGTGCGGCCTGCGCCGTCGGCTGGGCCGGGACCGCCCGCGGGCGTACGGTCTCGTCGCCGTCGGCGGGGAGGGTCGGTTTCATCGCCCGGCCGCCGTCTCCCGGCCGGCGGCGGGGGCGAGCGCCCACCACGCGGCCAGCCCGAACACGACGGAGGTGAGCACCGTGGAGGGCCCGCCGATGTCCGCGTAGACGAAGTCGATCAGCTGCCAGACGAGCAGCCCGCAGGCGATGAGCGCGCAGTCGAGCCCGCCCGCCCGGCGGCGGTGCGCCGTCACCAGCCGCCGCACCCCGCACACCAGCATCGCGGCCCAGGCCCCCACGACGGCGCACAGGCCGAGCAGCCCCTGCTCGCCGAGGACCAGCAGGTACATGTTGTGCGGCGAGAGCAGCGGCTGGCGGCGGAAGGTGGCGCCCGCGCCGGCCACATCGCTGCCCGCCGACAGGGCGAGGGAGGCGTGGCTGTCGCGGTAGGCCGGGAAGTTCTTGAGCCCCACGCCGGTGGCCGGGTGCTCCTTCCACATGTCGATGGCCGCCGCCCACATGGTGTACCGGTCCGTCACGGACTGGTCGGGGGCCGCGGTGACCTGCGTGATGCTGCTCAGGCGCTCCTCCAGCATCGAGGTGCCCACGCCGAGGCCGCCGACGAGGACGACCGCCGCCGCGACGCCGATCGCCAGCAGGCGCAGGGCCCGGCGCAGTCCGGCGCAGCCGATCTGGAGCACGCAGACCGCGGCCGTCGCGATCCAGGCGCCGCGGCTGAAGGAGAGCGCGAGCGGCACCACGAGCCCGGCCGCGCAGAGCAGCGCGCCCAGCCGCACCCGGGCCGTGCCGCCGCCGAGCGCCAGGGCGACCGCGCACACGAGCCCGTACGCGACGACGGTGGACATGCCCATCACGTCGGTGGCGCCGAAGGTGCCGACGGCCCGGATGTCCTCGCCCGCGTAGCTGGCGCCGGTGCCGGTCAGGTACTGGTAGACGCCGATCGCGCCCTGCCACAGGCCGAGCGCCACCAGCCCCCAGGCGACGAGCCGGAAGTCGCCCCGGTCGCGCACCAGCAGCAGCACGGCGGCCGGGACGAGGACCAGGATCTGGTAGTAACGCGCCATCCCCACCAGGGCGTCGGACACCGAGTCGGCGCCGAGCGCGGCCACCGCGACGGCGACGACGGGCAGCCCGAGCACCACCAGGGCGGTCCGGGTCAGCGGGCGCTGCCGGTGGCGCACGGCGCGTACGGCGCAGAAGACCACGACGAGCCCGGAGACCGCGTCGGCGAGGGTGCCGGTGCCTCCGCTGCCCTCCTGTTCCGCGCCCGCCCCGAGGGGCAGCGCGAGCATCGCGACGAGCAGCAGGACCGGGAGCACCGGCCAGTGGCGGCGCAGCGTCTGGACGACGGGCGCCCCGGCACCGGCACGCGGGCCGGTGACGGCAGGGAGGACGGTCACGGATCAGCTTCCCGTCGGGCGGAAGAACTCGGACGCCGTGCGCAGGAGGATGCTGATGTCCCGCCACAGCGACCAGTTGTCGATGTACGCGTTGTCGAACCGGCAGCGGTCCTCGATGGAGGTGTCCCCGCGCAGCCCGTTGATCTGGGCGAGCCCGGTGATGCCGGTCGGCATCCGGTGCCGCTCGCTGTAGCCGGGGTGCGTCTCGCTGAACTGCACGACGAAGTACGGGCGTTCGGGCCGCGGGCCGACCAGGCTCATGTCGCCGCGGAAGACGTTCCACAGCTGGAGCAGCTCGTCCATCGAGGTGCGCCGCAGGAACCGGCAGAACCACGGCATGCGGTGCTCGTTGGCGACGCTCCACCGGGTCGCCGACTCCAGCGGGTCGGCGGGGCGGTGGGTGCGGAACTTCAGCAGGGTGAACGGGCGGCCGTCCTTGCCGATGCGCTCCTGCCGGAACACCACGCCGGGCCCCTCGCTGAGCCGCAGCCAGACCGCGCAGGTCAGCAGCACCGGGGCGGCCAGCACCAGCAGCACCGAGGAGACCGCCAGGTCGAGCGCGCGCTTGCCGGGGTGCCGCGGCAGCGGCGGGGCCACGAGCGGGCGGACGGGGAAGCCCGCCAGCTGCCGGCGCGGCGTGCGGTACTGCGCGACGTACGGCGACGGCTCGGGGTCCAACTCCCAGATCTCGCACCGCAGTTCGCTCAGCGCCCGCAGCCAGGTCAGGTGTTCGGGGGCCCCGGCGCTGCCGAGCACGATCGCCCGCCGGACCCCGTTCTGGATCACCGCGCGCCGCATGTCGCCCACGGTCGTCAGCACCGGCAGCGACGCCGCCGGGTCGTCCGGGCGGGGTTCGGCCGCGCTGTCGCTGACCACGCCCACGAGGTTCACGCCGCTGCGCGGGCTGCGCTGGAGCGCGGCCGCGACCCGGGCCGCGGTCTGCTCCGGCCCCACCAGGAGCGTGGTGCACGGGCGCCGGACCAGGGAGACCCGGCGCCGCCAGTAGACGAGGGAGCGCCCCAGGAAGGTGAGGACGCCCTGCGCGGCGAAGCCGGTGAGCACGGCGTGCGGGGAGATCGGCGCCAGCGGCGGCAGCGTCGCGGCGGCCATCAGCACGCACCACGCGACGGCGAGCCGGCCGGCGACGACGGGCAGGTCGTCGAGCATGTACCGCTCGTCGAAGCGGCGGAAGAGCCCGGCGTTGCGGAACAGGCCGAGGACCAGCACCACGAAGGCGGCCACCAGCAGCGGATGGCGTTGCGCGGGCGTCAGGACGAGGGTGCCGAGCAGCGCGGCGGTGGCGTCCGTCGCGGCCAGGAAGGCCCGCGAGGAGTGGCCCCGGGCGGGGCCGCCGATGAAGGTGATCCGGTGGCCGCCCGCGGTGCGCTGCGCGATGACGGTGGCGAGCGGTCCCGTGTCGTCCACGGCGGGCCGCTGTCCTGCGGTGGCGGCCGCGGTTCGTTCCTGGGTCACGTCGCGATCGGCTCTCTGCACTCGGTGGTCTCCAGACCCAGAAGTTCGCGATAGACGTCCGTGACGGCTCCGGCCGTCCGCCGCACGTCGTGGTGCGCCCGCACGTGGCGCCGGGCCTCCCGGCCCAGCGCGCGCAGCGCGTCGGCGTCGCGCAGGAGCCCGGACATGACCCGGGCGAGGGCCGCCGGGTCGTCCGGCGGGGCCAGGCACGGGCCGGTCAGCGGGGGCGGCAGGCTCTCGCGGGCGCCGTCCACGTCGGTGAGGAGCACCGGCGTGCCGCAGGCCATGGCCTCCAGCGGGGCGAGCGCTATGCCCTCCCACCGCGAGGGCAGGACGACCAGGTCGGCCGCCCGGTACCAGGGCGCGGGGTCGTCGACCGCCCCCGCGAAGCGGACCGACGGCGGGGCGGCGGCCCGCAGCTCCGCCAGGTCCGGGCCGTCGCCGACCAGGACCAGACGCGCCCCGGGCAGCTCGGCGAGCACCCGCGGCCAGGCCGCGACGAGCACGTCCTGGCCCTTCTGCCGGCACAGCCGCCCCACGCACACGACGAGCGGGCCCGCGCCGGACCCGGCGTCGGCGACGGGACCCTCGGGGCGGAAGCGCGCCAGGTCGACGCCGTTGGGGACGAGCCGCCAGGGCGCCTCGATGCCGTGGCGGGTGCCGGTCCGCTGCTCGGCCCGGCTGACGCAGATCAGCCGGGAGGCCCACCGCGCGCCCCGCCGCTCCCAGGCCAGGGCCAGCCGGGCGCCGAGCCCGCCGACCGCCTCGAACGACCAGGCGTGCGGCTGGAAGACGGTGGGGATGCGGCCCCGGACGACGAGCCGGCTGACCAGGCCCGCCTTGGCGCTGTGCGCGTGGACGAGCTGCGGCCGGGCGCGCCGGACGAGCCGGGCCAGCCGGCGGCACTCGTCCGGCACGGCTCTGCCGGGCGCCCGCGTGGCCTCCCACTCCAGGACCTCGCAGCCGAGGGCCGCGAGGGTGCCGGGCAGCTCGCCCGAGGCGGGGCAGGCCACCGTCACCTGCATCCCCGCGGCGCGCTGCGCGCGCACCAGGTCGGCCACCACACGCGCCACTCCGCCGTCGACCGGTTGGGTCACGTGCAGAACGTGTGGCGGCAAGGGTGCGGACGTCACATGCATCGCCTCTTCTGGCAGAACGGGGAGACGGGGAGAAAGCGGCTAGGACCGGGCGTCGACGGCGCCGAAGAGCACCCCGGCCCAGGCCGGGTCGCCGGTCGACGCGAGCCGGAAGTCCAGCGCCTCGCCGCCGCGGGCCAGGGCCCGGTCGAGCGGGAGCACGTCGGAGTCGTAGCCGAGGGTGTTGTCGTGCGCCGGGATCCGCTCGGGCCGGATCCCCGGCTGGCTGATGGTCGAGTTGAGGACGTCGTCCGCCGGGTTGGCCCGGTCGGACAGCGCGACCGGCCCGCCGCGGCCGGCGGAGACGGTCAGGGAGTCGCCGCGCGTGCCGCGGTCGCCGTTGTAGGCGACGAGACCCGCGTAGCCGTGCGCCCCCTCGGGGAACGCGGCCGGGACGTGGACCTTCGTGGCGGACGCGGCGCGGGTGAACGTGTCGAAGCCGTCCCGCAGGAAGAGATGGCGCAGCGGCTCGGAGGGCTTCTCGTACGCGGCGACGAGCGTCCACCCGCCCCAGGCGCCGGCGGCGGTGCGCCCCATGGCGACGTTGAGCTGCGCCACGGTGTAGAGCCCGGACCCGCTGGCGCGCACCAGGTCGGTGACGTCGGCCGAGGCCTGGTAGGCGTCCGCGCCGTTGGCGACGTGGTGGCCGACCACGGTGTCGGCGAGCACCGGCTTGTACGCGCCGCCGGGCTCGGCGATCAGGACGCGTCCGTTGTCGCGCGGCGGCTTCTGCTCGCCGACCCGGAGGTTGCCGCCCCAGTACAGGCGGGCGTAGGTGACGCGCGCGCCCTCGGGGACGCGGACCTCGGCGCGGGAGGAGTTGTAGGTGTTCGGGTCGCGGTCGACGTCCGTGTAGAACATGTCGAAGTCGCCGTTGCCCGCCGTCGCCCCGGCCCGCGCGTCGGCGCAGCCCACGTTCTTGGCCGAGGCCGCGCCGCGGCACGTGATGGCGGCGTTCGCCGCGCGGACGAGACCACCGTGCAGCACCGCGTCGTAGCGGCTGGTGAACGGGATGCGGGGCTTCTCGGCCGCGGGCCTCGGCGCGGGGTTCGGTGCGGGGTTCGGTGCGGGTGGGGTCGTCGCGGCCGCCGCCGTATGCCACAGCGGAGGCAGCACCGCAAGCGACAGCAGACCCACCGTCACCCGTCGTAGGAAACAACCTTTCGAATTACGCACGGCCGGCGTCCCTTTCAGGAATGAGCAGACGCTCTACAGCACCCAGGAAATAAGAAAGTCACACTTATCCAACCGCCTTACGGGGGTCAGATCCCTCGCTCAGGGAGCGGCCCACAATAGCGTTGAGAAAGTGAGTTTCACTTCATACACGATGTGTGTTGAGGTTGTGAAATTCCCGGTCAACCTGCGTCGACACTCCGTGATCCACTTCAACGAACCAATCGGAATTCACCCGTTCGGGGCCGCAACTCCTGGGCCCACCGTCCGTTGCACCAGGGTCGGGCACCTGCCCCGACCGTTTGGAACGACCCAAGGAGCTTGTTCATGTCGCGTACCGCGAAGGCCGTCGTCTTCTCCGCCATGGCCGCCGCCGCTGTCGCCGGCAGCGCCGGCATCGCCGCCGCCGACAGTGGCGCGCAGGGTGCCGCTGTCGGCTCCCCCGGCGTCGCGTCGGGCAACGCCGTCCAGGTCCCCGTGCACGTGCCGGTCAACGTCTGCGGCAACACCGTGAACGTCATCGGTCTGCTGAACCCGGCCTTCGGCAACAGCTGCGTCAACAGCTGACCCGCGGAGCCTGACTCTTCCTCAGCCGCCCCTTTCCCAGGGGCGGCTGCTTCGTTTCTGCCCCATTCGGACGCGGTGGGCCGTCACTCGGTTGCGGGGTGTCGTGGGCCGTCTCACGGTGATCACAAGCACCACCACGCCCTCGAAGGGGAAAGACATGCCCGCTCTGCCCGTACGGCGCATCGCGACCACCGCTCTCTGCGCGTCCCTCATGATCGGTGCGGCCGCCCCCGTGTTCGCCACCGGCTCCGCGCCCGAGCGCGCCGGCCGCACGGTCGCGTCCGCCACCGCCGCGCCCGACGCCGCGACCCTGCTGAACCAGGTCAAGACCCTTCAGGACACCCAGGGCGTCATGACTCCGGTCACCGGCCTGCTCGACGCCGTCCTCAAGACGAAGGACGGCAAGCTGCCCGCGGCCGAGGCCGAGAAGCACGCCGCCGCGGTCAAGTCCGCCATCGACACCGCGAAGGACATGACTCCCGCCCTTCCGCTGCCGCAGGCTCCCGCCGCCGCGGTCCCCGACGACGCGAAGGCACCGCTCGACGTGCGGGCCGAGGCGCTGACCGCCCTTCAGGCCGCGGTCGACGCCCTGGTGAAGTCCGCGACGGCCGGCGACGTCAGGGCCGTCTCCACGCAGGCGCCCGCCGTCGTCACCGGGCTGGTCAACGTCCTCGCGGCCACGCTTCTGGGCGGCGGCCTGCCCGCCCCCGACCTGCCCGGCCTCCCCCCAATGCCGAAGCTGCCCGCCTCGAACACCCCGTCGCTCCCCGAGGCGCCGGCCGTCCCCCAGGCCCCGGCGGTCCCGCAGGCCCCGGCCGTTCCCCAGGCTCCGGCGGCTCCCCAGGCCCCCGCGGCGCCCCAGGCTCCCGCGGCCCCGGCGGCCCCGGTCGCTCCGCAGGCCCCCGCCGCCTCGTAACCGCACCCCCGCACCGCCGCACCCCCGCACCCCACCCGCCCGGGACAGGTCCGACGACCTGTCCCGGGCGGGTTTTCGATGGGCGCACGAAAATTCATATATACGCCGAGGAACCGTTCTTTCGAGTGGGGATCACTGAACCGGGACACCCCGGGGTTTCCGTCGGCGAAGACGATCGTTGAGCAAGCAGAACCCCCACACCGCACATTCCCCAGGTGCTGCGGTGAATATTCCATGCAGATGACGGAAAAGTCATCGAGGAAAGGTGAACAATGAAGTCTCTGAAGGCCGCTGCCGTTATCGCCGGTTCCCTGGTCGTCGCCGGTGCCGCTGCCCCCGCCTTTGCCTCGGACCTCACTCCGATGAGCCTGAACGGCGCCCTGGACACCATCACCAGCCAGCCGACGCTCGACGCGCAGCCGGTCAGCAGCAACCTGCTCGACCCGAAGGGCGGCGCCGTGGACACCGTCACGGGCGCCGCCGACCAGCTGAACCCGGGCGGCGCCGCGGCCCCCACCGACCTGCTCGGCGGCCTGCCGCTCGGCAAGTGACCACCCCGCTCCACTGATCCGAACGGGCGAAGGGTTTCCCAGGGTGTGTCTTTACGGCATTTCGCGTGAAGCCCGCCCATACGATCCCGGAAACCCCCCGAAGGAAGGTTCGCGAAAATGAACACTGCCAAGAAGGCCGCTCTCGTCCTCGCCACCGCCGGCCTCGCGGCGGGTGCCGCCTCCGGTGCCGCTTTCGCCGACTCCGGCGCCGAGGGTGCCGCTGTCGGCTCCCCGGGCGTCGCCTCGGGCAACCTCGGCCAGGTGCCGGTCCACGTCCCGGTCAACGTCTCCGGCAACACCGCCAACGTGATCGGCGCCCTCAACCCGGCTTTCGGCAACACCGCCGCCAACAACTGACCGACGCCGCGTCTCCCCGCGCACGTCGGGACACGTCTCGAAGGCCGGTTCGGAACCCACCCGTTCCCGGACCGGCCTTCGGCGTTCTCCGACATCAATTCGAGTGCACCGCGTTCCTCCAATGGAGTGACAGCGCGGCCCGGGGCGGTGTCCGCCTCGCTAGGCTTCCTCGGTGACTTCAACGTCGAGTATTGACACCACGTTTCGGGCAGCGGATCTGGGAACCCTCGCTGTCATCGCCTGGAGTGGGGAACACGTCGGTGAGGAAGACGACATGCCTTTCCTCCTCGCCTATTCCATGGGTGATTCCCCGGCGGGCCCCGAGGGTTCGGAGGCGGCCGTACGGGCGCACCTGCGCAACAACGGGCTGACCGTGGGCACCACGGTCCACGACGGTTCCCGGCATCCCAGCTTCCCCGTCTCGCTCCTCGTCGAGGCGGGCCAGGCCGTCGTCACCATGCCGCTGCTGAACGCCCAGTGCCAGGTGCCCCCGGAGTGGCTGGAGGCCGCCGAGGCCCGCGGCAGCGCCTACTTCATCTTCACCGCGCGCGCCTGGCCCGCCGCTCCGCCCGGACAGCCGGTCGCCGAGGGCGAACTGGAGAAGTTCGCGGGCGCCGAGGAGACCCTGACGGCGGCCGCCCACTGCATCCTGCCGATCCGCCGCATCCGCTCATAACCCCGTCCGCACGCGGCCGCGGGGCGGCGGCGGCCGGCCGCGAAGCCGCCCCGCCGCACCGCGGCGCCCCGGTCACGGGCAGGACGGGTGATCGGTCCCGCAGCGGCCGTGCACCGTGAGGAGATAGCGGGCCTTGAAGCGCAGCGCCTGCGGGTCCAGCGGCGTCGTCAGCACGTCCGCGACCTCCAACCGGGCCGCTTCGGCGACGAATCCGGGCAGGTACCGGCGGTCCGAGACGGTGATGACCGGCAGGCAGCGCATCGGCCCGATCCGCCGCATGTACCGCACGACCTCGAGGCGGTCCGTGCCGGGCCGCCCCATCGCCAGCACGACCAGCCCCACGCCGCCCCGTATCAGCGCCTTGAGCGCCGCGTCGTTGGAGGAGGCACCGGCGATCGGGAGGTCGAGCGGGACGAGTGCCGCCTCCAACGCCCTGATGCCCCAGGCGCATTCATCGATCAGCAGAATTTTCATCCTGGAAGACCTCGATCTTTTCCACCGCGCCGACAGGTCGATTGTCCTGCACGTCGGCGGTCCGGGAGGTGCACTATCTGCGGATTAGTCCCCCTGAGGGAATTCTGCACTGATACGCAAGAAGGTTCGTTACCCCTGATGCGTCATCAATCCCGAATGGAAAGAGACAGCATCCGAAATGAGCATCAAGGTACGAGGAACGATCGCCGTGCTGGCCGGCTGCATCGCCGCGGCGGCCGGAGCCACTCCCGCCCTCGCGTCGGCGAACGTGCCCATCGAGGCTCCCCTCGGTGGCGTCGAGAGCGCGCTGCACATGGACCTGCCGGAGCTGAGCACCGAGGCACCCCTGCCGATCCCCGGCGCTCCCGAGGGGCCCGCCTACACGACGGACCACGTGCTGCCGCAGCACGCGGTGCCGCGGCTGCCGATGAGCAGCGCGCTGCCCGCCACCACCGCCGATGTGCCGGTGCCCCAGCTGCTGCCCGCCGAGCACACCGACCGGATCGGGCTGAGCACCGAGGGCACCCCCGTGCACACCCTGACGCCGGGCGCCTCCGTGAACCCGCCGCTGAGCGGCCCGCGCCCCGAGCGGCTCGGGCTGCCCGAGGTGTCGGCCCCGCAGGCCGCCCTCGGCACCCCCGACGTCCAGGCCGAGCCGGGAGCGGACCTGGCGCTGGGCTGATCCCCGAGGGGCCGGTCCCCCGGCCCCCAGACCTCCAGGAGGACATGGCCGTGCATCCCCGACTTCCCCTGACCACGGGCCGGGCGCCAGGTGCGACAGCACTGCTCACCCGGCGCAGCGCGGGCCTGATCCTGCTGGGCGCCCTGTCCACCGCCGCCGCCGTCGTGCGGCTGCGGCCCCGGCCGCAGCCGCCCGGTCCCCCGGCCGAGGCGTTCGACGAGATGTACCGGGGGCGCCGGATCACGGGGACCGGGGCCGCCGGGGTCTGGCAGGTCAGGGTGGACGGCCGGCCGCTGCACCTCATGCGCCGGGCCGACGGCTCGTACCTGAGCATGGTCGACCACTACGACTCCTACGCCACTCCCCTCGCCGCGGCGAGGGGGGCCGTGGCCGAACTCGGCGGCCAGGCGCTCCGCGACCACGTCGGGGAGGTGTGAGGGCCGATGGTCCACACCCGGCAGAACCAGAACGCGCTCACCAGGGCGCAGAAGCGGCGCTTCGTGGACGCCGTGCTGGCGGTCAAGAAGAGCGGCCGCTACGACGAGTTCGTGCGCACGCACATCGAGTACTACCAGGGGGACGGCGACGGCGGGCTGCGCGTGGCCCACATGGCGCCGTCGTTCTTCCCCTGGCACCGCAAGTTCCTGCTGGAGTTCGAGCGGGCCCTCCAGAAGGTGGACGCGGGGGTCACGGTCCCGTACTGGGACTGGACGGCGGACCGGACGCCGGCCGCGTCGCTGTGGGGCGAGGACTTCCTCGGCGGCAACGGACGCCGCAGCGACCGGCAGGTGACCACCGGGCCGTTCGCGCGCGCCCACGGCCACTGGACCGTCACCGTGGCCGTGACCGACGGCGACTTCCTGATGCGGGACTTCGGCCGGCCGCAGGCGCCGGTCGAGCTGCCGGACCCGGCCGAGCTGGCGTCGGCGATGCGCGAGTCCGCGTACGACGCCCAGCCGTGGAACTCCACGGCGTCCACCGGCTTCCGCAACGCCTTCGAGGGCTGGCCCAGCCGCCTGGGCGACCGCACCTGGTACAACCACAACCGGGTGCACCGCTGGGTGAGCGGCCACATGCTGGGCGCCGGATCGGTCAACGACCCGGTGTTCTGGCTGCACCACGCCTTCGTCGACCGGTGCTGGTCGCGCTGGCGCGAGCGGCACCCCGACGCGGCGCCCTACCTGCCCGCCGAACGCCCCGGGCTCGGGGACGCGCAGCGCAAGCGGGTGCTGGCGGCGGGCGACGCCATGCCGCCGTGGAACACCCCGATCCGCGACATGCTCGAACACAAGAGCCTGTACCGGTACGCGTAGGGCGCGCTGACGACGCCCGATGGCGGACGCGCGCACGAGGGCCCCCGGCACACCGTGCCGGGGGCCCTCGTCAGTCCGCGTACGCTGCGGGGAATCAGCCGCCGTAGCCGGCGTCGCCACCGTCGCTGTTCACGCAGGTGTTGCCGAACGCCGGGTTCAGCAGGCCGATGACGTCCACGGTGTTGCCGCAGGCGTTGACCGGAACGTGGACGGGGACCTGGACCAGGTTGCCCGACAGCACGCCCGGCGAGTTGGTGGCAGCGCCCTGGGCGCCCGCGTCGGCCATGGCCAGACCGGCGCCGCTCATCACCACGGCACCCGTGCCGAGGGCGACAGCGGCTGCCTTCGCGATGCGAGACATCACGTTCTCCTTTTGCTTGGCAGTGCGGCCGCGTGGTCGCAGCCGTCGCGTGTTCAACGGCACGGCCCACCGCCAGTAACGGCTTATACCGCGATACCTCCCGAAAAAGGGCAGTACCCGGCGCACCGGTGCCCCGGCGGGGGCGGGCGGGGGCCGGGGCGTCCGGGCTTCGCCGCCGGCCCGATCAGCAACCCGAGCGGCGCGCCGTCGTTTCCCCGGTAGCCCGGCTAGTCACTCGCAGCCAAGGAGGACGTGTGAAGGTTGTCTGCGCCGGCGGAGGGCCCGCGTCGCTGTACCTGTCCATTCTCTTGAAACGGCAGGACCGGCGGCGGCACGTGACCGTCCGCGAACGCGATCCCGCCGGGGCCACGTACGGCTGGGGCGTCACCTACTGGCCGGACATGCTCGACACCCTCACCGCCCACGACCCGGAGTCCGCGCGGGCCATCGAGGAGCACTCGGTGCGGTGGACCGACGGCGTGGCGCACATCGGCGGCGGCACCACGGTCCACCCCGGCGACACGGGCTTCGCGATCGGCCGCCACCGCCTCCTGGAGATCCTGGGCGAGCGGGCGCGGTCGCTGGGCGTCGAACTGGCCTACGACCGGCCCGTCGCGCCCGGCGACCCGGACCTGGACGCCGACCTGGTCGTGGCCGGGGACGGCGCCCGCAGTGTGCTGCGCGACGCCCACGCGGAGCACTTCGGCACCCGGACCGTGCCGGGGCGCAACCGGTTCGTCTGGCTCGGCACGACCCAGGTGTTCCGGTCGTTCACCTTCGCCTTCGTACCGACGGCGCACGGCTGGATCTGGTGCTACGCCTACGGTTTCGACGGCGGGCACAGCACCTTCATCGTCGAGTGCCCGCCCGCCACCTGGACCGGCCTCGGCCTCGACGTGCTGGAGCGGGACGTCGCCCTGAAGCTGCTCGGGGACCTCTTCGCCGAGCCGCTGCGCGGGCACCCGCTGATCGGCCGCACCGATGTGGACGGCCCCGCGCAGTGGCAGCGATTCGGCACGGTCACCAACCGGACCTGGTCCCGCGGCAATCTGGTGCTGCTGGGCGACGCCGCCCACACCACGCACTACTCCATCGGCGCGGGCACCACGCTGGCGATGCAGGACGCGATGGCGCTGGCCGACGCCCTGCGCGGCGACGCCCCGCTCGCCTCCGCCCTCGGCCGCTACGAGAAGACCCGGCGGCACGCGCTGCTGCCGTTGCAGAGCGCGGCCCGGCACAGCGCCGCCTGGTACGAGAACCTGCCGCGCTACGCGCACCTGCCGCCGGACCAGATGTTCGCCCTGCTCGGCCAGCGCCACTCGCCGCTGCTCCCGCACGTGCCGCCCCGGCTGTACTACCGGCTGAACCGGTTGGCCGACGGCAGCGGCCCGCTGCGCGCCCTCAAGCGCGGTCTCGGCCACCGGCTGGCCCGCTTCCTCCAGAAGGGCTGACGCCCGGCGGCGGGACGGACACCGGATCCCGCCGATTTCATTGCACCGGGATAACGGTCCGTTCTTCCGGCGGCCGTACTTCGTTGAGCAGGGCATGGAGATGAAGAGAAACGATCCGACAAGCATGTCGAATCATCCGTCGGACACTCCGATCTACGAGACCGTGGTGCGGCTGTGGCAGGCCCACGGGCGGGCGGTGCCGGGGCCGCCGCCCGCCCGGCCGGCCCGGCCCTCGCGGGGCTGGGTGCGGGTGGACCCGGCGCCGCACCCGGGGCGCTGACGGCCGCCGGGACACGCCCGCCTACGGCTCAATTCGGCGTCCCGCACGCCCGGTGGCGGTGTGATTGACGCGTCATATTCCCTCACCTTTTAGGGAGAAACGATGCGTCTTCGCGCATTCGCCGCCGCCACGGTCCTGGCCGGGACCGCGGTCCTCGGTTCCGCCGCCATCGCTTCCGCGCAGGACGGCCCCGACGGCGCCACCGCCGCCGGGTTCGCCGCGAACAGCCCCGGCGTCCTGTCGGGCAACGTCGTCCAGGTCCCGATCGACGTTCCGGTCAACCTGTGCGGCAACTCCGCCGACGTGATCGGTCTGCTCAACCCGGCGTTCGGCAACACCTGCGTGAACGGCTAGGTTCCGCGCGCCTGAATTGCTCGCGTGTCCGCCGCCGGTACGCGTTACCGGCGGCGGACACGCGCGTTTCCCCGCGTGCGGCGCGGAGCGGCCGGCGCTTTCCGGAAAGGGTTGCGCGGAATTCCGGCCTGCCGGAAATCGCCGTCCGACGCAGCCGGTTCGAGCCAGACCGCGACCGCGGACCGAAGCGCTTCACCCGCCGCCCGCCCGGGCCCGGAGCACACAATTCCGTTCCGTGGAGCCGGGCGCCCACCGCGCTCTCCGGCATCGAGCGCCCAGGTCACCCCTCTCTGGGCGGGATTCACCGCGAGTGGGGCGAGTTCTCCGTAATCATCGCCGTAAAGGGAAGTGGCCGGTTCCGCTCGGCCTCTGTTGATCTTTCTCGTAATATTCTCGGCGATCGGCAGGCGGACACGTCCGGGTCCGCGGCCGAAGCGCACGGGGGGGCTCGTGTGAAGAGTTCGGGCGACCGCGGGAATTCCTGATCCCCGCGCACGACCGCGCACAGTGCCGTGCGCCGGTGCCCGCTCCTCACTTCTTGTCGGCGCTCCTCCCTGTTCTTCTCGACATGCAACGGGGGGTTTTTCTCATGCGCGTGGCAGAAAAAGACGACGACATCGATCTGGCCGACGAGGCCGCACGAGCGGCGGCGGCGGAGGCCGAGGGGATCGTCGAGGACGCCGCGGGGATCGTCGGCGACGCGGCGCAGGAGAGCGGCGCCGCGCTCGGCCCCGACTGGTCGGACGACCGGGTGGCCCATCTCCTGGAACGGCTCGCCTCGGACTTCGTCCTCGACAACACCTACCGCGAGCAGCACCTGAGCCTCACCGCCAGCGAGAACTACCCGAGCAAGCTGGTGCGGATGCTCGGCAGCGGACTCCAGGGCGGCTTCTACGAGTTCGCGCCGCCGTATCCGGCCGAGGCGGGCGAGTGGGCCTTCCCGGACTCCGGTGCGAACGCGTCACTGGTGGGCAAGCTGACCGGGATCGGCCGGCAGCTCTTCGAGGCGGCCACCTTCGACTGGCGGCCCAACGGCGGCTCCGTCGCCGAGCAGGCCGTCCTGCTGGGCGCCTGCGGGCGCGGCGACGGCTTCGTGCACTTCGCGCACAAGGACGGCGGCCACTTCGCCCTGGAGTCGCTGGCCGCCGCGGCGGGCGTCAACACCTACCACCTGCCGATGGTCGACCGGACCCTGCTCATCGACGTGGACCGGCTGGCCACGCTCTGCGCCGAGCACCCGGAGATCAAACTCGTCATCCTCGACCAGTCGTTCAAGCTGCGCTGGCAGCCGCTGGCCCAGATCAGGGCCGCGCTGCCCGAGGGCGTCTTCCTCGCCTACGACGCCAGTCACGACGGCGCGCTGATCGCGGGCGGCGCGCTGCCGCAGCCCACGCTGCTCGGCGCGGACGCCGTGCACGGCAACACCCACAAGACCATCGCCGGACCGCAGAAGGCGTACATCGCCTTCCGGGACGCGGACCACCCGAAGCTCCGCGCGGTCTCGGACTGGGTGTGCCCGCAGATGCAGAGCAACTCGCACGCCGAGCTGATCGCCCCCATGTACGTGGCCCTGTCCGAGATCGCCCTCTACGGACACGACTACGCGCGTCAGATCATCGCCAACGCCCAGACCCTCGCGCACGCCCTGCACGAGGAGGGGGTGCGCGTCTCCGGCGAGTCCTTCGGGTTCACCGAGACCCATCAGGTGCACATCGTCACCGGGTCGGCCGCCGACGCGCTGCGGCTGTCCCTGGGCGACCTCGCGCGCGCGGGCATCCGCACCACCAACATCGAGGTGCCGGGCGCCAACGGACTGCACGGCCTGCGGCTCGGCGTCCAGGCGATGACCCGGCGCGGGCTGCGCGAGGCGGAGATGCGCGAGGTGGCCCGGCTGGTGGCGAAGGTGGTGCTGCGCCGGGCCGAGCCCGCGGCGGTGCGCGCCGAGGTCGCCGACCTGCTCCAGCACCACGACCTCGACCGGCTGGCCTACTCCTTCGATTCCTACGTCGACTCGCCGGCCGCGGCCCGGCTGCTGGGCGAGGTGTTCCGGTGAGCACGGCGATCCGGCCCCACCTGCCGCCCGGCGTGCGCCGGACCGTCCCGCGGCCCCGTCGCTCCGACGTCCCGCACGCCGTGATCGGCGCGGAGGTCTGGCAGACCCGGTGGGCCCGGCCGCTCCTGGAACGCCTCGGGCTGCGCACCGTCATCGCCGACGAGCGGCTGCCGTGCGAGCGGGTGCTGGACACGCTCGCCGCCCAGTCGGTGGCGTTCGTCTGCGAGGAGCTGCCGGTCAGCGGCCTGGCCGCGATGGGCTGGGCGGCCCGCCGCACCGAGGCGCTGCGCCGCGACGACCCGCTGCTCGGTGTGGTCTTCATGGTCGAGGACCGCCGGGCCCTCGACCCCCGCGCCCTCGGCCCGCTGGTCCGCACCCTGGCCCCGGGCGACACCGACCTGCCCGGCTTCGTCGCCGAGGTGCGGCGCGTCCGGCACGAGTACCACTGGGAGCTGCGCAACCGGCGGCCCGCCGCGCGGCAGGCCCGCGCGGCGGTGGCGCCGCCCGCCCGGTGGTCCGGCGCGGTGCCGAACTTCAACGTGAAGCACCCGTCCATGCTGCTGCCGTACGCCCTGCTCTCGGCGCGCACCGGGCGGGAGGTGTACTGCGAGATCTCGCCGCAGGAGGCGCTGCTGTTCGTCGCGGACCGCGTGGGCCGGGACCCGGCCGCCGCCGTCGCCGAGGTCTTCACGACCCTGCGCCAGGACGTCGACCGGCTCAACACCGTCCTCGGGTCGCGGCTGCTGCTGCACCTGGACCACGCCGACGACCACGAGGTGATCGAGGCGGCCTGCGAGGCCCGCTTCGACTCGGTCATGGTCGACGGATCCGGCCGGACGCTCCACCAGAACATCCTGTTCACCAACGCGGCGACGGAGCTGGCGCGGGGCTACGGCGTCCTCGTCGAGGGCGAGATCGGCTCCATCGACGCGGCGGGGCTGCGCAAGTGGAACAAGACGACGACGAGCGACTTCGCCCGGTTCGTCGAGCACACGGACCTGGATCTGGTCGGGGCGCACGTGGGCCAGTTCCACAGCTTCGACTACGGCTTCGCCGCCACCCGGCGCTCGCTGGCCGACGTCGGTCTCCTGGACGACCGGGGCGCCGGTGACGACCTGCACGCCTTCGCCCGGGCCTGCGCGGTCGTCGAGAAGGGCCTCGACGACGCGGGGCTGCCCGGGTACTCGGCCGAGCACCGGCTGGTGGCCGCGCTCGCCCGCCGGGCCACGACGGAAGGCGACGCGCCGGGCGACGGGCCGCGGCTCGACGCCGTGTTCCGCGCGGCCCGGGACCGCGTGCCGGTCTTCCAGCGCCCGCTGATCGACGTACTGGAACGGGAGTGGCTGGAGCAGCGGCTCGCCAAGGCGCGGCGCAAGACCGAGCTGTGGGACGAGGTCTTCGCCACCGAGCCCGCCCGCGGGCACCGGCACGCGGCGATCGACCACGGGCTCGTCCAGGCCCTCACCACCACCCTGGCGGGCACCGGCCGCGCCCTCGTCGTGCACGGCGGCAGCTCGCTCTCGCGGGTCGACCTGGCGTCGCTGCCGGCGCACGGGGTCGCCCGGGTGAACTTCGGCAGCGGGGTCTACACCGACTACCTGGAGGCGCTCCGCGCCCAGCTGCCGGTCGACCTCGGTGACGGGGGCGGGGCACCGACGGGTGAGGGGACGTGGAGACACGTCCGGCGGATGTCGTACCTTGCCGAGGCGACCCGTGACTGGCGGTCCTGGACCCATGAGCCGCCGTCCTTCGTGGACACCTTCGTCAGCCGGCTGGAGCGGCGCTACGCGGCCCCGCTCCGCGACCGCACGCCCCGAGAGGCCCTGGGAGGCCGCAGTTGAGTCCCTTCGAACAGATCGTCGATCTCCTCACCCGTGAGGGGGCCAGGTACCGCGTGGTCGAGCACCCCGCCGAAGGACGCTCCGAGGAGGTCTCGGCGGTGCGCGGCACGACGGTGTCGCAGGGCGCCAAGGCGCTGGTGTGCCGGGTGAAGGGGATCGAGTCCCCGGCCGTCCTCGCGGTGCTGGCGGGCGACCGGCGCGCGGACCTGAAGAAGGTCGTCGCGGCGGTCGCGGGCAAGAAGGGCGGCTTCGCCCCCGCGGAGCTGGCCGAGCGGCTCACCGGCTGCGTGGTCGGCGCCATCCCCCCGCTGTCCCTCTCCGGCGACCTGCCCGTCGTCGTGGACGGGGAGTTCCTCGCGGCCCACGCGGAGATCGCCTTCAACGCGGGGCGGCTGGACCGGTCGGTGGTCATGGCGACCGAGGACTACGTACGGATCGTGGCACCCGCGGTGGCGCCGATCGCGGCGCCCGCGGCGGCGGCCGTGGAGTAGCGCGCCCGAACACGCCGAAAGCCCAGCCAGGCACCTGCCTGAGCTGGGCTTTCCTCGTAGACCCTGTGGGACTCGAACCCACAACCAATGGATTAAAAGTCTGTGGAACTCTCATCACGTCTCGCGTCGTCTCGTATCGTCTCGCGCCGTCGCACGCCGGAAAGCCCAGCTCAACGATAACTTTCTTCCGATCCCGATGAGTGGTGAACAGCGTCTCGTACCGTCCTGTATCGCCTCGTTACGCGACTCTCGGGCCAGCAGCGGGCCAGCAGAAAGGCCCCCGACCCGCAGGTCAGAGGCCCTGAACAACTGCCTCAACTCTACGCCTTCGCAGACCCGTTGTCCGTGGCGTTCCCGCGCCGCGCGCGAGGAACGGCCGCCGCGGCGCGTTCGGTCACCTCGTCCTCGTACTCCTCGAACAGCTCCATGTACGTGTCCGACGTGAGCGTGATGGTGGAATGCCGCAGTTTCACCTTCGCGTCGTGGAGATCGCCCCCGCCCGCTTTCACGAGCGCGGCCGCGCCGTGCCGGAGGTCGCGCAGGTTGATGGGCGGAAGGCCGGCCGCGTCGGAGATACGGCGGAACGCCCGGCTGACCATGTCCGGGTGCAGCCAGGAGCCGTCCTCCTGGGTGAACATCTTCCCGTTGTCCGACCAGGCGGGCGTCTTCTTCCCCTGCTGCCGCTCGGCCGCCGCCTTCTCGTTCCACGCGTCGCGCTCGGCCAGCTGCTGCGCCCGATGTTCCTGGAGAACGAGCACGGTGCCCGCGTCCACCTTGACGACGCCCACGCTGCCGTCAGTCTTCGGCGCCGTCTCTACCGGCGTCCAACCGTCGACGACGATCTCGGCCGAGACGCGGATTTCCTTCCGCTCCGGCGAGAAGTCGGCCCAGCCCTGTCCCACGCCCTCACCGCGGCGCAGGCCGTGATGAGCGATCAGGTGGAAGAACGCGTACAGCCGGTCTCCCTCGGCCTCGTCCAGGAACGCGCCGAGCTGGGCCGGGGTCCACACCATGACAGGGCCCGGCTTCTCGCCGGTCTCCCGCCAGCGGGCCACGCGCTCCTTGGTCCACAGCAGCCCCTTGGGCCGCGTCGCGGTGGCGAGTTCAGCGTGCGCCGCAGCGTTGAACATCAGCCCCGTCTTGGCGATGGCCTTGTTCAGCGCCGTCCGGAGCGTGCGCCGGATCGCGTGCTTCGTCGAAAGGCCCGTGATCTTCCTGAACGGAGGCATCGCGGCCAGGCGCTCACGCTCGGCCGCGAGCTGGGCGCGCTCGGCCGCCTTGGGAGCACCCGGCTTGCTGCGCTTGCAGCGGGCGACCTGCTCCCGGCGGGCGGCGTTCTCGGCCTGGGTCGTCTCGTTGCGCTCGTCGATGGCGTCGAACATGGCCTCGACGTGCTGGACGCCCAGCCGGTCGAGGCGGAGGTGCCCGAGGGCGGGTTTCAGGTGGACCCGAATGTGGCTGGCATAGCCGTGGTTCGTGGTGGGCCTGGTCTTCTTGCTCGCCATCCAGACGTCGAGCCAGTCGCCCACGGTCATCTTGCCGTCGAGCGGGACGCCGACCCCGAGTTTCCGCTGAACGTCAGCGGCCTCGGGGATCGGGGCCCGCGTGCGCTGCACTTCTGCGAGGTAGTCGCCGACGCGGATCTGGTCCGCGTCGTCGTCGCCCGCGAGGTCGAGGATGGCCTGGAGCCGGGAGAGGTCGGCTTGGGCTTCCTTGAGCAGCGTGTATCCAGTGCGTCGGAACGGCCGGCGCCTTCCGGTGTCGTCGAGCGGGAGTTCCTGGCGCAGGGTCAGGGCGCCGTGGGTCCGCTTTTTCAGCTGGGGGCACTTGGACCCCAGCAGCTTGCCGTCCGTGCCGCGACACTCACAGCGTCGCGTGATGCCTCCTGCCCGGCGCGGACTTGGCATGGAAACCCCCTACGTCTGCGGCCCGTTGGACTCGTCGGGCTGGTCATCGGCGCCGGGCTGCCAGAGCCCGGTGCCCACCACATGTTCAAGCATCCTGTTCAGCTCTTCTACCATCTCGCCGCTGATGTGACCACGTCGTACCGCGATCATCGTTCCCTGCGGGGTGAGCACCGTCATGAGCAGATGTCCGTCGGGCAGATCGTCCCGGATCTCATACCAGGCCCGTGCAGGCCGGTGACCCTTACCGTTGACCATCTCCGCCCCCTCTCACTCGACATTCGGCCGTGTGTTCGATAATGCGATCAGACCCACCCGTTGAGGTGAGAGTGGGTGAGGCGACATGATCGCACTAGAGGGAGAAACGCGATACGAGCAGGCACGGTTCCCTCACAGAAGGTAACCCGAACGAGTGAATATCCCCTAGATCATCACACTGGGTCGTCGACTAGTCGACATCTCCGTCAGGAGCGACCGAGTCCAGGAAGCGCATGAGCTGTTCCCGCTGAGCCGGCGTCATGCGCTCCAGGCGGCGAACATACGCCTTAGCCTCACCCGACTCGGACCACGCCGGGTCGACGCCGTGGAACTGCTGCCCGGCCGCATCCTGCATGGTTTCCAGCGGCACCTCCGCCGCGCGGGCCAGACCGCGCAACTCCGGAAGTTGAGGCGGCGTCACCGGCTCGCCGGACTCCAGCCGGTGCACCCAGCTGTAGGACGTGACCTGCTCGCCCGACTCCGGGTCGACGGCGCGCTTGGCGAACTCCTTGAAGGACAGACCGAGGGCGGCGCGGCGCTGCCGCACGAGGTCAGCGAACTGCGTCCGGTCCTCGCGCTCCGTGGGGGGAGGTGTGTCCTGTGCGGCCATGGGGGTCATCCTGCCACTCCTGTGGGCTCAGCTGATCCTTGGTCGTTCGGTCGACTCATGTTGCTCAAGTGCATATGCACTGGTTGCGCGGGGGGTCATCTCATGTCCTGAACAGATTGTTCAGCGTACGGGCCACGATCGCCAGGGCGCACACGGGGTCTGACCGAAACGCGCCCCGCGTGAATCCGTTTCACTCACTGGACAAGACGTTCAGGCAATGCAATGCTCCAGACGTTGCACCACCTGGACGACTCGTTTCAGTGGAGAGACATGATCACTCCTGACGTTCCGCAGTTCCTCATGGACGGCCCGCTGCTGCGCCGCCTCATGAAGCGCACGGGTACCGGCCGCCGGGCCACCGTGCGGGAGCTTGCCGAGGCCGCGGGCATCGCCGTCAGCACCGTCGGCGGCATCCTCAACGGCACGCAGCGCACGCTGAACGAGGACGCAGCGCGAAAGATCGCTCAGACGATCGGGGTCGATCTGCTGGTCCTCGGCATCCCGTGTGAGCGAGCCGGGCGCGCGTTCGTCCCCGTTCAGCCGCTTGAGGCGGTGCCGGCATGAGCGTCAAGAACGCGCTGACGCCGGCCGAGGCCCTCGCACTCCCCGCGATGCCCACGGCGTTGGACGCGTTTCGGGCGCTGAATATCGGCCAGACCGCGGGCTACCAGCTCATCGAGAGCGGCCAGTTCCCGATCGAGGTCATCCGGATGGGCCGCCACTTCAGGGTCCGCCGGTCCGAACTCCTCGCCGCCATGGGCCTGTCCGATCCGCACGCCTCCACCGAGGTTGCGCCCGTCGCCGCCTGACCGCGGCCCCCAGAAACGCCGATGGCCGCCCGTTGCTTTCCCGGCCCGAGCGACCACGACCGGCAACCCCAACAGAGAGAGGTCACCGTGACCACACAGACTACCCACCCCGCCGCCGCCTTCTCCGGCCCGATCAAGGAAATGACCGCCGCTGTCGCGGTGCTGGCCAACCTGATCGCCCGGCACCCCGAGCTGCCGGACGCGTACATCGTCATTCACGCCCCGTTCCACAAGTCCCCTGCGTCCTTCGACTTGCAGCTGCGCAACGCGAGCGCCATGGAGGCGTGGCGAGAGGCCCTGCGCATCAACCCGCTGACGGTCGAACTGCACGGCCGCGGCGCGCACTCGTGGGTCGAGGCCACCACCACGGTCCACGGCTTCAAGGTGGACATCTCCGGGCACGGAGTGCTGCTCACTCCCGAGCAGGCCACCGAGCCGCGCGTGAAGACGCCCGGCCCGGTCGTGGCCCTCGCCACGTCGCCCGCCGCGCAGACGTCCGCCATCGGCCCGGCGGTGACCGCGTGAACTCCGTCGACCAGTACGCCGCGCAGGCCGAGCGCCTCGCCGCCCAGGCCCACCACTTCACCTACGGCGACGGCGCCGACCCGGGCACCGGGCACGCGCTCGCCGCCGAGGGGCAGATCTACGCCACGCTCGCGCTCGCCGCCGCGCAGCCCGCGCCCTCGACCGCCGAGGTCTTCCGCGCGGAGCACCCGGACTCCGGCATCACCCTCGGCCACTACACCTCGGCGGCCGCCGCCCGCGCGCACTGCGAGGCCCTGACCCGCCTCCGAGTACGACGAGGAGGCCGACGAGTGAACGCGCGCGCCATCACCAGCGCGGCCGGAGTCATCCTCGCCGCCCTCCAGCAGCACCGCACCTCCGCCGGCATCGCCTGCGCCCTCGACGCCGCCGGACTCCTCAACAGCCCCGAGCGCGCCGCCGACCTGACCGCACTCCGCAAACAGCTCGTCGAGCTGGAGACGCGAGCCACCGCCGCGCGCGGCATCCACACAAAGTTCCCGGACTCCGAGCACTGCACCCACGACGGCGAGCCCTGGCCCTGCCCCACCCTCGCCGCCCTCGGCCACGACTAGCCACCGAGACCGGCCGGGCCCGCTTCGCTCCGGGCGGGCCCGGCCACCCCAGCACCACCGAACGAAAGGGCACCACCGTGGCGAAGACCACCGGCAGCGACGAGACCGGCGAGACGCTCGCGCGCCGCATCGCCGACCTCATCATCGACGCTGCCACCAACTCGCCCCGGTCCCTGCAAAAGCGCATCGGCCCATCCGAGGTCGGCGACCCGTGCGACCGGCGCCTCGCCTACAAGCTGCTCGACTGGCCGACCGCACGCGACGACGGCGACCCCATCGCCTCCGTCATCGGCACCGGCTTCCACTCCTGGATGGAAGAGGTATTCACCGCGCGGAACAAGGTGGACCAGGAGACCGGCCGCACCCGCTACAAGGTCGAGGAGCGCGTCACCGTCCGCCCTCACCAGCTCGCCGCGCTCATCGTCGCCGGATCCTCCGACCTATACGACCGGGCCACCGGCACCGTGTGGGACTGGAAGCTCGTCGGACACACCACCCTCGACAAGTACCGGCGCGAGGGCCCCGGCACCCAGTACCGCACCCAGGCCCACCTCTATGGGCTCGGCCAGGAGAACGCCGGAGAGACCCCCGAGCGCGTCGCAATTTGTTTCGTCGCCCGCTACCACGAGCTGCGCGTCCACGTCTGGACCGAGCCCTACCAGCGGCAGGTCGCGCTCGACGCGCTCGCCCGCCTCGACGCCGTCCGCGCCCGCCTCGACGACGACAGCGCCCAGGCGACGGACTACGCCCACACCTGGTGGGCCCAGATCCCCACGGACAGCAAGGCCAAGTGCCGGTTCTGCCCGTGGTTCAAGCCCGGCTCCACGGACCTGACGGTCGGCTGCCCGGGTGTCCAGTCGGCCGGGCCCGCACGGCACGGCTTCGAATCCCTCATCGCATAAGCAGGAGACGTATCCATGGACGCCAACAGCTTCCTCATGGGCGGCGGCGGTGCCCCCACCGCCAAGTTCCCCACCATCGGAACCATCGTCGGCGGGCAGATCACCGAGCCCCCGACCCTCGAACAGCAGCGCGACATCAAGACCGGCGAGAAGAAGTTCTGGTCCAACGGCGACCCGATGATGCAGATGGTCGTCACCGTCCAGACCGACGTCCGTGACCCGGCCATCGAGGACGACGACGGCAAGCGCCGCATCTTCATCAAGAGCCACATGAAGAACGCCGTCGCCGACGCCGTGCGCGCGGCCGGCGCCAAGGGCCTGGAGGTCGGCGGCACCCTCCGTGTCCGCTTCACCAACGAGCTGCCCGCCAGCGGGCCCGGCATGTCCCCGGCCAAGCAGTACGACGCGCACTACGTCGCGGCCGCCGCCGCGCACCTCGGGTTCGACCAGCAGGGGCCGCCCGCGGCGCCGCCCGGCGTGAACCCGACCACCGGCGAGATCACCACCCCGCCGCCCGGCCTCACCCCGCAGCAGTACGCCGCCGCGCAGCAGAACCCGGCCACCGCCGCCCTCGCTCACCAGGCCGCCGCGCCCGCCGCGCAGCCCGGCGACGAGCCCCCGTTCTGACCCGCCCACCCGCGCCGCCCGCCGCCGCGACCACACCGCGCGGCGGCGGGCGGACCAACCACCAGAACGGAGGCCCGTAGTGGCCGACCTGACCGCCCGAGTCGCGGACGTCACCACCGAGTGGACGGCCAAGCTGCTCACCGACGGGCTCGAGGCCGACGCGCACACCGTCACCCTCGGCGCCGCTGAACGCCCCATCGCCCGTATCCACTTCGCGTTCGAGCCGGACATGCCCGACGAGATGCGCAACGCGCTCGTCGAGGGACTCGCCCAGGCCCTCGCCGACGTGCTCTGACCGTCCGCCGCCGGGCCTCCCACTTCCCCCCGCCCGGCGGCGGACCCCCCACGCCCCACCCCTCGCCCGCCTCGTCTTGAGGAGCACACCCCTTGAGCACCACGCCACCGCAGGACACGCTCGCCGCCGCCACCGCCTGGCACCAGGCCGGCGCGAGCGTCGTCCCCGCGGCCGCCAACGGCACCAAGGCCCCGGCAGGGCAGTGGAAGCAGGCGCAGACCGAACGCGCCAGCGCCGAGCAGCTGCACGCGTGGTTCACGAACGGGCACCCCGGCCTCGGCATCATCCTCGGCGCCGTCTCCGGCAACCTGGAGATGATCGAGTTCGAAGGCCGCGCCATCGACGAGAAGGTGCACGAGGCCTACGGCGAGATCATCGAAGCCTCCGGGCTCGGCGACGTCTGGACCGCCATCAAGACCGGCTACTGCGAGCGCACCCCCTCCGGCGGCTACCACCTCATCTACCGGGTCGACGGCGGCCCCGTCCTCCCGAACACCAAGCTGGCCCGCCGCCCGTCCACCACCGAAGAACTCGCGGCCAAGCCCGAGAAGTTCAAGGTACTGATCGAGACGCGCGGCAAGGGCGGGTTCGTCGTCACCGCCCCCAGCCACGGGCCCGTCCACGACACCGGCCGCCCCTGGGAACTCCTCGCCGGGGGCCCGGACCGCATCGCCACCATCACCGCCGACGAGCGCGACGCCCTGCACACCATCGCCCGGATGCTCGACACCACCGCCTCATCCGAGGGCCCAAAAGTAGAACCGGCCCACGCCGACGCAGGTCACAGCACCGACCCGGCCGCCGCGTTCCTGTTCGGCAGCGCACCGTCCACCGAGGGCGGCCTGTCCCCACTCGACGACTACGAGCAGCGCACCAGCTGGGCCGACATCCTCAAGCCGCGCGGCTGGCAGCTGCTCCTCACCCACGGACACACCTCGTACTGGCGGCGCCCCGGCAAGACCATCGGGATCTCAGCGACCACCGGCCACGCCACCGACCGCGACCGCCTGTACGTCTTCACCACCTCCACGGAGTTCGAGGCCGAGCGCCCCTATACCAAGCCGGGCGCCTACGCCCTCCTCGAACACGGCGGCGACCACAGCGCCGCCGCCCGCGAGTTGAGGCGCCTCGGCTTCGGCCGGCGCACCGAGCCCGCCCGGCACCTCGCCGTCGTCCCCGCCCCCGCCGCACCCGTCGACGGCACCGCCGCCCTCCACGTCGACGAACCCGCCCCGGCCGCCGGACGCGGCAGCTACACCCGCACCGACGACGGCAACGCCCTGCGCCTGGTCGACGACCACGCCGACAGCATCCGCTACTGCCCGCAACGCGGATGGCTCACCTGGGACGGACACCGATGGACGTGGGACGAGCGCGGCCACGTCGCCGAACTCGCCCGCGACATCGCACGGTCACTTCCCGAGGGCGAAGGCGACTTGCAGCACAAGGGCCGCTCCCTGTCCGCCCGCGGCCTCGACTCCATGGTCAAGGTCGCCCGCACCGACCCCCGCATCGTTGCCCCCATCGCCACCCTCGACGCCCGCCCCTGGGAACTCAACACGCCCGGCGGCGTCGTCAGCCTCCGCACCGGCCAGCTCACCGCCCCCGACCCCGACGCGCTGCACACCCGCTCCACCGCCGTCGCCCCCGACTTCGAACGCCCGGCGGAACGCTTCACCGCGTTCCTCAAGGAGACGTTCAGCGCCGACGCCGACCTCATCACCTACGTGCAGCGTCTCCTCGGACTCTCCCTCATCGGCACCGTCACCGAGCAGCTGCTGCCCTTCGCGTTCGGCGAGGGCGCCAACGGCAAATCCACCCTCGCCGACGTCGCCATGCGCCTGGTCGGCATCGGGGAGACCGGCTACAGCATCAGCGCCCCCTCCGAAATGCTCCTCGCCTCTTCGGCCTCCAACCACCCCACCGAGATCGCAAGGTTGGCCGGCGCCCGCTTCGTCGTCGCCTCCGAGCTGGACGACGGGCAGCGCTTCGCCGAGGCCCGGATCAAGATGCTCACCGGCCGCGACATCATCACCGGCCGCTTCATGCGCCAAGACTTCTTCTCCTTCGCCCCCACCCACACGCTGTGGCTGCTCGGCAACCACCGCCCGGCCGTGCGCACCGGCGGCCCCGCCTTCTGGCGCCGCCTGCGCCTGGTGCCGTTCCTCAACACCGTGCCCGAGCACCTGCGGGACACCGGCCTCGAAGAACACCTCGTTGACCACGAAGGCCCATCCATCCTCGGGTGGCTGATTCGCGGCGCCGTCGACTACGCCCGCCACGGACTCACCACCCCGGCTGCTGTTCAGACCGCGACCGAGGAGTACCAGGGCGAGCAGGACACCGTCGCCCGGTTCATCGACGAGCGGTGCACGCTCGGCATCCCCGGCACCCCGAGCATGCAGACCCCGTCGGGCGCCCTGCTCGCCGCCTACAAGACGTGGTGCGAGGGCGAGGGCGAGGAAGCCGTCTCGCCCAAGAAGCTCGCCGGACAGCTGAAGAAGGCGGGCGTCCTCGTCGACCGCAACAACCGCTTCCGGTTCTACGACGGCATCGCGCTGCGGTCTGGAGGTGCCCAGTGAAAGCGTCACGCCTCCGCACCCCCGACAGCCCTATGCGTCACGCCCGAATCACATTTATTGATCTTGGTTGTGGTGTCGCCGAACTCCGCTGTGACGCTTACGGCCCTCACCGTGACGCATCGAGTGACGCATCGCACCGCCCATCGCCGCAGGTGGTGACGCTTGTGACGCTTGTGACGCTTAGTCTCCCGTTCCTCTCTATCGCGCACGCGCGCACGCACACGGGCCGTCATCCCGGGTGTCGTGTCACAAGCGTCACGCGACACCCGAAGCGTCACGGCGGCCCGCCGTGACCGGCCGCCCGCGCCGGATGCTCGCCGACGTCGTCCAGGCCGCGGTCGACGCCCGTGTCGAGACCGTCGCCCGCGGCCCCTGCCCCCGCTGCGGCGCCGACACCGTCGCCGCCCGCACCCCCGACCGCGTCGCCGCCGTCGACGTCCGCGCCGACCCCACCCCGCTCGACCCCGTCGCCGAGATCCTCGCCCGCCTAGACGGCCGCCTCACCTGGTGCCTCACCACCGGCGAGCACACCGGCGACCGGATCCGCTGGCGCGGCACCGAGCACATCGCCGCCGGCCGCTGCACCCACACCGTCCTCGCCGACCACCGCTGTCGGCCCCGCCCCGTCCAAGGAGTCCTGCTGTGACCAACCGCAACAAGACGAAGGGCTCCGCCTGGGAGCGGGCCATTGTCGACCACCTCCGCGCCAACGGCTGGCCGTTCGCCGAACGCCGCATCGCCGGAGCGGCGAAGGACCGCGGCGACATCGCGGGCGTGGTCGGCGTCGTCATCGAGGCGAAGAACACCGCCTCCCGCAACCTCGCCGAATGGATCGAGGAGACCGAGCTGGAGCGGACCAACGACGGCGCCTGGCTCGGCGTCGTCTGGCACAAGCGCACCGGCCGCGCGGCCGCCGCCGACGGCTACGTCACCATGACCGGCGCCCAGTTCACCGCGCTCCTCGCCCGCGCCCTCGACATCCAGCCCGCCCTCGACGAGGCGAACGCCACCGCGCAGGACTGCGGGTACGACGACTACCACGCCCCCCACGCATGGGCCGACCAGCCGAAAACCTGGTGCCCCGGGCACGGAGAGGGTGACGTGGCATGAGCGAGCAGCCCGCCCGCGTGCAGGGCATCCGGCCCGGCCTCCAGGTCCGCGGCCTCGACCGCGGCCAGACCCCGATCGCCGACTGGCTGTGCGCCTGCGGCGTCCACGAGCGCGCCACCGGCCGGGCCCGCGTGCAGGAGCTGCTCGCCCGCGCCCGCGTCGGCGCCTGCCCGCACCGCCCGGCTGAGCAGGAGGTGGCCGCGTGATCCCCGACGCCGTCCGCGCCGTCCTCACCGCCGTCATGGCCGAGCACCCCGGCGCCTCACCCGACCTGCTCGCCCGCCTGTTCGTCGCCGAACTCAACGACCTCGGCTGGCACATCACCGCCAAGACTCTCCCCGCCGCCGCCCGCACCGCCTGAAGGAGCCCGCCATGCCCGACCGCCGCCGCTGCCCGCGCGGCCACTTCGCCCCCACCGCCGGTACCTGCCGGTGCGCCCGCCGCAGCTACCTCGGCCAGCACGCAGACATGTGGGGCCAGCGCCTGCACGCCGGCACCCGCGTCACCACCATCCCGCTCGCCGGAAACCGGCTGTGACCGCGCTCGCCGCCGCGTTCCTGACCGTCGTCTACGGGGCGCTCGCCACCGCCGCCGGGGCCGCCGCCCTCACCGCCACCGTCATCGTCATCATCGCCGGGTCCATCACCGGCCTGTGGAGGAGATCATGACTTTCATCGTCGCCGTCCTGCTCGCCGCCGCGCTCGGCTGGGTCTGGGGCCACAGCTGCGCCCGCATCAAGGTCGTCCCCGTCGGCGCCACCGCCGACCAGGACGCCGACGCCCTCGACGACGCCTGCTGCGAGGTGTGGTGGACGTCGGCCGGCACCGCCCACACCGACGGCTGCGACCGCGCGAGGTGGACCGCATGAACCAGCACATCGCCGACGAGGGCGCCCTGCGTACCGCACGCCGCGACGCCCTCGCCGTCCTGCTCTCCCGCGCCGCCCGCGGCGTCCTCGGCCCCACCGAGGCGCAACTGCTGCGTCAGCACGTCGAGACGGAGATGCGTGATGCCGACACCGCGCGCACCGAGCGCGACGACTGGGCAGGACGCTGCGGCACAGCCGACGCCGAAACGGACATCGCGCAACGCCACGCCGAGCACGCCGCGACCGAGCTGCGCGTCCTGCGAGCGGGCCTGCGCGCGAACGGCGCCGACCCCACCCAGATCCAGAACCTGTGGGCGCAGATCCGGCTCCGCAACCGGCAGTGGCGAGACGCCAAGGTGCGGGCCGCGCAGGCCGAGGAGCTGCTGAGCATCGCCCACGAGACGTCGAACCGAGCGGAGACCGCCCTGAACCGCGTGCGCGGTCTCGCCGCGCAGTGGGCCCGTGCCGGACAGGACCCGACCGCGTGCATCGACACGGACGCCGCCGCACGGGCCCTCGCCGCCGCCGTCGCCGACCCCAAGGAGTAGAGCACCATGAGCGCCACCTGCGGACTGTGCGAGCAGCTGCTGGAGCACGGCTACCTGTGCCCCGGCTGCACCCTCGCCACCGCCCGCCGCCTCGACGCCGCGCCCCGCTGGTACACCGCGCTGGAGGCGTTCCTGCCGCCCGCCGTCCTCGGCCCCGCCGAAGGACGGCGGGCCGGGGGCCGCACCGAGGCGCCGCTGCCGCTCGCCGAGGCCCCGTTCAGTCTTCGCGGGCCCGGCGGCATCGTCGGCGTCCTGGAGGACTGGCGCTCGGCGATGCAGGCCGACCGGCCCGGCTGGGGACGGCCCGTCACCGCGGGCACGATCGAGCGGAGGATCATCGTCGCCGCCCGCGCCCTCTCTCTCAACCTCGACTGGATCGCCGCGTCCTGGCCGGCCGCCGGGACGATGGCCGAGGAGATCCGCGACCTCGAACGGGGGGTGCGCTCGATCGTTGCGCCTCCCGACCCGGCCGAGCGGCCCGAGCCCCGGGGCCTGTGCCCCACCGTCGTGGACGCCGAGGGCGGCCGGTGCGGCGCCGTCCTGGTCCAGCGGCGCGGCGAGAGCGCCATCACTTGCCGGTGGTGCGGCACCTCCTGGCCGCCGTCCCGCGTGCTCGCCCTCGCGCGCGCCCAGCAGGAGGCGAGCCGCACCGAACCGATTGCAATCTAACCCCCGGGTTGGATATGGTCGGGGGGATGGAACCGAAGCCCTGGCGGGACCGGGTCCGCGACGAGGAACAGCTGTTGGAGCAGCTCAACCGACTCGCCTCCGAATCCGCCACACGACGGGCCGAGGCCCTGCGCGAGGGCGTTGGGGAACTCGGCAACGTGGCCGCAGTCGCCCGCGAACTCGACCGCAGCTGGAACGCCATCGACAAGGCGCTCCGCAAGGACCAGCGCAAGAAAGCGGCGAGCCAGCTCGACGCCAGCACAACCGAATAGAACGAGGGCCGGACAGCAGCTCACGGGTGTTGGAGCACCCGCGGCGCGCGCACCGCCCGACCCTCTACGCCCCGGCGCGCTCGTAACGCGTCGGCACTTGATCACGAGGAGCAGACCCTCATGACCCAGCGGAACCCTATCGCCCACCGGCGCCTCGTCGCCTCGGGCGTCCTGCGACGCACCCCGGCCGCGGCCGCCGCCGCCCAGCGCCACCGCGTCGCCCTGCTGCACAAGCAGTGCGCCGCCGACTACGCCGCGACCGCGCACCGCCGCGCCCAGGACCACCGCGACGACGCCCACCTGTGCGCCTACGCCGCCGAGGCGGTGGCCGGCCGATGACCGGAGCCCAGTTCGCGCGCGCCGTCGTCTCCACGGCCGCCGCCCTCACCGCCGGATGGTCGCTGTACGCCGTCGCCCGCCACTACGACGCCCCCAAGGGCATCGCCGGGGCAGCCGTCCTCGTCTTCGACGGCATCGCCTACATGTGCCTGCACCTCGCCAGCGAGGCCGCCGCCGACGGACGCAGCTCCTTCGGGGCCCGAGTCACCGTCCTGGGCATGGCCGGCGTCTCCGTCTACCTCAACCACACCCACGCCGACCTCATCCGCGGCGGCCTCCCCGCGTTCGCGCTGTTCGCCGTGCCGACCCTCGGCCTGCTCGCCGTCTCCGAACTCGCCTGGGCCGGGCCGCGGGCCCGCGCCCGCCGCGCCCACGGTGAGCAGCCGTTCCGCTTCCCGACGTTCGGCGGCTGGGCCTGGGCCCTCGCCCCGCGCAAGGCCGGAACCACCGTGCGGTCCCGCGCCATCGAGCACATCGAGCGCGACCCGCGAGCGACCGAAGCAACGCGCGACCCCGACCGCTCCCCGCAGGCCGTCCTCCGGCGCCGGTTCGCCGACATGGACCCCGCTGACGCGGTCCAGCTCGCACACGATGCGCTCCCTGATGCGACCCCGGCCGAACTCGCCTCCGACCTCACCGCCTACGGCGTCACCATCGACGCCGTACAGGTCGCCATGATCCTCGGCCACCGGCCCGCCGAGTACGCGGTGCATCGCCCCGCATCACCCCCGCATCAGCAGGTCAACCCGCCTGTGCCCGCGCTGGACCCGGTCAATCTTCAGGGCGCCGTCGAGGAGGCCGCAGCAGCCCTCGGCCCCGACGCATCACCCAAGGCGATTACCGAGCACGTCGAACGCCACAGGCGCCTCATCGTCGACGAGGCCTACGTCCGCACCGCACTGTCGCGCGCCGCCGCGAAGAGACAGCCACCCGCCGGCGGCGACCAGATGCGGGGTGGATACGCGTGACCAGCCACCAGCCCGGCGCCGACGAGCGCCGCGTCCAGGCCGCCCTGCGACGGCTCGGCGTCGGGGCCGATGCCGAGACCCGCCCGCTCCCGCCGATGCCCTCTACGCTGCCCGACGGTTTCGGGGCCCGGCCCCGCGACTGGCTCGACGATCTCCTCGACAGCAACAGCGATGAGCCCACCCCCCGGCCCGCCCCCACGCCGACGCCCCCCGCGCCCGAGCCCGCACCCGCGCCGGCCCCGGCCCCCGAGGAGCCGCCCGAGCACCGCGACTGGACGTGGCTCGCGCGGTGGATCCGCCCCTGGCACACCGTCACCGCCGGCGCCGTCTCCGTCCTGCCGCTCTTCAACGGCTGGTCGCCGGCCACCGGCTGGGCCCTCGTCCTGCACGACATGCGGGCCGACAGCGTCGGCGGCGCCTACACCACCGCGGCCGTCACCCTCGCTCTGGCCTACGCCCTGGACCTGCGCCGCCGCCGCTGGCTGCTCCGCCTCGCCCTCATCACCACCGCCGTGGGCTCCCTCGGCGTTCTCGACCTGTTCGACCCCGTCACCCTCGTCACTGGAGTACACCGATGACCGCCCTCACCGTGGGCGGCCTGCTCACCGCCCTGATCATCCTGACGGCCAACCTCTACCCCTGGTGGACCGGCGGCCGCGAACTCTCCAAGCTCTCGGCGTTCGGCAAGGGCTTCGCGGGCGCGGCCTGCGCGGCGGCCTGCCCCGGCGGCGTCCTCGGCTGGGCCCACACCCACAGTGGCGCCCTCGCCAACGGCGCGGGCGAACGCGCGGGCCGCGCCGCCACCGGCGCCCCCGCCACCGCCAGCCTGACCACCGGCCAGCTCACCGGCCTCGGCACGACCGGCGCCGTGATCGTGGTCGTCGTCGTGTTCCTCGTCGGCCTCTCCTACAAGGCCGCCGGGAAGAACGACAAGAAGAGGATCATCGGCGGGGCCGTCGTCGGCTCCATCCTGCTGCTCACCGCAGGCGTGGCCGGCGCCCTCGTCTGGCTCCCCGGCGCGCTCAACGGAGTTGGTGACGCGGTCGTGGCCGCCGTACAGGGGGCGGGAATCCTGTGAAACGCCCCGACCGCGCCGCCCGGGCCCGAGCGGCCGCACGCCTCGCCCGCGGCAGCACCCTCGTGTGGCGGCGCCGCGCCGCCGCGCTCGCCCGCTGGATCCGCAAGGGCCGCCGCGACGACCTCACCGGCTGGCGCGCCGTCCTCGGCCCCGTCGCCCGCGTCCTCGCCCTCATCGCGCTCGCCTGGATCGCCTACGGCATCCTGCGCGCCCTGCCCTGGCTCTGCGGCGTCCTCGCCGCCCTCTGGTGCAGGGCCGCGTGGAAGGCCGGCCGCATTGCCACCCGGGAGCCCTCGGTCGATGCCCCCGCGCCGCTCGACCCCGAGGCCGTTCGCACCCTCCTGCTGACCGTCATGGAGGACGCCCCCACGGTGCACCTGCGGACCGTCCTCGCTCACCTCCAGGAGCACGGCCAGTGGGAGGGCCAGACGGTCACCGATCTGCGCCGCTCCCTCACCGCCCTCGGGGTGCCGCACGATCGCCGCGTCAAGGTCGGCCGGGTGCCGACCTGGGGAGTCCGCCGGGCCGACCTGGAAGCCCCTTCCCCGGTCGAGCCGCAGGCCCCGTCTCCCACCCCGTCTACCGCCGCTTGACCTGCGCGTCTACCGGCTCATCTACCGCCATCTCCCGGGGCATCTCCCCGGACATCTACCTGCCCAAGGGGCGTGAACGCATCATGATCCACAGCCTGTTGAAGAGAATCCAGGCCGCGTACACCTACTGCTCTGAGTGCGGCTGGTGGGTGCAGAGCTGCCCCCACCAGAGTTGACTGCGAGAGGATGACTCTCATGACGGACGATCTGGTGCAGTGGCTCGGCGAGCAGCTCGACGAGGACGAGCGGATCGCGCGGGCAGCGACGGCTGGCCCGTGGACACAGAGCGGCATCGGCGAGTACGGGTGGGGCGTCGCCTTCAGTGTTCCGGGTGCTGGCGTGGAGGCCAACGACAGCGACCAAGGCCGCGCCGACGCCGACTTCATTGCTGCTCAGGATCCGGCGCGGGTGCTGCGCGAGATCGACGCCAAGCGGGAGCTGCTGGTCTGGCTGGTCCGCAAGGACGACTGGGCCCTGGACAACGACCTTTGGACGTGGGACAGCGACGACGCGCTGCTGCTCCTCGCCCTGCCCTACGCGGACCGGCCCGGCTACCGCGAGGAGTGGAAGCCGTGAGCGATCTAACCGACTGGGCTCGCGGCCACATGGCCTCTGCTGGCGGAATGCTGCTGTGGCTGGGCGAGCAGATCGACGCGGACGACGCCGGTGACCCATCGCACTCTCTGGGTGCCCTCCGGGCGGCGCTCGCGGAGTGCTCGTATTGGCATGGTCGCAGCGTTGCTGCCACCGCTGAACGGTTCCCGATGCCGGACCTGTCGGCCCGCTACGAGGTGGCCATGGCCACCGCCCGCGCCATGGCTGCCGCCTACGCAGACAGGCCCGGATACCGCGAGGAATGGCGGCCGTAGAGCACCATGGGCCCATGGAGTCACAGCTACTGCGCCCCGGCTATCTCACCGCCCATCAGACGGCGGCCGCCCTAGGCATCACCCTTGACGGCGTCCGCCAGCTGGTCCGCCGCGGGGAGCTGACCGCCGCCCCGGGCAGCAGCCCACGACAGCGCTGGTACAGCCTCACCGACGTCCAGGCCTACGACGCACGGCGAGCACTCCGCGCCGCCGCTTGACGCGCAGGTCAGAGCAGTGTCACGATCTCGGTGAACAACTGTGCCCTCAACCGGCACCGCAGACGCACGACGCAGCCCCCGCCACGAGCCCCCTCGGCGGGGGCTGCATCACGTCTCAGGAGGTGGCGCCCGTGGCCGACCCGCGCAACGGACGCCCCTACCGCCGCCTCGTCGCCGCACAGAAGGCGCTGGGCCTGCCCTGCTGGCTGTGTGGCCACAACATCCCCGCGCACGTCGACGGACGCCGGCACCCGCTCGCCTTCACCCTCGACCACCTCGTACCCCTCTCGCGCGGCGGCGACCTGCTCGACCCGGCCAACGCCCGCAGCGCGCACCGCCGATGCAACAGCGCCCGCGGCAACCGGCCCACGATCAAGCGACCGAAGCGACCCGCACTGAGGTGGTGACCATGAAGCACGGACAGGGCACTCACTTCTGGTTCATGTCCCTGGCACTGATCACCAGTGAAGGGATGAGCTTCTACCGACGCACGGGGCACATCTCCCTCAACAAAGGCGCCACACGCTTCAACGCCTTCGAGGAGATCCTGGCCGCGATGAAGGAACAGACACCCGCGCTGCATGACGCCGTGGTGCTGTCCTTCGACATCCAGCCGAACGCCCTGTGAGCCACCGTGCTGTACGTCATCACCGGCCCGCCGGCCGCGGGCAAGAGCAGCTGGATCGACGCGCACGCCAAGCCGCACGACATCGTCATCGACCTGGACCGCATCACCCTCGCCCTCACCGGACCAGGCGCGCCGCAGTGGAACCAGGACGCGACCGTCGTCCGCGTCGCCCAGCGCGCGCGCTACGCCGCCATCGACGAGGCCATCAGGCACCGGGACAAGGTGGACGTCTACCTGATCCACACCAGGCCCAAGGCCAAGGCGCTCGCGCAGTACAAGAGGTTGGACGCGCGCATCGTGGCCGTCGATCCGGGCCGCGACGTGGTCATGAAGCGCATCGACGCGATGCGTTCCCCGGAGATGAAGCGGGTGGCCACCGCCTGGTACAACGACCGCCGGCGCCAGGCCGCGCACACCGTCTCCCAGTCACCGCTGGACTGGTAGGCAACCGGCCCGCGGGGCGGTCGCAGCCCGTGACCGGGCCCGGATCGGGCACCTGCGAGCACGGTGGATCAGCGGCCTGGCGGGGAGAGTGGATCAAAAGTTCAGCGCTTCCCCGGGCGACCCAAACGCCCTTCTCGCCCGATTTTTTACACGGGTCCTGTACTCGCTATTCCGCTGGCCTCGACTCCAGCGAATTAGGGGCCGCCGCTAATCCGGCGAGCCTGCCTTCAGCGATTTAGCGCCGTGACGCTCTGCGACCTCTCGGGGGTGATCATGGCGACGAACGTGGAAGCGACCCAGGCCGAGATTGATCACCTCCGCGTCGCCGACAGCGCCCCGGGCCTGGCCCAACTCGCCCTGACCCTGGCGGCGGTGATGGACGGCAAGGACGGGGCGACGGCCAAGGCGAACGCGGGCCGTGAGCTGCGGGCCGCGCTGGAGGGCCTGCGCAAGGTCGCTCCGATCGCCGCCGAGGACGACAAGGTCGACCAGCTGTCGCAGAAGCGGGAGGAACGCCGTGTCCGCGCCCGCCGCGCCTGACTCCGGCTACGGCGTGCAGGCGCCCCGGCTGTTCACCGCACCGCCCAACTCCCTGTCGTCGTCTGGTCAAGAGGCTGTCGAGCTGGCGGCGATGGCCGGCCTGGACCTGTTCCCGTGGCAGCAGCACGTCCTCGACGTCGGGATGCGGGAGCGCGCAGACGGGAACTGGTCGGCGTTCGAGGTCGCGGTGAACGTCCCGAGGCAGAACGGCAAGGGCGGGATCATCGAAGGGAGGGAGTTGGCCGGGCTGTTCCTGCTCAAGGAGCGGTTGATCATCCACAGCGCTCACGAGTTCAAGACGGCCCGGGTCGCGTTCCAGCGGATTCAGTCGCTCATTCTCGGATGCCCTGACCTGCGCAAACGTGTCAAGCGGATGCTGTGCAACACCACCGAAACTTCGATCACCCTGACCACCGGGGAGAGCTTGCAGTTCATCGCCCGGTCGGGCGGGTCAGGGCGTGGCTGGACCGGGGACTGCAACATCCTCGACGAGGACATGATCCTCGGCGACGACGCCATGGGCGCGCTCATGCCGACCATGTCCGCCGTCCCCAACCCGCAGCTCTGGTACCTGGGCAGCGCGGGGATCGGCGCCCCGTCCGTGCAGCTGGCTCGGCTGCGGCGCCGCGCACTGGCCGCGCTGGAGGCCGGTGTTCCCGACCCGTCGCTGGCGTACTTCGAGTGGTCGATCGATCCGCACGTCGACGAGTGCCCGACCGGCTGCACCGACCACGACGATCCGGACGACCCGGCGTCGTGGGCGAAGGCGAACCCGTCGCTTGGCTACTTGATCACGTCGGAGTTCGTGCGCAACGAGCGCGCGAGCCTCGGCAGCTCCGGCATCTTCGAGCGGGAGCGGCTCGGCGTCGGCGCCTACCCCTCGGACGAGGCGGACACCTGGCAGGTCATCGGCGAGGACGCCTGGCGGGCCCTGGCGGTCGCTGACGCGAAGCGCAGCGGCACGGTGGCGTTCTCCATCGACATGACGCCCGAACGGTCGCACGCGGCGATTTCTGCCGCGTTCCCGTGGCGGGGCGGCGTGCACGTCACCGTCGTTGAGCACCGGCCCGGGGCGGGCTGGATCGTCGAGCGCGCCAAGGAGCTGCACAAGAAGTGGTCCCCGCGGTGCTGGGTGATCGACCCGGCGAGCCCGGCGGCGTCGCTGACCGGCGCACTGGAGGACGAGGAAGACGGGCTCGGCGTCGAGGTGGTCAAGCCCACGGGCCGGGACATGGCGGCGGCCTGCGGCCAGTTCTACGACGCGGTGTCGGCCCAGGAGCTGACGCACTTCGACGATGCACCGCTTGCCGCCGCGCTGGCCGGTGCCCAGCAGCGGCCGCTCGGCGACGCCTGGGCGTGGGCCCGGCGGGGCGTGTCCGTGGACATCAGCCCGCTGGTGGCGGCGACCCTTGCCAAGTGGGGGCTGGGCGCCGAGGTGGAAGAGGAAGGGGCGCCGAACCTGTGGTGAGAACCGTGCTGTTGACCGTCGCCGAGGTGGTGTCCCTGCTGGCCGTCGTCTACGGCGTCGCGCTGGTCTACGTGCCCGTGGCGCTGATCCTGGCCGGGCTGATGGGCGTGGTCGCCGTCGAGCGGCAGCTGGCGTCGCCGCGCGCGCACCGTAAGGAGTCGCCGTCATGAGCCTGTTCGGCCTGTTCGAGCGGCGGGCGTCCGTGGAGAGTCCGGCGGTACCGCTCACCTCCAACAACCTGCTGCACATGCTCGGCGGCACCCCGGGAGAGGCCGGCGTCCCGGTCACCGAGACCAGGGCGCTGCACATGCCGTCGGTGTGGCGGTCGGTGTCGGTCATCGCGAACGTGGCCGCGGGCCTGCCGCTGCACACGTACACGAGCGGCAGCCGCGATCGCACCGACGTGCCGCTGCTGCTGGAGCCGCATCCGGAGCTGACGCGGTTCGAGCTGTGGCGGCTGGTGTACGTGCACCGGCTGCTGTGGGGCAACGCGTACCTACAGAAGATCCGCAACGGGGCCGGACAGATTGTGCAGCTGTGGCCGGTGCGCCCGGACCGGGTGAAGGTCGACCGGGAGAAGCCGGGCGACGGCAATCCGGGCGGAAAGGTGTTCTGGGTCGAGGACGACAGCGGGGTGCGGCAGCGCCTGACGACCCGCGAGATCCTGCACCTGCCGGCGCTCGGCTACGACGGTGTGACCGGCTGCTCGCCGATCCGCGCGGCCGCCGAGGGCATCGGGCTCGGCCTGGCCGCTGAGAAGGCCGCGGCCCGGCTGTACGGGTCAGGCAACATGATCTCTGGAATCTTGCAGACGGAGCAGCGCCTGAACCCTGAGCAGGCGGCGAGCCTGAAAGCGTCGTGGAAGGCGAAGGTACACGGTGCCGGGTCCGCGAGCGACGTGGCCGTGCTCGACGCGGGCGCCAGCTTCCAGCCGGTGGCGATGCCGTACAGGGACAGCCAGTTCTTGGAGTCCCGGCAGTTCCAGGTCGTCGAGGTCGCCAGGATGTTCGGGGTGCCGCTGTTCCTGCTGATGGAGACGCAGAAGTCGACCAGCTGGGGAACGGGCCTTGAGCAGCAGGCGCAGGGCTTCGTGACGTGGGATCTGGCCCCGACGTGGCTGACACCGACCGAGCAGCGCGTCAACAAAGAGCTGCTCGGCACGAGGGTCTACGCCAAGTACCAGCTGGGCGGACTGCTGCGCGGGGACTCCTCGGCGCGCGCCGTGTTCTACCGGGCGATGCGCGATACCGGCGCCTACTCCGCCAACGACATCAGGGAGTTGGAGGATCTGCCTCCGATCCCGGGCCCCGAGGGGGATATGCGCCTTCAGGCGCTGGCTATGGCGCCGCTGGGCAGCGACCCCCTTGCCGGCGAGGGCGGCCCGCCTGCGGGCGGGCAGGACCGGGCCGCGCGGGCGGCCGAGTATCTGGCGGCCGCACACCGGCTGCTGCAACCGGACGACACCAAGGAGGGCGCCGACGATGCCCAGGAGCAATGAGGAGCGCCGCGACCTCGCCTTGGCCACGGCCGGGCCGCAGCTGCGTGCAGCCGGGGAGGGTCAGACGACGATGGGCTTCGCCGGGCACGCTGCCGTGTTCGGGCAGCGCACTGCGATCGGTAATCCGCTCACGTGGGGGTTCTACGAGGAGATCGCACCGGGCGCCTTCACCAAGACGCTGGGCGAGGGTGATGCCCGGTTCCTTGTGGACCACGACACTCGGCTTGTCGTATCCCGAGCCTCGGCCGGGTCCCTGCGCCTGTCTCAAGACGCGCAGGGTCTGGCGGTCGATGCCGACCTGGACACGCGCCTTTCCTACGTCCATGACCTTGTCGTGAACCTGGGCGTCTCCAACATCACCGGCATGAGCTTCGGCTTTCGCACCGTCAAGGACGACTGGGAGACCATCAGCGTCCAGACGTCCGAGGGCGACATGGAGGCCGAGCTGCGCGTTCTGCGCGAGGTGCAGCTGTTCGAGGTCTCAGCCGTGACGTTCCCCGCCTACGAGGGCACCGACGCCGCACTGCGGTCGGTCGGTGTCGCACTGGCCGCCCGCGGTGATGACGCCGCTTTCGACCGCCGGGCCGCCCTGCGGCCCGAGCTTCTCGACTTCCGCCACGAGCCGGCCGCCACGGCAGCCACTCGGGGCAGCGACGCAACCCAGCCGGGAGAGACCACTGGGGGCCGTCAGGCGCGGCAGATGGAGCTGCTCGCCGCCCGCTACCGCCTGGCGCGGTAGCCGCACCCACACCATCCCCCAGCCCCCGCACCGACCTGGTGCCGGGGCCCGTCGTGCTGGAGGCACGCATGCCCACTCTTCAGACCCTGCTCGACCAGCGGGCCACCGCCTGGGACAAGGCGCAGACGTTCCAGAACCGGTCGGCGGACGACGCGGAGCTGTCCGCCGAGGACCGCGCCGCGTGGGACGCGGCGCTCGCCGACGTCGAGCGGCTGTCCGCCGACATCGAGCGCGACGAGCGCCACCAGCGACTCGCCGCCGTCGACTACAGCCAGGTCGTCCAGACCGTCAAGGAGGCCGACGACGAGCGGCACGGCGGCCCGGACAAGGCCGCCGCCTACGCCGACGCCTACCGGGCGTGGATGCGCGACGGCACCACCGAGCTGTCCGCCGACCAGCGCACCGCCCTGCGCTCGGGCTGGGTCGACGGCAAGGAACTGCGCGCCGCGGGCGTGGCCACCGGCGCGGCCGGCGGGTACACGGTGCCGCCCGAGTTCCGGGCGAAGCTGGTCGAGGCCCAGAAGTTCTACTCTTCGATGCGCGACGTCGCCGAGGTCATCACGACCGAGAGCGGCGCGACGCTGCCGTGGCCCACCAACGACGACACGGCGAACGTCGGCGCGATCCTCGCCGAGAACACCCAGGTCACCGAGCAGGACATCACGTTCGGGACCAAGGACGTCGACGCCTACGTCTACACGTCCAAGCTCGTCCGCGTGTCTCTCCAGCTGCTGAATGACAGCGCCTTCGATCTGGAGGGCTGGCTGGCGAAGGTGCTCGGCCGCCGCATCGGCCGCGCGCAGAACGCGCACTTCACCACCGGCACCGGCTCCTCGCAGCCCGAGGGCGTGCAGACCAACGCCACCATCGCCAAGACCGGCGCCAACGGCCAGACCACATCGGTCACCTACGACGACGCGATCGACCTGATCCACTCGGTCGACCCGGCCTACCGCAACAGCGGGCGCGCGCAGTGGATGCTCGCCGACGGCACCCTCGCCGCGTTCCGCAAGCTGAAGGACGGGCAGAACCGTCCGCTGTGGGAGCCGTCCGTTCAGGTCGGCGTCCCGGACGGGCTGCTCGGCTACGCGTACACGATCAACACCGACATGCCCGCCATGGCCGCCAACGCCAAGAGCATCCTGTTCGGCGACTTCTACGCGGGCTACCTCATCCGCGACGTGCAGGACGTGCAGCTGCTGCGCCTGGCCGAGCGGTACGCCGACTACCTCCAGGTTGGTTTCCTCGCGTTCTCGCGCAGCGACGGCATCCCGCAGGACACCGCCGCCTACAAGGCGTACCGGAACTCTGCGACCTGATCGCCGCCGCCCTCTCCCGCATCGAGCAGAAGGAGTACCCCATGGCGAACACGCCGAAGAAGGAGCCGGAGCAGTCCGGCGTGCTACAGGACACGCCCACTCCGGCCGCCGCGCAGCACGGCGACCACGACCGCATCGTCATGGCCTCGCGCCGTGCCGACGGCACGATGGACCAGAACAACCCCGAGTTCATCGGCGACAAGGACACGGCCATCGCCGCAGCCAAGGTGCAGCTCGGACAGCAGGCCGCATCCGCCGTAGACGTCGCCGCGCGCGGCGTGTCCTCGACCCCGCAGGGCGAGGGCGCGAGCGAGCCGGACGCCCAGGTGCAGGCCCTCAAGGACGCACAGGACCAGGCGGTGCAGACCGCCGAGAACCGGGCCGTCCGCGAGGTCGAGCAGTTGCACCAGGGGCTGGGCGACTGATGGCCCGCATCCGCGTGCTGCGCAGCATCGCGGGCGCGGACTTCGTCTGGGAGCCGGGCCAGGTCGTGGACCTGCCCGGCGACCAGGCGGCCGCGTGGGCGGACGGGGTGCGCGCCGAACTCGTGCGCAGCCAGGACCCCGAGACGCCCGAGACCGCCTCCGCCGAGACGACCGCCCGAAAGACCGCGCGCCGCCGCAAGGCGCCGGCCGCCGACTGAGGAGGGGAGCACCGTGGCCCTGCTCACCCTGGACGAGGCCAAGGCCCAGCTGGACATCGAGAGCGACGTCGACGACGTCGAGCTGGAGGTGTACATCGACGGCCTCACCGCCCCGATCGAGAACCTGGTGGGCGTCGTCGAGGAACGCACGGTCACCGAGACGGTCCAGGGCACGGGGGCGACCCTGGTCCTGCTGAAGACGCCGGCCATCGCGCTGGTGTCGATCACACCGCAGGTGACCGGCGGGTCCCTCCTGGACGTCGCTCAGCTGCACCTGGACGGGGCCACCGGCGTGGTGCGGCCCCTGACCGGCGGCTGCTTCTACGGCGGTCCCTGGACCGTCACCTACACCGCCGGGCGCGCGGAGATCCCGCCCACCATCCGGCTCGCCGCCCGAATGCTGCTTCAGCACCTGTGGCGCACCCGCTACGGCAGCGCCCGCGGGCAGTCCGGCGCCGACGACTGGTCGGTGTCCGAGCCGGTCCCCGGGTTCGGGTACGCGATCCCCAACCGCGTCCTGCAACTACTGGAGGCCTACAAGCTGCCGCCGGGGGTGGCGTAGATGGCGACCTCCCGAGCGGGCGCCGCCATCGACGCGCTACTCGCCATCCTGCGGGCCGCGCCCGGCCTGGCGGACGCCGAGGTGATCGACGGGCCGCCGGCCGTGAACTACACCTCGCGGCGCCGTCTCTATCTCGGATGGTCGCCGGGCGCCGAGCAGGCCGCCGACATCGAGCAGTCGTTCAACTCGGCCGGAGCCCGCACGCGTGACGAGAAGTTCGTCATCCCCGGCTACGCCGAAGTGCGGGCCGGTGACAAGGACATGGCGCTGCGGCGGGCCGACGTCTTCACGCTGCTCGCCCAGGTCGAGGACGCACTGCGTGCGACCGACGCCGCGCCCGAGGCGCCGACCCTGTCCGGCACGGTGCTCTGGGCACACCTGACCACCGGCAGCCTCACCCAGGAGCAGACCGAGAACGGGGCTCTGGCCGGCCTCGCGTTCGCGGTCTCCTGCCGGGCCCGTATCTGATCACCACCACCCGAGGAGTACCCCATGGCGCGTGTGCGTCTGATCGGGCCCGAGCCGGTGTCCGTCCCTGAGCTGGGCGGGCGCACGGTCGAGCCGGACGAGATTGTTGAAGTGCCCGACGAGCGGTTCGAGGCCTACGTCTGCCAGACGCAGACGTGGGAGGCGATCGACGAGCCGCGGGCCACCGAGCCGCGGGCCACCGAGCTTGAGGTGCCGGCCGATGCGCCGCGGCTCTCGGTGAAGAAGGCGGCGCGGCCGCAGAAGGACGAGGTCTGACATGGCGATCGGATCCGGGCTCGGCGCCCAGCTCAGCATTGGTGCGGAGACCACCTACGGCACCTACGTGGCGCCGTCGAAGCATCTGGAGTTCACCAAGGAGTCCCTGGTGCTGAAGAAGACGACGGCGCAGTCCGCGGGGATCGCCGCGAACCGGCTGGTGGCGCTGTCGTCGCGGCGCGTGGTCACCCAGCGGGAGGCCAACGGCAGCATCGATCTTGAGGTCACCAACAAGGGCATGGGGACCCTGCTTCAGGCCCTGATGGGGACCTCGGTCACGCCGGCGCAGCAGGCCGCCTCGACGGCGTACCTGCAAGCGCACACGCTCGCGGACACGGCGGGCAAGTCGCTGGTGATCCAGAAGGGTGTTCCGCTCACCACGGGCGCCGTCACGGACAAGACGTTCCTCGGCTGCAAGGTCACGTCGGCGGAGTTCAGTTGCGAGCAGGGCGGCATGCTCACCGCCAGCTACGAGTTCGACTGCAAGGACTGCGACGAGACGCAGACGCTGGTCGTCGCCTCGTACTCCAACGTGTCGCCGTTCCACTTCGGGCAGATGGCGCTGAAGACGGGCACCTACGCGTCGGAGACGGCGCTGGACGGTATCCGCAAGGTCAGCATCAAGATCGAGCGTCCACAGGCTGTGGATCGCTTCTATGCCGGGCAGGCCGGGCTGAAGAAAGAGCCCATCAGCAACGACCAAGTCAAGATCACCGGCAGCGTGGAGATGGACTACGTCGCCACCACGCTCGATGACCTGCACACGAGCGACGCGGCGACGAGCCTCGTGTGGGAGTTCGTCGGCCCGATCATCGCCTCGACCTACCCCGAGACGTTCCGGATCAAGTTGCCCGCGATCCGCATCGACGAGGCGCCCCCGACGATCGACGGGTTCGAGGTCATCAAGCCCACGATCAGTTTCACGGGCCTGTACGACGGGACGAACCAGCCCGTCATCGAGTACATCTCCACCGACACCACCCTGTAGGTGCACGATGCGTGACGTCCGCATCCTCTCAACCGGCAGCCTGCTGGAGCTTCAGCGCCGCCTGCGGGCCGCCGGGGGCGAGAACATCCGAGCCAGCATGCAGCGCCGCATCCGGCGCGCCGCCGAGCCGCTGCGCGACGACTTGCAGTCGACGATGCGCGGCCTGGACATCGCGGCGCCCCCGCGGCGCGGCCGGCCGGGCGGCCCGTCACCGACCACCAGGCCGCTGCGCGCGACGATCGCCGAGTCGATCCGGATCAGCGTCCGCACGACGGGCGGCGGCGCGGGCGCCACGGTCTGGGTGGACAAGTCGCGGCTTCCGCCGGACCTGAAGAAGATGCCCGAAACCATCAACACCGGCCGGATCCGGCACCCCGTGTACGGCAACCGGCGCCGCTGGGTGCAGCAGAACGCGACACCGCTGTGGTGGGACAACACCGTTCGCCGCCACACCCCCCGTATCGAGCGCGAGGTGGGGCGCGTCCTGGACGACGTGCGCCGCCGCCTGACCTGAAGGAACCCACATGCTCATCGAGTACACGCCCGAGGGCGGCGACACCGAGCTGCTCGACGCGGGCCGGATGCGCGCCTCCGAGGTGCAGGCCATCGAGCGCACCGCCGACATGAAGTGGCCCGCCGTCCTCGCGGGGCTGGAGGACGGCGACGTCACCGCGGTCCGCGTCGTCGGCTGGGCCGTGAAGAAGCGCAGCCAGCCGACGCTGCGGCTGGCCGACTTCGACCCCTACGACGACGAGGTCCGCGTCCGCCTGGACGCGCGAGAAGTCCCCCGGTACGTGGCCGAGCTGGTGCGCCGCTACGGCGACGAGCCCGACAACCTTGCCGCCGCGTTCGAGGAGCTGCGCGAGGTCGCGCACGACCGTGAGGCGTGCGAGCTGGCCATCAAGGAAGCGCAGGCCCCAAAAGCACCGGGCCCCGACCCGGCGCCGACAGCGGAGATGACTGGTTCACCGACCGGCTGAACAGCTACCTGCCGCTGTTCGGGCTGTACCTGCACTACACGGCGGCCGACGTCGACGACCTGAGCATGGAGCGGTTCGAGCTGCTCGCCGCGTGGATCGACCAGCACGAGGCCCGCATGCGCGCGGCCGCCACACCCGAATAGCGGGCCGCGCCCCGCCCCGACCGAGAGGGGGGCGGACGACGTGGCCGAGCGCCTGCGGTTCATCCTCGACGGCGACGACCGGCTGTCTCCGGTCCTGGCCCGGGCCGGGGACTCCTCGGCGCGTCTGCACCGGCGGCTGGCCAACGACAGCCAGGCCAGCAGCCGCTCGCTGCGCGCCTTCACCCGGGACGCCAACGGGCAGCTGCGCGACCTCGAAGGCCGTTTCGTCTCCGTCGCCCACGCCTCCCGCCTCATCCGCGACGACAACGGCCGCTGGCGGGACCTGAACGGCCGGTTCATCGCCTCGGCCACCGCCGCCCAGCGGATGGCCACGGTCACCGCCGGCCTGCCGCCCGCGCTGCGTACCGCCGACCGTGCGGTGACCGACGTCAACGGTCGCCTGCGCGACGCACGCGGCCGGTTCATCCGGGCCGGGGACGCGGCCGGCAGCCTCGGCGACGCGGCGTCCAGCACCGCCGAGCAGCTGGGCGGGAAGGGCGGCGGCCTCGGCGGCGTCCTCGGCGGGGTCGCCGCGATTGCGGGCCTGTCGCTGCTGCCCGCGCTCGGCGCCGTCGTGCCGATGATGGCCGGCGCCGGGCTCGCCGCGGGCACGATGAAGCTGGGCTTCTCCGGGGTCGGCGACGCGATGGAGGCGCAGGCCCAGGGCACCGAGGAGTACAACGCCGCGCTGAAGAAGCTGTCTCCGGAGGCGCGCGGGTTCACCAAGGCCCTGGTCGGGTTGAAGGGCGAGTTCTCCGGGGTCGGCAAGAACATTCAGAAGGCGATGTTGCCCGGCTTCACCAGCGCGGTGAGGGCGGCGGCCCCGCTGGTCAAGATCCTCGGCAAGAACATGGTCGACCTCGGCGGCACCTTCGGCGGACTGGCCAAGCGGGCGGGCGCCGTCTTCCGGGAGTCGGGATTCCAGCGCGACCTCCAGGCCAACCTGACGCTGGGCAAGCGGTTCGTCGGCGAAATGGCGTCGGGGGTCGGCCGGCTCGGCCGGTCCTTCCTGGACTTCGGTGCCGCCTCCAAGCCGACGCTGACCGCCCTGTCGGGCGGGATCCGCGACGTGCTCGGCAAGGGACTGCCCGGCATGTTCGACGGGCTGAAGACCGGCATCTCGGGGAGCGCCGCGTTCCTGAACGGCCTGTTCGGCATGATCAACCGGCTGCTGCCCGCGCTCGGCCGCCTGTCGGGCGAGGTCGCCAGAACCTTCGGCCCGCTGCTCGGCGAGATGCTCACCTCGCTGGGGGCGCGCGGCGCCAACGCCATGGACATTCTCGGGCAGGCCGTGAAAGCGCTGCTGCCCGTCGCCAAGGATCTCGGGTTCGGGTTCAAGGCGACGACGCAGATCATGCAGCTGCTCGCGCCGACCATCAAGGACGTCGGGTCGGCGCTGGTCGGCAGCCTGCTGCCCAGCTTCTCGCAGGTCGACTCCGCGCGCGGCCCGCTCCAGCGCCTCTCGGACACGATCAACGACAACAAGGGCGCGATCCTGGAGTTCGCCCGGCAGGCCGGCGGCGCCTTCCTGTCGGTCGTCCAGGTCGGCGTGAACGCCTTCCCGACCCTGCTGGGCGTCTTCCGCGTGGTGACGGGCGGCATGGTCACTGCCATGGGCGGTGTCCTGCACGCCGCCGCTTCGGCCTTCGGCTGGATCCCCGGCATCGGCGGCAAGCTGAAGTCCGCGGACCGCGCGTTCCAGGGGTTCAAGGACAAGTACGTCGGCGCGCTCAACAGCGCGCAGTCCAAGGCCGACAGCTTCGCTGTGTCGGTCGGGCCGAAGCTTGCCGCGGGCAAGCTCAAGCTGAACATCAACAACTGGCAGGCCCAGATCGAGGAGGCCAAGCGGAAGCTGAAGACGGTCCCGCCGTCGAAGCAGGCCGCGCTCAAGGCCACCATCGCCGACCTCGAATCGAAGGTCGCGACCGCGCGGAACCGGCTGAACTCCCTGAACGGGAAGACGGCGACCACCTACGTAGTCACCTACTACAAGGTGAAAGGCCGCAACGGTGTGCCGTCTGGCAGCTACGGCGGCTCGACCCCCGGCCGGATGTGGCGCGGCGGCCGGGTGCAGCACCTGGCCGGCGGCGGCCCGGTGGTCGGGCCCGGCACCGGCACCTCCGACAGCGTGCCCATCATGGCCTCCGCCAACGAGTTCATGGTCAACGCGCGGGGCGCCCGTAAGCACCGCGGCCTGCTGGAGGCCATCAACGACGACCGGGTGCCGCACTCGCTCGGCGCGGTCGGCATGGACGTGGGGCGCGGCCTCGCCGCGGGCATGTCCGGCTCGCTCGGCACCGTCGCCAAGGGCGCCCGCGCGACGGCGGGCGCGATCATCTCGGCGATGAAACAGGAGCTTCAGATCGCGTCACCGTCGAAGCGGACCACCGCGCTCGCCAAGGACGTTGGCAAGGGCCTCATCAAGGGCCTGACCGGGTCGAAGGCGCAGATCAAGGCCGCGTCCAAGGATCTGGCCAAGGACATCTGGTCGGCATTCACGGGCAGCAAGGACAACCGGCTCGTCGCCTACGTGAACAGGGAGACGAAGAAGCTGACGACGCTGGCCGGACGGCGCGACAGCATCGCGTCGACGATCAAGCGGGCCAAGGACTTCGCCGAGACGACCCGCGTCGGGGCGAAGAAGGCGGCCAGCCTCGGCGGCATGTTCGAGGGCGGCGAGGAGGTCACCGCCTCCGGTATCAACTCGAAGATCCAGGCCCGGCTGGCGAAGATGAAGACCTTCACCAGCTACATCGGCACCCTCGCTAAGCGCGGTCTCAACAAGACCATGCTCCGCGAGATCCTCGACATGGGCCCGGAGGAGGGCTACGCCTACGCGAGCGCTCTGGCCGGGTCATCGTCGAAGCTGCTGAAGTCCATCAACTCCGCGCAGTACGGCATCAACGACCAGGCCGAGAAGCTGGGCCGCTCGGGCGCCGACGCCCTGTACGACTCGGGCAAGAACGCAGGGCGTGGCTTCCTGAAGGGCCTGTCCTCGCAGCAGGCGGCGATCGAGAAGCAGATGTTGAAGATCGCCAAGGGGATGGACAAGGCCATCCGCAAGGCGCTCGGCATCAAGAGTCCGTCGCGGGTGATGGCCGAGGTCGGCCGGTACTCCACCGAGGGCCTGGCCGCCGGGCTCACCGAGCGGACCCCGGTCCTCGACCGCGCGCTCGGCGACGTCGCCGGCCGGGTCGCCGCGACGCGCCCGGTCCTCGGCCGGCCCGCAGTCGCTGCGGGCGCGGGCGGCGGCATGAACGTCTACATCACGGTCGAGCAGGCCATGGACCCGGTCGCGGTCGGTCGAGAGCTGGAACGTCTGCTTACCCGGCTCGGCCGAGCGCAGGGCCTGAAGGTCAGCATCAGCCACTGAGAAGGAGAACGTCGTGCCGCTGCTCGTCGAGGCCGGGTGGGGCGGGCTGGTGCAGTACCCGTCGACCATCACGTGGACGGACATCACTCCGTTCGTGGACACCGTGACGGGGGTGACGGTCACCCGGGGCGCCTCGGACGAGCTGTCGGAGACGCAGCCGGGGACAGCCACCCTCACCCTCGACAACGCGGACGGCCGGTTCACGCCCGGCAACAGCGGCAGTCCATACGCCCCGTTCGTGCGCCGTAACGCGCCGATCCGGGTGTCGGCGGTCGTGATGCCGCAGCGCAGCGGCGCCGCCCCGTACCCCCTGTCGATGTGTGGCGACGACTTCGACGCCGGGCTGGGCAGCATGTGGTCCAGCGTCTACGGCGGCGCCACCGTCGTCGACGGGCGCGTGCGCATCCCCATGAACCCCGGGGTCTCCTCGGGTATCCAGTCGGCCCGGCAGTGGTCCCTGCCGGGCACGTCGCTGACCGTGCGCTGGCCCACCGTGCCCGGCGCCAACGGTTCGTCGTCGGTCCTGGCCAACTTCGTGCTGGACGGGGTGACAGCGGGCAACCGGATCGGGTTCCAGTACAACGGGCTGACAGGCAAAATGCGCTGCGTCAACATGGTCGGCTTCTCCGATGCCAGCTCCACGGATCTCACCTACAGCGCGATCGACCACCAGTGGCTGCGCATCCGCGAATCGGGCGGCACCTTCTACTGGGAGACGTCGTCCGACGGATTCGGCTGGACGGTGCGCCGCTCGCTGGCGACGCCGAGCTGGGCGGCCACGGACCAGCTGATCGTCTCACTCACCACCGGCCGCACCGGCGGCACCGGCGACTACACCGAGTACGACCTGCTTGGCGCAAAGGTGCGGCCGCGGTTCTGGGGCACGGTCAACGAGTGGCCCATCGGCTGGGACGGCCTCTACTCAAAGGCCCAGATCACAGCCACGGATCTGTTCAAGCGGCTCAACAAGCAGCCCGCCCTGAAAAGCATGCTGGCTCAGGAGATCCTCGCCCCGGACTCCAACCTGCTCGTCTACTACCCGCTCACCGAGGACAGCACGTCCACCGCCGCGGGCGACCTGTCCGGCACCGGCGCCCCCGCGCTCGCCACCGTGCAGGCCGGCGCCGCAGGCTCCGGCACGCTCACCCTCGGCAGCGCCGACGGCCCGCCAGAGACGGGCGAACAAGTCGCCGCCTTCGCGCCGGTCTCGGCGACCGCGGGCAAGTACCTGTCCGTCGACATGGGGCCGGCGGTCGGCCAGCGCATGTACAACTACCTGTGCCTGGAAGCGTGGTTCCAGACCACGACGACCGGCCGGTGCATCTTCGGGATCCAGTCCACCGACCTCGTCTACCAGCACCTGCTGTCCGTCGCCCCGGGCGGCGGCCTTCAGATCGAGTGGACGTGGGACGGCACCCCGCTCACCGTCGAGACGCTGTCCGGGCCCACGACGATGGCCGACGGGAAGTGGCACCACGTCGTCTACGACCAGGGCGCCGTCCGCCTCTGGGTCGACGGCGTCCTCGTCGACTCCGCGATCGCCGTGCCGCGCACCTGGGAGGAGCGCGTCCTGCACGTGGGCGGCTACCGCGGCACCCGGCTGTGGAACGGCGCGATCGGTCACGTTGCGATCGTCTCGTCGCCGTCCACCGCGCCGGACTACGGGCCGACCGGGGCCACGCACTACGCGGCCGGCATGACCGGATACGCGGGCGAGACTGCGGATGCACGGATGACGAGACTGGCCCGCTATGCCGGGGTGTCCTCGGTGACGATCTGGGGCAGCACTCACGACCCGATCGCCAGCCAGGGGCCGGGCGGATCCTCTGTCGTGGCCCGGATGCGGGAGGTCGAGTCCACCGAGTCCGGCCGATTGTGGGCCGAGCGCGACTGGTACGGGCTGGCCTACCAGTCCCGGGACGTGCGCTACAACCCGTCGCCGGGAGCGGAGACGTTCACGATCAACTACGCCGACCTGGAACCCGGCATCAGCCTGGCGGACGACGACCAGAAGATGGTCAACATGGTCGAGGCCACGAGGCCGGGCGGCGCCACCCAGCGCGTGTCCGCGCCCGCATCCGTGCTGGCGTTCGGCGAGTACCAGCAGGATCTGAACATCCTGAAGACCTCCGACAACAGCGTGCTTGACGCCGCGTACTGGCTGGTGTCCCGCTACGCCAACCCCGCCCCCGAGCTCCGCGAAGTGCCGATCCAGGCCTACACGATGGCCAACTACCTGGACATCCTTGACGCGGAGATCGGCTCCTACTTCTCCGTGTACAACCTGCCCGCGCAGGCCACGGCCCCGTCCATGCGCGTCACGGTCGAGGGCTACACCGAGACGATCCGGGACCGCGGCCACGACATCACGTTCACCACCAGCGCCAGCTTCACCGACTCCGTGTGGGTCCTCGACGACCCCGTCTACGGCGTCCTCGGCTCCACCACCCGCCTCGCCTACTGACAGGAGCAGTCCCGTGCCGATCGCTGTCGTGCGCGCCGAGAACTACTACGTTCCGCCGCGGCCCATGCCCGCCGACGCGTGGGCCGGTACCCCGCCGGCCGAGCTGGTCTACGTGTGGACCGAGTACCGGCTCAGCCGCCGCGTGCCCCTGCCGGACGGCGTCCTCGAGGGAGAGCCCGCCCTGTACGCCCGGGTCGACGCCAACCGGTGGCTGGTGCAGTGCGTGTGCGGCTCGGCCGACATCATCTCCCCGGCCGACCCTCGGTGGGGCTGCGTCACCTGCGGCTACGGCTGGGTGGCCGTCATCGTGCCGTCGCCGTCCGAGGTCGCCGCGATCGAGGCCGAGCTGCTCAAGCAGCCGAGACCGGCTCGGCGGTTCTGGTGGCACGCCGACGATCCGGCGAATCCGGAACGGCCGACCGAGGCGCCGATCCCGCCGACCGAGCCGCCCAAGACGGGGCAGGACGGGGCGACGAAGTGACGTTCGCCCCGCGGACCTGGACGTCCGGTGAGGTCGCCACCGCGGCGATGATGAACACCGAGATTCGGGATCAGTTCAACTCGTTCTTCGGCGCGTGGACGACGTACACACCGGGCATCTTCGCGGAGACCGGCACCGCGCCGACGATCGGCAACGGCACACTGACCGGCCGGTACCTGAAGACCGGCCGCACCGTCGACTGGGTCGCTCAACTCACCTGGGGATCCACCTCGGCCCCGGGCTCCGGCGGCGGATCCGAGAACTGGATGATCGGCCTGCCCGCCGCGCCCGCCGCCGGGTTCACCCAGCGCATCATCCTCGTCGACGTGTTCGACGCGTCGTCGTCGCTGCACTACAGCGCCAGCGCGATCTACTCGACGAGCAACGGTGGCACGTTCCGAACCATCGTCTCCAACCGCGCCGACGCCTCCGGCATCTGGGACTCGACCCTGCCGATCGTGTACGCGGCCGGCGACATCCTGTACGCGTCCGGCCGCTACGAAGCCGCCTCCTGACCTGTCCAACCCCCGCCCGCCCCGCGCCTGATGGCCGGGGCTTTCCTCATGTCTGGAGACCCATGACCACCAGCCGCGGCATCGACGTGTCCGCGCACCAGGGCCCGCAGGACTGGGCCGAGCACAAGCGCGACGGCGTGACCTTCGCCTTCGCCAAGGCGTCCGAGGGCCAGCACAGCAAGGACTCCCGGTTCGCCACGCACATCGCCGGAGCCAAGGCCGCGGGCCTGGTCGTCGGCGGCTATCACTTCGCCTGGCCGAACCAGAGCGCGGCGGCCGAGGCCGCCAACTACATCGCCGCGGTGAAGGGCCACGCCGGGCCGGGGTTCGTGCACTGGCTCGACCTGGAGAGGTATTCGGACGGCCGGAACTACCGGGGCCGCAGCGCCGCGCAGATCAAGGCATGGGCCGCCGCCTGGATCGCCGCCGTGGAGCAGGCGTTCCCCCGCCAGCGCGTCGGCATCTACACCTCGGCCGCAGACCTCGCCGCCGGGCACGTCCCGTCCGGTGTGCCGCTCTGGTACCCGGCCTACCCGGGCAATTCGGTGGACACCTACGCCGAAGCCGAGAAGCGCGCCCAGCCGAAGCCGTCCGGCCGCTCACCGGTCTTCTGGCAGTTCGTCGGCAGCCCCCTCGACCGGTCCGTCTGCTACATGTCCGCCACCGACCTGCGCCTGTGGGCGGGCGCCGGCACGACGACGGAGGGCGGCAAGCCGAAGTACGAGCCGTACCCCGGCACCGCGTTCTTCATGAGCGGGAAGCAGCCGGCGCTCGGCAAGTCCTCGCCGGTCTTCACCGCGATGGGCAGGCGGCTCGTCGCCGTCGGCTGCGGCCGCTACAAGCAGGGCCCCGGCCCGAAGCTCGGCCAAGCCGACGTCGACAGCTACGAGGCGTATCAGCGCTCCCTCGGCTACACCGGCGCCGACGCCAAGTGGCCGCCCGGCCCCACCAGCTGGTCCAAGCTCCACGTCCCCAACGTCTGAGAGGAACGATCATGGCTTCACCGTCCGCACCCATCGAGAAGAAGGTCACCGCGGGCTCCGTGCTCGCCTACCTCGCGAGCCTCGCCGGGCTCGCGGTCCTCGGCGCCGTCACCGACGACCCATCGCTGATCTCCGGCATGCCCGACGCCGTCGAGCCCTTCGTGCTCGCTCTCATCCCCGCGGCCGCGTCCTGGATCGCCGGGTGGGCGGCGCCGCACACCCCCCGCTCGGACGCCTGATGCGGAGCGCGGTGGCGCCACGGTGGCAGGTGTCCCGCCGCCGCGCCTTCCTCGTCACCATCGGCACCGGCTGGGCCCTGTACGGCGGACTCGGCATCGTCGGCAATCCCCGCTACGGCACCGCGCGCGGTATGGCCTCGATCACCCGGTATGTACCGCTCGACGTCCTCGGATGGATGTGGGTGGTCCTCGGCCTGGCGGCGGCACTGGCCGGGCTCGCCGTGGGGTGCCCGCGCGTCCAGGCCGCGGGCTACACCGCGCTCGCCGTCCCCGCCGGCCTCTGGGCGGGCAGCTTCGCGGTGGCCGCGGCGACGACGTACAGCGAAGCGATCGGCAGCGCGTGCGGCTGGGGGGCGTTCACGATCGGGGTGGTGCTGGTGTCGGGAATGGACGATCCGCCGCCGCTGTACCTGAGAAAGAGAGGCCGCTGATGGACGTGGGGGCACTGGTCGGGGGCGCCGTCGCGCTGGTCGTCGGCCTGCTGTCGTGGACGCAGAGCCGGGCGACGAACCGCCGGTCGGACTTCACCGCGATCACCGACCGGCTCGATCGGGAACTGGCCGACGAGCGCAAGCAGCGCAAGCTGCTCACCTCCTACGTGGTGGACCTTTGGCGGTGGGCGCAGCGCGTCGGCCCGGACACACCCGCCGGGCCCACGCCCGAGCCACCTGCGGAACTCGACGTCGCCCCGTGGCGGAACTGACCGGGCCCTGCTCTCCTCCGGGAGGGCGGGGCCCATTCGTCGTGCCCGGGCGCGGTGAACCCTGCCCAGAGCCCTCACATGGAGATGGCCCCGCCCCATACCCTGACAGTGACGAGCTGTTCAGAGAGGGGCGAGACCGTGCCATCTGATGCTACCCCGGACCCGTATGCCGACCCCCTGGCATTCGGCCAGAGAATGCAGATCCTCCGCACACGCCGCGGGCTGACGCGCGACCAGCTCGGCGGCCTCGTCGGCCGCACCGGCGACTGGGTGAAGAAGGTCGAGACAGGCAGGCAGCAGGCGCCCCGCTTGGAGGACGCCCTCCAGATTGCCGAGGCCCTACGCGTGCGCGATCTGTCCGAGCTGACTGGACATCCAGGGCACCTTCCTCTGTTCACCGGCCCGGGGCACGCTCGGTTGCCTGCCGTGAAGGCTGCCGTCGATGCGCTCCCCTTCACCGTGACGGGCGAGGCGCCCCCCGGCGAGCACCTCGCGGCCCGCCTGGCGCGCGCCTGGTCGGCCCGTCACCAGGCACCGAACCACCGCGAGATCATCGGCACGTTGCTACCCGAGTTGATCCGCGATGCCCAGCTGTCCGTGCGGCAGGCCGACACTGCCGCCGACCGGCGCGCCGCGCACGCCGCGCTCGCCGAGGTGTACTCGCTGTCGCAGTTCTTCATCGCGTACCAGCCCGACGCAGCCCTGTTGTGGCGCGTCGCCGAGCGCGGCCTGATCGCAGCGCAGGAGTCCGAAGACCCGCACGCCCTGGGCGTGGCCGCATGGCTGGCGGCACAGGCCCACCGAGACAGCGGGCCCGCGCACTTCGACGCCGCCGACGCCGTCAACCTGGGGACACTCCGCCACCTGGAGCCGCTCCTGCCCGACGCATCGCACGAGGTGACCGCGATCATCGGTGCCCTCACCTTCGAAGCCGGCTACACCGCTGCCCGCCGCAAGGAGACCGGCGTGGCCTGGAGGTACTGGGACAAGGCCAACGAGATCGCGAAGCGGCTGCCCGCCGACTACTACCACCCGGTCACGTCGTTCTCCCGCGCCATCATGGGCGCCCACGCCGTGACCGTCGCCGTCGAGCTGCACGCCGGCGGCGAGTCCGTGCGCCAGGCCGCCGCCGCCGACGCCTTCACCATCCAGTCCCGGCCGCGCCGGGCCCGGCACCGCATCGAGGAGGCCCGCGGCTACCAGTTGGACGGACAGCCGGACGTCGCGCTCGCCACCCTGGAGAAGGCGCACGAGGCTGCGCCCGAGACGATCCGCTACAACGGATACGCGAAAATGATCATTCTTGAGGAAACCGAGGCGAAGTCTCCGGCCCGCCGGCAGCGCGCCGCCGAACTGGCGGTGAAGCTAGGCATCTTGGCCGCCTGAACGAGGGGGGCCAAAACGGCCCCCTGCTCTGTCCGCCCCGCTCTTACGGTCGTTGCACGATCAAGGGAGGAGGCGACGGATGGTGAACGCGACGACCGGACCGAGGCACCCGACCATCACGGTCCCGCACGTGGGGGAGATGGCCGAGGGGCAGCTGCGCGGACACCTCTGCGTGTGGTGTGGCCAGGGGCTCCGCCCTGATGCGAGCGTGGACCTCGGCCCGCGGATCGGAGAGGACGACCACCGCTGGTACCCCCGCAGCTGCCCCGCGTGCGCCGTACCGCAGCTGCACGGCCAGCTCGTCGAGCACACCGGGTCGTGCGAGCAGTGCGCCGACGAGCCCAGGCTGTGCACGGTCTGGGAGAGTCTGCAATCGGCGCTGCGCGAGGGCCGCCGCATCATCGCGCGGGCCCGGACGGATCGCTCATGAGCGAGGTCCAGCCCGGGGAGTTCACCCCGATCCCGATGCACTGCTTCATCCGCCGGCCGGACGACGTCCTGCGCTGCACTCTGCCCCCGCACGTCGAGGGCGATCACTGGCACGCCTACGAGCGGGTGTCCTGGCCCCGGCGCCCGGGCGAGAAACAGGCCGACTGACTGCCCAGCTCCCGCTGCCGTGTCCCCCCGGCCCGGCGGCGGGCAGTCCGGTCCGGCCCTGCGGATCCTCCGGACCGGACGGGGGCGGCCACCGTCGGTACGGGCGTGGCCGCCCCACCGACCTCCCGCGCTCCCCCAGGCTCCGGGCGCGGGCGGGCGGGCGGCGGCCCGACGGCGGACGGCCGCCGCCCGGTCACAGCACCAGGGCGCTCAGCTCTACATCGAGTGCAGCTGCGAGACGGATGAGGGTGTCGAGACTCGGGGACTGCTGCCCCGCCTCGATTCGCACGAGGGACGGCCGATCGATGCCGGCCACGAGCGCCACCGCCTCTTGCGTGCGCTGCTGGTCCTGGCGTACCGCGCGGATCCGCTGGCCCACGCGGCGACGTCGGGTGAGGACCCAGTCATGGGGCGGGTAGGCGGACGGCACTCGCCCACCGTCACGGCTCCATGATCGAATGTCTGTAGGGGTACGCCTACATTGCAGAGTGAACTCCCCGCCGCCAGTCTGGAGAGGCCGAGCGGCGGGCGAGGGGCGGCGGCGCCGAGCCTCCGGTCCGCCAACCGCCCCCGACAGGGGATGTCCCTCCTGTCGGGGGCGGCCCCATGTGCAGCATGATCGTTAGCGGTTCGGGCCAGCAGCGGGCCAGCTAACGATCTTTGAACCCCCGAAACACGCCGAAAGCCCAGCCAGGCACCTGCCTGAGCTGGGCTTTCCTCGTAGACCCTGTGGGACTCGAACCCACAACCAATGGATTAAAAGTCCACTGCTCTGCCAATTGAGCTAAGGGTCCACGCGCCGGACCGGGCCGACGCACCCCCGAGCATAGCCCGCCGGGCCCGGAACGCCGATCGGGTATCGGTGTTCCGGGGCGGGTCAGGAGCGGGCGAGGAACCAGCGGCGGGCCGAGACCAGCCACCAGACGCCCGCGAAACCGAGGACGACGAGCACCGCGACGGGGGCGTAGTTGAAGGTCTCCCAGGTCACCGGGGAGACCTGGGGCAGCATGAACAGGACGGTGATCACGGCCACCCAGGTCACCGCCACCACACCCACCGCCCCGGACCAGCGGCCCAGGTGCCACGGGCCGCGTTCGAAGGCGTCGCCCTTGCGCAGGCGCAGCAGCGTCGGGATGACGTAGGCGATGTAGAGGCCGATGACCGCGATCGAGGTCACCGCCGTGTACGCCGTGACGTTGATCAGGTACGGCAGGCCGAGGACCAGCGCGCCCGCCGCCGCCAGCCAGACCGCGGCGACCGGGGTCCGGGTGCGCGGGCTGACGGTGTGCCAGACGCGGGAGAACGGGAGGGCGCCGTCGCGCGAGAAGGCGTAGATCATGCGGGAGTTGGCCGTCACCGACGCCATGCCGCAGAAGAGCTGGGCGCCGATCACCACGAGCAGCAGGAGCTTGCCCGCCGTCGCGCCGAGCGCGTCGAGCAGGATCTGCGCCGGGGGCGCGCCCGTCGCCGAACCGAGTGCGCCGCTGTACGACTGGATGGCGAAGGTGAAGCCGAGGAGCAGCACGAATCCCGCGATCCAGGACGTCCAGATCGAGCGGACGATGCCCTTCGGGCCGGCCGTCGACGCGTCGTGCGTCTCCTCGGTCATGTGGGCGGACGCGTCGTAGCCCGTGAAGGTGTATTGCGCCATCAGCAGGCCGATGAGGACGACGTACGCGCCGCTGCCCCAGCCCGTGTTGTTCACGAACTCGCCGAAGACGAACGACGCCGATCGGTGGTGGTCGGGGGTGAAAGCGAGGGCGCCCACGATCACCGCGACACCCAGCACGTGCCACCACACGCTGACCGCGTTCAGGAAGGCGACGATGCGCACGCCGAAGGTGTTGAGCAGGCCGTGCAGGACCAGGATCGCCGCGAACAGCAGGATCGTGCGGCCGGGCGTCACCCGGAAGCCGAACTGGAGGTTGAGGTACGCGCCCAGGAAGGACGCCGCGCCGAAGTCGATGCCCGCGGTGACGGCGACCTGCCCGAGGACGTTGAACCAGCCGGTGAACCAGGCCCACGCCGCCGCGCTCTTCTCCGGCGCCAGCCGGTGCGCCCAGAAGTACAGGCCCGCCGAGGTGGGATAGGCGGAGCAGATCTCGGCCATCGCCAGTCCGACGAAGAGCGTCATCAGGCCGACCCCGACCCAGCCCCAGGTGATCAGCACCGGGCCGCCGGTGTTCATGCCGAACAGATACATCGTCAGGCAGCCGGAGAGCACCGAGATGATCGTGAAGGAGACCGCGTAGTTCGAGAACGCGGACATCCGGCGGGCCAGGACCTGGGTGTACCCGAGCTGGGCGAGACGTTCCTCGTCCGAACCGCCCGCCGCCGGGGGCGGTTTCCGGTCGGCGGCGTCGCCTGCTTCTGTTGTCATGCCCCCAGCAATGCCCTCACGGGGGGCGCGACATGCCTCTGATCAAGGTCCGGCTGCCGGGCCGGAAAACACCCTTCTACGGCACCCGGTGGTCGTCCCCGGCGGCGTACGCCACGAAACCGTCCCCGAGCAGGCCGCGCGAGGGGTGTCCGGCGGGCGCGAGCACGACGAAAGCGGGCCCACCCCCTGGAGGGGTGGGCCCGCTTTCATGGATCAGAGTCGATCAGGGCCGATCAGGGTCGATCGGGGATCGGCTCCGGACGCCGTCAGCCGTTGCGCTTCCAGCGCGGCTTGTCGTCCCGGCGGCCGAACGACGCGCCGGTGCCCGAGCCGGAGCCGGCGCGGTCGTCCCGACGGCCGTAGGGGCGGTGGCCGCTCGACGGGCGGTCGTCACGGCGGTCGCGGTTGAACGGACGGTCGCTGCCCCGGTGACCACCGGCGGGACGGTCGTCGCGGCGGAAGCCGCCACGGTCGTTGTCCCGGCGCTCGAAGGGACGGCCGCCACGGTCGCCACCCCGGTCGAAGCCACCGCGGTCGTCGCGGCGCTCGAAGGAACGGCCGCCACGGTCGCCACCGCGGTCGTTGTCCCGGCGGTCGTCGCGGCGGAAGCCGCCACGGTCGCCACCCCGGTCGTCACGGCGCTCGAAAGAACGGCCGCCACGGTCGCCACCGCGGTCGTTGTCCCGGCGGTCGTCGCGGCGGAAGCCGCCACGGTCGCCACCCCGGTCGTCACGACGCTCGAAAGAACGGCCGCCACGGTCGTTGTCCCGGCGCTCGAAGGGGCGGCCGCCGCGGTCGCCGCCGCGGTCGTCACGACGCTCGAAGGGACGCCCGCCACGGTCGCCGCCGCGGTCGTTGTCCCGGCGGAAGCCGCCGCGGTCGCCGTCACGGCGGTCACGGCGCTCGAAGTTGCCCCGCTCGTCACGACGCTGGCGCGGCTCGTAGGAGGAGCGCTCCTCCTGGCGCGGCACCTCGGCGGCGGCGACGGCCTCGGCGGCGGCCTCGGTCGCGGCGGCGACGGCGGCGGCCACGCCCTCCTCGTCCTCGCCACGGTCACGGGCGGCGCGGGCGGTGAGGCGGTCGGCCTCCTCGCGCAGCTCGGCGGCGCGCCGGGTGGCGCGCTCCAGCTGCTTGGTCAGGGAGGAGACCTCGCGCTCGGCCTGCTGCGCGGCGTTGCCCGCGGACTCGGCCTGGACCTCGGTCATCGAACGGGCGCCGGTGATCTCGGCGACCTCCGGCTCGAACGCGGCGCCGCCCTGGATGATGTGCCGGCCGGCGTCGACGCCCGCGTCCTCCATGAGACGGAAGATCTGGCGGCGCTGGTGCGGCAGCGACAGGGAGACGACGGTGCCCGTGCGGCCCGCACGCGCCGTGCGGCCCGCGCGGTGCAGGTAGTCCTTGTGGTCGCCGGCCGGGTCCACGTTCAGGACCAGGTCGATGCCGTCGACGTGGATGCCGCGGGCGGCGACGTCGGTCGCGACCAGCGCGTTGACGTAACCGTCCTTGAAGTCGGCGAGGGTGCGGGTGCGCGCGCCCTGCGTCATGCCGCCGTGCAGCGCGTCGGCCTTCACACCGGACTCGCGGAGCTGCTCGGCGATGCGGTCGGCGCCCAGCTGGGTGCGCACGAAGATGATCGTGCGGCCCTTGCGGGCGGCGATGGCCGCGGTGACCGGCGCCTTGTCCTTCGGCTTCACGATCAGGATGTGGTGCGACATGGTCGTCACGTTGCCCTGGGCGCTGTCGACCTCGTGGCTGACCGGGTTGTTCAGGTAGCGCGAGACCAGGGTCTTGATCTCGTTCTCCATCGTGGCGGAGAACAGCATCCGCTGGCCGCCGGCCGGGACCTGGTCGAGCAGCTCGGTGACCTCGGGCAGGAAGCCCAGGTCGGACATCTGGTCGGCCTCGTCGAGGACGGCGACCTCGATGTTGCCGAGGTTGCAGGCGCCGCGGTTGATGAGGTCGCGCAGCCGGCCGGGGGTGGCGACGAGAATGTCGACGCCGCGCTCCAGGGCGTAGATCTGGTTGCCCATCGACGTACCGCCGCAGACGACCTTCATCTTCAGGCCGACCTGGTCGCCGTAGGGCTGGAGCGCGTCCGCGACCTGCATCGCCAGCTCACGGGTCGGGGTGAGGATGACGGCGCGCGGCTTGTGCTTCTCGCTGCGGCCGCCGGCCAGCCGCGCCAGCGTCGGCAGACCGAACGAGAGGGTCTTGCCGGAGCCGGTGCGGCCACGGCCGAGGATGTCCTTGCCGGCCAGGGCGTCCGGGATGGTCGCGGCCTGGATCGGGAAGGGGGTGGTCACACCGTTCTGCGCGAGCTTGCGCACGACGCCCTCGGGCAGACCGAGGTCGGCGAAGGTGATGCCGGGCTCGTCGTCCTCGGCGTCGGCGTCGTCCTCGGCATCGGCGGTGACGTCCGTGACGTCGGCGCTGTCGGCGCTCTCGGCGTGCTCGGCGGCGTCGGTCGTGTCGACGGCCTCAGTGGTGTCCGCGGCCTCGACGGTCTCGGCAACCACGGCGGGCTGCTCGGACTCGATCTGCTCGGACACGGTGTTTTCAGTGGAAATGGACATGCGAAATGCGAAACCTTCCGGAGTCTCGGCACGCGCCCGTCAACTCCGTGTAATTGCGCTTTCGCAAGTCGACCGCCTCAATGCGGTCCAGCCACGGCAAGGGAGAGTACGCGCCACGCGGCGCTCTCTTGACGGCGCCGGGCAAATGGGATCAAACGATCTACCACCATACGCACCCCCCACCCCCCAAGGCAAACCGCCTCCCTGAGAGCCGGGTCACACGGGGTCCCCGGCCTGCGGTGCGGGCACCCCGTCCGCCGCCGGACCGGACTGCTCGTGGGCCGACGACGACGGCTCGGCGGTCGTGGGCGACGGGGTCGGCGGCTCCGAGGTCGGCGGCTGCGGGGTCGGCTCCGGCGAGGACGGCGTGTCGCGCGGCGACGAGGGTCGCGCCGACATCGAGGCGCGCGCCGAGGTGGTGGTCCGCCGGCTCGGCGAGGCGGCGGTGTGCCCGGCCGCGCTCTTCGAGGGGGTCGCCGCGGCGGCGCCGGACGTCTCGCCCGGCGACGGCACGGAGTCGCCGGCCTGGGTGCCCACGCCCTCCCCGCGGTCGGAGACGACGGTCGCGCCGTCCGGCGCGGTGCCCGCGCTGCGCGGCGAGGCGGACGGCGACGGCGCGGCGGGGCGGCCGTCGTCCGCGACGCTCATGCACCCGGCGGCCGCGGCGAAGGCCACCGTGGTCACGGCGAACCGGCCGACCGACCGGAGGAGGACACGGGAGTCGCGGGCATCACGAGAGCCGCGGGCAGCACGGGAATCGCGCGAAACGGACAGCTGGCGCACGGGCGGGCACCTCCGGGAATCCGGCAGGAGACGAGGTCACCGTCCCCAACTGGCACGCCCCTCGGGAGGACACGCAGCGGCACACGGACGGGACACACCCGTCACGAGCAGCGCACAGACCCGTCACACGACCCGGCACACACCCCGGCACACCCGTCGGCCACCCACCTCGACCCACCGCCCGGCACGAAGCCCCGCCCCGGGACCCGCACGAAGGCCGACCGAGGAGCCCGGCTGAGGGGCCCGGCCGAGTGACCCGGCCGAGGAGCCCGCCCGAGGAGCCCGGCCGAGGAGCCCACCCGAAGAGCCCGCCCGAGCGGCCCGGCCGAGGAGCCCGGCCGAGCGGCCCGGCCGAGGAGCCCGCCCGAAGAGCCCACCCGAAGAGCCCGGCCGAAGAGCCCGGCCGAGGAGCCCACCCGAGCGGCCCGGCCGAGCGGCCCGGCCGAGCGGCCCGGCCGAGCGGCCCGGCCGAGCGGCCCGGCCGAGCGGCCCGGCCGAAGAGCCCGCCCGAGCGGCCCGGCCGAGGAGCCCGCCCGAAGAAGCGCGACCGAAGAAGCGCGACCGGAGAAGCGCGACCGGAGAAGCGCGACCGTCAGCCGTACCCCAGGGCGTGCAGTCGTGCGTCGTCGATGCCGAAGTGGTGGGCGATCTCGTGCACCACGGTGATCTCCGTCTCCGCGACCACGTCCTCCCGGGACGCGCACATGCGCAGCGTCGGCCCCCGGTAGACCGTGATCCGGTCGGGCAGCACGCCCGCGTACCACTCGCCGCGGTCCGTCAGCGGAGTCCCCTCGTAGAGCCCGAGCAGCTCGGGATCGTCGGAGGGCGGCTCGTCCTCCACGAACACCGCGACGTTGTCCATCAGCCGCGTCAACTCGGGCGGAATCCGGTCGAGCGCCTCCGCGACCAGTTCCTCGAACTCCTCACGCGTCATCTCCAGCACCCGCCCATTGTCCGGTACAACCCGCATATCGACCCGCCCACTTGGGCATACGGGGGCAATGGCCCGCCCGCCCGCAGCAGCGACCCGACGAGCCCTCCGCCGGATCCGGGCGCTCCACCGCCCCCACCCCTCGCGCCTCACCCTGGAACTGGTCCACCAGCCCCACCCGTACGTGCGCACCCTCGGCCTCGTCGCCGTGGTGCTGCTGGGCGCCTGGCTCGGCCTGCTGATCGTCGGGAGCGTGCGGGCCCCCGTGGGCCCCATGGACACCAAGATGACCCTGCGCCCCTCCCTCACCGGCGGCACCAAGATCAACGTGTCGCCGCTGGGCGCCCTGGAGCTGGACTCCCACACCGCCCCCATCCGCCTCGACGTGGACGTGGACCAGCTCGACCCGGCCCGCGCCCAGGAACTGGTCGACCACCCCGAGCGCCTCTCGGGGCTCCAGGACGAGGTGGCCCGCGACGTCGAGCACGGCACCGCCGACCTGGCGATCCGCTCCTGCGTGGCCGTGGTCGCCGGCGCGACGGCGCTCGGCCTCGCGGTCTACCGCCGCCCGCGCCGCGCCCTGGCCGCCGGCGGACTGGCCCTCGCCCTCCTCGCGGCGTCCGGCGCGACCGCGTACGCGACCTGGAACCCCAAGTCGGTCCTGGAGCCGAAGTTCTCCGGACTGCTCTCCTCGGCGCCCTCGGTCGTCGGCAACGCCCGCTCGATCGTCACCGAATTCGACGTCTACCAGAAGGAGTTGGCCCGGCTCGTCACCAACGTCACGCAGCTCTACGACGTGACGTCCACGCTGCCCACGTACCAGCCGGACCCCTCGACCATCCGGGTGCTGCACGTCTCGGACATCCATCTCAACCCGGCGTCCTGGAAGATCATCGGCTCGCTCGTGCGGCAGTACCGGATCTCGGTGATCGTCGACACCGGCGACACGATGGACCACGGCTCGGCCGCCGAGAACGCCTTCCTCGACCCGGTCGGGGACCTCGGCGCGCCCTACGTCTGGATCCGCGGCAACCACGACTCGAAGACGGACACCCAGGCGTACCTCTCCGACAAGAAGCGGTTCAGGAACGTGCACGTCCTCGACGACGGGCGGGCCGTCACGGTCGCCGGGCTGCGCTTCGCCGGCACCGGCGACCCGCAGTACACCCCGGACCGCTCCGCCGTGGCGCCGGGCGACCCGGCCGAGCGGATGGCGGGTCTGCGGCTCGCCTCCGCGCTGCGCGACCAGGCGGCGGCGGGCACCCCGGTCGACATCGCCCTCGCGCACGAGCCGGCCGCCGCGAAGGAGGTCGACGGCACCGTCCCGCTGGTCCTGGCCGGGCACGTCCACCACGAGCAGATGGACGTGCTGCCGCTCGGCACCCGGCTGCGGGTCGAGGGCTCGACCGGCGGCAGCGGACTGCGCGCCGTCGACAACAGGAACGGCCACCCCGACCCGGTGGAGGCGTCGGTGCTCTACCTGGACCGCTCCAGCAAGCGCCTCCAGGCCTGGGACGAGATCCGGCTGGGCGGTCTCGGCCTGACGAAGGCCGAGGTCAGCCGCCATCTCCCCAAGGAGAACCAGCCCGGCGCCACCCCCTCGCCGAGCGCGCCCAGCGGGTCCCCGTAAACCGTTTTGGCGATAGCTCCCCGCATCCCATATGCTTCTCACGTCCCCGACGCGCTGCGAAGCGCGCAGGCGGGCCGATAGCCCTCATCGTCTAGCGGCCTAGGACGCCGCCCTTTCAAGGCGGTAGCACGGGTTCGAATCCCGTTGGGGGCACGTAAAACCGTGTGCAACACTGTTGCACGCACAGCTTGGTCCTGTGGAGCAGTTTGGAGTGCTCGCCACCCTGTCAAGGTGGAGGCCGCGGGTTCAAATCCCGTCAGGACCGCTTGCAGTTCATTTCGGTGAACTGCGTGGCTGGGTAGCTCAGTTGGTACGAGCGATCGCCTGAAAAGCGATAGGTCGCCGGTTCGATCCCGGCCCCAGCCACCTCCTCGAAGGCCCCGTCCGCGGACGGGGCCTTCGGCGTGCGCCCCCACCCCTCACCCGGTTTCCGCTTTCCGGTTTCCGGTTTCCGCGCCCGCGGGGTCACACGGCCGCGGCGTGCAGCGGCTGGGTGCCCCGGCCGCCCGGGTGGCGGTGCCGCCAGAACCAGAACAGGCCCGACGACAGCACCGCCCACCCGGCCAGCACCAGGAACGGGAACGCGTGCTGGTGACCCTGGAAGTACACCGCCGTGTGCTGCGCGTTCACCGAGGCCCCCGGCGGCAGCCACTGGCCGATCCGGCCGAGGACCGTCGGCAGCAGCGGGGGCGCCACCGCGCCGCCCGACGCCGGGTTGCCGACCAGGACCAGCAGGCCCCAGGTCGGGATCATCGCCCAGCGGTGGAAGAACGTGTTGAACATCGTGAAGACCATCCCGCACGTGAACATCGTCAGCGCGAGGATCAGCCACGACTCCACGAACGGCAGATCGAGCGCGCCGAGCCCCCAGTCGACGACCGCCGCCACCGCGAACCCGCCGAGCAGCGCGTACGCGATCGTGGCGACGATCCGCTCCGCCGGGTTCAGGCCGCGCGCGTGCACACTCAGCTGGATCGCCCCGACGAAGCCGATGATCACGGCCGCCAGCGAGATGTAGAAGATCGCCAGGCCCCGCGGGTCGCCGCTCTGCAACGGGTTCAGGTCCTTCACCGTCACCGGGATGCCGGTCTCCTTGCTGACCTGCGGCGCCGCCTCCGTGAAGACCTGGGCGACCGAGACCCCGGACGCGCCGGAGACCTCCAGGTCGACCCGGGAGCCGTCGCCCCGCACGTCCAGCACCGCGTAGATCCGCTGCTCGTCGATGGCGTCGCGGGCCGCCTCCCGGTCGGCGTAGTGCTTCAGGTCCAGCTGGGCGTCCAGCGCCTTCTCCATCGCCCCGACGAACGCGCTGCGCCGCGCCGCGTCCCGCTCGCCGGTCACGCCGGTCGGGATGTGGTGCGGGGTCGGGTTCGCCATGGAGTACGTGTACGACGCCGCGAACAGGGCCGCCGCCGCGGCCAGGATGAAGGTCAGGACGACCGCGGGCAGGAACGGCGACTTCTTGAAGCCCGCCCACCGGTCCGCCCGGGTCGGCGGCCGGCCGTGCGCACCGTGCGCGGGGGGCGCGGCGGGCGCACCAGGGTCGCCTGGCTCGTCGGGGTCGCCGAGCGGCGGATGGGGGCGCGGTTGTTCCTCGTCGGGCAAGGGCGACATACCTGCACGCTAATTCAGTCATAAGCCGCATACATCCCGAGAGGGGTATCCGCGTCGCGGTCGGCGCCAAAACCGTTCGCCACGGATTTCTCCGAGGTGAGATCCTGGACGGCGTATGTCTACGCAGCCTGCTCCCGCCGCCGCCGATCAGTTCGCCGCCCTCGCGCGGCGGCTGTCCGAGCTGTCCCTCCGCGACGCGCACCGGCTCGGGCGCAGGCTCGAGGGTGCCCGCAAGATCCGCAAGCCCGAGGCGCGCGCCGCCGTCGTGGCGGAGCTGGACGCGGAGGCCGAGAAGGCCGCGCGCCGCACCGCCGTGCGCCGTGAGCGCCGCGCGGCCCTCGACGTCACGTATCCGCAGCAGCTCCCGGTCAGCCAGAAGAAGGACGAGATCGCCGACGCGATCCGCGACCACCAGGTCGTGATCGTGGCCGGTGAGACCGGCTCCGGCAAGACCACGCAGATCCCCAAGATCTGCCTGGACCTCGGCCGGGGCGTGCGCGGCATGATCGGCCACACCCAGCCGCGCCGGATCGCGGCCCGCACGGTCGCCGAGCGCGTCGCCGACGAGCTGCGCACGCCGCTGGGCGAGGCGGTCGGCTGGAAGGTCCGGTTCACCGACCAGGTCGACCAGGACGGCACGTTCGTCAAGCTGATGACGGACGGCATCCTGCTCGCCGAGATCCAGACCGACCGCGAGCTGCGCGCCTACGACACGATCATCATCGACGAGGCGCACGAGCGGTCCCTGAACATCGACTTCCTGCTGGGGTACCTGGCGCAGCTGCTGCCCAGGCGCCCGGACCTGAAGGTCGTCATCACCTCGGCGACGATCGACCCCGAGCGGTTCTCCCGGCACTTCGGCGACGCCCCGATCGTGGAGGTCAGCGGCCGGACGTACCCGGTGGAGGTGCGCTACCGCCCGCTGCTGGAGGAGGACGGCGACGACTCCGACCGCGACCAGATCACCGCGATCGCGGACGCGTGCGAGGAGCTGATGGCCGAGGGCGCCGACGGCGACATCCTCGTGTTCCTCTCCGGCGAGCGCGAGATCCGCGACACGGCGGACGCGCTGGAGAAGAAGAAGTACCGGTTCACCGAAGTGCTGCCGCTGTACGCGCGCCTCTCGCACGCCGAGCAGCACCGCGTCTTCCAGCAGCACACCGGACGCCGCATCGTCCTGGCGACGAACGTCGCGGAGACCTCGCTGACCGTCCCGGGCATCAAGTACGTCATCGACCCGGGCACCGCCCGCATCTCGCGCTACAGCCACCGCACGAAGGTGCAGCGGCTGCCGATCGAGCCGGTCAGCCAGGCCAGCGCCAACCAGCGCAAGGGCCGCTGCGGCCGTACCTCCGACGGCATCTGCGTCCGGCTGTACTCCGAGGACGACTTCCTCGCGCGGCCGGAGTTCACGGACGCCGAGATCCTGCGCACCAACCTCGCCTCCGTCATCCTCCAGATGACCGCGGCCGGCCTCGGCGACATCGAGAAGTTCCCCTTCATCGACCCGCCGGACCACCGCAACATCCGCGACGGCGTGCAGCTCCTCCAGGAGCTGGGCGCGCTGGACCCGGGTGAGAAGGACGTCCGCAAGCGCCTCACGCAGCAGGGCCGCAAGCTCTCCCAGCTGCCCGTCGACCCGCGGCTGGCCCGGATGGTCCTGGAGGCCGACAAGAACGGCTGCGTCCGCGAGGTCATGGTGATCGCCGCCGCGCTGTCCATCCAGGACCCGCGCGAGCGGCCCTCCGACAAGCAGGCGCAGGCCGACCAGCTGCACGCCCGCTTCAAGGACGAGACCAGTGACTTCCTGGCGCTCCTGAACCTGTGGAACCACGTGCGCGAGCAGCAGCGGGAGCTGGGCTCCTCGGCGTTCCGCCGCATGTGCAAACGCGAGTTCCTGAACTTCCTGCGCATCCGGGAGTGGCAGGACATCTACAGCCAGCTGCGGACCGTGGCCCGGCAGATGGGCATCCAGCTGAACGAGGAGGACGCCCCCGGCGACTCCATCCACGTCTCCCTCCTCGCCGGCCTGCTCTCCCACATCGGGATGAAGGACGTGAAGGAGACCAAGGAGTCGCAGGCGAAGGACCCCAAGCAGCGCGAGCGCGGCGGCGGCCGCAACGAGTACATCGGCGCCCGCAACGCCAAGTTCGCGATCTTCCCCGGCTCGGCCCTCTTCAAGAAGCCGCCGCGGTTCGTGATGTCGGCGGAGCTGGTGGAGACGTCCCGGCTCTGGGCGCGGGTCAACGCGCGCATCGAGCCCGAGTGGGTCGAGCCGCTCGCGGAGCACCTGCTCAAGCGCACGTACAGCGAGCCGCACTGGGAGAAGGACCAGGCCGCCGTGATGGCGTACGAGAAGGTGACGCTGTACGGCGTCCCGCTCGTCGCCCAGCGGAAGATCAACTACGGCCGGATCGACCCCGAGGTCTCGCGCGAACTGTTCCTGCGCCACGCGCTGGTGGAGGGCGACTGGCGTACGCACCACAAGTTCTACGCCGACAACCGCAGGCTCCTCACCGAGGTCGAGGAGCTGGAGCACCGGGCGCGGCGCCGCGACATCGTGGTGGACGACGACACCCTCTACGACTTCTACGACCAGCGGGTCCCCGAGCACGTCGTCTCGGGCGCCCACTTCGACTCCTGGTGGAAGCACAAGCAGAAGGAGGAGCCCGAACTCCTCGACTTCGAGCGCTCCATGCTGATCCGGGAGTCCGCGGAGGCGGTCACCAAGGCCGACTACCCCGACAGCTGGCGGCAGGGCGCGCTCACGTTCCGGGTGACGTACCAGTTCGAGCCGGGCGCGGACGCCGACGGCGTCACGGTCCACATCCCGCTCCAGGTGCTCAACCAGGTCACGGACGAGGGCTTCGACTGGCAGATCCCGGGCCTGCGCGAGGACGTGGTCGTGGAGCTGATCCGCTCCCTGCCCAAGCCGATCCGCCGCAACTACGTGCCCGCGCCGAACTACGCGAAGGCGTTCCTGGACCGCGCGGTGCCCCTCCAGGAGGCGCTGCCGGTCACCCTGGCGCGCGAGTTGCAGCGGATGGTCGGCGTGCCGGTCCAGGCCGGCGACTTCGACCTCACCCGCGTACCGGACCACCTGAAGATCACCTTCCGGATCGTCGACGAGCGGCGCCGCAAGCTGGCCGAGGACAAGGACCTGGAGGCGCTCAAGCTCCGGCTGCGCCCGAAGGCGCGGCAGGCCATCTCCCAGGCCGCGGCGGCCACCGCCGAGCGGGCGGGCGGCCCCTCGGTCGAGCAGAAGGGCCTGACGGACTGGACGATCGGCACCCTGTCGAAGGTCTTCGAGACCCGGCGGGCGGGCCAGCCGGTCAAGGCGTACCCGGCGCTGGTCGACGACGGCCCCGGGGCGGGCACCGTCTCGGTCCGGCTCTTCGACAGCGAGGCCGAGCAGGCCCGCGCCATGTGGACGGGCACCCGCCGGCTCATCCTGCTCAGCATCCCGGTGAACCCGGCGAAGTTCGCCTCGGACAAGCTGAACAACGCGGCGAAGCTGGCCCTGTCGGCGAACCCGCACGGCTCGGTGCAGGCCCTCTTCGAGGACTGCGCGACGGCCGCGGCGGACAAGCTCATCGGCGACTTCGGCGGCCCGGCCTGGGACGAGGCGTCGTACCGCGCCCTCTACGAGAAGGTGCGCGCGGAGATCGTCGACACGACCGTGCACGCCGTGGACCAGGTCCGGCAGGTGCTCGCCGCCTGGCAGGCCTGTGAGCGGCGGCTGAGGTCGATGCGCAGCCCGACCCTGCTGGCCAACCTCCAGGACGTGCGGACCCAGCTGGACTCCCTGGTGAAGCCGGGCTTCGTCACGGCCACCGGGCTGCGCCGCCTGGGCGACCTGATGCGCTATCTGGTCGCCGCCGACCGCCGCCTCCAGCAGATGCCGACCGGCGCCCAGCGGGACACCTCCCGCATGGAGAAGGTCCACGAGATGCAGGACGAGTACGCGTGGCTGCTGGAGCAGATGCCGCAGGGCCGGCCGGTGCCCCAGGAGGTCCTGGACATCCGGTGGATGATCGAGGAGCTGCGGGTCAGCTATTTCGCGCACGCGCTGGGCACCGCGTACCCGGTCTCGGACAAGCGGATCGTGAAGGCGATCGACGCCCAAGTGCCGTGACGGAGCGGGCACACCGGGTGAGTTCGACCGGTGGGCCTGCACTGCTGTAGAGTCCTTCTCGCAGCGCAGGAAGGAAACGAAGCGCCGCAAAGCCTGGTCCTGTGGAGCAGTTTGGAGTGCTCGCCACCCTGTCAAGGTGGAGGCCGCGGGTTCAAATCCCGTCAGGACCGCAGTGGAGAAGCCCCGCACCGATGGTGCGGGGCTTCTCGCGTTGCCGCCGGGCACTCTTGACGGCGCATCGGCCGCCCGGTACGCCGGAACCACGACCCGGCCCGGAGCACGGAGGCGGCGCATGGCGGCAGCCCGGCACGAGACGCGGGCGCTGCTGCGCGCCCACCTGTCCGCCGCGTCCGGCCACCGCCACCTCACCCGCCACTGCCCGGTCTGCCACCGCCTGCTGCGGCTCGCCATGGACCCGGCGACGGACGCGACGGCGGATCCGTCCGTGGACGCCGCCACAGAGGCCCTGGAGGGCTGCGAGAGCGCCCCGGAGGGAGGTGGGGACGAAAGTCCCCCGAAGGCATGACCAAAGCCGCCCCACGAGCCCGCCAACTGGTGGGAGCCTGAAGAGAGTCGGGTGGACCACGAGCGGGCAGGAGGAGCGGGAGGCTCCTCTAGCGCACTTGTGTCATCCGCAACAAGCTGCCGGGTATGTGACGGGTGTCACCGAACTAGTTTTGGAAACACCGTTTCTTACACCCCGCCTACAACTGCTCAATTTAATATGTGCAATTGCACTACCTCCGCAAGGGTCCGCCGGAGACCGATCAAGGTCCGACAGGACCACCCACGGATCCCCGCCGCAGGCCGGCGCCCGCGCACAAAAAAGATCGCGCTGGACCCGGCGGAGTCCAGCGCGATCGACGACGCGCCCGTGATGCTGTGGAGATGACGCCTCAGCGGGCTCTTCAGAAGAAGGGGGCCTGTTGGGGCAGGCCCGCGCCAAGTGGAGCTATGGGGTGGGCGCGGCTCGGGTTGGGGGGCCCGAAACGCCCGGTAATGCAGCGTTCTGCGGTGCCTCAGGCCTCGCTGCGCTGCTGGGGGATGCCCGCCAGCAGTGCGCGGACCTCGGCCTCGCGGTAACGGCGGTGTCCGCCGAGCGTGCGGATCGACGTGAGCTTGCCAGCCTTCGCCCAGCGCGTGACCGTCTTCGGGTCGACGCGGAACATCGTGGCGACCTCAGCCGGGGTCAGCAGCGGCTCGGCATCAGGGGTGCGAGCGGTCATGAGCGGCCTCCTCGGGAGAACCGAACCTTCTCGGTTCTTTCCTTTAAATTCTGCACCTTGACCCGCGTTGCCGGATATGGCGGACACGGGTCGAGTCGGTTATAGGACGAACGGCTTGTCCTCGGCACTACAACTACACCATCCGTCCAGCCGCGTCGGCCAAACCGATGGAATTGCCCTCCCAGGTGTTCATCAGCGACGGAAGCCGATGGACCATGCCATAGCGGACAGTCACGCCACAGTGACGATCAGTCACAGAGCGATCAGGAGTCGTCAGACCCCCCACAGACAGTGCAATGCTGAGCAATCCGTCCATGGTTGGACTTAGATGGACGGATGGAGCCCTCCCCGGACTCCTTGTCCTATTTTGGCACGAGGAGGGGCGATGGACGCAAGGGCCCCGTAAGTGCATTCCGTCACGCTTGAGTCATTAGCCCGGATCAGGACGTAGGTCCTAAGAGCGCCGCGCACGGCGTCAGTTGGCGCCCGTCAGTTGGCGTACTGCCGGTCCCGCACCGCGCGCCAGCGCTCCACGAGCCGGGTGTACGCCTCGCCCGCCCCCTCCCCGTCACCGGAGCGCAGGGCCGCGATCCCCTCGGCCACGTCCGCCGCCGAGTGGTCCCCGTCCAGCAGCTCGGCCGGCAGGGCGTGCACCAGCCCGCCGTAGTCCAGTTCGACGTACGAGCGCGGGTGGAACTCCTCCAGCCAGCGCCCCACGTCCATCAGGCCGTCGATGAGCGGCCCCTCGTCCATCGCCTCCCGCAGCGCCCGCAGGCCGCGCGCCACCCGCCGGCGGGCCTGCACCATCGGGGTCCGGTACCGCAGGTACGGGTCCTCCGGGCCGCACCCGCCGCCCTCCCCGGCCCCACCGCCCTTCGGCTCGTACTCCCGCTCCTCGTCGGCGACGAGCACGAACCAGTCGAGCGGCACCTGCCAGAGCGACGTCCGGATCCAGGGGCGGGCGTCGGGGTTGCGCTCCAGCCAGCGCTCGTAGTCGGCCGCCGCCTGCCGGCGCACCACCGGCGGCAGCACCGCGTCCAGGACCGGGGCGGGCAGCCGCTCCGGCAGCTCGCCCAGCGCCTGCCAGCCGCGCAGCCGGGTCCGCCACGGGCACACGCACAGCACGCCCGCGACCTCGATCACGAACGCGTCGTCGCTCTCGTGCACCGGCACCGCCACGGGCGGCGTGGGCACCAAGTCGGCCAGGGAGCGGCGCAGTTCGTCCTGGTAGGAAGGCCGGCGCGGGCGGCGCGCATAGCGCTCCCAGTGGCCGCGCTCGGGCTGCGGGAACGCCGCGAGCGGTTCATAGACGCGCAGATACGCCGCGTACGGGACGGTCACCGACGACACCTTGGGCACGGCTGCTCCCTCCCCCGCCCGCGGACCGGAAAACACTCCGCATCGTCCCACCCGGCGCGGCGGCCGGGCGCGGCGGGCCGCCCTGGCACGCCGGCGGGCCCGGGACGCGAGAGAGTGATCCTCGGCACTGCGCCCGTGGCGGGCCCGCGCAGGTTCTAATCTCGTGCTCACGCACCACCACGGACGCCCGCCACCCGTACGGGAATCCGCTCAACCGCCGCTATGTACTTGGGAGTCACCACAGTGACCGATGTGACCGGCGCGCCTGCTGACGTACTGCACACCCTCTTCCACTCGGACCAGGGGGGACACGAGCAGGTCGTTCTCTGCCAGGACCGGGCCAGCGGCCTCAAGGCCGTCATCGCCCTCCACTCGACCGCCCTGGGCCCCGCCCTCGGCGGCACCCGCTTCTACCCCTACGCCTCCGAGGCGGACGCCGTCGCCGACGCGCTGAACCTCGCCCGCGGCATGTCGTACAAGAACGCCATGGCCGGGCTCGACCACGGCGGCGGCAAGGCCGTGATCATCGGCGACCCGGACGTCGTGAAGAGCGAGGAGCTGCTGCTCGCCTACGGCCGGTTCGTGGCCTCGCTCGGCGGGCGCTACGTGACGGCGTGCGACGTCGGCACCTACGTCGCCGACATGGACGTCGTCGCGCGCGAGTGCCGCTGGACGACGGGCCGCTCGCCGCAGAACGGCGGGGCCGGCGACTCGTCCGTCCTCACCGCCTTCGGCGTCTACCAGGGCATGCGGGCCAGCGCCCGGCACCTGTGGGGCGATCCGTCGCTGCGCGGGCGCACGGTCGGCATCGCGGGCGTGGGCAAGGTGGGGCACCACCTGGTCGAGCACCTGCGGGACGAGGGCGCCGAGGTCGTGATCACCGACGTGCGCGCCGAGTCGGTGCGGCGGATCACCGACCGGCACCCCGGGGTGCGGGTCGTGGCGGACACCGACGCGCTGATCCGCGAGCCGGGTCTCGACGTCTACGCGCCGTGCGCGCTCGGCGCGGCCCTGAACGACGAGACCGTGCCGGTGCTGACCGCCAAGGTGGTGTGCGGCGCGGCCAACAACCAGCTCGCGCACCCGGGCGTCGAGAAGGACCTCGCCGACCGCGGGATCCTCTACGCCCCGGACTACGTGGTCAACGCGGGCGGCGTCATCCAGGTCGCCGACGAGCTGCACGGCTTCGACTTCGACCGCTGCAAGGCGAAGGCCGCGCGGATCTTCGACACCACCCTCGGTATCTTCGCGCGCGCAAAGGCCGACGGGATTCCGCCGGCCGCGGCGGCCGACCGGATCGCCGAACAGCGGATGGCGGAGGCGCGCGGCCGGGGCGTGATCGGCGTTCCCGCGTAAGAAGAGTCACGCCGATCGGCGGGTCGTCCGCCGAGAAGAGGTTAAAATCGCAGCTGACCAGCGAGGACAGGGCTCCTTGCTGGTCCTGTGCACAGGCGCGTCCTGTGGGCGACGTACCGTATGGGCGTGGGCTCAGGTACCGTGGAAGCCCTACGGACCGGTCTCTCTGCGGAGAGTCCGTTCCAGATCATGAACGCGTGTCAAGACTCTGGGGCCGTCGAGCCCCGTCACCGAGGGGGTCGAGCCATGGGGCGCGGCCGGGCAAAGGCCAAGCAGACGAAGGTCGCCCGCCAGCTGAAGTACAGCAGCGGCGGGACTGACCTCTCGCGTCTGGCCAATGAGCTGGGCGCATCGACGTCGAATCCAGTATCGAATCAGCCGCCGAACGGTGAGCCTTTCGAGGACGACGACGAGGAAGACGACCCGTACGCCCGCTATGCGGATATGTACGACGACGACGAGGAAGACGACTCCGGCGAGTCTGGACCTTCGTCGCAGCGCCGCGGCGCTTGACCTCGTACCACACTGAGCGTTTTCAGCGCGTAACCCGCTTCTGACGACCTCTGCACTCACCCGGTCCGGGGTGTCACCACCCCGGACCGGGTTTTGTGCTGCTCCGTGCGGGTTACTGCGCGTAGTCGCCCGTGAGCTCCGCGCCCGTCGTGCGGTCGCCGCGGTCGGTGATCTCACCGGCGACCCACGCGTCGACCCCGCGGTCGGCGAGGGTCGCGAGGGCGACGTCCACCGACTCCTGCGGGACGATCGCCATCATGCCGACGCCCATGTTCAGCGTCTTCTCCAGCTCCAGGCGCTCGACCCGGCCCGCCGAGCCGACGAGGCCGAAGATCGGGTCCGGGGTCCAGGTGGCGCGGTCGACCGTGGCGTGCAGGCCGTCCGGGATCACCCGGGCCAGGTTGGCCGCGAGGCCGCCGCCCGTGATGTGGCTGTAGGCGTGGACCCGGGTGGTGCTGGTCAGCGACAGGCAGTCCAGCGAGTAGATCTTGGTGGGTTCGAGGAGTTCCTCGCCGAGCGTGCGGCCCAGCTCGTCCACGTGCCGGTCGAGCGTCAGGCCCGCGCGGTCGAGGAGGACGTGCCGGACCAGCGAGTACCCGTTGGAGTGAAGACCGGAGGACGCCATGGCGATCACCGCGTCACCCGTACGGATACGGTCCGGGCCCAGCAGGTCGGCGTGCTCCACGACGCCCGTACCGGCGCCCGCGACGTCGAAGTCGTCGGGGCCCAGCAGGCCCGGGTGCTCGGCCGTCTCGCCGCCGACCAGGGCGCAGCCGGCGAGGACGCAGCCCTCCGCGATGCCCTTCACGATGGCGGCGACGCGCTCGGGGTGGACCTTGCCGACGCAGATGTAGTCGGTCATGAAGAGCGGCTCGGCGCCGCAGACGACGATGTCGTCCATGACCATCGCGACGAGGTCGTGGCCGATCGTGTCGTAGACGCCCAGCTGGCGGGCGATGTCGACCTTCGTGCCGACGCCGTCGGTGGCGGAGGCGAGCAGCGGACGCTCGTACTTCTTGAGGGCGGAGGCGTCGAAGAGGCCGGCGAAGCCGCCGAGGCCGCCGAGGACCTCGGGGCGCTGCGTCTTCTTCACCCACTCTTTCATCAGCTCGACGGCGCGGTCACCGGCTTCGATGTCGACGCCCGCGGACGCGTAACTGGCACCTGTGGTCTCAGACATTGCCTGGGATCTTTCGGGTTGGTGAATCGGGGTCTACGGGCGACGGATCGCGTCGGCCGCAGCCGTGGCGGCGGGTCCCGCGGCCAGTTCCGTCTCCAGGAGCTGCTTGCCGAGCAGTTCCGGGTCGGGGAGATCCATCGGGTACTCGCCGTCGAAGCAGGCGCGGCAGAGGTTCGGCTTGTCGATGGTCGTGGCCTCGATCATGCCGTCGATGGAGATGTAGGAGAGGGAGTCCGCCCCGAGCGAGGTGCCGATCTCCTGGACCGACATGCCGTTGGCGATCAGCTCGGCGCGGGTCGCGAAGTCGATGCCGAAGAAGCAGGGCCACTTCACGGGCGGGGACGAGATCCGGATGTGGACCTCCGCCGCGCCGGCCTCGCGGAGCATGCGGACCAGGGCGCGCTGGGTGTTGCCGCGCACGATCGAGTCGTCGACGACGACCAGCCGCTTGCCCTTGATGACTTCCTTCAGCGGGTTCAGCTTCAGCCGGATGCCCAGCTGGCGGATCGTCTGGGAGGGCTGGATGAAGGTACGGCCCACATAGGCGTTCTTCACCAGACCCGCACCGAACGGGATGCCGGACGCCTCCGCGTAGCCGATCGCCGCGGGGGTCCCGGATTCCGGGGTCGCTATGACCAGATCGGCGTCGACCGGGGCTTCCTTGGCGAGCTTGCGGCCCATCTCCACGCGGGAGAGGTAGACGTTCCGCCCGGCGATGTCGGTGTCGGGACGGGCCAGGTACACGTACTCGAAGACACAGCCCTTGGGCTTTGCTTCGGCGAAGCGGGACGTTCGCAGGCCGTTCTCGTCGATGGCGACGAACTCGCCCGGCTCGATCTCGCGGACGTACGCGGCGCCGCAGATGTCGAGGGCGGCGGACTCGGAGGCCACCACCCAGCCGCGCTCCAGGCGGCCGAGGACCAGCGGGCGGATGCCCTGCGGGTCGCGCGCCGCGTACAGGGTGTGCTCGTCCATGTAGACGAGCGAGAAGGCGCCCTTGACCTGGGGCAGCACCTTGGCGGCGGCCTCCTCCAGGGTCAGCGGCTTGCCGTCGTCGTCGACCTGGCCGGCGAGCAGCGCCGTGACCAGGTCGGTGTCGTTGGTGGCCGCCACCTGGGTGGCGCGGCCGTTCTCCTTGGGGAGGTCGGCGACCATCTCGGCGAGCTGCGCCGTGTTGACCAGGTTGCCGTTGTGGCCGAGCGCGATCGAACCGTGCGCGGTGGCGCGGAACGTCGGCTGGGCGTTCTCCCACACGGAGGCCCCGGTGGTCGAGTAGCGGGCGTGACCGACCGCGATATGACCTTGGAGGGAACCGAGGGACGTCTCGTCGAAGACCTGGGAGACGAGTCCCATGTCCTTGAAGACGAGGATCTGGGAGCCGTTGCTGACCGCGATTCCCGCGGATTCCTGACCCCGATGCTGGAGGGCGTAGAGCCCGAAGTAAGTGAGTTTGGCGACCTCTTCACCCGGAGCCCAGACACCGAAGACGCCGCAAGCGTCCTGGGGGCCTTTCTCGCCGGGGAGCAGATCATGATTGAGTCGACCGTCACCACGTGGCACGCGACCGAGTGTAGACGTGATCGACCACTGGTCCGAATTGGGGACAGGGGGTTTCGGCGTTGACACGCCGTGGCAGCGCGTCGTCGCGACCCCGGCGCCCCCGCGGAGCCGACCCGGATCCACGGCTCTGACCTGGCCAAACGGCGGAACCGGACGGGTCCGCCCGAGGGGTACGGCAGGTGTGACCGATGTCGCTGTCGGGGCGGAGGCGGCGGGTCCGGAGTGCGGACGCACCGTTGACAGGTGTACGTCAGACTCGGCAAGGTCCTGGATCATGCAGCCCCTCCGTGACCGCACGGTCACCCTCGTGGAGCGCCGCCACGTCGACCTGGTCCGTGTCGCGAGCGCCATCTGTCGCTGCGTCTGAGTTCCACCCGCCGTCCGCACCCCCTCCGGCCGTGATCGGCGGCTGAGGTCCGTCCGGGGCGGTCCCCTGTGCCCCTTTTCTCCTCGCTGTCTCCTCCTGCGTGCGGGCCGTCGGCGGTCGCCGGCTGCCCGCGCGCAGTTCCCCGCGCCCCCTGTCGGGGCGCCGTCTCCCCGGAGTCCTCCCATGACCCCGCACGTCCCGAACCTGTCCCGCCGCTCCGCGCTGGGCGGGGCCGCCGCCGTCGCCGCGCTCGGCGTCACGGCCGCACCGGCCGCCGCCGAGGCCGCCGCCGCGCCCCGCGAGACCCCGTTCCGCGCCGCCGCCCACCGCAGGTCCCGGCGGCCCAACATCCTGTTCATCCTGGGCGACGACCTGGGCTGGGCGGACCTGTCCTCGTACGGCGCGCCCCACATCAGGACCCCGCACCTGGACCGGCTGGCCCGCCAGGGCGTGCGCTTCACCGACGCCTACAGCGGGTCGGCGACCTGCTCGCCGACCCGGTTCAGCCTCTACACCGGCCGCTACCCGGGCCGGACGAAGGGCGGGCTCGCCGAGCCGATAGCCGACCGGTCCGTCGGGCTCGACCCGAACCACCCCACGCTCGCCTCGCTGCTGCGCGGCGCGGGCTACTCGACCGCGCTGATCGGCAAGTGGCACTGCGGCTACCTGCCGGACTACTCGCCCACGAAGTCCGGCTGGGACGAGTTCTTCGGGAACTTCGGCGGGGCCCTGGAGTACTACTCGAAGCTGGGGCTCGGCGGCGAGTACGACCTGTACGAGGGCGACGCCGAGTACAAGGACCTGCGGTACTACACGCGGATCCTGACCGAGCGGGCGAGCGAGTACGTGCGCCGCGACCACGGCGACGGTCCGTGGCTGCTCAACCTGAACTTCACCACCCCGCACTGGCCGTGGATCGCCGACGGGGACGAGGAGGAGAGCGCCGAGGTCGCGCGGAAGATCCGGGCGGGCGACGCGCGGGCGCTCTTCCACACCGACGGCGGATCGGTGGCGAAGTACACGCAGATGGTCGAGGACCTCGACCGCTCGGTCGGCAAGGTGCTCGCCGCCCTGAAGGAGTCGGGGCAGGAGGACGACACCCTCGTCTTCTTCGCCTCCGACAACGGCGGCGAGCGCTTCTCCTACAACTGGCCGCTGTCCGGCAACAAGGCCTCCCTCCAGGAGGGCGGCATCCGGGTGCCGACGATCGTGCGCTGGCCCGCCCGGATCGACGCCGGGCAGGTCAGCCACGAGCCGGTCTTCACGCCGGACTGGACGGCGACCCTGCTGGAGATCGGCGGCGCCCGGCCCGACCCCGGCCACCCGCTCGACGGCACCAGCCTCGCCGGGTATCTGCTGCGCGGCGCCGCCCTGAAGGAGCGTGAGCTGTTCTGGCGGGTGCGCGGGGAGCGCGCCGTGCGCCGGGGCGACTGGAAGTACTACCGGGGCAGGAGCGGCGCCGACCAGCTGTTCGACCTCTCCGCCGACCGCCGCGAGCAGGCCGACCGGGCCGCCGACGAGCCCGCGCTGCTGGCCGAGCTGAAGGCGGTGTGGGAGAAGACGGACAAGACGCTGCTGCCCTACCCGTCCTGAGAACCCGCCGACCGCCGGTGTCAGGCGCCGGCGGTCAGGGTGATCGCGGTGCCGTCGGCCGCCTCCACGGTCAGGGTGTCGCCCTGGATGTCGTAACGCGCCCTGCCCGTGAGGACGGTCCGCATCGTCTGCTCCACGTCGGACGCCTCGCCGACGCACCCCATCCTGGTGGAGGTCAGCGGGCCGAAGGTGAGGTGGCCGTCCGCGACGGTGGCCTCGGCGCCGCCGCTGTTGCAGCCGAGGCGGGCGCCGACCGTGCCGTCCTCGGCGAAGACGAGGCGGGCCCGGCCCGCGGCGGCCTTCGGCAGCGGCTCGGTGGTGCCGTCCGCGCCGAGACCCGTGACGGTCCACCTGGTGCCGACGAGCGCGGCGTCGCGCTGCTTGACCAGGGAGATCGTGGCGCCGTCCGGGCCGGTGAGGGTCAGTCCGTCGCGGCCGGCCGCGCTGATCGTGTTCTCGGCGGCGAGGGCGCGGGCGAGCGCCCTGTCGAAGGCGCGCTGCCGCGCGTCCCGGCAGAACACCTCCGTGGTCGCGGGCCGGCCGAGGTCGACGGTGTCGGCGCCGACCTCGGCCGGGGCATCGAAGCGGTGGCAGCCGTAGTCGCCGCGGACCCGGGCGTCGGACACGAACTCCAGATACGCGCCGCGCGGCGCCTTCGTCGTCGTGCCGTCCACGGTCATGCCGCGCACGCTCCAGTGGACGCCGGTGGCGGGCACCCCGACGGCCGCCACCGATCCGGGGGCCTTCTCCTCCGCACAGGCCGTGACCGCGGCGAGCGCGGCCACCGGCAGGGCCGCGGCGAACAGGGCGCGGGTGCTGCTGCGTTGCGGGAACATGCCGGTGCGACGGGACGGACCAGCCGACCGGTTCCGTCCGCCGTGCGATTCACGCCATGATCGGCAACAGGGCTTCCAGGTCGGCCCGTTCGCCGCTGGCGCTGACCTGGGCCGCGTCGAGCGCCGCCGGCCACGTCGTCCGTCCCGTGGCCAGGCGGATCCAGGTCAGCGGGTCGGTCTCCACGACGTTGGGCGGGGTGCCGCGGGTGTGCCGGGGGCCCTCGACGCACTGCACGACCGCGAACGGCGGGATGCGGACCTCGGTGGAGCCGCCGGGCGCCCTGGCGGCGAGCGCGTCGGCGAGGAACCTCGTCGCCGCGGCCAGCAGTTGCCGCTCGACGGGCAGTCCGAGCGCGGGCAGCGCGTCGTTCAGGTCGTCGGTGTGCACGGCGAGTTCGACGGCGCGGGTGACGAGGACGTCGGTCAGGGTCATCGTGCCGACCCGGTGCGCCACGGGCCGGGTGCCGTCGACGCCCGGCGGCAGATACGTGTCGAGCCCGGCGGCGACCCGCGCGTACAGCTCGCCCGGCGGCGCGCTGTCCGCCAGCTCCCGGACGCCGTCGGCGATGGCGGAGGCGGCGGGCGCGGTCAGCGCGGGATAGTCCAGGAGGGCCAGGTCGGCCCGGGCCGGGGCGGGCTCGGCGAGGCCGCGCGGCAGCATGCCGACGGCCATGGTGACGTGCGCGGCCAGCTCCCGCACCGTCCAGTCGCCGAGCCGGGTGGGCGCCGCGAGCTGCTCGGGCGTGAGCGCCTCGACGGCCGCGCGCACGGCGGCGAACTGGGCCAGGACGGCGGTGCGGAGCTTCTCGGTGTCGTAGGAGCGCGCGCGCTTCCCGGAGGTCTTGGGCGGGGCCATGACGGCGACCCTACGCCCGCGCCGCGACGCCGTGCGGGCGGACGGCGGGCGGACGAGGGCCCCGGCCGGAGCGCGTCCGGACGGGGCCCTCGGTCACGTACCGCGCGCTAGGCCAGCAGCGCCGGCAGCGTCTCCTCGTGCGCCACGCGCAGCTCGGCGAGCGACAGGGCGAACTCGCCCTGCACGTCCACCGCGGCGTCGTCGCCGGAACCGTCCACGACACCGATGCGGGTGACGGGCAGACCGCGCGCCCCGCACATGTCGTTGAACCGCAGCTCCTCGCTGCGCGGCACGGACACGACCGCGCGGCCGGCCGACTCCGAGAAGAGGAACGTGAACGCGTCGAGCCCGTCGGGGACGATCAGGCGCGCGCCCTTCCCGCCGAGCAGCGCCGACTCGACCACGGCCTGGATCAGGCCGCCGTCGGACAGGTCGTGCGCGGCGTCGATCATGCCGTCGCGGGAGGCGGAGATCAGGATGTCGCCGAGCAGCCGCTCGCGCTCCAGGTCCACCGTCGGCGGCAGCCCGCCGAGGTGGTCGTGGACCACCTGCGACCAGGCCGAACCGCCGAACTCCCCGCGGGTGTCGCCCAGCAGGTAGAGGAGCTGGCCCTCTTCCTGGAAGGCGACCGGGGTGCGCCGGGCCACGTCGTCGATGACGCCGAGGACGGCGACGACCGGCGTCGGGTGGATCGCGGCCTCGCCCGTCTGGTTGTACAGCGAGACGTTGCCACCGGTCACCGGGGTGCCGAGCTGGAGGCAGCCGTCGGCGAGACCGCGCACGGCCTCGGCGAACTGCCACATGACGGCCGGGTCCTCGGGCGAGCCGAAGTTCAGGCAGTCGGAGACGGCGAGCGGCTTGGCGCCGGTCGTCGCCACGTTGCGGTACGCCTCCGCGAGGGCGAGCTGCGCGCCCGTGTACGGGTCGAGCTTCGCGAACCGGCCGTTGCCGTCCGTCGCGATGGCGACGCCGAGGCCGGACTCCTCGTCGATGCGGATCATGCCCGAGTCCTCGGGCTGCGCGAGGACGGTGTTGCCCTGCACGAAGTGGTCGTACTGCTGGGTGATCCACTTCTTCGACGCCTGGTTCGGCGACGCGACCAGCGCGAGGACCTGCTGCCGCAGCTCGTCCCCGGTCGTCGGCCGGGGCAGCGCGTTCGCGTCGTCGGCCTGGAGCGCGTCCTGCCACTCGGGGCGGGCGTAGGGACGCTCGTAGACCGGGCCGTCGTGGGCGACCGTGCGCGGGTCGACGTCGACGATCTTCTCGCCGTGCCAGAAGATCTCCAGCCGGTCGCCGTCGGTGACCTCACCGATGACGGTGGCGATGACGTCCCACTTCTCGCAGATCTCCAGGAAGCGGTCGACCTTGCCGGGCTCCACGACGGCGCACATGCGCTCCTGCGACTCGCTCATGAGGATCTCCTCCGGCGAGAGCGTGGAGTCGCGCAGCGGTACGTCGTCCAGCTCGACGCGCATGCCGCCCGAGCCGTTGGACGCCAGCTCGCTGGTGGCGCAGGAGATGCCGGCCGCGCCGAGGTCCTGGATGCCGACGACGAGCTTCTCGGCGAACGCCTCCAGGGTGCACTCGATGAGGAGCTTCTCCTGGAACGGGTCGCCGACCTGCACCGCGGGGCGCTTCGACGGCTTGGCGTCGTCGAAGGTCTCGGAGGCCAGGATGGAGGCGCCGCCGATGCCGTCGCCGCCGGTCCGCGCGCCGTACATGATGACCTTGTTGCCCGCGCCGGACGCCTTCGCGAGGTGGATGTCCTCGTGCCGCATGACGCCGATCGCACCGGCGTTGACCAGCGGGTTGCCCTGGTAGCAGGAGTCGAAGACGACCTCGCCGCCGATGTTCGGCAGGCCCAGGCAGTTGCCGTAGCCGCCGATGCCGGCGACGACGCCCGGGAGCACGCGCTTGGTGTCGGGGTGGTCGGCGGCGCCGAAGCGCAGCGGGTCGACGACCGCGACCGGGCGGGCGCCCATGGCGATGATGTCGCGCACGATGCCGCCCACGCCCGTGGCCGCGCCCTGGTAGGGCTCGACGTAGGAGGGGTGGTTGTGCGACTCGACCTTGAAGGTGACGGCGTAGCCCTGGCCGACGTCGACGACGCCCGCGTTCTCGCCGATGCCGACGAGCATCGCGTCGGACTGCGGGGCCTTCTCGCCGAACTGGCGCAGGTGCACCTTGGACGACTTGTACGAGCAGTGCTCGGACCACATGACCGAGTACATGGCCAGCTCGGCGCCGGTCGGGCGGCGGCCGAGGATCTCCACGACGCGCTCGTACTCGTCCTTCTTCAGGCCGAGTTCGGCCCAGGGGAGGTCGACGTCGGGCGTCTTGCTCGCGTTCTCTACGGTGTCGAGGCTCATGAGGCGGCGACCAGCTTCTTGAGGATCGAGGTGAAGAAGGGGAGGCCGTCGGTGCGGCCGGACCCGACGAGGGGCTCGACGGCGTGCTCCGGGTGCGGCATCAGGCCGACGACGTTGCCCGCCGCGTTCGTGATGCCGGCGATGTCGCGGAGCGAGCCGTTCGGGTTGACGTCGAGGTACCGGAAGACGACGCGGCCCTCCGCCTCCAGCATGTCGAGGGTGCGCTCGTCGGCGACGTAGCGGCCGTCCATGTTCTTCAGCGGGATGTGGATCTCCTGGCCCGCCTCGTAGTCGGACGTCCAGGCCGTGCCCGCGTTCTCCACCCGCAGCTTCTGGTCGCGGCAGATGAAGTGCAGGTGGTCGTTGCCCAGCATCGCGCCGGGGAGCAGGTGGGCCTCGGTGAGGACCTGGAACCCGTTGCAGATCCCCAGGACCGGCAGGCCCGCCCTCGCCTCGCCGATCAGGCTCTCCATGACCGGCGAGAACCGCGAAATGGCGCCCGCGCGCAGGTAATCGCCGTAACTGAATCCGCCCGGCAGGACCACCGCGTCGACCTGCTTCAGGTCCTTGTCCTTGTGCCAGAGAGCGACCGGCTCGGCGCCCGCGAGACGGATCGCGCGCTGCGTGTCCCGGTCGTCGAGCGATCCCGGAAAGGTGACGACGCCAATACGAGCGGTCACTTTTCGACTCCCGCGACAAGCTCCTCGACCTTGACGGTGAAGTTCTCGATCACGGTGTTGGCGAGGAAGGTTTCCGCCAGCTCGTGGATACGGGCGAGCGCGGCGTCGTCCACCGGCCCGTCCACCTCCAGCTCGAAACGCTTTCCCTGGCGGACGTCGGAGATGCCGTCGAAACCGAGGCGCGGCAGCGCACGCTGCACCGCCTGGCCCTGGGGGTCGAGGATCTCCGGCTTGAGCATGACGTCGACTACGACGCGTGCCACTGGCACTCCCGGTGTGTGGTGCTGAGCAGGTCCGTTCAGAGTACCCGCCCAAATCTTCTACTCGCGTAGACAGTAGGAATCTACGAGAGCCGCGTCACGTTACGGCAACGACGCGAGATCCGCACGGAAAAATAAGGGAAAGACACCGAAAGACCCTGGCATATCCATGAGGGCAGACACGCGGAGGTTTTTAAATGGTCTTCCCTCTGCAATGCCGGACAGGGTAAAAAGGAATGGGCAGAAACCGGAAACAGACCGGAACAGTCGACATCTCCGCACGTCAAAGCGGGGATGCCGGACGAAGGGACCGATATTCGTGGCGCAGCGTGTCGTGGTCACTCTCTTTGACGACATCGACGGCTCGGAAGCGGCGGAGACGGTCGCCTTCGGTCTCGACGGCAGGTCGTACGAGATCGACCTGAATCAGGCCCACGCCAAACAGCTCCGCAAGGCCCTGGCCCCGTACCTCCAGGCCGGCCGCAAGCGGAACGGCCGGGCGGCCAGGACCGACCGGACGGCCAAGGTGTTCACGCACACGTCCGTGAGCCCGGACCCGGCCGCCGTGCGCGCCTGGGCCCGCTCGAACCACCTGGACGTGCCGCCGCGCGGCCGCATCCCCAAGCGGATCTACGAGGAGTTCGCCAAGGCCAACTGAGGGCGGCGCCCGCCCCGCGGCCACCCCGTCAGATGCCCCTCGCGGCAACCGACTTGCGCTGCACCCCCGGCGGTCGGCTAGAGTCTGGAGCACGCCGAGGGGCAAGGCCGCAGGGCCGGACCCCACGGAGTAGATGCGGGTGTAGTTCAGTAGTAGAACATCCCCCTTCCAGGGGGAAGGCGCAGTGTGCAATTCCTGTCACCCGCTCCGCATCGCGTACCGACCGCCCTCCGGGGTGCGGTAGGCTGATGCTCGCGCCGCACGGTGAAAGCCGGTCGGATGCCATGCGAACGTAGCTCAGTTGGTAGAGCGCAACCTTGCCAAGGTTGAGGTCGCGAGTTCGAACCTCGTCGTTCGCTCCAGTTCCGAAGGCCCGGATCCCCCAGGGATCCGGGCCTTCGGCGTGTGCGGCCCGCCGTCTGACATTTGTCACGGACGTCGATGACAGCGCGCACTGCCGCACCGCCCCGGCCGGCGGAAGGCTGGAGCCATGACCAACAACGAGCGCGTGATCGACGTCACTGATCTGCGCCGCGTGTACGGGGACGAACGGGGTTCCTTCGAAGCGGTGCGCGGAGTGACCTTCTCCGTGGGACGCGGCGAACTCTTCGCCCTCCTCGGCACCAACGGCGCGGGCAAGACCTCCACCGTCGAACTCCTCGAAGGGCTGGCGGCACCGGCCGGCGGGCAGGTGCGAATCCTCGGGCACGACCCGCACACCGAACGGGACCGGGTGCGGCCGCGGATCGGCGTGATGCTCCAGGAGGGCGGCTTCCCCTCCGAGCTGAGCGTCACCGAGACCGTCCGCATGTGGGCCGGATGCACCAGCGGGGCACGGCCCGTCGGCGAGGCACTCGACATGGTCGGGCTCGGCGGACGCGGCAAGGTCCGCGTCAAGCAGCTGTCCGGCGGCGAGAAGCGGCGCCTCGACCTGGCGCTCGCCCTGCTGGGACGGCCCGAGGTGCTGTTCCTCGACGAACCCACCACCGGACTCGACGCCGAAGGCCGCCGGGAGACCTGGGAACTGGTGCGCCGGCTGCGCGCCGAGGGCACCACCGTCCTGCTGACCACGCACTACCTCGAAGAGGCCGAGGACCTGGCCGACCGGCTCGCGATCCTGCACGAGGGGCGGATCGCCGCCGAGGGCCGCGTCGCCGAGGTCGTCGCCGCCCAGCCCTCGCACATCTCCTTCGAACTGCCCGAGGGCTATCTGCTCGGCGACCTGCCGCCGCTCGCCCCGCTCGGCGTCACCGGCCACGAGACCGAGGGCCGCACGGTCCGGCTGCGCACCGACGACCTCCAGCGCGCCGCGACCGGGCTGCTGCTGTGGGCCCGGGACGCCCGGGTCGAGCTGCGCCGCCTCGACGTGCGCGGCGCCTCCCTGGAGGAGGCGTTCCTGCGGATCGCGCGGAACGCCAAGAACGGCACCGAACCGGCACGGGACAAGGAGATGGCAGCATGAGCACGCTGGCGACGACGACCTCCCCGGGGCGGCTGGCCTCGCTCGCGCGGGCCGAGTTCACCCTCATCGGGCGCAGCAAGGGCGTGCTGTTCACCGCGGTCTTCGTACCGCTGGTGCTGCCCTTCAGCGTCTCCCGGACGGTCGACAAGGGCTCCCTGAAGGACGCCGGGCTGAACATCGGCACGGTCATGGTCTCCTCGGCGATCGCGTTCTCCCTGCTGTTCGCCGTGTACAGCGCGCTGGTGAGCGTCTACGCGTCCCGGCGCGAGGAGCTCGTCCTGAAGCGGCTGCGCACCGGTGAGCTGCGCGACCTGGAGATCCTCGCCGGGGCCGCGGTGCCGTCGGTGGTGATCGGGCTCGTGCAGTGCGCGGCGGTGGCCGTCGTGAGCGCGCTGGCGCTCGACGCGGGGGCGCCCGGCGCTCCCCCGCTGGTGCTGCTCGGCGTCCTGCTGGGCATCCCGCTGTGCGTCGCGCTCGCCGCCCTCACCACGGTGTTCAGCCGCAGTGTGGAGAGCGCGCAGGTCGCTGCGATGCCGATGCTGATCATCTCGATGATCGGCTCCGGGGGCGTCGTGCCGCTGGAGGTGCTGCCCGACCGGATGGCGGCCGTGTGCGAGTTCCTGCCGCTGACCTCGGCGCTCACGCTGGTGCGGGGCGGCTGGAGCGACACCCTGTCCGGCGGGGAGGCCGTGAAGGCGATCGTGCTCGCGGTGGCCTGGATCGGGCTCGCGGTGTTTGCTGTCCAGAAGCGCTTCCGGTGGGAGCCGCGGCGGTGAGGCGAGGGGTGCGGTAGTGCGGGCAGGGCAGTGGTGGGCGCGCCACCGGCGGATTCCCGGCTGGCACAACCGGAGCGACATCGCCCGGATAGAGCTGTACACCCGCGTCACGCTGTATGTGGTCATCTGGCTGATGCTGCTGTCGCAGTTCGCCCTGACCGTGACCGCGCCGGTCCGCGCGGCGGCCCCCGCCGCGCTGATCGCCGCGGCCTGCGTCCTCGGGCTGGCGCAGGGCGCCTGGAACAGCCGGCTGGCCTCGCGCGGCCTCGACATCTATCTGGGCCGCGCCCCCTTCGAACGGCACGCGTTCGTGGTCGGCGCCGTCCTGATGCTGGGGGCGGCGGGCACACTGCTGGCCCTGGCCACCTACCTCGCCCCCGGCGGCTTCCCGATGTTCGTGCTCGCGCTCGGCGCGTCGCTGCTGCCCTTCTTCGGGGCGCTGAGCCTGGTCACCGCGCGGCGCGGGACGGCCCTGCTGGCGACCCTCGCCCTGGCCTGCGCCACGGGCGTGGGCCTCGGCCTGTCCGGCCATGGGCGGCTCGTCGTCCTCTCGGTGTTCGGCGTCGTGTTCGGCGGGGTGTGGGGTGTCTGCACGATGCGGCCCTCGGGCTGGACCCTGAAGGGCATGTGGGACCTGCACGAGGCCCGCGAGACCAAGGCCATGCTCGCCGTCGCCGAGGAGCGGCTGCGCTTCGGCCGCGACCTGCACGACGTGATGGGCCGCAATCTGTCCGTCGTCGCCCTCAAGAGCGAGCTGGCGGTCCAGCTCGTCCGGCGCGGCCGGACCGAGGCGGCCGTCGCGCAGATGGTCGAGGTGCAGCGCATCGCGCGGGAGTCGCAGAAGGAGGTGCGCGATGTCGTACGGGGATACCGCGAGGCCGACCTCGCGGTCGAACTGGCCGGTGCGCGCGGCGTGCTGGACGCCGCGGGGATCACCTGCGCGGTGACCGGCTCGCCGGCCGGGCTGCCCGACCCGGTGCAGGCGGCGCTCGGCTGGGTGGTGCGGGAGGCGACGACGAACGTGCTGCGGCACGGCGACGCGAAGACCTGCCGGGTGGAGCTGGTGACCGGAGTGGAGGACGTGGTGCTGACCGTGGAGAACGACGGGGCCGGCGACGGCGCGGAGGCCGGCACCGGCTCCGGGCTCGCCGGGCTGCGGGAGCGGCTCGCCGTCCTGGGCGGGGAGTTGACGGCGGGCCGGGCCGGCCGGGGCGTCTTCCGGGTGCGGGCGCGGGTCCCGCTGCCCGGGGCGGCCGGCGCCGGTGCGCGGCAGGAACGGGAGAGCGCCCGATGACCGTACGTGTCCTGCTCGCCGACGACGAGCACCTGATCCGCGGGGCGCTCGCCGCCCTCCTCGCGCTGGAGGACGACCTGGTCGTGGTCGCCGAGGCGGCGACCGGGCCCGAGGCGCTGGCCATGGCGCGGGCCCACGGGCCGGACGTCGCCGTGCTCGACCTCCAGATGCCGGGCGCCGACGGTGTGAGCGTGGCCACATCGATCAGGGCCGAGCTGCCCGGCTGCCGCACCATGATCGTCACCAGCCACGGGCGCCCGGGGCACCTCAAGCGGGCGCTCGCCGCCGGGGTGCGCGGCTTCGTGCCGAAGACGGTCAGCGCCCAGCGGCTCGCCGAGATCATCCGGACCGTGCACGCGGGAAACCGTTACGTGGACCCCGAGTTGGCGGCCGACGCGATCGCCTCCGGCGACTCCCCGCTGACCGTGCGCGAGGCCGAGGTGCTGGAGCTGGCGGCGGACGGGGCGCCGGTCGCGGAGATCGCCGAGCGAGCCGCCCTCTCCCCGGGCACGGTCCGCAACTACCTGTCGTCGGCCGTCTCCAAGCTCGGGGTGGAGAACCGGCACGCGGCCGTGCGTCTCGCGCGCGAGCGGGGTTGGGTATAGTTGGCGTCGCGCTTCGGCGCACGGAGCACCGCGTGAGCGGCGCTTTGCGAACGTAGCTCAGTTGGTAGAGCGCAACCTTGCCAAGGTTGAGGTCGCGAGTTCGAACCTCGTCGTTCGCTCCACAAGAAGAACCCCGGTCCGCTCGGACCGGGGTTCTTTCGTGTCCGGGGGCCCGGGTCACAGGGTCCAGGGCGTCCCGGTCAGCAGCTCGTACGCCTCGATGTACTTGGCGCGCGTCGCGGAGACGACCTCGTCGGGGAGGGCCGGCGGCGGGGTCTCGCCGCGGCGGTCCCAGCCGGACGCGGCCGACGTCAGCCAGTCCCGCACGAACTGCTTGTCGTAGCTGGGCTGCGCGCGGCCCGGCTGCCACTGGTCGGCCGGCCAGAAGCGTGACGAGTCCGGGGTCAGCACCTCGTCGGCGAGGATCAGCGTGCCGTCCTTGTCGAAGCCGAACTCGAACTTGGTGTCCGCCAGGATGATGCCGCGCTCGCGCGCGATGTCCCGCGCCCTGCCGTACACGGCGAGGGTCGCCTGGCGCAGCTGGGTGGCGGTCTCCGCGCCGACCTGGCGGGCCACTTCCTCGTACGACACGTTCTCGTCGTGCTCGCCGACCTCGGCCTTGGTGGCGGGCGTGAAGATCGGGGCGGGCAGCTCCGAGCCGTCGGACAGGCCCTCGGGCAGGGCGAGGCCGCAGACCGTGCGCGAGGCGTTGTACTCGGCCAGGCCGGAGCCGGTGAGATAGCCGCGGGCGACCGCCTCGACCGGGACCATGTCCAGGCTGGTGCAGACGAGGGTGCGGCCCGCCCAGTCGGCGGGGGCGCCCGCGGGCAGCTCCGTGGACAGCACGTGGTTCGGGATCAGCTCCCGGAGCTGGTCGAACCACCACAGCGACAGCTGGGTGAGCACCTTGCCCTTGTCCGGGATGGGGCTGGGCAGCACCCAGTCGTAGGCGGAGATGCGGTCGGTGGCGACCATCACGAGGTCGCCCGCCTCGTTGCGGTACAGGTCCCGCACCTTGCCGGTGTGGAGATGCACCAGGCCCGGCACCTGAAGCGGCTCGGGCTTTTCGACGAATCCGGACACGGTTCCTCCCCGTGGTTCTGTACGAGTGCTCCTGATTCTCCCGCACCGGAGGACGAGCCTTGGCCAGGGGTCGGCCCGAGGGGGGCGCTCAGTCCCGTTTGCAGATGCGGTCCAGGAGGTTGGCCGTCGCGCGCTGGATCCGCGGGTCGACGTGCCCGGGCCGGTCCAGGGCGGGGGACCAGGCGAACGTCCCGGACGCGAAGACCAGCGCGCCGGACGGGGAGCGGTACAGCGACGTCTCCTGGTGGCGGCGCGCCTTGTCGCCGTCCCGGTAGGGGGAGTGCGCCAGGAGGATGCGGTCCTCGTTCTCGGGCAGGGCGGTGCGCGGGAAGTAGCGGTCGGCCTCGCCGGCCACCAGACCGTCGATCTCGTCGCCCTCGTGCGCGCCCGTCGCCTCCCACAGCCAGTGGTCCGCGTTGCGCACCACCAGCGGGTGCGGCTCGGGGACCCGGCCCGCGTACTGGATGCCGAGGAGCTGCTGCTCGGGCCGGTCGATCTCCCGCCACAGCGTCGGCTTCCCCGGGCCGCGGCGCTTGCGGCAGGTCAGCAGGCGGTCCGGGACGCCGGACGCGGACGGCCCCAGCTCGACCTGCCAGTACATGGTGTTGGCCGACAGGAAGACCAGGGAGGTGCCCTGCTCGCGGGCCAGCTCGGTGGTGCGCCGCATGTTCGCCGACCAGTACTCGTCGTGGCCGGGGAAGACCAGGCCGCGGTAGCGCGTGGGGTCGATGCGGCCCGCGTGCAGGTCGCGGGCATCGGCGTACGCCAGGTCGTAGCCGTAGCGCTCCGCCCAGCGGATGAAGTCGTAGGCGTGGCCGACGTGCAGGGGCAGGCCCGCGCCCGCGTACGGGCGGTCGAAGGAGACCGTGACCGCGGCCTCGCTCTCGCCGAGCAGCCGGCCCTCCTCGTCCCACGCGTGGTAGAGGCTGGCGCCGATGTGCCCGTCCTCCGGGTACAGGTTGTACGCCTGCCAGGTGATGTCCGGCAGCAGCAGGAGCAGGTCCGCCGGGCGGTTGTCCCGGACCGTGAACGGGACGTGCGAGCGGTGGCCCCCGACGGTGGTCAGGACCGCGACGTACGCCCCCAGGCTCCAGAACGACGGGATCTGGAGGCGCCAGGACTGCCACCAGTGGTGGCAGGAGACGGTGCGGTCCACCGACAGCGGCGCGGGCTGGACGATGCCGGAGAGCCGGGGACTCGTGGTGATCTTGGAGGCGCCGTCGCCGCCGTAGTGCCCGATCCGGTAGATGTCCACGCTGAACTGCTGGGGCGGGTCGACCGTGATGTGGAAGTCGATCGCCTCGCCGGGCGCGGCCGCGCCGGTGGAGGTGAACCCCTTGATCTGCCGGTGCACGTCGTCGGCGGTCCGGGGGCCGCCGGTGCGCGGGCTCGGGATGGCCGCCGTGTTCGTGGAGCCGGGCTGCGCGAGGTCCGCGTACCAGGGGACGACCTGGCCCGTGTCGTCGAAGTAGGTCTCACTGCCGCGCAGCCAGGGCAGCGGGCCCTGGCCGAAGGGGTCGCTGACGGCGTGTGCCATCGCGCCCGACTCCCAGCGGCGGGTGCGGGGGCGCGGGGGCGGTGCGGCACCCTCTCCGGCCTGCTCCTCGGGGTGCTCCGCCCTGTCCGGACCCAGCGCCATGTGTCTTCCCCTCCCTCGCTCCCCCGAGCCGAGCGCGGATGTCGGGTCCGCTGGGCGCGCCGCTCTGGCCCGCCCGCTCGTCGCGCACGTCTGCTTGGTCGTCCCGCACGTCCGCCTGTTGTGTCCGCGACCGGTCCCAGCACATCACATTACGCGCGCGGTCCGTCACCGTTCGTCGTGAATTGACGGGACAGGAACGATTCCCTCCGCGACGCGCTTCGGCACGCATCCGGTCATACCAGACGTACGGGTTTCTCGGGGCGGATCCCGAGACGGGTCAGCCAGCCCCTGAGCGGCTCGGGGTCGCCGTCCTCCACCAGGCTCAGCACGCGCGGCCCGAGGTCGGCGGCGCGCTCGCCGCCGACCAGCAGCGACGGGCCGTCCAGCCAGTCCAGGCCGGGGGCCGCGCCGGCCGTGTCCACGGCGGCGCAGCAGACCATCGCCGTGACGTGGTCGGCGAGCAGCTCGCGGCCGGTGCGCGGGGGCTGGAGCGGGAAGAGCGGGAGGGCGCCCTCGTCCCAGAGCGCGCCGTCCGGGCCCTGGCCCGCCGGGGCCGCGGCGGGCGCGGGGCGCTCCTGCTCCTCGCGGGCCAGCTCGGCGGTGAGCCCCGCCGAGAGCGAGTCGGCCTCGGGGCGCAGGGTGGCTTCGGGGTCCAGGTCCGGGTCGGGGTCGGGGTCGGAGGTTCGGGTGTCCGAGGCGTCCGAGGTGTCGGCCGGGGTCGGGTTCCCCGCCGGGGACGGGGCCGGGGCGGTGGATACGTTCGGGGAGGGGGCGAGGGTGGCCACGGGGGTCGTCAGGTGGGCCAGGATGCGGTCCAGGGTCGGGCCCTCGGCGCCCGCGGCGGAGCCGGTCCCGGCGTCCACGCCCAGGGTGTCGAGGACGCGGTGCAGGCGGGCGGCGTCGGTGCGCCACTTGCGGTCCACGACCTCGTCCGGATACTCCTGCCAGTCGACCGGCGCCCAGTCCGGGCCGGTCTCGGCGGGCCCGCCGTGGAAGAGGCGGGCGGCGAGCAGCGAGGCCGCCTCGTCGATGGCGCCGGGCTCGTCCAGCAGGTCGCAGGCGGGGCGCTCGCCGAGCCGGGACGCGAAGGTCCCGTTCTGCGCGGCGAGGCGGTCGCGGCGGGACAGCTCGGTGAGGGCGGCGACGACGCCGGCGTCCAGCCGCGACGGCCAGCGGCCCATCCGCCAGGCGGGCAGCGCGACCCGGGTGAGGAGGCGGTCCCAGCCCGCGTAGGCGAGACCGACCTGTTCCTGGGCGACGATCCGCAGGCCGTAGTCCACGGTCTGGGCCCGCTCGGCGGCGGCCGCGGCGACCCCGCGCTCCATCTCGGCGGCGTGGATCCGGCAGCCGCTCAGCATCTGCCGGGCGACCCAGCCGACGGCGCCGAGCACGGTGCGGGCGAGGGGCCCGCGCCCGGGCGCCGAGCCGACGGCCACGGCGGCGTCCAGGCCGCGTACGAAGCGGCGGGCGGCGGCTATGTCGGGGTGGGCGCTCGGTCCCGTACCGGCGACGACCGGGGCGAGGACGGCGCGCAGCTCACCCACCCGCATCCACCACAGGAACGGGGAGCCGATGACGAGTACCGGTGCGACCGGCGCGACCGGCGCGGTGCTGCCCTCGGCGGCGGCGCCCGGTGCGGCGGCGCTCCGGGGCGGGCCGTGGGCCGGGTGGGTGCGGTCCTCCAGCCAGCTGTCGCAGTCCGGGGTCAGCGCTATCGCCGACGGCGCCGGGACGTCCAGCCGGTCGGCCAGGTCGCGCACCAGCCGGTAGAGATCGGGGGCGGTGCTCTCGGCGATCGGCACGGTCGGGCTGAGCGCGGGGCGGGCCCGCGCCACGACGAGCGCGACGCCCGCGGCGGCGAGCAGCACGAGCACCGCGACCGCGGAGACCACGATCCGCGCGACGTCCCAACTCCCGCCCGTCAGATGACCGGTGGCGCCGCCCGCGAGCAGCACCACGGAGCCGGCCGCGGGCAGCAGGGCGAGCGCCGTCGCCCTGCCGCGGATGCGCAGCACGGCGAGAGCCCGGGAGCGCGCCGTGCGCGCCCCCACCTCCGCACCCATACCGGACACGACCGATGTCACCCCCTGCTGCCTCTGCCTTTTGTCCCGCCGGGGGCCGAGGCCCGTGGCCGAACACTGGTGGCGTTGCTCACTCCCCCACTGTGGCACCCGTCACTGACATCGCAATGCCGGTGGTCCGTCTGGTTCTGTCCCCGGCTCCGCCACGGCTTCCACCGGGGCGGAGTCCGGCCGCGCGGGTGCCCGAACTCCGTGCGCCGCACCCTAGTTGGGCTCCGGGGCGTCGTCAGCCGGATGGGCGAGCGGTCACCCGATGGAATGGCTTTGGGTAAAGGTGGCTGACATGGGAGCGCCGGGCGGGAGAGGGTGACTCCCACCCGGCGTCCGGTGCCGGCGGCCGGCGGTCAGCTCTCGGCCGCCGCCTTCGCGGCGATGTCCGTGCGGTGCTGGGAGCCGTCGAGCCCGATGCGGCCCACGGCGGCGTACGCCCGCTCGCGGGCCTGCGCGAGATCGCCGCCCGTCGCCGTCACGGACAGCACCCGGCCGCCCGCGCTGAGGACCGGCCCGTTCTCGCCGTCGCGACTGGTCCCGGCGTGCAGGACGTACGCGTCGGGGGCATCCTGTGCGGCCACCGCGTCGAGCCCGGTGATCGGGTCCCCGGTGCGCGGGGTGCCCGGATAGTTGTGCGAGGCGATGACGACGGTGACGGCCGCGTCGTCGCTCCAGCGCAGCGGCTCCAGGTCGGCGAGCGTGCCGTTCGCCGCGGCGAGCAGGACCCCGGCGAGCGGCGTCGTCAGCCGGGCCAGGACGACCTGGGTCTCCGGGTCGCCGAAGCGGGCGTTGAACTCGATGACGCGGACGCCGCGGCCGGTGATCGCGAGTCCGGCGTAGAGCAGGCCGGAGAACGGCGTGCCGCGTCGCCTCATCTCGTCCACCGTCGGCTGGAGGACGGTGTCGAGCACCTCCCGCACCAGCTTCGGGTCGGCCCACGGCAGCGGCGAGTAGGCGCCCATGCCGCCGGTGTTCGGGCCCTCGTCGCCGTCCAGCGCGCGCTTGAAGTCCTGGGCGGGCTGGAGCGGGACGACCGTCGTGCCGTCGGTGATCGCGAAGAGCGAGACCTCGGGGCCGTCGAGGAACTCCTCGATGACGACGCGCCCGCAGGCGTTGGCGTGGGCGCGCGCCCGGTCGACGTCGTCGGTCACGACGACGCCCTTGCCCGCCGCGAGCCCGTCGTCCTTGACGACGTACGGGGCGCCGAACGCGTCCAGCGCCTCGTCGACCTCGGCCGGGGTCGTGCAGACGTAGGAGCGGGCGGTGGGTACGGCGGCGCCGGCCATGACGTCCTTGGCGAACGCCTTGGAGCCCTCCAGGCGGGCGGCCTCGCCGGACGGGCCGAAGACGGGGATCCCGGCGGCCCGGACGGCGTCGGCGACGCCTGCCACCAGGGGTGCTTCGGGGCCTACGACGACGAGGTCGGCCTCCAGTCTCCGGGCGAGCGCGGTGACCGCCGCACCGTCGAGGGCGTCGACCGCGTGCAGCTCGGCGACCTCGGCGATGCCTGCGTTGCCGGGGGCGCAGTGCAGGGCGGAGACGTCGGGGTCGAGGGACATTGAGCGGCACAGGGCGTGTTCGCGGGCGCCGCTGCCGATGACGAGGACCTTCACACCGTCAGCCTATCCGGCGCGGGCACGGGCTCTTGTAGGGGCGTCCCACGGTGGGCCGGGGCGGCGTTTGTGGGTTTCTCCAGCCGGGTGGGTGCGCCGACGGGTGCCGGGCCGCCGGGACTCGGCCACCGGGCGGGCCAGGTCCGGCCCGGAGCTACTCGTTGGTGAACTCCTCCATCACCGTGGCGCCCAGCTCGCGGACGATCAGCTCGTGGCCCGACAGCGCGTTCTCGTCCAGGTCGGGGTCGTCGTCCTCCGGGGTGTCGTCCTCCACGGAGACCGTGCGGCGGGCCGGGGGCGGGGACGGCGCGGGGGCCGGCGGGGCCGGGGACGAGGACGGTGCGGCGGCCGGTGCCGCGGACGCTTGCGGGGCGGCCGGTCGGGGAGCGGGCGGGGCGGGGCTGTACCCGCCGCCACCGCCGCCTCCGCTTCCGCCGCCACCGCCGGGTCCGCCGTAGCCTCCGGCTGCACCGCCGCCGTAGCCACCGCCGCCGAAGCCGCCACCGGTGGGCGCGGGGGCGCCGCCGCCCGAGGGGTCCACGGCCGCGTCGATCTTCCACTGGACGTGGAACTGCTCGGTCAGGGCGGCCTTCAGGACGTCTTCGCCGCCGCTGCTCACGAACCGGTCACGCGCGCCCGCGTTCACGAACCCGAGCTGCAACGTGGTGCCGTCGAAGCCCGTCACCTGGGCGTTCTGGCTGATCAGCATCCAGGTGAAGCGGCGCTTGTTCTTGACCGCCTCCAGGATGTTCGGCCACAGGGTGCGCGGGTCGGGGCCGCCGGCCGGGGCCGCCGCCATGGGAGCGGGGGCGGCGGGCGCGGCGGCCTCCGCCGCGGGCTGCTGGGGCGCGGGCGGCTGTCCGGTACCGGCGGCCGTCGCGGTGGGCCAGCCACCGGGCCTGCGGCCTCCGCCGGCGGGCGCCGCGGTGGGCCAGGCACCGGGCGCCTGGGCGGGCTCGGACGCCGGGGCGGGAGCGGGGGCCGGAGCGGGGGCCTCGGCCTGTGTCGGGGCGGGGGTAGGGGCGGGGGGCTGGACCGGAGCGGGCGCCGGAGCCGGGGCGGGGGCGGTAGCCGGGGCGGGGGTGGCCCCCGCGGCAGCCCCGTGAGCCTCTCCGTAACCCGAACCCGAACCCGCACCCGAACTCGCACCCGCGCCCGCACCGGGACCGGTCCCCGAACCCGTGCCCGGGGCGCCGCCGCGCACGGCCGCGCGGGCCGCCGCCGGGCCGCCGCCGGGCTGGACCGGTGCCGCCTGGGGCACCGCGTGGGCATCGGGACCGGGCACGTAGGCCATCGCCGGACCGGGCCCCTGTCCGCCCGGGGTGAAGACGCCGCCGCGCTCGATGCGGTCGAGGCGTGCCATGACCGAGCGCTCGTCGTCGTACGCGGCGGGCAGCAGCACGCGCGCGCAGATCAGCTCCAGCTGGAGTCGCGGCGCGTTGGCCCCGCGCATCTCGGTCAGGCCCTCGTTGACCAGGTCGGCGGCGCGGCTCAGCTCGGCGGCGCCGAACGTGCTCGCCTGCGCCTGCATCCGCTCCACGACATCGGCCGGGGCGTCGATCAGCCCCTTCTCGGCGGCGTCCGGCACGGCGGCCAGGATGACCAGGTCGCGCAGCCGCTCCAGCAGGTCGGAGACGAACCGGCGCGGGTCGTTGCCCCCCTCGATGATCCGGTCCACGACCTCGAAGGCGGCGGCGCCGTCCCCGGTGGCGAAGGCCTCGACGACGGAGTCGAGCAGCGACGCCTCCGTGTAGCCGAGCAGACCCGTCGCCATGGCGTACGTCACACCCTCCTCGCCTGCGCCGGCGAGCAGCTGGTCCATGACGGACATGGAGTCACGGACGGATCCCGCGCCGGCCCGCACGACGAGCGGCAGCACCCCCTCCGCGACGGGGATGTCCTCCTTGCCGCACACCTCGCCGAGGTACTCCCGCAGCGTGCCGGGCGGCACCAGCCGGAACGGGTAGTGGTGGGTGCGCGACCGGATCGTCCCGATGACCTTCTCGGGCTCGGTCGTGGCGAAGATGAACTTGAGGTGCTCCGGCGGCTCCTCGACGACCTTCAGCAGGGCGTTGAACCCCGCCGAGGTGACCATGTGGGCCTCGTCGATGATGTAGATCTTGTACCGGCTGCCCGCAGGACCGAAGAACGCCTTCTCGCGCAGGTCACGGGCGTCGTCCACACCACCGTGCGACGCCGCGTCGATCTCGATGACGTCGATCGAACCCGGTCCGTTCCGCGCGAGGTCCTGGCAGGACTGGCACTCCCCGCACGGCGTGGGGGTGGGGCCCTGCTCGCAGTTCAGACAGCGGGCCAGGATGCGCGCACTGGTCGTCTTGCCACAGCCGCGCGGACCTGAGAACAGGTACGCGTGATTGACCCGGTTGTTCCGCAGCGCCTGCTGCAACGGGTCGGTGACATGCTCCTGCCCGATGACCTCGGCGAACGACTCCGGGCGATAGCGGCGGTACAGCGCGAGAGACGACACATCTACGAGGTTATAGGCGCCCACCGACAACCCGGCCCGCCCGACCGCCCCCGGGAACGCAGACGCCCCCCACGCACCCGCCAGAGCCGACCTACCCTTGCTGCCTTCCGGCCCTGGGGGAGTTCAGTCAGATAGCGCCACGTGAGGGGCTGCGCCCAGAGTACATGCTCCGGCCGGGTGGGAACGAGTTCGCGAGCACTCCTCAACGTCTTGTATTGTTTGCCGCGGAGGATTCGCCTAGAGGCCTAGGGCGCACGCTTGGAAAGCGTGTTGGGGGCAACCCCTCACGAGTTCGAATCTCGTATCCTCCGCAGGCTGAAGGCCCGGACCGTGCAAACGGTCCGGGCCTTCGTCGTTGCCCGGCCCGGCCGGGCCGGGCAAGCACGGGCGCTTCCGTGTGACGCGCGTCATACAGCCGCCCGTCCCGCACGCCCGGCCGGCCGCGCCGTCCCGGGCACCCGAGATCCCTGGCCGACAGACCCAGCGCCGTCGTCTCGCCGACGCTCGCGTCCAGGTCGCTACGACAAGACCGCCCAGTCCTACGAGGCGGCTGTCGCCCTCGCCTCACTCCTGGTGTGGGCGTGACATTCGACGAGAGAACTAGGTCGAGCGGCGGAGAACGCGGCCCGTCCCTCTGGGCCCATTGGCCGAGGCGGCGGCACGGGGTGAGGGGGCAAGGTCGCCCCATGCACAACGTTCCTGCACAGCGGCCGGACCGCCAAAGACCCGGAGGCAACGCCTTCCTCGCCGCCTTGTTCGTCGACGCCCTGGGCTCGGGCCTGTATCTCCCGCTGACCTTGCTCTTCATCCACGAGGTGACCGGGCTCTCGGTGACGACCGTCGGACTCGGAGTCACCGTGGCGGCGGCCGTGGGCCTTGCGGCGAGTCCGGTGGCGGGCGTCCTGGTGGACCGGTTCGGTTCGCGGACCGTCCTGATCGGCACGTATCTGGTGCGTGCGCTCGGCTTCGCCCTGTACCCGCTGGTGGGGAGCTTCCCCGCGCTGATCGCCGTCGCCGCCGTGATCGCGGCGGGCGACCGGGCCTACTACCCGGCCACGTCGAGTTACACGGCCGCCATCGCGTCCGGCGCGGACCGGGACAGGCTGTACGCCTTCGTGGCGATGGCCCGCAACATCGGCTTCGGTCTGGGTGGCCTGCTGTCGACGGCCGCGCTCACACTGATCGGCGGCCAGGGGTTCGCCGTGATGGCGGTCGTCAACGCGGTCAGCTTCCTCGGGGCGGCCGGATGTCTCGCCCTGGCCGCCCCCCGGCCGGTCGACGAGAGCGCCCGCCCCGCCGAGCCGGTCCGGCGGCGGGGTGGATACCGGAGCGTCCTCGCCGACCGGCCCTTCCTCTCGCTGGTCGCGGCGGAACAGGCGTTCACGCTCGCGCACTCGGTCCTGCCGGTCGCCCTGCCGCTCTACGCCGTGACCGTTCTCGACGCGCCGCCCGCTGTCCTGGGCGTGCTGTACACCCTCAACACCGCCCTCCTCGTCGTCGGCCAGCTCCCCGTGCGGCGGCTCCAGGTCAAAGCCCGCCGCACCCACGCGCTCGCTCTGGGCGGCGCTGTCTTCGCCGCCTCCTGCGCCGCGTTCGCCGCGACGGCGTACCTGCCGCACGGCGGCTGGCAGCTCGCCGGACTGGTCGCCGCGACACTCGTCTACACGGCCGGTGAACTGATGCACACCGCACCGTCCTCGGCTCTCGCCGCCGCTGTCGCGCCCGCCGCGCTCCGAGGCCGGTACCTCACCGTCTACCAGCTCACCTGGGGCGTGGCCGCGATCATCGCCCCGGCCGGCTTCTCCGCGCTGCTCGACGTGGCCGCTCCCCTGTTGTGGACCGTGCTGGGGCTGTCCCTCGTGCTCGCGTGCACCTGGGTGCTCAGGGTCTCGCGCGGCCTGTCCGACGCGGCTCTGTACCCGCTGCCCGCGACGGCACCGACGCCATCCGTCTCCGCGTCCCGGCCACGGGCACGACAGCCGGACCTGCGGGGAGAGCCCGGCTCGCGACAGGACACGGACGCTTGACCTCCCGTCATCACTGCTCGTAGGGCGGTTCTGGGGGTGCCCGGAAAACCATGGAGCCAGAGTCGCAGGCAGGCGAGAGCGCCCACAGCTCGGAGGTTTGAAGACAGCTCCTTGGCTTGTCATTTATGGTCCGGCGTCGAACGCGGCTCGAACTCGGTCGGCTTTTTCAAAGTTCAGCGGACACGTAGGAGGCCTTCGTCTGATCCTGCGCTCCGTCACAGAGTGGACCAGCACGAAGGCCGTGATCGTGAGTTGGTGCATCAGGGCGTCCTGCGGGATGCGTTCGCGGAAGTGTCCGGCTTCCGATCCGCGAGGGCAAGCATCAGATGGTGCCCGGCCGGCCGTACTCGGTGGTGGCCGCGCTGGAGACCGGCAGCACGTCCTGGACGGCGGTGCTGGACGCGGTGCGCCTGGACCCCGGCGCCGACGTCGCCGCGGTGACCACGGTCCTGCTCCGCGAGGTCGTCGAACGGCTCGTCGCCGCCGGCCAGTGGAAGCGGGGCGACCCCGACGTCCTGGTCGTGCTGGACGCCGGATACGACGCGCCCCGCATCGCTCACCCGCTGGGCGACCTGCCCGTCGAGATCCTGGGCCGACTGCGCTCGGACCGGGTGATGCGCCGGCCGACGCCCTCCCTCAAGGAGTACACCCTGTCCTGTCCCCAAGGCGGGCGACCGCCGAAGCACGTCGGCGAGTTCGTCCTCGGCGACCCGGCCACCCGGGGCACCGAGCAACCCAGGACGGTCACCGACACTCGCCGCTACGGGAAGGCGACCGCGCAGGCAGGGGACCGGCTGCATCCGAGGCTGACCCGTCGGGCGGCCTGGCTCGACCACGACGGCCCGCTGCCTCTCATCGAGGGCACCGTCATCCGTCTGGTCGTGGAGAAGCTGCCCGGCGGCGGGGTCGACAAGCAGGTCCGGCTGTAGTGGTCCGGCACCGACCCCACCACCGGCGACGTGGACCGCTGCTGGCATTCCTTCCTCCGCCGCTTCGACATCGAGCACACATTCCGCCTGTTCAAGCAGACGCTCGGACGGACCAAGCCCCGGCTTCGCAGCTCGGAAGCAGCCGATCGGTGGACCTGGCTGGTGATCGCCGCCTACGCCCAGCTCCGGCTCGCCCGCCCGCCGGCCGCTGACCTCCGGCGCCCTTGGAGAAGCCGGCCGAGCCGAACAGACTCACTCCTGCCCGCGTTCGAAGGGGGTTCCGCAACCTGCGTACGAAGACCGGCACTCCAACCGGTGCACCGAAACCGTCCCGCCCCGGACCCGGCCGTCCGCCGGGCTCAAAGAACCGTCACCCCGCCACCCGTCATGACGTGGGCAGAGTCCTCGCGACCGGCGAGGCGTACACCCTTCCCGCCCATCACAAGGAGGGCACCAAGCCTCGCCGCACAGCGTGAACCCGCAGCTCATGCCATCCACGACCACCGATGCACCTCCCACCAGGCAAAATGAGCGACATGGGCGACGACGGGAACACCAGGTTCGTGCTGCCGCGGGGGGCGACAGGCTTCTTCTGGCCGAAGGAGGGCCCGCTCCCGAAGACCGACCTGCGGGCGTTCCGCACCGCTCTGTATTCCGCGGCCCGCGGCGCCGGAGGCACAGTGGGCGAGGTGGAGGAACAGGCATATCCTCGGACCTTCCACACTGCATCGGTCGTCGCAGGCGCAGGCGCAGGCGAGAGCATCGTCCTGTGTCACGCTCATCACCCCTGGATCGCCTTCGCCCAGGCACGTCGGAACGGGTACGGGGAGGAGTTCCTCGCACCGCCTCCGTGGGCTCATGCCTTTACCGACGCGGGCTTCGTCGTCCTGAGCGGCGAGTTGCTTGCCACACCGCTTTCCGACGTGGACACCTCAGTGCTCGGGCCGGGCGAGTGGCGTGAGGTCCGCTTCCACAGCATCACGACGTTGGGCGGGGTCCTCTTCAACGCTTGGGACTGACAAGCGAGCAGAGCCGTCAAACGGTTTGCCCCCCTCGTCGGCCGCGGACCAGCCCGACGAGGTGATCTCGTAGTCCAGCAGGCCGGGCGCGGCACGGCCCACCTGCTCACGGATCGTGGTTCCGGACTCCCCGTGGTCGAAAAGGATGTGCGGGAGGCTGGAGCAGGCACCCCCTTCAACTCACCTTCTTTCAGCACCAGTTGCAGTATCGTCGATGTCGTCTACAACAACACTAGAGTCGTCTGTGGTGTGCGCGGCCGACGGTGGGGCGGGGGAGTTCCTGATGGTGGCGGAACACGTCGAGGACGAGGGCATCGGCCTAGCGGTCGCGCTCGGAGCCATACGACGCGAGCTCGCGCAAGCGGTGGACGCGGCCGAGGCCGAGGGCGGCCCGGTGCGGCTTGCGGTCTCCTCGCTCGAACTCGAACTCCAGACGACGCTGAGCCGGTCCCGCGGCGTGAACGGCGGTATCCGCGTCCACGTGATCTCCGCGGGCGGGCAGCGCACCGAGGACCGCAGCGACGTGCAGACGCTGAAACTCCAGCTGAACGCCACGACTCCCGACAACAGGCCGATCTCCGCGGGCGACACGCTGAGCCGACGGCCGAGGTGACGTGCCGGTGCCCTCCGGCGTGGATGTCGCCCAGGTTGCGCGCGTGGTCGTCGGCCTGCCCGACGACAAGTGCCGCGTGGGCAGCGGCTACCGGATCTCGGAGCGGCTCGTCCTGACGGCGAAGCACGTGCTCAAGGGCGGCGAAAGCGTGCATGTCCGGCTCGGCGGGGAAGAGTTCGACAGGCCGGCCGCGGAGGTGAGGCAGGACACGGATCTGGACGTGGCCCTGCTCCAGCTCGATACGTCACCCACTCTCGATACGTCACCCACTGCTTGCGCCGACCCGGTTCTGCTGGGACGCGTGGACCGCTCCCGGAACGCCGAGGTGACCACCCACGCGGTGGGCTTCCCCGGCTGGGCCGTGGTCGACAGAAGCTCCCCGGATGCGCCGGACGACATCTGGCGGGGCAGCGCAACGGTCCGTTGCCGGATCCTCACCAGCGACGTCGGGTCGCCGGACATGCTGCGCGTCGTCGTGGACGACGCCCCCGAGGTCCTGGCGGCGCCGGGTTCGGGCACCAGTCCCTGGCAGGGCATGTCCGGGGCGGCGCTGATCAGCGACACCGGGCTCCTGGTCGGCATCGTCAAGGAACACGTACCGGCGGCGGGGATCGGCAGGCTGGAGGTAACGCCTCTCGACCGCATCGACGACGAGGGGTGGCGGGACGCGCTGAGGGACGAACACGTGGACCCACGCCCCCTGCCCGTCCTTCCCGACAACTGGAGCCGGACCGACGGTCTCCACCAACACCACAGCCGGTACGCCGTCGTCAGGAACATGGCGTCGCATTCACTCGTCGAGGAGAGGCTGCCGTACGTCGATCCCGGCGACTCCACTTCGCCCGACGAGGTCCTGGCCCGGCTCGCCGACCTCGCCGAGAGGCCGGGCCTGCCCGCCGGACTGCTCATCGACGGGGCGGCCGGAGCTGGTAAGTCACGGCTGTGCCTGGAGGTAGCCGCGCTGGCTCAGGAGAGCCGGGACTGGCTGGTCGTGCACGTGTCCCAGTCCGCACCCCTGCGTGATGTGTGGGACAGCGTCCGCGACCTGGCGGGCCGAGTGCTCGTCGTCGCCGACGAGATCGACTGGATCGCCGACCCGGGGACGACCTACAGCAGCGTGTTCAGCGAGGCAGAGGGCAGTGGCGTCCGGCTTGCCGTACTGACGACCGTTCGCCGCGGCCGGCTGAAGGATGAGGCGCTCCGAACGCTGGACCCGGACAACACCTTCGAGACCGTCCACGTCCGGGCGGACCCGGTGTACCACCGAGCCGTCACCCAGCAGATCGTCCAGAGCCTCGCGCCCGACGCCGTGGAGCAGCAGGGCGACCGCTACATGAAGGAACGTTGCGCCGGTCCTCCGGTGGTCAGCCGGTTCTACGCCACGCACCTCAACCGCACGGCGCGGGCCGGTGAGGACGTGAGGAAGGCCGCGCCTTCTCCCGACTCCGACTTCGGCTCATGGCTCAACGCCATCCTGATCGACATGGGACTGCCGCTCCTCGGGGACGAGGTGCCGGACCGCGCGGCGACGGCCGTGGCTCTGACCGTCGCCCACTCACCGTGCCAGCTCGTAGACGCACTCGACTTCTTCGCTCCGGACGCCGACGACCCGCGCCGGGTGGAGGGCGGTCGGCTCTTGGGCAAGCTCCTCGACCACGGCCTGCTCGCGTCCCGGAACCACGCCCTTCAGCCCGTGCACGATGTCTACGCCGACCATCTGCTCGGCGTCGCCGTGCTCAAGAAGGGCCAGAATTCCGTGCACGGCGTCGGCCTGCGCCGGGTCTTGGACTCAGGGCTGGCGGACGGTTCTGCCCTGGCCCGGGTCGCCGTCGCGGTGGACCGCCTGCGCGACAAGCTGGACAAGGAGGCGGTCGACGCGCTGACCGGAGTGGTGGACGAGTGGTGCGTCGCCCATCGTGACGCTGTCCAGGACCTGGTCGTGGCAGCGGATGCGAAGGGCGACGGCCGGGACCTTCGGGCCCTGCTCCTGCGGGAGACATGGCGCCCGGTGGTGCTGCGCGAATTCACGGAACCGTGGCTGCGCAAGCACTACGCCAAGGCCAGAGCCCTCGACACCATCCTGGCCGTGGCATCGCAGTTGCCCGACAGCGACCGCTACCTCTCCGAGTGGATCTACATCCACGGTGAACGGCCCGGCGCCGCACGCGCTCTCCATAAGGCCCTGGCAAGCGACCTCGGCCCTGGAAACCGGGAATGGACGACGGGCCAGGCCTACGAGTGGCTCACACGGCACCCGCTCACGAAAAACGCCAGCTTCCCTCTACAGCGACTCCTCGATACGCGGCTGGACGTCCTGCCGCGCGGCGACGCGCGTATGAACCAGGTCCGGAACTGGGCGTTGCGCTGGTTGCGCCGTTACGGCACGACAGGTCAAGCCGGTTACGTGGCGGGGCCACTGCTCAAACACCCCGAACTGACCGGCGCGGACCTCGAACGGACGGTCCGTCTGCTCCTTGACACGGTGGCCCCCGCGGACCCGCCGGCTGCCCCCTTCGCCCTCGTAGCCGTGTTGAGCAGACACCGTCTGTTCCGGGATCTGACCGAGGAGCTGTACGGACAGGTGGTCAGGGACTCCTTCGCCTGGCTGAACCATGAGGCCCGTTACGGGCTACAGCCCACTGCTGCGTACCTGCTCAGAGAACTGATCGTCCCCGGACTGCCCGGACGGGACGGCCTGCCGCGTGCCGTGCAGGCGGCGTGGAACTGGTTGAACGTGAATGGCGGTCGACACGTTGAGATGGGCCTGCTTCTTCCTCCGCTGCTGAAGAACGCGGCCAAGACCAGTGCTCGCGACAACGCTGCCCTCACCGAGGACGAACAACAGCACCTTGCGGTAGTGGCCATGGACTGGCTGGCGGCAGACGACGGCTCCATGTGGCTGAGTGTCAGCGAGGTGACCGGGGCGCTCCTGAGCACCAGACTGCCGGACGAGGACCCGGAGCGGCTGCGGTGGCTGGCGGACCGGGCGCTGGCCCTGCTGCGGGACCGGCCCGGCCCGAGCGTGGCACGCTCCGTCCTGACGCCACTGCTGCATCGCACGAACCTCGACACCGACACCCGTGACCGGGTGCTGGTCGCTACGTTCGCCCAGCTTGCCGCGACCCCCGACAGCCCGCACCTGGCCTACCCCCTGACCTCGCTCCTGCGGCGCTCCGATCTCACCGGCGACGAACCCGCCCGGACGATGGCCGCGACCCTTCGCTGCCTGGACGAGAACCCCAGGGCCCCCGGCGCCCTGGGCATGCTGACCACCGCGTTGAACAGCCCCTTCGCGAAACCGGCCGATCGCGCACAACTGGCGGCGCGATCCGTCCGGGTGCTGTCCCTGAGGGCTTTGGTGCCGGAGAAGAACCGCAAGAAACCCAGTCTCGTCAGAGCCCTCCGGAACCACCGCGCAGACAATTCGCCCGAGTGGAACCGCTTCGTCGCCCGCGCCTGTGACCTGCTGAAGCATGCGAGGTACCCGAAGAGAGCCGAGCCAGCGCTCGAAGACCTGCTGAAGGGCTCCGAGCAACTCGACGCTCCCGTCCTGGACCGGCTGTGCACGGCCTGCGTCGACTGGTCCGCCGTCAACGACCACGACAACCGATCGATCCAGTTATTGGCGCAGGTCCTCGACATCCGCCATTCCTCGCCGCGGGTCCGGCGCCGCGCGACGGAGGTCGCCCGGCAACGGTTTTGGACCGGCGGCGAGCGGAACGTGCGGAACGCGGCGAACGGAAGGCTGCTGAAGGCCCTGCTGTCCGGCGGAGATTTCCCGGACGCGGAAGCGATCGAGCAGGTTCTCGACGTGGCGTTGGACTGGCTCGCCCTCCAGTCGAACAGGCAGGCCGCGGTCGGTCCGCTGCTGGTGCAGGTGGCGCACTCGCTGGAACACTCACCGAGGCGACCCGAGGCCGAGCGTCGGGCACGGCGGGCTCTCGGCCTCTCGGACGCGTGGCTGCGCGACCGTCCCGACGACGACAGCGAACGGCGTCAGCAGGTCGAGGGCCACCGGCGCCGTCTCGCCGCACTGCTGGGGGTCGACGACTCCGGTTGAGGTGGGTCCGCCGGGCCGGGCGGGAGACAGGGCCTCGTCACTCGTCCGAACTCACCGGTGCCGTGCCCGCGACGTCTCACTCCTGATGTGGGCGTGACAACGGTGTATCACTCCGCCAAGTCGCCCTGCGGACGAGTGCAGAACCGGCGGAACTTCAAGGTCATGGCGGAGGTCGATGCCATGGACGCGTCTCCGTACGCCTATCTGGACCGCTGCTCGGCCTGTGACTGGATGCGGGCGGCCAGGATCCACGGCAATCATCTGATCGGAGAAGGATAGGCAGTGGCGAGGGAGGCTGACGCCGGTAGTTATCTGTACTGGTCAGAGCGCCGCGTCGACGAGATCGCGTCCGACAACGGCGTCACCTGGGACAGCCGGCTGAGCTGGACCTTCAAAGCCGCCCCGCAGGGCGTGGGGGCGGAGGTCGGGAACCGTGAGCGGTCGGGCCTCACCCGCCGCGAAAAGGCACGCAAGATCGAGAAGGTGATCGGGGGGCAGGCGGTCTCCGCCTTCAGCACACCGCCGCCCGCGCGCTTCACCAAAGGCGTCGGGCAGGTCCGCATCGCACGGTTCATCGGTGGCCCGGAGCGGGACCGGGGCGCGGTGCTGCACATCAGAACGAGCAGTGTCGAGGGCCGGCAGGTCGATCTGGTCCTCTTCGGGAGCCTGGACAGCTTCCCCGGGCACCCCTTTCGGCCTTCGGACGCCCCGGAGTCCGGTTGGGCCTCCTCCGCCTGGTACGCCATCGCGGAGCTGCTGGAGAGCCGGGGCACGCGCAACACGTCCCAGTGGGACGACCCCGAATCGCTTTCCGTCGAGGCACTGCACATCGCTCTGAACGAGGGGAGCGAACACCCCGGAACCGATCACGAGGAGCCCTGGACCCGCGGGCTCACCCTCGCGGACGCTCACGACTGCGAGTGGTTCGCTCAGATCTACACCGATGTCGAACTGACCCCGAGCCGTTGGGACTTCCGTGACAACAGGCGGGGCGCGGACCGGATCCTGATCGGGGCTCCGGTGTGGGTGCGGACCGCGAGCCCGGACTCGGTGACCCGGTACGCGGAGCTGAGGCGCCCGCCGCGCCGAGAGCCCCGCAGGCTGCTCCCCCTGCGCGGGAGACGTCGTCGCGGGGCGGGCTGACCGGCCCGGACAGCCCCGGCCGCGGGACTCGCCCCGGGCTATCTGCGGCGCCTGACGTACCAGGTCACCGCCAGCACGACGGCGACGGCGATCACGAAGGCCCACACCGTCGTCGCGGTGTCGTACGAGGTGTACACCAGAGCGAGCATGACGGACGGGTGCCCGGGACGGCCGTGCGTACGCGGGATGCGGCGGCCGTCCCGGTCAGGACGCGGGGAACCCGTGCCTCCGGGCCGTGACGACCACCCCGAGGACGGGAGCCAGGAGCAGCGGCACCGCCCAGGGGAGCGCCGCCGGGCCCGCCAGGTGGAGGAGGAGGCCGCCCGCCACACCGCCGGCGGCCATCGCGACGTTCCACAGGGTGACCAGCAACGCCTGGGCGGCGTCGGCCTGTTCGCCGCCCGCGCGGCCCGCCGCCGTCTGCAACAGCGTCGGGACGCCGCCCCAGCCCAGGCCCCACAGGGCGGCCGCCGCGTAGACCGGCACCGCGGAGTCGGCGGTCAGCGCGAGGAGGGTCGCGGCGGCGGCCACCAGGACGGTGCCGGCCAGCGTGAGATGGCGCAGCCGGTGGTGGACGAGGGCGCCGACCGCCCAGATGGACAGCAGCGAGGCCGCGCCGAAGACCAGCAGGACCAGATCGGTCTGCGCGCCCAGGCCGACGTCGTCGAGGAACGGGGCGATGTACGCGTAGAGGATCGTGTGCGCCAGCACGAAGACCAGGGTGACGGTGAGCACGGCGGGGACCCCGGGGACGCGCAGCGCGTGCCGGACCGGGGTGCGGGCGGCGCGGGCCCGGCCGGGGTGGTCGGGGACGGTCAGGCGCAGCCAGCCGAGCAGGACGACGGTGAGTGCGGTCATCGCCAGGAACGCGGTGCGCCAGCCGAGCGTCGTGCCGAGGAAGGTGCCGGCCGGGACGCCCAGGGAGAGCGCCACCGGGATGCCCGCCATGGCGATGGCCATGGCCCGGCCCTCCAGGTCCGGCGGGGCGAGCCGGCGCGCGTAGCCGGCCAGCAGCGCCCAGGCGAGACCGGCCGCGACCCCGGCGGCGAAGCGGGCCGTCATCGTCAGGGCGTACGAGGACGACAGCGCCGTCACCGTGTTGGCGACGGCGAACCCGGCCATGGCGGTGAGCAGCAGTCGGCCGCGGCTCCAGCCGGCCGTCGCCGCGGTGAGGGGGAGGGCGGTGAGGAAGGTTCCGGCGGCGTAGACGGTGACGGTCTGGCCGGTGGCCGACTCGGTGGTGCCCAGCGAGCGGCTCATCGCGGGGAGCAGGCCCGCCGGGAGGGTCTCGGTGAGGCTCGTGATGAAGACGGCGGTGGCCAGGGCGAGGAGCGCCGGGAGGGGGAGTCTCGGCGCCTGCGCGGGCACCGTCCCCGCCCCGGACCCCGGCCTGGTCTCCGGTCCGGTCTCCGGCCCGGTCTCCGGTCCGGTCCCCGGGCGGGGCGGTGGTGTGTGCGAGGTTCCCGTGGTCGTCGTGTCGGGCATGGTCGGTCCGTTTCCGTGCCGGGGATGGTGGGGCGGGCACGAGCCTGTCCCGGTGGGGTTCGGGACCGCTGATGAAGTCCTGATGGCGGCTGCCGTCGGCACGCCGGGGGAGCGCGGTCCCGGCGTTACCGTTTCCCCATGTGGTTCGGGGTGTTGGGGGGACTCGTCGTCCGCGGGCGCGCCGGCGGGGAGGTCGTCGCCGTCCCCGAGGTGAAGGTGCGGGCGCTGCTGGCCGTGCTGCTGGCGCACGAGGGGCGCGTCGTCTCCGTGGACCGGCTCGTCGAGGACCTGTGGGGCGCCCGCCCGCCGGGCAAGCCCGTCAACGCGTTGCAGGCCAAGGTGTCCCAGCTGCGCCGGGCCGTCGGCCGCTCGCGCGTGGTGCGGCAGGCCCCCGGGTACCGGCTCGACCTGACCGGCGCCGAGGTGGACGCGGTGGTGTTCCGGGACCTCGTCGAAAGTGCGGCACGGGCGGCACGGGCGGCACGGGCGGCCGCGGACCCCGGCGACCGGATCGAACTCCTGGACCGGGCGCTGGAGTTGTGGCGGGGTCCGGCGTTCGCCGACTTCGCCGACGCCCCGTTCGTCCGGGGAGCGGCGCGGCGGCTCGAAGAGGTGCGGCTGGTCGCGCTGGAGGAGCGGGCCGCCGCCCTGATCGCGGCGGGGGAGCACGGTCTGGCCGCCGCCGAGCTGGGCGGGCTCGTGGCCCGGCATCCGCTGCGGGAGCGGCTGCGGGCGTCGCAGATACGCGCCCTGTACCTCGCCGGGCGGCAGGGCGAGGCCCTCGCGTCGTACGAGGAACTGCGCCGGCTCCTCGCGCGGGAGCTGGGCGTCGACCCCACCCCGGAACTGGCCGCCCTGCACGCCCGGATCCTGCACCAGCGGGAGCCCCGGCCGCCGCACGAGCGCGAGCCGCAACACCAACACGAGCCACAGCACCAGCACCAGCACCAGCCGCAACTGCGGCCCCAGCACCGCCCGGTGGAGCTCCCCGCCGCGCCCCCGGCGCCGCCCCCTCCTCCCCCGGCCCCCCACACCGCCGCCCTCCCCCATCCGTCCACGTCGCTCGTCGGGCGGGAGCGGGATCTCGGCGACGTCGGGCGGCTTCTCGGTGCGCACCGGCTGGTGACACTGACCGGGCCGGGCGGGGTCGGCAAGACGCGGCTGGCCGTGGAGGCCGCCCGGGCGGCTCCCGCGCCGGGCGGGGTCTGGCTCGTCGAGCTCGCGGGGCTGCCCGCGGACAGTGCCGCCGACGATCTCGCGCAGGCCGTCGCCGCCGCCCTCGGCCTGCGCGAGGACGTGCCGCACGCCCCTGCCGGCCCGGCCGCGGGCACCCCCGCCGACCGCCTCGCCTCCGCGCTGCGCGAGCGCGACGGCCTGCTGGTCCTCGACAACTGCGAGCACGTCGTCGACGCCGCCGCCGACCTCACGTACGCCCTGCTGCGCGCCACCTCCCGGCTGCGCGTCCTCGCCACCGGGCAGGAACCCCTCGGGCTGGCCGCGGCCGGGGAGGCCGTCCGGCCCGTGGAGCCGCTGGCGACCGCCGACGCCGTCCGCCTGTTCACGGCGCGGGCCCGCGCCGCGGCGCCCGGGTACGACCCCGGCGACGCCCCCGACGCCGTCGCCGAGATCTGCCGCCGCCTCGACGGCATCCCGCTCGCCGTGGAGCTGGCCGCCACCCGCGTACGGGCGTTGGGGGTACGGGAGCTGGCGGCGCGGCTCGACGACCGGTTCCGGCTGCTCGGGGCGCGGCAGCGCGGCGTGCCCGCCCGGCAGCGCACGCTGCGGGCGGTGCTCGACTGGAGCTGGGAGCTGCTCGGCGCGCGGGAGCGGACCGTGCTGCGGCGGCTCACCGTGCACCGCGACGGCTGCACCCTGGAGGCGGCGGAGGCCGTCTGCGCGGGGCGGGGCGTGGCCCGCGCCGAGGTCCCCGGCCTGCTGACGCGGCTCGTCGAGCGGTCGCTGGTCGTGGCGGGGCCCGGCCCGCGCCCGCGCTACCGGCTGCTGGAGTCCGTCGCCGCGTACGCCGGGGAACAGCGGGACGGCGACGGCGCGGACGACGCCGTACGGGAGCGGCATCTGCGGTACTACCTGGAGCTGGCCGAGCGCGCCGCGCCCCGGCTGCGCGGCGCGGGCCAGCAGGAGTGGCTGGGCCTGCTCGACGCCGAGGCGGGCAATCTGCGGGCCGCGCTCGACGCGGCGGTGCGCACCGACCCGGCCGCGGCGCGGCGGCTCGGCGCGGCGCTCGCCTGGTGGTGGCTGCTGCGCGGCCGGCTCACCGAGGGCCACCGCGCCCTGTGCGCGCTGCCGGACGCCGCGGGCGGCGGCGAACCGGCCGCGCTGCGCGCCGCGTTCGGGCTGCTCACCGGAGCCGTGCGCCCCGGCGCCGCGGCCCTGCCCGCGGTCGGGGTGTCCGCCGCCACCTCCTGGCTCTGCGCCCACGCCCTCTTCCACGGCGGCGACCCCGACGCCTGCGGGCGCCGCCTCGACGCGTGCCCGCCGCCCCCGGACGACCCCTGGGCCGTCGCCGCCTCCCTCGCCCTGCGCGCCCGGCACGCCCTGATCCGCGGGGACCTGTCCGCACTGGAGCGGGACGGCCGGCGGGCCGCCGCGCTCCTGCGCGAACTCGGCGACCGGTGGGGCGAGTTGCAGACCGTCGAGCCGCTCGCCGCGCTGGCCGGGATCCGCGGCGCGTACGCGGAGGCGGAGCGGCTGGGCCGGGCCGGGCTGGCCCTCGCCCGGGAGCTCGGGCTCGCCGCCGAGGTCGCCGCCCGCCTCTCCGGGCTCGGCCGGGTCGCCCTGCTCCGGCACGACTGGGACCGCGCCCGCGACCTGCACATGCAGGCGCGCGCCCGGGCCGTCGAGCAGGGCTACCGGTACGGCGAGGTGCACGCCGAGATGGGGCTGGCGCTCGGGGCCCGCCGCGCCGGTGACCTCGGGGCGGCGCGGGCGCACCTGATGCGGCTGCGCGACGGCCACGGCGACGTCTCCTCCCCCGCGGGCGACCATCTCTACGCGGCCGAGTTCGGGTTCCTCGCCGAGCTGGCCGGGGACGCGGTCGCCGCGCGGGCGCACCAGCTGCGCGGTCTCGACGCCGCCCGGGTCCTCGCCGAGCCGCGCGCCTACGCGCTGACGCTGGAGGGGCTGGCGGGGGCGGTGTCCCTGGCGGGCGACGCGGCGGGCGCCGCGCTGCTGCTGGGGGCGGCGGACGCGGCCCGGCGGGGCGTCGGCGCGCCGCTGCCCGCGGCGGAGCGCGGCGACGTGGAGCGGATCACGGACCGGGCGCGCCGCGCGCTGGGCGGCGCCGCGTTCGACGCCCGGTTCGCGGCGGGCGCCGCGCTGGAGCCGGAGGCGGCGCTCGACGCGGTGCTGTGCGCCGGCCGGATCAGGCCGTGACGGCCGTCAGCAGCACCACGGCGTCGGTCAGCGCCAGCAGCCCGTGCCGCTCCTGCGGGATCGCGCGGAGGTCGCCGGGGCCCAGCTCGGCGTCGCCGGAGACGGCGGTGAGCCGGACGCGGCCGGTGAGGACCTGGAGCGCCGCGGCGGGCGGGGCGTTGTGCTCCTCCAGCGCGCTGCCCTCCACCAGGGCGATGACGCTCTGCCGCAACTGGTCCTCGTGCAGGATCAGTTCGGCGCTGCGCCCGTGCGGGGCCGAGCGGGCCGCGGCCAGGTGGTCGTCGGCGAGGGCGGCGAGGCGGTGTGTGGTCGTCATGGGGCCAGGGTCGCCGCGGCGGGCGGCGCGCGCGAGACCGCGTCAGCCGTTCGGGCGGACCGCGGCGCCCGGGCAGCTGCCCTCCACCAGGTCCGCGAACGCGCGGGCGGGCGGCGACAGCGCGGCCCAGCGGCGCACCGCCCAGCCGACCTGGAGCGGCGGCAGGCACGGCACGGGCACGAGCACCAGGCCGGGGTGGCCGGGCCCGCGCAGGCCGGGCAGGCCGGGGACGACGGCGTGGCCGAGGCCGAGCTGCGCCAGGTGCGCGGCGGTGTCCCAGTCGGCGATGCCGGTGCCGGCGGCGGCCGCGCCGGTGATGCCCAGCTCGGCGAAGCGGTCGTTCAGGTGGGAGCGGGACGTGGAGTGCTCGGGCGGCAGGATCAGCTGCGCCGACGCCGCCAGGTCGTCCGGTCCGGCGTGGGGCACCGCGGCCAGCGGGTCGTCCTCCTGCACGGCGAGCACCCAGGGCAGCTCGACGACCGGCCGCAGCTCGATGCCGCGCGCGGCGGGCCCCATCGTGATCCAGGCGAGGTCCAGGTCGTGCGCGGCCAGCGCCTCGAAGCAGCTGCGGCTGGAGCTGACGGTCTGGAACTCCAGGCTGATCTGCGGGTGGGCGCGCCGGTAGGCGACGATCGCCTCGGCCATGAAGTGCCGTACCGAGGTGGCGCCCGTGGTCACCCGCACCGAGCCGCTCGCCCCGCGCGCCAGGTCGTCCAGGCGGCGCAGCGCGTCGTCGAGGACGCCGATGCCGTCGGCCGCCGCCGCGCGCAGGATCCGGCCCGCGGGCGTGGGCACGACCCCGCGCGCGTGCCGTTCGAGCAGGCCGACGCCGGTCTCCTTCTCCAGCCGCTTGACGTGCTGGCTCACCGCGGACTGCGTGCAGGACAGGTCGCGTGCGACGGCGCTGAGACTGCCCGCGCGGCAGACGGCGACGAAGACACGGAGGTCGTCGAGAGTCACGCCGACCAAAGCTACAGCTTGGGCATGTGCAAGAAAACCCTAGGATTGACTTGGATCGGTGGGCGGCGCACGATCGTCGACGGGACGGCCCAGGGCGGCAACCCGCCGCGGAGGTCGCGAACTCCCGGCGGGTGCCGACCCGTCGGCCGGCCCGTGGCCGCGGTCGGCGCGGTGCGACGCGCGAGGGTGGAGCGAGTACGTGGACGTAGGGCAAGCGGTCGCGATCGGGGCCGCGGGGCTCGCGGCGGGCGGCATGAACGCGGTGGTCGGCTCCGGCACCCTGATCACCTTCCCGACCCTGCTCGCCTTCGGCTATCCGCCGGTGCTGGCGAACGTGTCCAACAACGTGGGGCTGGTGCCCGGAGTGCTCAGCGCCGCGTACGGGTACCGGCGCGAACTGCGCGGCCAGCGCGCCCGGCTGATCCGGTTCGGCGCCGCCTCCCTGCTCGGCGGGCTCGCGGGGGCGCTCCTGCTGCTGCGGCTGCCCGGCTCGGCGTTCCGCGCGATCGTGCCGGTGCTGATCCTCGTCTCCTGCGTCCTGGTGCTGCTCCAGCCGCGGCTGAACCGGTGGACCGCCGCGCGGCGGGGGTCCGGCTCGCGCACCGACGGCGGGCTGCCCCTGTGGCTCGGGGTGCTCGGCACCGGCGTCTACGGCGGCTACTTCGGCGCGGCCCAGGGCGTGCTGCTCATGGGCATGTTCGGCGCGGTGCTCCGCGACGACCTGCAACGCCTGAACGCCGCCAAGAACGTCCTCGCCTCCCTGGTCAACGGCATCGCCGCGGTCGTCTTCATCGCGGTGTCCGACGTCGACTGGGCGGTGGCCGCGCTGATCGCGGCGGGTTCGACGGCGGGCGGGCTGCTCGGCGCACGGCTCGGCCGCCGGCTGCCGCCGGTGGTGCTGCGCGGGGTGATCGTGACGGTGGGCGTGACGGCGTCGGTGCTGCTGCTGGTCCGCGGCTGACGCCCTCCCCGGGCCCGGCGGCCTTCCACGGCCGCCGCCACCCGGCCCCCGGCGGCCGACGGGCGCCCGGCACCCGGCCGCGCGATCATCGACGTATGAGCCGCACGCACCGGACCGACGACACCGGCCCCGCCCTGCACCTCGCCCAGGACCCGGCCGCCGACGAACTGCTGGGCCGCAGCCCGCTCGCCGCGCTGGTGGGGATGCTGCTCGACCAGCAGGTGCCGATGGAGTGGGCGTTCGCCGGGCCGCGCACGATCGCCGACCGGCTCGGCGCCGACGACCTGGACGCGCACGAGATCGCCGCCCACGACCCGGAGTCCTTCGCCGCGCTGCTCTCCGCGAAGCCGGCCGTGCACCGCTACCCGGGCTCGATGGCCAAACGGGTCCAGCAGCTGTGCCAGTACCTCGTCGAGCACTACGACGGTGCCGCGGCGGCCGTCTGGGACGGTGTCGGCACCGGCGACGAACTGCTGCGGCGCCTGACCGACCTGCCCGGCTTCGGCGAGCAGAGGGCGCGGATCTTCGTCGCGCTGCTCGGCAAACAGTTCGGGGTGCGGCCCACCGGGTGGCGGGCGGCGGCGGGCGACTACGGGAAGGCGGGCGCGTTCCGCTCCGTCGCCGACATCACCGGCCCCGAGTCGCTGGCCAAGGTCCGCGCGCACAAGCAGGAGATGAAGGCGGCGGCCAAGGCCGCGAAGGCCGCCGCGTCGTCAGCGCGGTGACGTCCGTGTAGCCCATGCGAGGGGAAAAGGGCGCGGGGTGATTGCGTCGCGGGCGCGTCCGGGGGACAAGTCGACGCATGAGTGTCGCGCCGTTCCCCCTCGCGCCGGGCCGCCGTGCCCGGTCGTGGGCGGACGCGCTCCTGCTGGTCCTCGCGCTGCTGCTCGCGCCGTTCGCGGCGCCGTCCGCCGCAGCGGTGGCGCCGCTCCCGGTGGCCGCGGCCTCCTGCGAGGGCGGCGAGCACCAGGACACTCCCGAGGCCGCGCTCCGGCTGCCCACCGGGCATCCCACCCGGCTGCTGACCTCCCCGCCGCCGCGGCCGCTGCCGGCGGTCGCGGCGCACCGGACGGTCCCCGCGGCGCCCGCGGCCCGCCCGGAGCACCGCGCCCTGCGCACCGTCGTCCTGCGCTGCTGACAGTCCCGGCACGTTCCGGAACGCCTGTCATGCCTGTCAGCACCGAAAGGACGCTCCACCATGCCCAAGGACCCGTACGCGCTGCTGCGTGCCCTGTTGCGTGCCGAGGCTGCGCGCGATGCCCGTGCGCCGCAGCGGCCCCAGGATTCGACGCCGCCCCGCCAGTCACCCACGTCACCCCCGCCCCGCCCGACAAACTCCTGACCCCCACTCAGAACGCCCCCGCCACACCCCGGCGGGGGCCGACCGCACAGTTCCCCGCGCCCCTCTTTCCCGCGCGCCACCGTCGTGGCTGGCCACGCAGTTCCCCGCGCCCCTCTTTCCCACGCGCCACCGTCGTGGCTGGCCGCGCAGTTCCCCGCGCCCCTCTTTTACGCGCGCCACCGTTGTGGCTGGTCGCGCAGTTCCCCGCGCCCCTGGGTGGTCTTCCAGGTGCAGGCCGGTGGCCGCTTCTCGCGCAGTTCCCCGCGCCCCTGAGATGCGCACTGCGTGCGGCATCTCATCAAGAGCGGGCCACCGGCCCGCCCCCCAAAGGAGAGGCGCACGCGAGCGCGCAGCCTCGGGCAGGAGAGGCGCACGGTGCTCAGCCTCAGGCAGGAGAGGCGCGCGACCGTCCCGCCTCCCAGGAGAGGCGCGCGGTGCTCAGCCTCAAGGGGAGGCTGCGCGGCAGCGCATGCCTCAGGGGCGCGGGGAACTGCGCGGGAAGAGGCCACCGGCCCGCGGATGAAGAACCACCCAGGGGCGCGGGGAACTGCGCGAGACGCGGCCACCGGGCCGCGGACGACGAACCACCCAGGGGCGCGGGGAACCGCGCGACCAGCCACCGCCGGGCCGCAGACGACGAACCACCCAGGGGCGCGGGGAACCGCGCGGCCAGCCACGACGGGAGGTGCGGGCCGCTGCGCGTGCCCCACCCGTCAGCGACGTCGCGTGCCGAAGATCGAGCGGGAGATCTCGCGGCCCAGCTGCGTCCCCATCGACCGGGCCAGCGACTTGAAGATCCCGCTCCCCACGACCTGGTCCACGACGGAGGCGTCCCGGGCCGGCCTCCCCCCGGCCCTGGCCGCCTTCTCCGCCTTCTCCGCCGCGACGGCCTCGGCCTCGGCCTGCTTGCGGGCCGCCGTCTCGGCCTCCCGCGCGGTCAGCTTCTCGTACGCCGATTCCCGGTCCACGGCATCGGCGTACCGCGCGTACAGCAGCGACCCGCGCACGGCGGCGTCGAGCACGTCGGCCGGCACCGGCCCCATCAGCGACTCGGGCGCCCGCAGCCGGGTCGCCGCCACCGGCGTCGGCGCGCCCTTCTCGCTGAGCACGGTGATCACGGCCTCGCCGGTGCCGAGCGAGGTCAGCGTCTCCTCCAGGTCGTACCCGGAGTGCGGGAACGTCCGCACCGTCGCCTTCAGCGCCTTCTGGTCGTCGGGCGTGAAGGCGCGCAGCGCGTGCTGGACCCGGTTGCCGAGCTGCCCGAGGACGTCGGCGGGCACGTCCTTCGGCGTCTGCGTGACGAAGAAGATGCCGACGCCCTTGGACCGGATCAGCCGCACGGTCTGCGTGATGGCGTCGAGGAACGCCTTCGACGCCCCGTTGAAGAGGAGGTGCGCCTCGTCGAAGAAGAAGACGAGCTTGGGCCGCTCCACGTCCCCGACCTCGGGCAGCCGCTGGAACAGATCGGCGAGCAGCCACATCAGGAACGTCGAGAACAGCTGCGGCTTGTCCTGCACGGCGGGCAGTTCGAGTACGGAGATCAGCCCGCGCCCCCCGTCGGCGGTGCGCAGCAGCTCGCTGGTGTCGAACTCCGGTTCCCCGAAGAAGTCCCCCATCCCCTGTGCCTCGAACGCCGTCAGGGCCCGCAGGATCACCCCGGCCGTGACGCTCGACAGCCCGCCGATCGTCTTCAGCTCGGGCTTGCCCTCGTCGGACGTCAGGAAGGTGACGACCGCGCGCAGGTCCTTCAGGTCGACGAGTTCGAGGCCCTTCTGATCCGCGTAGTGGAAGATCAGGCCGAGCGACTGCTCCTGCGTCTGGTTGAGCTGGAGCACCTTCGACAGCAGCACCGGGCCGAAGCTGGTGACGGTCGCGCGCAGCGGGATGCCGGTGCCGATGCCGCCGAGCGCGTAGAACTCGCACGGGAAGCCGGTGGCCCGCCACTCCTGGCCCACCTGCCCGGCCCGCTCGCGCACCTTCCCGCCGTCCTCGCCGGGCGCCGAGATGCCGGAGACGTCGCCCTTGATGTCGGCGAGGAAGACGGGCACGCCCTGCGCGGCCAGCTGTTCCGCGATGAGCTGGAGGGTCTTGGTCTTGCCGGTGCCGGTGGCGCCCGCGACCAGGCCGTGCCGGTTCAGCATCGGCAGCGGGATGCGGATGCCGGCGTCCGGGTGGCACACGCCGTCCCACAGCAGCGCGCCGAGTTCGAGGGCCGGCCCGCTGAACGCGTACCCGGCGGCGATCTCCAGCGCCGCCGCGGGCAGCGCGGGCGCACCGGTGACGGCCTCGGGCCGCGGTGGCCCCGGGTGTTGCGGCTCCTGGCGCTCCGGGTCCCGGCGCTCCCGCGTCAATGAGGCGCCGCTTTCTCCCCCGGACGGGTCCGCCCCGCCGGGCCGTCCGTCCGCCAGCGGCTCGCTGTCACTCATTTCAGGCCTCTGTCCCGGGTTTGAGTGGTCCTGTTTCGCCCTGCTTCAGGGCGGTATTTCACAGGGTCGCACTCCCTCTCCATGGCTGCGCCCGGAGAGCCCGGCCCGGTAGGCTTTCCGTGTGATCTTCAAGCGCATCGGAAACGGCCGGCCGTACCCCGACCACGGCCGGGAAAGCACCCGGCAGTGGGCGGACGTCGCGCCGCGCCCGGTCCGCCTCGATCAGCTCGTGACGACCAAGGGCCAGCTCGACCTGGAAACGCTGCTCGCGGAGGACTCGACGTTCTACGGCGACCTCTTCGCGCACGTCGTGAAGTGGCAGGGCGACCTGTACCTGGAGGACGGGCTGCACCGCGCCGTCCGCGCCGCGCTCCAGCAGCGCCAGGTGCTGCACGCCCGCGTGCTCGAACTCGGCTGACGGCCGCCGCGCCTGAGGGCCCCTCACGTCCGTATTGGCCCTTTCGGGTTGGACTGAGCGGCCACCACTGATCATTTAATAGGCATCGCCGTCGGGCGGCACTACGCTGCGCCCATGAGCATGCTCACTCCCCCCGGCATGGGTGGCAAATACCGCATCACGGGGGACAAGTACCCCCGCATGCGGCGCGGCCGCCCGCGCAGCAGGATCGTGCTCGCCGTCGTCGCGTCCGTCGCGGCGATCGGCCTGATCGGCTGGGGATCGTTCCAGCTCGTCGATGTCTTCACGGGTGGCGGCAAGGCCAGTGCGGCCGATTCGGGCGCCGCGGCCTGTCCGAAGCACCCGAGCGCGAGCCCGTCCCCCGCCAAGGCCGCGGCGAAGCTGCCCGCCCCCGCGAAGATCAAGGTCAACGTCCTCAACGCCACCACCCGCGGCGGCCTGGCCAAGGACACCGCCGACGAACTGAAGAAGCGCGGCTTCGCCATCGGGGACGTCGGAAACGCGCCCAAGACCTACGACAAGAAGGTCAAGGGCGTCGGGATAGTGCTCGGCGCGAAGTCGGCCTCCGACGCGGCGCTGCCCGTCCTCGGCACCCAGCTGTCCGGCGCCGAGCAGAGGACGGACACCCGGCCGGGGCCGGCCGAGGTGGACCTCATCATCGGCAAGGAGTTCAAGGGCCTGACCCCGAAGACGGCCGCCGACAAGGCGCTCGCCGCCCTGACCCACCCGCAGCCCACCCCCTCCGCGAAGCCCGGCTGCGCCTCGTAGGGGATCGGGAGACCGGACACGCGGAAGAGCCGCGGTCGCTCCCGCTCGGTGCACGAGCGGAAGCGACCGCGGCTCTTCTCCGTCCGGGCCCGGCACGGGCCGGCGGGACTACTCCGCGGCGCCGTACATCCGGTCACCGGCGTCGCCGAGACCGGGCACGATGTACCCGCTCTCGTTCAGCCGCTCGTCGACCGACGCGGTCACCACGGTCACCGGCGTCCCGGCCAGCTCCCGCTCCATGATCTCGACGCCCTCGGGCGCGGCCAGCAGCACCACGGCGGTGACGTCGTCCGCACCGCGCTTGATCAGCTCCTGGATCGCCGCGACGAGCGTGCCGCCCGTGGCGAGCATCGGGTCGAGCACGTAGACCTGACGGCCGGAGAGGTCGTCGGGCATGCGCGTGGCGTACGTGGACGCCTGAAGCGTCTCCTCATTGCGCACCATGCCGAGGAAACCCACCTCGGCGGTCGGCAGCAGCCGCACCATGCCGTCGAGCATGCCGAGACCGGCGCGCAGGATCGGCACCACCAGCGGCCGCGGGTACGACAGCTTCACGCCGGTCGTCCGCGAGACGGGGGTGTCGAGGTCGACCTGCTCGGTGCGCACGTCCCTGGTCGCCTCGTAGGCGAGCAGGGTGACCAGCTCGTCGGCCAGGCGCCGGAAGGTCGGGGAGTCGGTGCGCTTGTCGCGCAGCGTGGTGAGTTTGTGCGCCACCAACGGGTGGTCGACGACGTGGATCCGCATGTCCTCAACAGTAACCGGGCCCCGCGGCCCCGGCTCCCCCGCGCCCGGCACGGGCCCGGCCCGGGGCATCAAGCGTGTGCCGGGAGGGAAACCGGAGGGTCGGGGACAATGGAGTGGACCCGTCGAGTGGGGTGGGAGGTGGCTCATGCCGGACAGCAAGCGCCGAGCGCAGCCGGACCCCGACGCCGAGAACACCGCGGCGGCGGAGCGGCCCGGGCCCGAGACGGACGCCGAACGAAGGCGCCGTCGCGCGATGTTCCTGCGGGAACTGACCGAGGCACGCGAGCTGCGCGCCCGGGTCCAGCCGCGCCGCGCCCGGGCCGCACGGATGCGCCAGCAGATGCGGATGCGCACCTTCCGCTGGTGAGCGCGCGCCGCGCCCGGGACCGCGGACCGGCTGGGCCGGGCTCCACCACGCCTCGCGGGTGACGCGGCTCACATCAGACACCCGTGTGCACGGCCTGTCGCGAACGCGACGCCAACACAGCGCGCGGAAGACCTCTCCTGACGGCGTTCTTTCTGCCACGATTCCGAGTGGGCGGGGCTTGAACTGCACTCCCGTCCATCAGACTCCGCCGGGGGGACCCCCGACCGGCACTGAGACCAGTGGGAGAGTCACGGTGTACTTCGCCGCACTGCTCGCGCGCACCGAAGACGGGTGGGAAGCGAGCGACACAGAGCTCGACGACGTGGAGACCCTGTCGGACCTGTCCGACCTGGCCCGCGAAGCGGCCGCCGAGGCCGATGCGGAGGACGACACGGTCCTCGTCTTCATCGAACAGGAGGACGCGTGGTTCGGCGTCGTCCGCGTGGACGGCGAGGACGACCCTCGCATCTACGTCTCGGACGCGGCGGCCGCAGCCCGCAGTAGTTACGGCGAGATCCTGCTCACCGACGAACTGCTCGGCAAGGATCCGGGCGCCGACGAACTCGACGCCCTCGACCTGGACGGCACCGAGGACGGCGAGCCGGACACGGCCGCCGCCGACGGCGACGACGACGACGAGACGGACGACGGTGGCGGCGGTGGCGTCCCCGGCTCCGAGCTGCCCGCGGGGCCGCTCGGGGACCGGGACATCCTCGCCGACCTCGGCGTCCCCGAGAAGGAGCTGCTGGCGCTCGACGGGGCCGACGCCCTGAGCGAGATCGCCGACGCACTGGGCGCCGCGGAGGTTCTCGAAACGGTCCGCTGACCCCGGGGGCCCGGCCGCCGGGGTTACATTCCTGGCCGTGACCCCCCGGACCCCCGACCTCCCCGATCTTCCAGAGCATCCCGGCCCTCCCGATGCCCCCGATGCCCCCGATGTCCCCGACACCCCTGCCCGCCCCTACCCCCCCGACCCCGACCCCGTACGCGATCCGTGGCGGCCCGCCATGCGGCAGGCCCTGGCCGAGGCCGGGCTTGCCGCGGCGGGCGGCGACGTCCCCGTCGGTGCCGTCCTGCTCGCGCCGGACGGCACCACGGTCCTCGCCACCGCGCACAACGAACGCGAGCTGACCGGTGACCCCACCGCCCATGCCGAGGTCCTGGCGATCCGCCGGGCCGCACAGCGGCTGGGCGAGTGGCGGCTGACCGGCTGCACGCTCGTCGTCACCCTGGAGCCGTGCACGATGTGCGCGGGCACCGCCGTCCAGTCCCGCCTCGACCGCGTCGTCTACGGAGCCCGTGACGACAAGGCCGGGGCGGCCGGCTCCCTGTGGGACGTCCTGCGCGACCGACGGCTCAACCACCGCCCCGAAGTCATCGCCGACGTCCTCGCGGCCGAGTGCGCCGAACCCCTCACCCGCTTCTTCCGGGATATGGATTTCAAACCACGGCCCCCTATGGGCTAGAGTTCCTCTCGGTAGCGTGTCCGAGCGGCCGAAGGAGCTCGCCTCGAAAGCGAGTGTGGCGTAACCCGTCACCGTGGGTTCAAATCCCACCGCTACCGCTGACGACGCCCCTCTTTCCCGGGTCACCCGGGAAAGAGGGGCGTTCTGCATGTCCGGGGGCGGCCGGGGCCGGACACAGAAATCCCCGGCGCCTGACCGAGGCCGCCGGGGAGACTGTCCCGCTGGGGGCGGGGGAAGCGGTTTCGGGGGGACGAACCGCTTCCCCCGATGAGGACGGACTCCCGTCAGCCCACGCCGCTTCGGGGGAGATGCGGCGTGAACCCCGCAGTCGGGGTCCGGTCCCTGCCCTTCCGATTCCTGCCAGATCGTCCGGGCTCACCACCTATCCTCCGGCACGCGACCGGCTCCGAGCGGCGGCAAAGGGCCTGGAAACAGGGGACGTTGGTCCTTAAAGGTCAAGTGAAAAGGCGTCACGTTAGACTCACGCCGGCACCAGGGGCACACACGGGCCACACAGGACACCGGGGCGCGCACACCGACGCGCGGGCCGGCACGGGGCAAGGGGAGGCCGGGCGCGATGGATCCGAAGAAAATAGGGCTCTTCGTCGTGATCGTGTTCGTGCTGTATCTGATCATCACCGACCCGGCCAAGGCCGCGGACTACGTCCAGATAGGGTTCGAGGGCATATCGTCCGCCGCGCGGTCCATCGGGGACTTCATGACCTGGGTGGCCAACGGCGGCAAGTGAGTACGGCTGAGGAGCGTCGCCCGTGATCCGCCATCTGGTCCTGTTCAAGCTCAACGACGGCGTCGGCCGTGACGAGCCCCGTGTGGTCGAGGGCGTCGCGGCCTTCCGCGCCCTGGGCGGCCAGATCCCCGAGCTGACGTTCTGGGAGTGCGACTGGAACATCACCGACCGCCCCATCGCCTACGACTTCGCGATCAACTCGGCGGTCGAGGACACCGACGCCCTGAAGCGGTACCTCGAACACCCCGCGCACCAGGCGGGCGTCGCGCAGTGGCGCGAGTTCGCCACGTGGGTGATCGCGGACTACGAGTTCTGACGGTCCCCGCGTCACCCGTTCGAGCGGCCCCTCACCTGAACGGTGAGGGGCTTTTCGCTGTCCCGAACCCCTGCTCGGCCCTTCAACACGTAGTAATGCGGTGCTTGCACACAGTGCACATGTCTTGTGATGCTATGACCGCTTTTGATCGAAGAGTTGACGAAACAGAGGTGGGGTTGACCGTGCCGGCCAGTACTGCGCCTCAAGAAGCGCCGCAAGCACCACAGGCGCCACAGGCACCTCAGACGCCACAGACATCACCGGCGCCTCACGTGCCATCGGCGTCACCGGCGCCGGCCGCGAAGTCGCGCGGGGCCGACACCCGGGCGCTCACCCAGGTCCTCTTCGGCCAGCTCAAGAACCTGCTGCCGGGCACCCCGGAGCACTCCCGGGTGCGCGGCGCCCTGATCGAGGCGAACCTGCCGCTGGTGCGCTATGCGGCCGCCCGCTTCCGCAGCCGCAACGAACCGATGGAGGACGTCGTCCAGGTCGGCACGATCGGCCTGATCAACGCCATCGACCGGTTCGACCCGGACCGCGGCGTGCAGTTCCCGACCTTCGCCATGCCGACCGTGGTCGGCGAGATCAAGCGGTATTTCCGCGACAACGTGCGGACCGTGCACGTCCCGCGCCGCCTGCACGAGCTGTGGGTGCAGGTGAACGCCGCGAGCGAGGACCTGACCACCGCCTTCGGCCGCTCCCCGACCACCGCCGAGATCGCCGAGCGGCTCCGCATCGGCGAGGACGAGGTGCTCGCCTGCATCGAGGCCGGCCGCTCGTACCACGCGACCTCCCTGGAGGCCGCGCAGGAGGGCGACGGGATGCCCGGGCTGCTCGACCGGCTCGGCTACGAGGACCCCGAGCTGGACGGCGTCGAGCACCGCGACCTCGTCCGCCACCTCCTCGTACAACTGCCCGAGCGGGAGCAGCGGATCCTGCTGCTGCGGTACTACAACAACCTCACGCAGTCCCAGATCAGCGCCGAGCTCGGTGTCTCCCAGATGCACGTGTCAAGGCTCCTCGCCCGTAGTTTCGCTCGACTTCGATCCGCAAACAGGATCGAGGCGTAGCTGAATCGGGTAGACCGGTTCTGCGGGGATTTCCCGGCGGAAACGCCGTCCTCTTTGGCCACACCCCCTGCTATCAGCGCTGATTCGCCCCTTCCATGTCGACATGTCACTACAGCGTGTTGCCGACATGTGACATTCTGCTGGAACCGCGTTTGGCGCAGCCCCGCGTCCGGTATTCAGGTGGAGGCTGCGTTCCTACCTGACGGGAGCGTCCGCCGCGACCGTCCGCGACCTCAAGGGGGTGGCATGTCCGCAGACCAGGGCAGCTCGAAGGTGCTCACGCTCTCGCCCGACACGCCTGTTCCTGTTCCGGCCCGGGCTCAGGCCCCGGCCCCGATCCAGGCCCCGGCTCCGGCTCCGGCGGCGCCGGTGGCGCCGGTGTCATCGGGTTCCATCGACACCCGCACCCTGTCCCGCTCCCTCTTCCTGCGGCTCGCCTCGCTCGACGAGAACAGCCCTGAGCGGGCGTACGTCCGCGACACCCTCATCGAGCTGAACCTGCCGCTGGTGCGGTACGCGGCGGCCCGCTTCCGCAGTCGCAACGAGCCGATGGAGGACATCGTCCAGGTCGGCACGATCGGCCTGATCAAGGCGATCGACCGGTTCGACTGCGAGCGCGGGGTCGAGTTCCCCACGTTCGCGATGCCGACGGTGGTCGGCGAGATCAAGCGGTTCTTCCGGGACACCTCGTGGTCGGTGCGGGTGCCGCGCCGCCTCCAGGAGCTGCGGCTCGCCCTGACCAAGGCCAGCGACGAGCTGGCGCAGAAGCTGGACCGGTCGCCGACCGTGCCCGAACTCGCCGCGGTGCTGGGCGTCTCGGAGGACGACGTCGTCGACGGGCTCGCGGTGGGCAACGCCTACACGGCGTCCTCCCTCGACTCGCCGGCCCCCGAGGACGACGGCGGCGAGGGCTCGCTCGCGGACCGGCTCGGGTACGAGGACACCGCCCTTGAGGGCGTCGAGTACCGGGAGTCGCTCAAGCCGCTGCTCGCCAAGCTGCCGCCCCGCGAGCGCCGGATCATCATGCTCCGGTTCTTCGCGAACATGACGCAGTCGCAGATCGGCGAGGAGGTCGGGATCTCGCAGATGCACGTGTCGCGGCTGCTGACGCGGACGCTGGCGCAGCTGCGCGAGGGCCTGATCGCGGACTGACCCCTGCCTCACGGATGTCACGGGGCGGCGACTCGGCAGAGTCGCCGCCCCGACGCATTCCCGGGGCGCCGCTCCCGGCCGTCGCCGCCCAAGAGGTCCGAACCCGAGGGTTCCCGGTCCGAGGGTTCCGCTCCGAAGGTTCCGCTCCGAAGGTTCCGGTCCGAGGGTTCCGGTCCGAGGGTTCCGGTCCGAGGGTTGCGGTCCGAGGGTTCCGGTCCGAGGGTTCCGGTCCGAGGGTTCCTAATTGACGGTCCGTCAGACACACTGGCGCGATGCTGCGGACGTGGGTACGAGGACGTAGGGGCGTCGCGGTGGCGGTCGCCTCGGCCGCCGCGGTGGGGCTCGGCGGGGCCGCCACCGTCGCCTTCGGCGGTGCCAGCGGGCCCGCCACCTATGTGGCCGTGGGCGCCGCCGGGGGCTCGGACGCGCCGGACCGGGGCGCCGCGCCCACCGGGAAGGTGGAGCTGGTGCCGCTCGACCAGGACTCCCCGGGACCCGCCGGGAGCGGCGCCCGCGCCGAGGGCGCCGACGGCAGCGGCCGGGGCGGAGGCGAAGGCGAAGGCGAGGAGACGGGCAAGGGCAAGGGCGGGAACACCGGCACGGACAAGGGCGGGTCCACGGAGAGGGCCGGGGGCCGCGCGGGCGGAGCCGGCGGGAAGGGGAGCGGCGGCGGATCGTCCGCGGCGGGCTCCCCCGGCGCCGGTGCGGGCTCCTCCGGCTCACCGGGCCGCTCGGGCGGCGGCGGCGGTGGTGGCGGTGCCGGGGGCGGCGCTCCCTCCGCCCCGGGTCAGGGTCCGGGCACCCCCGCCGGTGGCGGCAGCACCGCGCCGCCCGCCCCGGCCGCGCTCAAGGTGGGCGACCCCGTCCTGAAGGACGCCGGGCACCGCTGGTGCCAGGACGTGACGCTGGCGCTGCACAACTCCGGTGGCAGCGCGGTGCGTTCGGGCACGGTCACCTTCGGGACCCACATCATCGGCTCGCTCGGCGTCGACTGGGCGACCGTCGAGTCGACGGAAGAACTCCCCGTGCCCATCGGGCCCGGGGAGAAGAAGGAGAAGACGTGGACGGTCTGCGTCGACTCCTGGCGCGTACCGCTCGGGATGCACGTCGAGACGCGGGACGTCTCCGTGCGCTGGAAGTGAGCGCGGCCGGGGCCGCGCGCCGGGAGAGCTAGGAGAGCGCCAGCCAGGCCACCGCCGCCACCACGATGATCGCGACGACGATGCCGACGATCAGTCCCGCGCCGGGACCGGACTTCACCGGCGCCGCCTGCGCGCGCGGCGAGGGAGCGCCGCCCTCGTCGACGAAGGCGCGGAACATCTGGGTGTTGCCCGCGGGGTCGATGTTGCCTTCGGGGCCCGGGCCCTGGGGGTTGTGTGCCATGGGGCAGGACCCTAGCGAATCGGGGCCACGGGCGCCACAGGTCACGTGGAGCCCCGTTGAGCTGCGGCTTTACATCATCCGACCCGGACGTTTGCCTAGTTTTTAGGGTCGAACGCCCTTTTTAGTTTGCCTGCGGCAACCAACTGCTTCTATGGTTGCCCTAAGCAACAAATAAGGTTTTGGTCAGGAGGTGCTGTGGCCGCACAGCGTCATTACGACGAACTGGCCCGACAGCTCAGCGCCTTCGGCGCCGTCAAGAGGGACATGGCGCGCATCCTGCCCCACGACTGTCCGGCAGGTTCGGCCGCCGTCCTCGCTCTCCTCAAGCGCTACGGCGACATGCGGATGAGCAGGATGGCCGAGCTGATGGCCGTCGACATGTCCGTGGCCAGCCGGCACGTGGCCCACACCGCGGACCGCGGCTGGATCGAGCGCCGCCCCGACCCCGCCGACCGGCGCTCGCGCATCCTCACCCTCACCGCCGAGGGGCACGCACAGATGGACGAGCTGGACGCACGGACGACCGAGTTGCTCGCCGAGCGGCTGAGCGACTGGTCCGACGACGAGGTCAACCAGCTCATCGCCCTGATGACGCGACTGCGCGACAGCTTCGGGGACTGCCGGACGACGGCGTCCCGGACACCGCTCCCCGTCGCCGCGCAGGATTCGACACCGACCACCCGTACACCCGCGTAACACGTAAGAAAAGGATTCCCATGGCAACATCCACACCGTCCGGTGTGCGGGGCAGCCATGCCGCCAAGCACGGAGGCAACGCCCCCGCCGCCGGCGCCACCATGACGCACCGTCAGATCATGGAGGCGCTGTCCGGGCTGCTGCTCGGCATGTTCGTCGCCATTCTGTCGTCGACGATCGTCACCAACGCTCTGCCCGAGATCGTCGGCGACCTCGGCGGCGGCCAGTCCGCCTACACCTGGGTCGTCACCGCCTCGCTGCTCGCGATGACCGCGACCACGCCCCTGTGGGGCAAGCTCGCCGACATCTTCAGCAAGAAGGCACTCGTCCAGATAGCCCTGGTCGTCTACGTCGGCGGCTCGGTCGTGGCGGGGCTCTCGCAGAGCCCCAGCATGCTGATCGCCTGCCGCGTGGTGCAGGGCATCGGCGTCGGCGGTCTGTCCGCCCTCGCCCAGATCGTGATGGCCGCGATGATCTCCCCGCGCGAGCGGGGCCGCTACTCCGGCTACCTCGGTGCCACCTTCGCCGTCGCCACCGTCGGCGGCCCGCTGCTCGGCGGTGTCATCACCGACACCTCGTGGCTGGGCTGGCGCTGGTGCTTCTACGTCGGTGTGCCGTTCGCGGTCATCGCGCTCATCGTGCTCCAGAAGACGCTGAAGCTCCCCACCGTCCGGCGGGAGAACGTCAAGGTCGACTGGGCCGGCGCCTTCTTCATCACCGCCGCGGTCTGCACCCTGCTCCTGTGGGTCACCTTCGCCGACGACAAGTACGACTGGATGTCGTGGCAGACCGCCGCGATGGTGGGCGGCGCGATCGTGCTCGCCCTGATCTTCGTCCTCGTCGAGTCGAAGGCCGCCGAGCCGATCATCCCGCTGCGGCTCTTCCGCAACCGCACGATCACGCTCGCCTCGATCGCCTCGCTCTTCGTGGGTGTCGCGATGTTCACCGGCACCGTGTTCTTCTCCCAGTACTTCCAGCTGGCGCGCGGCAAGTCGCCGACGATGTCCGGTGTCATGACGATCCCGATGATCGGCGGCCTGTTCATCTCGTCGACCGTCGCGGGCCAGATCATCACCAAGACCGGCAAGTGGAAGGCGTGGCTGGTCTCCGGCGGCGTCCTGATCACGGCGGGCCTCGGCCTGCTCGGCACGATCCGCTACGACACCCCGTACTGGCGCGTCGCGATCTTCATGGCCCTGATGGGTCTCGGCATCGGCATGACGATGCAGAACCTCGTGCTCTGCACCCAGAACCAGGTCGCCCCGCAGGACATCGGCTCGGCCAGCTCCACGGTCACCTTCTTCCGCTCCCTCGGCGGTGCGATGGGTGTCTCGGCGCTCGGTTCGATCATGTCCACCCGCATCACCCACTACGTCAAGGACGGCCTCGCCGACCTCGGCCCGAAGGGTGCCGCGCTCGGCCACGGCGGTACGGGCGGCGGCGCCATCCCGGACCTGGACAAGCTGCCCGCGCCGCTGCGCACGATCATGGAGAGCTCCTACGGGCACGGCATCGCCGACGTCTTCCTGATCGCCGCGCCGATCGCGCTGGTCGCCCTGATCGCGATGGTGTTCATCAAGGAGGTCCCGCTGCGTACGTCCGGCGGCCTGGACCAGGCCAAGGAGGCCGAGGCGACCGCCTCCGCCGCCCCCGCGGGCCTCGCCGGCGCCACGGCGGGCGAGCCGGAGAAGGTGCCGAGCCTGGTCGGCGCGGGCGAGCCCGCCGCCGATGCGCAGACCCAGCGCCTCGCGGCCGTCGCGTCGGCCCCGGCCGGCAGCGTCCCGGCGCAGCCCGGCACGGGCGGCGGCATCCCGGTGCACGGCTTCGTCCGCGGCGCCGAGTCCGCCCCGGTCCCGCGGGCCGCGGTCACGCTGATCTCCCTCGGCGGACGGCAGCTGGGCCGCGGCGTCGCCCAGGGCGACGGTTCGTACGCCGTCGACGCCCCCGGCGCCGGCTCCTACGTCCTGATCGCCTCCGCCGACGGCTACCAGCCGCAGGCCTCCACGGTGGTCGTCGGCGAGGACACCGGCAACGGCGTCGCCTACGACATCCTGCTCAGCGGCACCAGCGGCCTGAGCGGTGTGGTCAGGGCCGCGGAGACCAAGGCCGCCGTCATCGGCGCCATGGTCATCGTGACCGACGTCCGCGGTGACGTGCTGGCCACCGGGCTCTCCGGCCAGGACGGCGAGTTCACCTTCGCCGAGCTGGTCCCGGGCGCGGTGACCGTGGCCGTGAACGCGGCCGGGCACCGGCCGCTGGCCCTGCCCGTCGAGGTCGGCGGCACGGGCGTCACCCGCGTCGAGATCGAACTGAACTCCGGCTCCCAGGTGCAGGGCACCGTCCGCGCCGCGGGCCGCTCGCTGAACGACGCGCGGGTCACGCTCGTCGACGCCGCGGGCAACGTGGTCGCGACCTCCACCACCGGTGAGGACGGCGCGTACGCCTTCACCGACCTGGACGGCGGCGAGTACACGGTCATCGCGACCGGTTACCCGCCGGTGGCCACGCACCTGACCGTGAACGGCAGCGGCGTCGACGGTCACGACATCGAACTCGCCCACCCGGGCGAGTGACCGACCCCGGGTGACACCGGTGCGGCCCGCGTTTCGAGCGGAGACGCGGGCCGCACCGTCCGCCCGGATGTGGGAAAGGGGCCCCGGACCCGGTGGCGTCGTCAACGGCAGGGGACGGCCGAGACGCCGCGGGCCGGGGCCGTTTCACGTACGGGACGTACTCACCTCCCCTACGTGTGTGAGAACTTCAGCTAGGAGATGTGGACGATGGGACTCAGTGCGCGGATCCGGACGCGGGACGGGTGGGCTCTGCCGCACGCCGTCGTCACGGTGACCGACATGACGGGCGCGCAGGTGCTGCGCGCCGAGGCCGACGACGAGGGCGCCGTGCACGACGCGGCCGTCCTCGCCCCGGGCCCCTACACCGTGATCGTGACCGCCGTCGGGTACGGCCCCGCGGCCTCCACGGCGCTGGTCACCGCCACCGGGCGGGCCGAGGTCGGCACCGTCGTGCTGGCCCGGCAGGGTGGCGCCGAGCTGCCGCCGCCCGGCCCGTGGACCGTGGACCCGGCGCACTCCGCGGTCGCGGCGACCGCCCAGCACCTGGGCATCACCTCCGTGCACGGCCGGTTCACCGACTTCCGCGCACGCATCGACATCGCGCAGGACGTGGAGAAGTCCCGGGTGGAGGCCGTGATCCGGTCGGCGTCCATCGACACCGGCAACGGGATGCGCGACGGCCACCTGAAGTCCCCCGACTTCCTGGACGTCGAGACGCACCCCGAGATCACCTACCGGTCGACGGGCCTGACCCCGGCCGGCCCCGACCGCTGGACCGTGCACGGCGAGCTGAACCTGCACGGCGTGGTGCGCCAGGTCGACCTCGACCTCAGCTACCTCGGCACCGGCGCCGACCCGTGGGGCGGCACCCGCGCCGCGTTCAAGGCGACGGCCGAGCTGCGCCGCGAGGACTTCGCCATGAACTACAACCAGGTCGTCCAGGCGGGCATCGCCGCGATCGGCGCGACCCTCAGGGTCGAGCTCGACATCCAGGCGGTCCAGGGCGACGCGCTGCCCAGCATGTAGCGCGGGACGCGGGCGGACGGACGCGGGTCACTAGGCTCGGGGCATGGCTTCGAACATCGCGACCAATACCCGGGTGTCCCTGGACGAGTTGCTCGACTTCGTCCGTCCGCGGCACCGCGCCCTCCTCATCACCGCCCGCACCGACGGCACCCCGCAGGCGTCACCGCTGACCTGCGGGGTGGACGGTGCCGGGCGGATCGTCGTCTCCACCTACCCCGAGCGCGCCAAGACCCGTAACGCCAAGCGGGATCCGCGGGTGAGCGTGGTCGTGCTGAGCGACGAGTGGAACGGGCCGTGGGTGCAGATCGACGGCTCCGCCGAGGTCATCGACGCCCCCGAGTCGGTCGAGCCGCTCGTCGAGTACTTCCGCGCCATCTCCGGGGAGCACCCGGACTGGGACGAGTACCGCGAGGCGATGGTGCGGCAGGGCAAGTCGATCATCCGGATCACCCCGCGGTCGTGGGGCCCGGTGGCGACCGGCGGCTTCCCGGCGCGGCTGGCCTAGGCCCTAGCCCCGCCGCTCCCGCGCCACCAGCGCCGCGATGCCGGCGAGCTGGAGGTCGAGCGCGATGTGGAAGTCGAGGTCGCGCACCTGCTCGACCGTGCCCCCGGCCGCCACCTGCGCCAGCGTCTCCTCGGCGTGCCGCAGCATCTCCGGCTTGTCGGCCGGGGCGGTGAAGGTGGTCATCGTCCGCTGGAAGTACTCGTCCTGGGTCATGCCGACATCGGCGCACCGCTGCCGGAAGTGGCCCTCGACGGTGCCGTACCCGTACACGAACTGCATGACGCTGGCGATCGCGCCGCGCTGCGCGCTCATCGGCAGTCCGGTGCGGGCGAAGACGCGCTGCACCACGGCGGAGAACTCCAGCGAATTCGGCCCGATGTTCAGGTAGTTGCCGACCAGCGGCGAGATCCACGGGTGGCGCACCAGCAGCGCCCGGTACTCGGTGGCGAGCTCGCGCACCTGTGCGCCCCAGTCGTCGCCGTCGGCGCCCGTGTCGGTCACCCGGGGTTCGCCGAAGGCCCGGTCCAGGGCGAGTTCGAGCAGGTCGTCCTTGGTGTCGACGTACCAGTAGACGGACATCGCGGTGACGCCCAGCTCGCCCGCCAGCCGCCGCATGGAGAACTTGGCGAGCCCCTCGGCGTCGAGCAGCTTCACCGTGGCGTCGGTGATCCGCTCGCGGTCCAGGCCGCTGGGCTGCTCGCTGCGCCGGCCGCGTCCGGGCCTGCTCTCTTCGAGCCAGACGCTCATCCGCGCTGCCTTCGCCATGGCGCACCTTCCGTGGGTCGAGGGGCCGGGCCGGGCGGCCCCGGGCTCACACCCGCGGAATCCGCCCGTCCGTATGCATCGATGCTAGGGCTGTCCGGGGCCGGCCGGGACGGCGCCCGGAGCCGTCGCCCCTGCTGACTCTGCCCGCTCGGCGCGCCGGAGCAACGCGGCGGCGAGGAGTCCGCCGACGAGCACGGCGCAGGCGCCGACGAGCTGGCTGGTCTCCAGGCCCGCGGCGAAGGCGTCGGCGATCCTGGCCCGCTCACCGGCGGAGCCGGCGGCGGCGAGCGCCGCCGGGAGGGAGGCGGCGGAGACGGTGACGAGCGCCGCGAACCGGGCGTTGAGGACCGCACCGAGGACGGCGACCCCGAGTCCGTTGCCGAACTCGGCGAGGGTGCCGTTCACGCCCGCTCCGACGCCCGCCTTCGCGGGCGGGATGGCGCTCATGATCGCGTTGGCCATCGCGGGCATGGCGAAGGCGATGCCGACACCCATGACGACCAGGCCGAGGAGCATGCCGGCGTAGCTGTCGCCGCCGAGCACGGCGATCGCGGCGAGCCCCGCCGCCAGGCAGCTCATGCCCGCCGCGATGGTGACCGGGGTGCCCACCCGGGCGAGGACCCGGGCGCCGACGCCGGTGAGGTTCAGGGCGACGATGGTCAGCGCCAGCGGCGCCGTGCGCAGCCCGGCCTCCAGCGGCCCGTACCCGAGCACGAACTGGAGGTGCTGGGTGAGCAGGAACAGCGAGCCGCCCATGCCGAACGCGACGAGGATCGCCCCGGCGACGGCGCCCGTGAACTTCTGGTCGCGGAAGAAGTGCATGTCCAGCATCGGGTACGGGACGCGCAGCTCCCAGCCGACGAACGCGGCCAGGAAGCCGGCCCCGACCGCCGCCGGGACGAGCGTGGCGCCGGAGGTCCAGCCCTGGTCGGGGCCGTTGATGATGGCGTAGACGACCCCGGTCATGCCGACCGTGGACAGCAGCGCGCCGAGCAGGTCGGGCCGGTCGCCCCGCGGGTTCTTCGACTCCGGTACGAGCATCAGGACGGCGGCCAGTGCGAGGACCGCGACCGGGATGTTGACGAGGAAGATCGCGCCCCACCAGAAGTGGTCCAGCAGCACCCCGCCGATCAGCGGTCCCGCGGCGAAGCCCAGCGAGTTGACGGTGGCCCACAGGCCGATCGCCCGGACCCGCTCGGTGTCGTCGAAGATCTGCACGACGACGGCGAGCGTCGTGGTCATCAGCAGCGCGCCGCCGACGCCCATCCCGGCCCGCGCGGCGATCAACTGCGCGGTGGAGTCGGCGAGTCCGGCGACCAGCGAACCGATGCCGAACAGCACGAGACCGGCCGCGAGCATCTTCCTGCGGCCGTAGCGGTCCGCGGTGGAGCCCGCCGTGAGCAGCAGCCCGGACTGGACGAGCGAGTAGGCGCTGATCACCCACTGGATGTCGGAGGTCGACGCGTGCAGCTCCCGGGTGAGGGAGGGGATCGCGACGTTGAGGACGGTGTTGTCGAGCAGCACGGTCAGCTCGGCGAGGCAGATGACGCCGAGGATGATCCAGCGCTGCGGATGGCGGTCGGCCGGGGCCGGGGAGCGCCCGTCGGGGCCGTCCGGCCCGTTCGTGTTCTCGGCGGTCGTCGCCGTCATGCGGTCTCCTGTCGGGTCGGGCGGCGGGCACGGGAGGAGGCCCCGAGCGCCGCCGTACACCGTAAGGGGGAACTCTTACGGTGTACAAGCGCCTTTTCGGCATAGCGTTCGGCCATGCCGAGACGATCCCGAACGGTCCCGCGACTGGCGCTCTGCCTGGCCGTGTCGAGCCTGATCGGCGCGGCCCCCGCGGCCGCCGACGGGCAGCACGGACGGGCGGTCGCGCTGCGCGTCGCCACCTACAACATCCACTTCGGCGCCGGCATGGACGACGTCTTCGACCTCGACCGGCAGGCGGCCGCGCTGCGCGCCCTGCACGCCGACGTCATCGGCCTCCAGGAGGTCGACGTGCACTGGGGCGCGCGCAGCCGGGACCTGGACGTCGCGCGGGAACTCGCGGACCGGCTCGGGATGCGGGTGTCGTTCGCGCCGATCTACAGCCTGGATCCGGTGACCCCGGGCGGACCGCGGCGCGAGTTCGGGGTGGCCGTGCTGTCCCGGTATCCGATCCGCTCGGCCGCCAACCACGACATCACCCGCCTCTCCACCCAGGACCCGGACCCGGTGCCCGCCCCCGCGCCCGGCTTCGGCGAGGTGACGCTCAGGGTGCGCGGGGTGCCGGTGCAGGTCTTCGTGACGCACCTGGACTACCGCGCGGATCCCTCGGTGCGGGTGGCGCAGGTCGCGGACACCCGGCGCGTCATGGCCGCCGAGCGCGCGGCGGTGCGCGGGGCGCGGCAGGTGCTCCTCGGCGACTTCAACGCGACGCCGGACGCGGCGGAGCTGGCGCCGCTGTGGCGGGAGTTGCGGGACGCCGGGCCGGCGGGCGGGGTCACGTTCCCGGCCGACGCGCCGGTGAAGCGGATCGACTACGTCGCCGTGGGGCGCGGGGTGACCGTGCGGTCGGTGCGGGTGCCGGAGGAAGCGGCGGCGTCGGACCACAGGCCCGTCGTCGCCGACGTGACGGTCCGGCGGCCGTAGCCCGGAAGCCCGGATCGGCCCCGCCGGGGCTTGCCGCGTGGCTTGCCGCGTGGCTTGCCGCGCCGCCCGTCGGGCGTCAGCGCGGGTCCGTGGGGGTGGGTGCGGTGGGTGTGGCGGGTGCGGTGGGTGCTGCGCGTGTGGCGGGTGCGGTGGGTGCGGTGGGTGCTGCGGGCACGGTGGGTGCTGCGGGGAACACCCAGGCCCGGAAGAGCAGGAAGCGGAGCACGGTCGCCGCGAGGTTCGCCGTGAGGAGCACGCCCAGTTCGGCCGCGTGCGCGGGCGCGCCGGTCGCCGCGTGCAGGGCGGCCAGCGAACCGCTGGTCAGCGCGAGGCCGATGCCGAACACCACGAGCCCCTGCGCCTGTTGGCGGACGGCCCGGTCGCGGCCGCGCACCCCGAAGGTCAGCCGCCGGTTCGCCGCCGTGTTGGCGAACGCCGACACCAGCAGGGCGAGCGCGTTGGCGGCCTGCGCCCCCGAGAACGTACGGAAGCCGGAGTACAGCAGCAGGTAGAACAGCGTCGACAGCGCGCCGACCACGCAGAACCCGACCAGCTGCCGGGCGAGCCCCTTCGGCACCCCGGGCAGACGGCGGTCGCGCGGATCGTCGCCGAACGGGCGCGCGAGCCGGTCCAGGGGGAGGGAGCCGGTGGTGAGCGCCCGGCCCACGCGCCACACGCCCTTCAGGTCGTCGGCGGCGGTCCGCACGATGCGCACGGACGAGTCCGGGTCGTCGATCCAGTCGACGGGCACCTCGTGGATCCGCAGCCCGGCCCGCTCGGCGAGCACCAGCAGCTCGGTGTCGAAGAACCAGCCGGCGTCCTCGACCAGCGGCAGCAGCACCTGCGCGACATCGCGCCGGATCGCCTTGAACCCGCACTGCGCGTCGGAGAAGCGGGCCCGGAGCGAGCCGCGCAGGATCATGTTGTAGGCCCGCGAGACGAACTCCCGCCGGGGGCCGCGCACCACCCGCGAGGAGCGCGTGAGCCGCGAGCCGATCGCCAGGTCCGAGTGGCCGGAGATGAGCGGGGCGACCAGCGGCAGCAGCGCGTTCAGGTCGGTGGACAGGTCCACGTCCATGTAGGCGAGGACCGGCGCCTCGGACGCGGACCAGACGGTGCGCAGGGCGCGCCCGCGGCCCTTCTGGTCGAGCCGGACATGGCCGACGCCGGGCAGCTCGGCGGCCAGCCGGCGCGCCACCTGCGGGGTGGTGTCGGTGGAGGCGTTGTCCGCGATGGTGACGCGGAAGCGGTAGGGGAAGGTGCGCACCAGATGGGCGTGGAGTCCGCGCACGCACGCGGCGAGGTCCTTCTCCTCGTTGTGGACCGGGACGACGACGTCCAGGACGGGTACGTCGCCCGGGCCGCTGCCCACCGGCAGGTGCTCCCGCGCGGGCAGCGCGCCGAGGTGTGCGGCGGTGGGGCCGCCGCCCGGAGAAGAGTCGGTTCGCATGCCATGGACCTTCGCCAACCCGGCTGTCAGCGCTGTGTGGTGGACCTTTGGGGGGCCTGTGAGTCCGCGCGGGGGGTGCCGGGGGACTCGTGGTGACCTGGGCTGTCGTGACCCGGGCCGTGGTGATCCGGACCGTGGTGACCTGGGGCGTGGTGATCCGGGCCGTCGTGATGCGGACGACCGTGGTGACCTGGGCCGTCGTGACCCGGACCGTGGTGACCTGAGTCGTCGTGACCCGGACCGTCGTGACCAGGCTCAGCCTGGCCCAGACCGTCGTGGCCCGGACCGTCGTGACCAGGCTCGGCCTGGGCCGGTTCGTCGGGACCCGGCTCGGCCCGGCCTGGCTTGTCGTGAACCGGCTCGATCTGGCCCGGATCGACCTGGCCCGGCTCACCTTGGCCCGACTCAGCCTGGCCCGACTCGTCGTACGCGGGCAGGTGCACGGTGAACACGGTCCGCCCGGGGCAGCTGTCGACGGTCACGGAACCGCCGTGCGCGGCCGTGACGGCCCGCACGATGGCGAGCCCGAGCCCCGTGGACCCGGCCTTGCGCGACCGGGAGGAGTCCCCGCGCGCGAACCGCTCGAAGACGTGCGGCAGCAACTCCGTGGGGATGCCCGGCCCGTCGTCGCGCACGTCGACGCGGACCCGGGACCCGTCCCGGCGCACGCGGGCGGTGACGGTGGTGCCGGGCGGGGTGTGGGTCCGCGCGTTGGCGAGGAGATTGACGAGGACCTGCTGCAACCGCGCGGAGTCGGCGGACACCAGGGCGGGCTCGTCGGGCAGTTCCAGGCGCCACCGGTGGCCCTGCCCGGCCGCGCGGGCGTCGCTCAGCACGTCGACGACCAGCGGCGACAGGTCGGTCGGCCGGTACGCGAGCGGACGCCCCGCGTCGAGCCGCGCGAGCAGCAGCAGGTCCTCGACCAGGCCCGTCATGCGGTGCGCCTCCGACTCGATCCGGCCGAGCGCGTGCCGGGTGTCGGGGCCGACCTCCTCACGGCCGCGCCGGGTCAGCTCGGCGTACCCGCGGATGGAGGCGAGGGGCGTGCGCAGTTCGTGGCTCGCGTCCGCGACGAACTGCCGCACCCGTGTCTCGCTCTGCTGGCGGGCGTGCAGCGCGCCGTGGATGTGGTCGAGCATCCGGTTGAAGGCGGCGCCGACCTGCCCGACCTCGGTCCCGGGATCGGCCTCGGCGTCGGGTACCCGCTCGTAGAGGGTCACCTCGCCGCTGTGCAGGGGCAGTTCGGAGACCCGGGTCGCCGTGGCGGCGACCCGGCGCAGCGGCCGGAGGTTCACGCCGACCATCACGGCGCCGGCGATGCCCGCGGCGACCAGCCCCGCGAACGTGACCGACAGCTCGACGACGACCAGGGTCCGCACGGTGTCCTGCACCTGTGTCGCGGGGATGCCGACGACGACCAGGTCACCGTCCTCGGAGCGCACGGTCTTCACCCGGTACGTCCCCAGCCCGGACAGCTCGACGCTGCGGGTCTTCCCGTCCGCGGTCACGGCGGCGAGTCCGCCGCGCTGCCCGGCGGTGAGATCGGCGACGTTCGTGCCGCCGGTGCCCCGCACCGACGCGGTGACCCTGCCGTGCGCGACGACGGCGCCGACCGTGTCCTGCGGCGAGCCGCCGCCGACGACCCAGCGCAGATCGCGGTCCACGTCGCTGATGCCGGGCGGCAGGATCTGCCGCTGCCCACCCTGCCCGGCCTGACCGCCCTGCCCGGCCTGGCCGTTTTGGTCGTTCTGGTCGGCCTGGCCGTCCTGCCCGCCCAGGTCCCGGGGCCGCACGGCGGCCCGCTTGGCGATCTCCCGGAGGTCGGAGTCGAGCCGTTCGTACAGCGAGCCGCTCAGCGCCACCGTGGTCACGGTCCCGATCACCGCGGCGACGACCGCGATCAGCGCGATCGCCGACACCACGAGCCGGGTCCGCAGCGTGCGCGGGCCACGCGCCCCGCGGTGCGCACACCGCCGGCGGGCGCCCGGGGTCACGACACCGTCGTGGCGGCGGGCTTGATCAGGTACCCGGCTCCCCGGCGCGTGTGGATCATCGGCTCGCGGCCCGCGTCGATCTTGCGCCGCAGGTAGGAGATGTACAGCTCGACGACGTTGGCCTGGCCGCCGAAGTCGTAGCTCCAGACCCGGTCGAGTATCTGGGCCTTGCTGAGCACGCGCCGCGGGTTGCGCATGAGGAAGCGCAGCAGCTCGAACTCGGTGGCGGTCAGATGGATGTGGGCACCGCCGCGCGACACCTCGTGGCTGTCCTCGTCGAGCAGCAGGTCGCCCACGACCAGCACGGAGTCGCTCGCCCGGTCGGCGGCGCCGGTGCGCCGGATCAGTCCGCGCAGCCGCGCGACGACCTCCTCCAGGCTGAACGGCTTGGTCACGTAGTCGTCGCCGCCCGCCGTCAGCCCGGCGATCCGGTCCTCGACGGCGTCCTTGGCGGTCAGGAAGAGCACGGGCACGTCCGGCAGTTCACGGCGCAGCCGGCCCAGCACGCTCAGCCCGTCCATGTCCGGCAGCATCATGTCGAGCACGACGGCGTCGGGCCGGAACTCGCGCGCGCTCTGCACGGCTCCGGCGCCGTCGCCCGCGGTCCGCAGCTCCCAGCCCTCGTAGCGCAGCGCCATGGACAACAGCTCGGTGATCGACTGCTCGTCGTCCACAACGAGCACCCGGACGGGGCTACCGTCCGGCCTCAGCAGTTCGGTACGCCCCTGGGGCGAGGTCGTGGTCATGGCGCTACGATCCGGCGGCCCTCTGAGAGCACCCTTTCGCCCACCTGTGAAAACCCTGAGAAACGCCCGGCCCCGCTAGCCGATGGGCGCGGCCGGGGGCGGGAACAGGGCGGCGCCGTTGTCGTGGCAGACGGCCCGCACCCACTGCGACCCCAGGCCGAGCCGCTCGATCGCCTCCAGCTGATGCACGTACGGATACGGGATGTTGGGGAAGTCGCTGCCGAGCAGCACCCGGTCGCCGAGCGCGGCCAGCCGCCCCAACTCCCGCTCGGGGAACGGCGCCCGCCGCTCCACGAAGTCCGTGAACGCCATCGTGGTGTCGAGCCGCACCTCCCGGTACCGCTCGGCCAGGTCCAGGAACTCGGTGTATTCCGGCATCCCCAGGTGCGCGACGACGAGCGGCAGCCGGGGGTGGCGGGCGAGGACCCGGGCCATCGGTCCGGGCCCGGTGTGCCGGCCGGGCGCGGGCCCCGACCCGCAGTGCGTCACGACGGGCACGCCGGCCTCGGCCAGCAGCCCCCACACCGGGTCGAGCAGCGGGTCGGCGGGGTCGTACGCCCCGACCTGGACGTGCGCCTTGAAGACCCGCGCCCCGTCCTCGACCGCCCGCCGCACGTACTGCTCCGCCCCCGGCTCGGGGAAGAAGGTCGCCGTGTGCAGGCAGCCCTCGGTGCGCCGGGCGAAATCGGCCGCCCAGCCGTTCAGCCACTCGGCCATGCCGGCCTTGTGCGGGTACAGCATCGACGTGAAGGCGACGACCCCGAACTCCCGCAACCGCGCGACCCGCCGGTCCTCCTCCTCCCGGTACGTGATCGGCCACTCGCCGCCGACCAGCGGCCCGGCCGCGTCGAAGTACGCCCACACCTTGCGCAGCACGCGCTCGGGCATGAAGTGCGTGTGCACGTCGACGAGCCCCGGCAGCCCGTGCCGCTCCCGAAACCGCGCAACCAGCCCGGCCTCCGCGGGGTCGGGAATGGGGTCCGGGGCTGGGGCGGGGGCGGGGTCGGTGCCGTCATCGAGGCCCGGGCCGGGGCCCGGGATGCCGTCGGTGCCGATGCGGGCGTGATCATCCATCCCCCCACACTCACCCGCCGCCTTCCCCCTGTCCACACCCTCCGCACCTCCCCCTCCTCCCGGACTAGCCCACCCCGCACGCCACCCAACACCGCCTCCGCGAATCACCACCCCGCACCACAACCACCACCCACCCACACCCACACCCACCCACTCACTCACCCACCCACTCACCCCTAGAACAACCCGCCCTGCACCGCGGGCACCTCCCGTACCTCGAACCCCGCGCCGACGGCCCCCTCGCCGGCTCCCACCAGCGGCCACCCGGCGAGCACCCGCGTGTCCACCACGAGTCGGCGACCGCTCGCCTCGACCAGGTGCAGATCGGGCCCGGCGGCGGCCACCACGCGCCCCGCGACCACCGCCCCCTCGCCGAGCCCGCTCACCACGGCGTCGACCCCGTCCACCGCGCCGGGCCCGAACTCCGCCACGTGCCCGACGACCTCGCACGGCAGCCGCGCCAGCGACTCCGGCCAGCCGTCGAGCCCGACGGCGACCGCGTGCGCCCGCCCGAGACCGTCCCGCGCGCTCCCCGCCACCGCCGCCGCCCGCACGATCCGCTTGGTGCCGTACGGGATCCGGTCCGGCACCCCGAGCGCCACCCGCAGCAGCTCCTCGGCCCGCCGCGCGGCCATGAGCGGCCCCCGCCCCAGCCAGGTGTACGCGACGGCCCCCTGCTCCAGCAGCCGCGCGCTCCCTCTGCCGACCCCGGTGATCCCGACCTTCACCAGCCCGTCCCCGAACCACGCCAGGTACACGTGGTACGGCCGCGGGTCGTCGGCGATCGTGTCGGCGGCCACCGACCGCGCCCGGTCGATCCCCGCACACTCCGCGCACTGCGCCCGCGTCCCGCGCACCGGCACGTCGGCCCACCCCGGGCACGCGCTGCGCCGTCCGCCGCGCCACACGCCCAGGCACCGTCTCGGCCCCGCGACCCGGAACGCCACGCCCTCCCCGAACCGCACGGCGCTCTCCCGCTCCGCACCCCCGTCCCCCGTCCACCCCATGCCCGGCCCGTCGCCCACACGCCACCGCATCCCCGTGCACCACCACGTCATACGCCCAGGATGACGCCCCCCACTGACATCGCGGCCGACACCGACCCGCACGCCCCGATCTGAGTACGCCCTGAGTACGCGCGCTCTGCCGAGCCCCGGCGCACGACGCGAGACTCGACGACATGACTGAAGAACGCCTCCGGCCGTCCGCCCGCCCCGTCCTCGCGGCCCTCGTCCCCGCCGTCACCGCCATGGCCGCCTGGGCCGCCTGGCTGGGCTGGGACCAGCACCGCGACGTGCACCCCGACGGCTCGACCACCGGCCCCTACGCGGCCTGGCAGGTGATCGGCCTGGTCCTGACCCTGCTGCCCGCGGTCTACTGGTCGGCCTCCCGCCACCACGCGGCGGCCGCGACCCTCGGCACCAGCGCCGGCCTGACGGTGGCCGCCGCCTACGACTGGTCCGACGACTCCAGCGGCCTGTTCATGGTCGGTGTCGTCCTCCTCGCCCTCGGCAGCCTCGCCGCGACCGCGGCGGTCTCCGCCACGATCAGCACCACCCGCCGGACCGCCACCTGACCGAACCTCGCCACCCCGGGATGTCGAGAACGCCCCACCGGCTCCGTCCCGGGTACAACAGCGTCCGACAGCGGACGCGCGAGGAAGAGGGAGATCGCCATGGCGATTCAGCGGATGGACAACGTGGGCATCGTCGTCGAGGACATGGACGCCGCCGTCGCGTACTTCACCGAACTCGGCATGGAACTGGAGGGCCGGGCGGAGGTAAAGGGCCCCGTCGCCGACCGGTGCACCGGGCTCGACGGCGTCCACTGCGACATCGCGATGCTCCGCACCCCGGACGGCCACAGCCGCCTCGAACTCTCGAAGTACCGCACGCCGGCGGCCGGCGCCCCCGAGCCGCGCGAGCGCCCCCACAACGTCCTGGGCACCCACCGCGTCATGTTCGCCGTCGACGACCTGGAATCCACGGTCGCCCGCCTGCGCCCCCACGGCGCCGAGGTCCTCGGCGACATCGCCCGCTTCGAGGACAGCTACCTGCTCTGCTACGTCCGTGGCCCCGAAGGCATCATCGTCGGCCTGGCCCAGCAACTGACCTGACCGGCCACCCCCCGAACACGCCGAGGACCCCGGACCTCCCCGGGGCCCTCGGCCTGGGTGCACTCACCAGGATGCGAACCTGCAACCTCCTGATCCGCAGCTCTGACGGGTCAATCAGCAGGTGCTGGTGGAGGCAGTCGGCCGTTGTCGGTTGCCGGGGTTGCGGTGTCCGATTGCAGCACGTTCTCGGCAGCTTCACGGACGCTGGCGAGGTTGTTGCGGCTGTTCAGGGTGCCGGGCCTGTCGGGCCAGACGCCTCCATCCGCGACCGGGACAGGTCGTCGGCGGCGCTCACGGCTGTGGCGGGGCGTGACCGTCACCGGTGATCGCGGTACCGATGTGCTGAGCGGCGATCGACCGCTCCCCGGACGCCGTGATCACGACCGAACCGGCGCCAGGCGGCGGCAGCATCGCGGACAGCTCCGCACGCAGCTCGGCATCGTCCTGCAATGCGCGCCGCAGCAGCCTGCTCAGCACGGCCGCGGAGTAGGACTCGTCCTGTTCGTCGGCGGCCTCGTCCACCACACGCTCCAGCTCCGCCTGACCTGCTCCGTCCCGTCGTCGCCACACCGTCTGAAGGATGCGCTGCCCGAGCGTGGCGGTGGCGTCCGCCGCCGCATCCTGGGCCCGGGTGAGAACAGCCGCCCCGTACGTGCCCACGGCGGCCGTCAGATACGGACCAGCCTGCTCGACCAACTGAACGATCTCAGCACTCACTTGTTCCCCCGACCACGCGACTCCTGAAAGGAACCAGCGTAGAAAAGCCGGCCCCTGCATGAGACCGAAACGCCTGGACCGTCCATGGCGGTTCCCCCGGCCCCCCGCCCACGGCGGCCCAACGCAAGAGGCCCCCGGATCATCTCCGGGGGCCTCTTACCTGTGTGCACTCGGCAGGATTCGAACCTGCAACCTTCTGATCCGTAGTCAGATGCTCTATCCGTTAAGCTACGAGTGCTTGTTTTTTCTTGTTTTTCTGTCTTCCGCTCCCGGCCTTTCGGCCCGTCCCGGCGACAAGAAGAACATTACATGACTGCCGCCGTCATGTGAAATCCGTTAGCCACACCCGTTGTGACCTGCGAAAACGCGCCCGCGGTGGGTTCCGTGCGGGTCCCGCGCGGGGGTGGGAAGCAGCGAAGCCCCGGTCCTGGTGGACCGGGGCTTCGGATCTTGCTGCGGAGGCGGAGGGATTTGAACCCTCGATGGGATTTAAGTCCCAAACCGCATTAGCAGTGCGGCGCCATAGACCGGACTAGGCGACGCCTCCAGCACATCCCGCCTGCGCGAACGCGAGCGGCTGCGTGCAGATGATGACACAGCTGAGCGCCGTGTCACCAATCGGCTCCTACGGTACTAGGAGGCCGGGCCGCAGAGCAAAGGTCTTCGCGGGGCGCAACGTCGTGGCCGCGCCCGCGTTAAGCAGGGCATGCTGCTGCGCCGTCTCTCCCGTTGCGTCCTGGTCACCTCCGCCGCCACCGTCGCCGCCGTCACGGCCCTGCCCGCCGCCGCGCACGCCGACACCGGGCCGGGGCACGTCGCACCGCCCCCCTTCAGCGCCCTGGACGGCGTCGGCCGCGAGCCGGGCCGCGACCGGCTGACCGTCACCGTCGCCGACTCGGGCAACGGCCACGACGGCACGACCGACCTGCGGTGCGGCCCGGCCGGCGGCAGCCACCACGAGCCGGACGCGGCCTGCGCGACGCTCGACCGGATCGGGGCGGACGGCACCGACCCGTTCGCGCCGGTGCCCGCCGGGACGAACTGCACGATGCTGTACGGCGGGCCCGCCACCGCGCACATCACCGGCACCTGGCACGGCCGGCCCGTCGACGCCTCGTACAAGCTGAGCAACGGCTGCGAGACCGCGCGCTGGCACCGGCTGGAGCCCGTGCTGCCTGCTACCGCCCCGTGACCCTGGGTCCATCGGTCACGCCGCCTCCGTGCGATCGCCACATCCTCTTCGTCGCTTCCACGTGGGCTCCCTCTCATCCGGGGGCGCGCGGACAACCGGTGCCCGTAGACTCCCTCCCGTGACACGTTGTGCTTCGCGCGGCAAGATGGCTGGCGCGGTCGGCACGTCGCGGTAAAGCGGTACATCAGGGAGGAAGCGTCGTCGTGAGCAGCAGGCCATCCCGAGGCGCTGCTCGCCTCGCAGCCATACTTGACGCACTCCCGGACGCGTTGGTGCTGGTCAACACCAACGGGACCGTCGTCAACGCCAATTCGATCGCCCTGGAGGCCTTCGAGGCCCCGGGGACGGCGCTGGTCGGGCGCGGACTGCTCGACCTGCTGCCGGAGTTCGACTCCCGGCTGATCCCCGGCTCGATGCGGGTGCCCGACACCGTCACCGACGAGCGCGGGCGGACCAAGCCGACGCGGATGGTCGCCCGGCGCACGGACGGCAGCGAGTTCCCGGTCGAGGTCACCTCGGCCAACCTCGCCGACAGCGCCCGGGACGCCGTGGACCCGTACGGCTCCTCGTACGGCGGCGCCGGCGCCGGCTCGTTCAGCGGCACCGAGCTGCTGATGCTCGTCGTGCGCGACCTGTCGGGCACCGTCGACACCGAGGCCGAGCTGGCCCGTTCGCAGCGGCAGACCGAGATGATCCTGCGGGCCGCGGCCGAGGGCGTCGTCGGCACCGACACCGACGGGCGGATCGTGCTCGTCAACCCGGCCGCCGCGCAGATCCTGGGCTTCCGGGCGAGCGACCTGGGCGGACAGGAACTCCACCGTCTCGTCCTGCACTCGCGGCCCGACGGCGACGCGTTCCCCTACGAGGAGTCGCCGCTCGCCGACACCCTGCGCTCCGGACGCAAGCACCGGGTGCGCGGCCAGGTGCTGTGGGCCAAGAACGGCGACCGGGTGCCCGTCGACATGACGACGGCGCCGGTCCGCGACGGCGACCAACTGGTCGGCGCGGTCATGACCTTCACCGACCGCCGCCCCTACGACAAGCTGGTCGAGGAGCACGAGGAGGAGCTCGCCCGGCGCGACGAGGCCGCCGAGCAGGAGCGCGCCGAGCGCGACGCCGACCTGGCCCGGGTCCGCGACGAACTCGCCGCCGAACTGGCCGGCCTGCGTGAGCAGCACGCCGAGGAGCTGTCCGCCGAGCGGGAGCGCGGCGCCGCCTTCGCCGAGCGCGAGAAGGACCGTTACGAAGCTCTGGCCGCCCGGCACACCCAGCTCCTGGCCGTCCTCGGGCAGTCGCTGCGCGGGCCGCTGGAGGACCTGCGGCACGAGCTGGCGCAGCTCGCCGCCGACGACGCGGGCCAGCTGTGGCCGGAGGCGAACCAGGTCCTGCACCACCTGGCCGCCGGCTACTCGCGGATGACGACCCTCGTCGACAACGTCCTCGCCTACCAGTCGCTGGACGAGGGCGGCGGCGCCCTCACCCGTACGAAGGTGATGCTCGACGCCGTCGTGGCGGCGGGTGTCGACGGGGCCGTCGAGCTGATCGGGCCCGGCCGGGTGCAGTTCGCCGTGCACGCGCCGCCGATCGAGGCCGAGGTGGACGCCGGGCGGCTCGCCACCGCCCTCGCGCACCTGGTGGCCGACGTCGCCGGGATCGACGCGACCGGGAACGCGCGGGTGCCCGCCGGTGCCGGATACGTCGACAACACCGTGGTCGTGGCCGCCGCCCAGCGCGGCGAGAGCGTGCGCATCGAGGTGCGCGGCCCCTACGCCGGTGGCGACCCGGTGCACGAGCCGATCGTCCGGGGCATCGTGCGGGCGCACGGCGGTGTGCTCCAGACGCACGAGATGCCGGGCATGAGCGGCAGCGCGTACGTACTCGAAGTACCGATCGGGAGCGGGGCCGGTGTGGTCCCGACCAGCGCCCTGGCCCTGCCGGAGCCGGTGGCCGCGGAGCCCGCGGCGAGCGTGCCGGAGCAGGCCGGTTCGGCCGCGGGCGGCGGGCGACGGCGGGCACGCCGGGCCGCCGGGCCGTCGGTCGACTCGTTCCTGGAGAGCGGGCTGCCCGGCGGTGGGGCGGCCGCCGCACCGTCCGGCGGCACCGGCCGACGGCGCGGACGGCGCGCCGCCGAAGAGGGATCGCCCGCCGCCGCCGAGCCGGTCGCCGCGGCCGCCGCCCCCGAGGGCGACGGGACGCAGGCCGGGCCGGAGGCGTCCGGCGGTACCGGTCGGCGCCGGGCCCGCTCCGCGCCGGGTGGCGCGGCGGCCGAGGGGTCCGTGATGACCGCGGCCGAGCACGCGGCGGGTTCCCCGGCGCTGGGCGACACGGTGCCGCCGCAGGGCGTGCCCGCGCCGAGCGGCCGCCGGGCCCGGCGCGCCGACGGCGAGGAGCAGCGCGCGCTGCCCGCCCTGCCGTCCGGCCCCGCCGACCAGGGCCAGGGTCAGGGGCAGGGCAGCGAACTGGAGCTGGCGGGGGCCCCGGGGCAGCCGACGGGGCGGCGCGCACGCCGTGCGCTCGCCGCCGCGCAGGCCGCCCAGGCGCAGCAGGAGGCGGGTCCGCGCGAGGTGTTCGCGCTGCCGCCCGCGCAGGCCGACCGCGCCCCCGAACCGGCCCCGCAGGCCCCCGGTGTGCCGCAGGCGCCCGTCCCTCCGCAGGCCCCGGCGGCGGCGCAGGCCCCCGCGGCCCCGCAGGGCGACCCGGACGTACCGCGGCAGGAGCCGCAGGCCGCTCCCGCCGCCCAGTCCGCCGCCCAGCAGCCCCTGCCGCAGCAGCAGCCGCAGCCGCTCCCGCTGCCCGACGAGCAGCAGCACGCCGCCGCGCGGCACCCGGCGCAGGACCACACGCCCCTGCAACCGCACCCGACGCAGAGCACGCCCGCGCAGGGCACGCCCGCGCAGGCGCCGCGGGAGCCCGTGGCCCAGCCGCTGCCGCCCGCCCAGCCGCTGCCCGCCGAGGCGCCGCAGGAACCGGCCGCGCCGAGCGACGACACCCACTCGACGCAGGGCCGCGCGTTCAGCGTGCGCACGCTCGGCCAGGGCGTGCCGTTCGGCCGGCAGATCGCCCAGCAGCAGCGCGGCCAGCAGGCCGCACCGGCGCGGCCCGGGGCCACGCCCGGACAGGGCGTGCCGCAGCAGGAGGGCCAGACGCTCGGCGGCGCGTCGGGCCGGCGGCGCAAGCTGTCCAACCGGCAGGACCAGCCGGAGGGCACCGAGACCCCGGCCCAGGGGACGGCGGCGCGTCCGCACCCCCAGCCGCAGTCCGCGCCGCAGCCGCCGCTGCTGTCGTCGATGAACCCGTCCGAGGGCGGTGGCCGCTCGTACGCGATCGGTGCCCCCGACCAGAACGCCGACGAGGGCCCCGAGCCGCTCGACGGCCCCGGCGGTGCGGTCGAGGTCGCCAACCGGCCGCAGCCGCAGCCGATGGACGACGAACTGCCCCCGGAGCCGCTGGACAACCCGCGCCGCCTCCTGGTGTGGCCCGCACCGGACGTCACGACGCAGCAGGCGCTGAGCGAGCGCGGCTACCGCCCGGTGACCGTGCACTCCCGCGAGGAGGTCGACGCGCAGATCGCGGCGTTCCCGGCCGCGCTCTTCGTCGACCCGCTGACCGGGCCGATCACCCGCACCGCGTTGCAGTCGCTGCGCCAGGCCGCCGTGGCGGCGGAGGTGCCGGTCCTGGTGACCGCGGGTCTCGGGCAGGCGACGCGGGAGGCCGCGTACGGGGCCGATCCGGCGATCCTGCTGAAGGCGCTCGCGCCGCGCGACAGCGAGCAGCACCCGCCGCGGGTCCTGCTGATCGAGGAGCACGAGGAGATCGCGCTCGCCCTGACCGCGACCCTGGAGCGGCGCGGGATGCAGGTGGCGCGGGCCGCGAGCGACGCGGACGCGGTGACGCTCGCCGCGCAGATGCGGCCGAACCTGGTGGTCATGGATCTGCTCCAGGTACGCCGTCGGCGCGCGGGCATCATCGACTGGCTGCGGGCGAACGGGCAGCTGAACCGCACTCCGCTCGTCGTCTACACGGCCGCCGTCGACCACGACGACCTGCCGCGGCTCGCGGCGGGGGAGACGGTGCTGTTCCTGGCCGAGCGGTCGACCAGCAGCGAGGTGCAGGGGCGGATCGTGGACCTGCTGGCGAAGATCGGCACCAACTGACACGACAGGGCGGCCCGTTCGGGCCGCCCTGTTTCACGTGAAACAGTCCGTCACAGGCGGGTGACGTCCAGCTCCCCCTGCGCGTACTGCTTGCGCAGCACCTTCTTGTCGAACTTGCCGACGCTGGTCTTGGGGACCGCGGGGATGATGGTCCAGCGCTCGGGCAGCTGCCACTTGGCGACCCTGTCGGCGAGGAACGCGCGCAGCGTCTCGAAGTCCGCGACGGCGCCCTCCTTCAGCACGACGGTCGCGAGGGGCCGCTCGCCCCACTTGTCGTCGGGCACCGCCACGACGGCGGCCTCGGCGACGTCCGGGTGGGCCATCAGCGCGTTCTCCAGGTCGACGCTGGATATCCACTCGCCGCCGGACTTGATGACGTCCTTGGCGCGGTCGGTGAGGGTGAGGAAGCCGTCGGGGCTGATCGTGCCGACGTCGCCGGTCTTCAGCCAGCCGTCCGCGCTGAACTTGTCGTCGGGCCGCAGCGGCTCGGCGCCGGGCTCCGCACCGCCGTAGTAGGCGCCCGCGATCCAGTTGCCGCGCACCTCCAGCTCGCCCGCGGACGTGCCGTCCCAGGGCAGGATCTCGCCGCCGGGGCCGCAGAGCCGCGCCTCGACGCCGGCCGGGAAGCGGCCCTGGGTGAGGCGGTAGGCGAACTCCTCGTCGCTGCCCGGCTCGACGCCCGCCGGGGGACGGGCGACGGTGCCCAGCGGCGAGGTCTCGGTCATGCCCCAGGCGTGGCAGACCCGCATGCCCAGCGCGTCGAACGCCTTCATCAGGGAGGGCGGGCAGGCCGAGCCGCCGATGGTGACCTGGCCGAGCGAGGTGACGTCGCGCGGCTTGGCGGTCAGCTCGGCCAGCAGGCCCTGCCAGATGGTGGGCACGGCGGCGGCGTGCGTGGGCCGCTCGGACTCGATCATCTCGGCGAGCGGCGCGGGCTGGAGGAACCGGTCCGGCATCAGCATGTTCACGCCGGTCATGAAGGTGGCGTGCGGCAGTCCCCAGGCGTTGACGTGGAACTGGGGCACGACGACCAGCGAGGTGTCGGCATCGGTGAGTCCCATCGACTGCGTCATGTTGACCTGCATGGAGTGCAGGTAGATGGAGCGGTGCGAGTAGACGACGCCCTTGGGGTCGCCGGTGGTGCCGGAGGTGTAGCACATGGCGGCGGCCCGGCGTTCGTCCAGCTCGGGCCAGTCGTACGTGGTCGGCTTCCCGGCGATGAGGTCCTCGTAGTCGTGGACCCGGGGGCGGGCGCCGTCGAGCGCGGAGCGGTCACCGGGTCCGGAGACGACGAGGTGCTCGACCCCGGTCAGCCGCGGCAGCAGCGGGGCCAGGAGCGGCAGCAGCGAGCCGTTGACGATGATCACCCGGTCGGCGGCGTGGTTCACGATCCACACCAGCTGCTCGGCGGGGAGGCGGAGGTTGAGCGTGTGCAGCACGGCGCCCATGGCGGGGGCCGCGAAGTACGCCTCGACGTGCTCCGCGTTGTTCCACATGAGGGTGGCGACGCGGTCGTCGTCCCGGATGCCCAGGTCGTCGTGGAGTGCGTGGGCCAGCTGGGCCGCGCGGGCGCCCACCTCGGCGAACGTGCGGCGGTGCGGCTCGCCCTCGCCCGTCCACGTCGTGATCCGTGAGGTGCCGTGCACGCGGGTCCCGTGGTTCAGGATGCGGGTCACGGTCAGTGGTACGTCCTGCATCGTGCTCAGCACGGCGTCCTCCCGGTGGGCGCTACGGAGCAGTAGGGTTTCCGCCGATTCTCACCGCATACCACGCGGTATGTCACTAGTCCCGGGAATGATCGATCAAGCTCAGCGGTGCGCCGGCCGCAGCTCGGGGTCCTCGCGGAGCTTGCCCAGCGCCCGGGACACCGCGCTCTTCACGGTGCCGATGGAGACCCCGAGCACCTCGGCCGTCTGGGCCTCGCTCAGATCCTCGTAGTACCGCAGGACGACCATGGCCCGCTGTCGCGCGGGCAGTTTCGTGATGGCGCGCCACATGGCGTCGTGCAGCGCCTGCTGCTCGGCCGGGTCCCCGGCGGGCACCACCGGCGGCTCGGGCAGCTCGTCGCAGACGAACTCCTCGACCTTGCGCTTGCGCCACTGGGACGTCCGCGTGTTCAGCAGGGCCCGGCGCACATAGCCGTCGAGCGCCCGGTGGTCCTCGATCCGGTCCCACGCGACGTACGTCTTCGTGAGCGCGGTCTGCAACAGGTCCTCGGCGTCGCACGGGTTCGCCGTCAGCGACCGGGCGGTGCGCAGCAGAACGGTCTGCCGGGCGCGGACGTACGACGCGAACGACGGGTACGCCGGGTGGGTACCGGTGTGGGTACGCGTCGCCGGCTCCGATGCGCTGGGGCAGACAGACGCCGGGGTTGGGGTCATGGCTCCACGCTATGAGCGCGCTTTCCCCTCCGGATCGGCCGGAGGTCCCGAAGCGGCGTCCGCCTCAGGTTGTAGGAGGGGGGCTCACCCCACCTCCTGAAGGTGGAGGAGGGGATGAGGGCCCCTGAGGGTTCGGCCCTGAGGGGGCCCGCCCCGAGGGTCCGGCCCCGAGGGTCCGGCCCCGAGGGTCCGGCCCCGAGAGCGCGGGCCTCAGACGATCCGCGCCACCGGGGCGTTCACCAGATTCCGGTCGATCAGCAGGGTACGGCCGCCGTGCCGCTCCTTCACATTGCCCGCGTACTGGTGGATACGGCGCTCGGGGCGCCAGGCGGTCCGGCTGAGCGACGGCTCCCGGTACAGGTGCGGTGCGGTGTGCCAGCGCGCGAACCACACCACCGACGGCAGGTCCGGCACGCCCGCCCGCCGCGCCGACTGGAGGTGCCGCACGCCCGAGTCTGCGCTGCTGTAGAAGCCGGGGACGTACCCCCGCTCGCGCACCTCCCTGCTCCACGCGCGCACGAACGTCAGGGTGCGCTCCGCGCAGGCCCGCTTGCGGTAGTCGTACGCCTCCATGTCGAGGTAGAGCGGGCTGCTCGTCCCGATGCCGACCCGGCCGGCCCGGCGCACCGCGTCGCGGGCCTCCCGCACGCCCTGCGTCCACGGCCGCCGCCCGATGCCGACGCCCTTCTTGTGGCGGGCGCCGACGCACGGCGACTGCGAGCCCACGTACACCGGGAGCACGCTCCACCCCAGGGCGTCGACGGCCCGGGACCAGCCGCGGTTCAGGTGCGGCTGGCTCTTGCAGAACCGGCCGCGGCCGCCGAAGTAGACGCCCACCGCCCGGTAGTCGGAGGACCGCCAGCGCCGCATCGTGTCGCGGGACGGGGTCCGGCAGGTGTCGAAGGCCCGGCCGCGGAAGGTGCGCACCGGCGGCGCCCACGGCGCGGACGACGACGCCTCGGCCCCCGGCGCGTCCGGGCCCGCGGACCCGGCGCCCCGGCTCGCGGCGGCGGCCTGCGGGAGGGTCGCGCCGACGCCGAGCAGCAGGGCCAGGAACACCCCGAATCCCATGATCATCTTTTGTCGGTACATTCGGTACATAGGGCGAGTGAAGGGCCCGCGCGCACTTGGACACCGGGGACACGCGCCCCGTTCAGCCGTCCGCCCCCAGAATCAGACCCGAAGTGGGGACCCCGGTGCCCGCGGTCACCAGGGCCGTCGCCGCGCCCGGTATCTGGTTCACCGCCGTGCCCCGCAGCTGGCGCACCCCTTCCGCTATCCCGTTCATCCCGTGCAGATAGGCCTCCCCGAGCTGCCCGCCGTGGGTGTTGAGCGGCAGCCGCTCCTCGGCGACGAACCCGGCCGCCTCCCCGGGCCCGCAGAACCCGAACTCCTCCAGCTGCATCAGCACGAACGGCGTGAAGTGGTCGTAGAGGATCCCCACGTCGACGGCGTCCGGGCCCATCCCCGCCGTGCGCCACAACTGCCGGGCCACGACGCTCATTTCCGGCAGTCCGGACAGGTCGTCCCGGTAGAAGCTGGTCATCTGCTCCTGGGCTCGGCCCGCGCCCTGCGCCGCCGCGCGGATCACCACCGGCGGCTTCGGCAGATCGCGGGCCCGCTCGACACTGGTGACGACGATCGCCTGACCGCCGTCGGTCTCCTGGCAGCAGTCGAGCAGCCGCAGCGGCTCGACGATCCAGCGGGAGGCGGCGTGGTCGGCGAGGGTGATCGGTCTGCCGTAGAAGTACGCCGCCGGGTTCGTCGCCGCGTACCGGCGGTCCACGACGGCGACCTGGCCGAACACCTCGGGTCCGAGCCCGTACGTGTGCAGGTAGCGCTGCGCCGCCATCGCCACCCAGGACGCCGGGGTGAGCAGCCCGAACGGCAGGTTCCAGCCGAGGGCCGCGCCCTCCGCCGACGGCTCGCGGTGCTGCACGCCGGAGCCGAACCGGCGGCCCGACCGCTCGTTGAACGCCCGGTAGCAGACGACCACTTCGGCCACCCCGCTCGCCACCGCGAGCGCCGCCTGCTGCACGGTGCCGCAGGCCGCGCCGCCGCCGTAGTGCACCCGGGAGAAGAAGGACAGCTCGCCCATGCCCGCGGCCTGCGCCACGGTGATCTCCGGGCTGGTGTCCATGGTGAAGGTGACCAGGCCGTCGACGTCGGCGGGGGTCAGCCCGGCGTCGTCGAGCGCCGCGTGCACCGCCTCGACCGCCAGCTTCAGCTCGCTGCGGCCCGAATCCTTGGAGAACTCCGTGGCGCCGATCCCGGCGATCGCCGCGACGCCGCCGAGCCGGTCCCTGGTCCGCACGCTCATGCCGCGCCCCCGTCGTCCGCCGCGACCCCGGGCACGGTGACCGTGACCGTGCCGGTGACGTGGCTGCCGATGCCGTTCCTCCCGACGACCCTGACCCGTGCCGTCGCGCCGTCCGGGCCGGTCTCGACCTCCGTCACCTCGCCGGTCAGCACCATGGTGTCGCCCGGGTGGTTGGGCGCGCCGAGCCGGATCGCGACCTTGCGCAGCACCGCCGACGCCCCGAAGTGGTCGGTGATGTACCGGCCCACTAGGCCGTTCGTCGTCAGGATGTTCATGAAGATGTCGGGGGAGCCCTTCTGCCGGGCCAGCTCCGCGTCGTGGTGCACGTCCTGGTAGTCGCGCGACGCGATGGCGCCGGAGACGATCAGGGTCCTGGTGACGGGGATCTCCAACGGGGGCAGCACTTCTCCTGCCTTCATGCCGACTCGCCTCCCTCATCCGTGCCGGCGGCGATCAACTCGCCCAGCTCTTGCAGTACTTCGCCGCCGGAACCCAGATAGCCGTCGAGCTGGCGGCCCCACAGGAAGTGCCGGTGCACCGGGTGGTCCAGGTCGGCGCCCGTGCCGCCGTGCAGGTGCTGGCCCGTGTGCACCACGCGCTTGCCCGCCTCGCAGGCCCACCAGGCCGCGGTCAGCGCGTGGCCGCGGTGCCCGAGTCCGGCGTCCCGCCGCCAGGCCGCCTCGTACGCGGTGACCCGCATCGCCTCGATGTCCATGTGGGCCTCCGCCGCGCGGAGTTGGACGCCCTGCTTGGCCGCGAGGGGCCGGCCGAACTGCTCCCGCCGGTTGGTGTGGTCCACGGCTCTGGCCAGCGAGCCCGCGCAGACGCCGGCCTGTAGCCCGGCGAACGCGGTGCGGGCCGCCGCCAGCACGTCCGCGTACGCGCCGGCGCCGCCGAGCCGCTCGGCCGGGGTCGCGTCGAGCACCAGCCGGCCCGCCGACCAGGGCGCCGTCAGCTCGACCGGCTCGCACCGGGCGTCGGCCGCCCGCACCATCCACAGGCTGTGGGTAACTTTTTCGCGGACGGCCACCAGGACGTGCGTGGCGTCCCGCAGCCAGGGCACCCAGGGCACGACCCCGGTCAGCACCGCCCGCCCGGCGCCGCCGGGGCCGGGCGCCCCGTCCGACGCGGGGCCGGGCGCCCCGTCCGACGCGGGGCCGGTCGGCACGCCCGCCTCCGTGTCCGCCGCAGACGCCTGCCCGGCGGGCTCCTGCGGAGTGTCCGACGCGGAGACCATGATCCCCGTACGCCCCGGAAACGCCCCCGTCGCCACGGCGGAGCCGTCCCGCAGGCCCGGCAGCAGCCGCTCCCGCTGCCCGGCCGTGCCGTGCGCCGCGACCGCGAGCAGCCCGTACACACAGCTCGCCGCGAACGGCACCTGTGCCGTCGTCCTGCCCTGCTCCTCCAGCATCAGCACCAGGCCGAGCAGTCCGGTCTCCTCCACGGCGGCGGCCAGACCGGCGGAGCCCAGCGCCTTCCACAACTCGGTGTCCGTGCCGCCGCCGAGGCCCGCGAGCCGCTCCGGTGTGGACAGGTCGCCGAAGATCCGCGCCGCCAGCCCGCGCGCCGCCTCCTGCTCGGGCGTGGGAGTGAAGTCCATGTCAGGCCACCCCGTCCTCGACCGCCCGGAAGACGGGCAGCTCCAGGTCCTCGTCGGCCCGCAGGAAGTCGAGCCGCACGGGCAGCCCGATCCGAACCTTGTCGCAGGGCACCCCGATCACGTTGCTCACGATGCGGACGCCCTCGGCCAGCTCGATCAGCCCCACCGCGTACGGCGGGTCGAAGGCCGGGAAGGGCGGGTGGTGGATGACGACGTACGAGAAGACCGTGCCCTCGCCGCTCGCCTCGACGGTGTCCCACTCCTGACCGCCGCAGGCGTTGCAGCCCGGCAGCCACGGAAAGCGCAGCACGGCGCATCCCGTGCAGCGCTGGACCAGCAGCCGGTGCCGGGCGACGCCCTCCCAGAATCCGGCGTTGTCCCGGTTCACGACGGGGCGCGGCCGGGTCGCCGTCCTCGCGCGCGGCGCCGGGGCGGAACCCCGCCCGGCGGGGGCGTACTTGAGGATCCGGAACCGGTGTATGCCGGCCCGCTCGCCGTTGGCCCGCACGTCCATCCGGGTCGTGACGAAGTGGCCGGTGCCCAGCTTCGTCGTCTTCAGCGGCGACACCGACTCGATCACCGAGTCGTAGGTGATCACGTCGCCGGGCCGCAACGGCCGCAGGTACTCCTGCTCGCAGTCGGTGGCGACGACCGAGGTGAACCCCGCCCCGTCGAGCAGGGCGAACAGCTCGTCATGGGCGGGCGAGCGCCCCTCGTACCCGGACAGGCCGCCCATCGTCCAGGCCTGCAACATCGTCGGCGGCGCGATCGCGTCCGGGCCCCGGTACGCGGGACTGCTGTCGCCCATGGCCTCGCACCAGTGGCGGATCATCGGCCCGTTCACCGGGTCCTTGCCCTCGACGGCCGTCGCCGCGCTGCGCCCCTCGAACGTCTTCAGCTCCTCGTACACCCCGTCCGCCCCGGCCGCCCAAGCCACGCCGTCGCCGTCCCGCACCTCGGCCATGCGCCTCACCGCCTCCCCCGCCGCATCCCCAGCCGCATCGTGGCCACGATCTCCCGCTGCACCTCGCCGACCCCGCCGCCGAACGTGTTGATCTGCGCCGCCCGGTTCATCCGCTCCAACTCCCCGTCCCCCGCGACGGGATCGCCCCCGCCCTCCCCGAGCGGCCCCGCCGCCCCGAACACCCCCGGCGACCCGGACCGCACCCACCCGGCATCGCCCGCTATCTGCTGACACAGTCGATACGTCTCGACCGCGGATTCCGTTCCCGCGAACTTCACCCCGGCAGCGTCCCCGGGGGCCGGCCCACCCGCCCTCAGATCCCCCACCAGACGCCAGCTGAGCAGGCGCGTCGCCGCCAGCCGGGCATGCGCCTCGGCCAGCGCGGAACGAATCCACGGCGCGTCAACCCGGCGTTCGCCCGTCACCGGATCGGGGGTACGGGCGGCGGCGAGCACATCGGCGTAGAAGTCCTCGGCCTGCATCCCGATCGCGGCGAGGGCGACCCGCTCGTGATTGAGCTGGTCGGTGATGAGGCCCCAGCCGCCGTCGACCTCCCCGACGACGTTCGCGCCCGGGACGCGGATGCCGTCGTAGTACGTGGCCGTCGTGGTCAGCCCGCCGACGGTGCGGATCGGGGTCCAGGAGAATCCCGGCGCGTCGGTCGGCACGAGGACGATCGAGATGCCCCGGTGCTTGGGCGCCTCCGGGTCGGTGCGGCAGGCGAGCCAGATCCAGTCGGCGTTCTGCGCGTTGGACGTGAAGACCTTCTGGCCGTCGACCAGCCAGTCGCCGCTCGCCGCGTCCCGCACCGCGCGCGTGCGCAGCGCGGCGAGGTCGGTGCCCGCGGACGGCTCGCTGTAGCCGATCGCGAAGACCAGCTCGCCACTGAGGATGCGCGGCAGGAAGGCGGCCTTCTGCTCCTCGGTGCCGTACTTCATGAGGGTCGGGCCGACGGTGTTGAGCGTGACCATGGAGACCGGCGCGCCGGCCCGGTACGCCTCGTCGAAGAACACGAACTGCTCGTCGGGACCGCGCCCCTGCCCGCCGTACTCCACGGGCCAGCCGAGACCGAGCAGCCCCTCGGCGCCGATGCGGCGCAGCACCGCGCGCTGCCCGGCGCGGTCGTCGGCGGCGGGCGGGCCGTCCGGCATCAACGTGCGGAAATAGGCGCGCAGTTCGCCGCGCAGCTCGCGCTGGCGGTCGGTGGGGGCGAGGTGCACGGCGGCGGCCCTCCCGGACCTCGTACGAACAGGGACGGTCGAGCGGAAGACGGTTTCACGAGTCGCTGGACGGCTTCGCGAGCCTCTGGTCGGCTTCATGGGCCTCTGGTCGGCCCCGCAAGCCGCTGCTCGGCTCCACGAGTTTCTGACTGTCCGTCAGATGTCGTGTGCTGTCAAGAGATCGACCGCCCCCGGCGCGGGACCGCGCGCGGCCGCCGCCGCGCCGCGCACACGCCTGCGCGGCGGTGCCGGAGCACCGCCGCGCGGACTGTCACACACCCCGAGGTGAACCCCTGGCCGGCAGGGGCCCGCGGGTCACCAGAGCTGCGTGAAGTTCACCGCGATGTTGTGGTTGGACTGGTCGATCGCCGTGAAGGCCGAGCCGTTCACCTGAGCGGTGTTGCTCTGGTTCGAGGCGCCGCTGCCGACGGCCTGCTGCTGCGTGGTGGACGAGTTGCCGTTGTTGTCGTGGCCGACACCACTGCCAGTCACCGTCGCCACCCCCGCGTTCGATCCGTTGTCCGCGAACGAGCCGTTGTCCGCGATCGCCACCCCGGAGAAGAGGGCTGCGGCGAGCGGCAGGGCGGCGACGGCGGCGATGGCACGAGCGCTACGGATGGAAGCCATGTCTATTCCTCCAGAACAGGGAGTACGCACGGGGCTCGGACGGGGGTCCGGCACCCGGGAAGTACGGGTTGCGCCAGGGTGGTTGGCCGACCGCCCCGGCGATGTTCACGACGTCGCGGAACCAGAGTTGCCCACCGCATCCCCGGCGAACCACCCCAGAAGCCTCTCTTCACACGCAAGCGTGAGGACATGTCGATAAACCCTCTTCACGCCCACAAACCCCCAGCTCAGTCGCGAATGCGCTATCTCCGGGTGATCACACCCCAGACCCCCCATACGGTGAAGCGTTTCAGCACATTTTTGGTCAATCAGCCCCCGGCCCGCACCCCGGACGGCCCACCCCCCTTCCCTCTCTCGAACATTCGTACGAAAATGAAGCCATGGCCGCCATCGATCCGCACCCCTCCCACCGCCCGCCCCGCGCACCGGGCGCTCCGAACGCGCCCCTCGCGACCCTCGCTCTCGCGCACGCCCTCTCCGCGGCCGCGCGCGGGTTCGCCGTCTTCCCGCTGTCGCGCGGCAAGCTGCCCGCGCTGCCCTCCCCGCACCGCGACGACCCGCGGTCCGTGCCGCGCTGCCACGGCGAATGCGGGCTTCCGGGGCACGGGGTGTACGACGCCTCGACCGACCCGCGCCGGGTGCGCGCGCTGTTCGCCGCCGCGCCCCGGGCGACCGGGTACGGCATCGCCTGCGGTCTGCCCCCGCACCACCTCATCGGCGTCGACCTGGACACGAAGGCCGGCACGAACTCCACGGCTTCGCTGCGCGAACTGGCGTTGCGGCACCTCTTCACCATCCCGGACACGGTGGTCGTGAGCACGCCGAGCGGCGGGCGGCATCTGTGGCTGTCCGGGCCGCCGGACGCCGCGGTCCCCAACTCGGCGGGGCGGCTGGCCCCCGGCATCGACATCCGCGGCGCGGGCGGCTACCTCGTGGGCCCGGGCTCGCGCACCGACCACGGTGTCTACAGCACGGTCCCCGGCACCGCCCACCTCGCGCCGGCTCCCTGCCCGCCGGCCCTGCTGCACCTGCTCACACCGCCGGCCCGCCCGCACACCGCCGCGTCCGGCCCCGGCGGGCAGCACGGCACGGGCCTGGTCCAGTTCGTGCTGGGCGCCCACGAGGGCCAGCGCAACACCCGGCTCTTCTGGGCGGCGTGCCGCGCCTACGAGAACGGCATCGGCGCCGCCCTCACCGACGCCCTCGTCACCGCCGCGCTCCACACGGGCCTGTCCGAACGCGAGGCCCGTTCGACCATCGCCTCGGCGGCCCGGCTCACGGCGGGCGCCTGATCAGCGAGAACCGGCGCCGCGGAGGCGCCGGCCGGGAGAGGATGCCCACGGGTGCCACCGGGGCTCCCCCGGAGACAAGGACGACATCGTGACCGACTGGCGAAGACCGGCGACAGCGGCAGCGCTGCTGCCCCTCGCGGCCGTGGCCGCCTGCACGGGCGGCGCGGACCGGCCGGCGCAGGACGGAACACCGGCGCGGACGCCCCGCGCGACGGCGTCCGCCCCGGCCGCGCGTGAGCGGTCGCTCGAACACCAGGTCCAGACGGCGTTGGGCATCACGGCGACGGAGGACGACGACCCGACCTTCGTCGAGGGCGGGAGCGAACGCGTCGCCGACGGCATCCACACCCGCCCCGCCCTGCCGCGCGGCCGGTCCTACACCCTCACGGTCGTGTGCTCCGGAACGGGCACTGTGCGCCTGTCCGTCGTCGCGCGCGAGCACACCGAAAAGCCCCTCACCTGCGACGGAACTCCCACCCACGTCCGCATCACGGGCACCGCGGACCCCGTCGAGATCGACGTGGAGCCGCTGCCCGACGCGTCGGGGATGACGGCCTGGCGCGTCGACCGGGTGCCCCGCGGCGCGTGACCCCGGACCGGTGGGCCCTGCGCGCGAAGGCCCCCGACCGGTGTTGCTGGTCGGGGGCCTTCAACCTTGCGCGGTGGGTGTGGGATTTGAACCCACGGTGACTCTCGCCACGACGGTTTTCAAGACCGTTCCCTTAGGCCGCTCGGGCAACCCACCCCGCGCTCATGACGGCTCGGGGCCGTCGTGGCGCGGGGACCAGGGTAGCGGGTCCGCGCGGTGGGGCTGTCAGTTGCTGTCGCCCTTGCGCTCGCCGAGCGTCACGTCGACCGTGTGCTCCTTGCCGTCACGCGTGTACGTGAGCTTCACGGTGTCGCCGGGCTTGTGCGTCCAGATCTGCCCGATCAGGGTCGGGCCGGAGTCGACCACCGTGTCGTCGAGCTTGGTGATCGTGTCGCCGGACTTGAGGCCCGCCTTGGCCGCCGGGCCGTTCGGCGTGACCGCCGCGGAGCCGCCCGCGCCCTGCTCGGTGATCGTCGCCCCGCTGGTGTTCTCGTCCATGGAGACGGTGGCGCCGATGACGGGGTAGACCGGCTGGCCCGTCTTGATCAGCTGCTGGGCGACCATGTTGGCCTGGTTGATCGGGATGGCGAAGCCGAGGCCGATCGAACCGGACTGGCCCGAGCCGCCGAGGCCCCCGCTGGAGGCGGACTGGATGGCGGAGTTGATGCCGATCACGTTGCCGTTGCCGTCGAGGAGCGGGCCGCCGGAGTTGCCCGGGTTGATCGAGGCGTCGGTCTGGAGGGCGCTCATGTACGAGGCCTTGCTGCCGCTGGAGCCGTCGCTGGAGGCGACCGGACGGTCCTTGGCGGAGATGATGCCCGTCGTCACCGTGTTCGACAGGCCGAAGGGGGCGCCGATCGCGATGGTCGAGTCGCCGACGGCGACCTTGTCCGAGTTGCCCAGCGTCAGGGGCATCAGGTTGTTCGGCGCGTTCTTCAGCTTGATGACCGCGACGTCGTAGCCCTGCGCGTGACCGATCACCTCGGCGTCGTACTTCTTGCCGTTCGAGAACGTCGCCGACAGCTTGCCGCCGTCCACGGCCTCCGCCACCACGTGGTTGTTGGTGAGGATGTGGCCTTCCTTGTCGTACACGAAGCCCGTGCCGGTGCCGCCCTCGCCGTTGTTGCCCTCGGCCTCGATGGTCACCGTGCTGGGCATCGCCTTGGCGGCCACCCCGGCGACGGTGCCCGGGTCGCGCTTGACGTCGGCGGGGCTGGACGCGGAGACGGTCGTGGAGCCGGAGCCGCCGTCGTCGTTGCGCTCCGCCGCCCAGTAGCCGACGCCGCCGCCGACGACGCCCGCGACCAGCGCGGCCGCGATGATCCCGGCCACGAGACCGCCGCGCCTGCCGCCCTTCTTGGGCTGCGGCTGCTGGTAGGAGGAGCCCCAGGCCGTCCCGTCCGCGCCTCCGGCACCGCCGCCCGACGCGTACGCCGGTACGGCCGGCGGCGGGGGCGGCCAGTCGCCCACCGGCGCGGAGCCGCCCGTCGCGGGCGCTCCCTCCCCGGCGTGCGCCCCGGGCGCGCCCTGCGCTCCGTACTGCTCGGCGGGCGCCCCTGGCGTGCTCTGCGCTCCGTGCTGCTCACCCGGCGCCCCGGATCCGCCGGGCGCCGCTCCCTGCTTCACCGTGTCGTACCCGGCCCCCTGGGGCGCCGACGGGGCGGGCCCCGGCGCGGGCGGTGCGGGAGTAGCGGGAGCGTCCACCGGCACGGGAGGTGCGGACGGGGCCGGGGGGACCGAAGTGCCCTCGTTCTCGGTGCTCACAGCTTTCTCTCCTCGATCCACGGGCTGTCGTGTCGCCAGTCAGGTTGTGCGGGTACCCGATCTTCTTCGGGCTGAAGCGATCCTGAACCATCACCCTGTGATCGCTCCGGTCGCTCTTGATTGTCACAGCCCGCTTCGATCCGGGCGGCGGCCGCGGCGCGTCGGGCGTCGCTCACCACTCCGGACGTCGGCATGGTCCTGTCACGGTCCAGTCGTGCTGTTGTACGCCGTCAGCTTTTCCCACCGGGCGTCAGGGCACCATAAGACGTTCCTGTGCGCCCGCTGACATCCTTTATGTCGGACGAAACGGACGCATCCGCACGGCCGAACTTTCTCGTCGGCGCGCCGCGCGGTGGCACCATGACGCGGTGACCCACGCACCACAGCAGCGCATCCAGGTCGTCGCCCACCGCGGAGCCTCGGAGGACGCCCCCGAGCACACCCTGGCCGCGTACAGAAAGGCGATCGAAGACGGTGCGGACGCCCTCGAATGCGATGTGCGGCTGACCGCGGACGGCCACCTCGTCTGCGTCCACGACCGGCGCGTCAACCGCACGTCGAACGGCCGCGGCGCGGTCTCCGCGCTGGAACTCGCCGACCTGGCCACCCTCGACTTCGGCTCCTGGAAGGACCGGGAGGAGGGCCCGGACTGGGCGGGCAGCGCGGCCGACACCTCCGTCCTGACCCTGGAACGCCTCCTGGAGCTGGTCGCCGACGCCGGCCGACGGGTGGAACTGGCCATCGAGACCAAGCACCCGACACGCTGGGCGGGCCAGGTCGAGGAGCGGCTGCTGCTCCTCCTGAAGCGGTTCGGCCTCGACGCCCCCGCGCCCGACGAACCCTCCCCGGTGCGCGTGATGAGCTTCTCCTCGCGCTCCCTGCTGCGCGTCCAGGAGGCGTCCCCGACCCTGCCGACGGTCTACCTGATGCAGTTCGTCTCCCCACGTCACCGCGAAGGACGCCTCCCCAGGGGCGTGGGGATCGCGGGCCCCGGCATCCGCATCCTGCGCAGCCACCCCGGATACGTGGAGAAGCTCGCGCGCGCGGGCCACCAGGTCCACGTCTGGACGGTGAACGAGCCCGAGGACATCGACCTCTGCGTCCGGCTCGGCGTCGACGCGATCATCACCAACCGCCCCGCGGCCGTGCTGGAGCGCCTCGGCAGGGGATGATTTCCGGCCACCTTCGCCGCGGACGTCACGGGGAGTGCTCCGGCGCGTTCGGTGCGTATTCGATCGTTACGAGTGCGTCACCGCACGTGGATTGGCCGGTTTCCGGTCCAGTCCAATGGGGCATCCACTCCGTGGCGTGGGGCAAAGGAGGTCTCGGGGGTGGCGTTGGTGGTGGCACAGGAGGTGCCCGCTTCGTCGAGCATGGCCGTTCCCCATGGCCCTGCGGGCGTGGGCGAGGCAAGACACCGGATGCGGGATCAGCTCCGCGTCGGCGGGGTGCCGGAATCGGTCGTCGACGATGCGGTCCTGATCCTTTCCGAACTGCTCAGCAACGCGTGCCGGCACGGCAGGCCACTGGGCGACGATCCGGCCGGTGACGGCGACGTGCGGGCCGCCTGGCGGGTGGACGAGCGCGGCTGCCTGACGGTCGAGGTGACGGACGGCGGCGGCCCGACCCGCCCGGTTCCGGCCACCCCGTCGGTCACCGCACGCGGCGGCCGCGGGCTCAACATCATCACGGCGCTCTCCGACGACTGGGGCGTACGGGACGACCGCCGGGGCGAGGTCACCGTCTGGGTGGTCGTACACAAAGACGTGCACGCCCGGGGCGCGGCGCACCGCCGCGACGACTTCGCGACGCGCATCGCCGCGCCGCCCGTCACCGAGCTGTCCGGCCTGGACTTCGCGGACGCCTTCGACGACCTCGGCTGACCCGGCCCCCAGGCCGCGACCGTGCGGAGTCCCACCCGCGTCCCCACGAGGGGCTAGGCTCGCGCCCGTACTCAAGAGAGCCGTACCCGGGAGACACCGAAGATGGCCAAGAAGCGCCCTCAGACCAAGGGCAAGCCGCACGTCACCGACGGGACGATCCCGGTCGTCGGCGCCCGCGAACCCTGCCCCTGCGGCAGCGGCCGCCGCTACAAGGCCTGCCACGGCCGGGACGCCGCGCACGCGGTGACCGAGCTGGTGCAGCGCCCCTTCGAGGACCTCGCGGGCGAGGGCGACTGGGTGGCGCTGCGCGAGCTGGTGCCCGCCGCGACCGTGGAGCTGACCCTGAAGGACGGGCTGCCCGACGGCGTCCCGTCGGTCACCCTCGCGACCGTGCTGCCCATGGCGTGGCCCGCGCTGCGCCGTGACGACGGCTCGGTCCTGCTGGGCCTGCAGAACGACACGTCGTCCGGCGACCTCAGCCGCGACCTCGCCGACACCCTGCTGCGCGCCCTGGAGGCCGAGCCGGGCAACCCCGTGCAGGCCCGGCGCGCGCCGGCGGACGGACCGCGCCTCCAGGACGTGCTCGACCCCGACGGCGCTTTCGAGCCGGTCGTGCACACAGGCTTCGAGTTCTGGGTCCCCGACTCGGAGAACGCGTCGGGCGACGTGGCCGCCTCCCTGGAGCGGGCCAACGCCGCGGCCATCCCCACCGTGCGGCTGACCGGGGTGGACAGCGCCTACTGGTGCGAGACCCCGGAGAAGAACCACCTGCGGTGGGTCATGCCGCACCCCGAGGAGAAGCTCCTCGACGCGCTCGCCCGGCTGCACGCGGCCGGCACGTCCTCGCTCGGCGAGGGCACCCGGCTCGTCGGCTCCTTCCGGGCGCACGGTCTGACGGTGCCGGTGTGGGACCTGCCGAGCGCGGTCGGGGCCGACGACATCGAGAAGCCGGCCGCCGAGTTCGCCGAGCGGCTCGCCGCCGCGCTCGCCACGGACGCGCCGCTGACCGCGGACGAGCGCCGCGCGCGCGGCGGGCTCACCAACCGTCAGGTGACCCTCAGCTGATCCACCGCCCGCGTCGGGCCCCGGCCGTCGGGCTGACCGACCGGTCAGCCGCTCAGGGGCCGGGACACGCCGTCCGGACAGGGTGACTCCGGTCACAACTCCCAGTAGTCGCAGGTAAATCCATGTCCGAATAGAAGAGATCGAATTTGCTAACCGGCGATCTCTTGTTACCGTTCAAGTAGCCCGGTTGCTGGTGCATCCCCCGTCGCCAGCAACCGGGCGCTTTCATGCCCGCTTCCCGGCAGGACGGCTCAACGCCCCTGCGGTGGTGCCGAATTGCTGCCCGAGCGCAGCAGCAGCGGGCCCTCGCCCGTCGCCGCGTACTCCGCGACCGCCGCGTACTCCGCGGCCCGCCCGCGGGTCGGCTCCCGGGGCGTCTCGCACAGCCCCGGCTCGTCCTCCGCGCCCGTCGCGCAGTGGATCTGCACCGTGCGTCCGCCGGGCGCCATCAGGGTCAGGACGGCGTCCAGTTCCGCGCCCGTCGCGTTGCGGTAATAGGTCCGCCCCCAGGTGTCCCGGCCCTGCGTGAGGACGCACGTCTGCGCCTCCACGCCGTCCGGGGAGGTCAGTTGCGGGCCGCAGTGGGTGGCCGTCGCGAGGCCCAGGCCGAGGCTCCTGAGGAGCGCGGAGTCCCGCGGCCGCGGGGCGTCGCCCGCGGTGTCCCGCGCGGGCGCGTCGTCGACCTTGTCCGCCGTGCCCGGCCGGGGCGGCTCCGCCTGCTCCGCGACCGGCCGCGCGGGCTCGTCTTCGCCCACCGGACCCGCGGCCGCGCCCGCCAGCGGGAGCACGGCGGTGAGCACCACCACGGCGAGCAGTCCGAGCAGTCGCAGGCGCGCCCGGGGACGCTCCGGTGCGGGACGGTGCGGGGCGTCGGGGAGGGGTGGCGCGGCGGGCATGCGCCGAAGATATCGGCGCACACCCCGCACCACGGCGCGCCGCGCGCCCGATCCCCCTACATCTCGGGCGCGCTCACACCCGTACGAGTGAGGGCGTCCACGACCGCGTCGACCACGGCCTCCACGCCGGGCACCCAGGGGGCCGCCGATCCCGGCAGCGGCGCGCGCTCCCAGCGGACCTGTCCGGCGCCCGTGCGGGACGGCGGCAGCGCCACATAGCCGCCCTCGCCGTGGAAGCGCAGCGAGCCGGGGACGAAGTCCTGCGCGTACAGCAGCTCGCCGAGCTGCTCAAGGGAGTACGGCGCGACGAGGATGAAGAGCCGCTCCGGGGTCGCGATCACCGGGCCGAGCCGGATCTCCCTGCGGTCGAGGGTGGCGAGCGCGCGGGCGCCCGCGACGGCCGGCAGGCTCACGGCGCAGGGCGCGCGCCCCTCCAGTGCTCCGACCGCCGGTCCGCCGTCCGGCCCGTGGTCCGGGCCGGCCCCGGATCCCGCGCGGGCGCCGGGCTCCCCGCGGGCACCCGTCGGGGCGCCCGTGGCGAGCACGATCGGCGCCGCCGGGCGGTTGGTCCACCACCAGCGCACCATGCGCGCGTCCGTGGTCGCGGCGAGCAGCCCCGGGTCGAAGGGGTGGGCGCCCGGCACCGTGCACTCGGGGTCCGGGCAGGCGCACCGGACGCCGTCACGGCGTCCCGCCGCTTCGAGCCCTATGCCCGGCAGAACCGGCCACCGCCACGCCGTCGCGAACGTGAGGGCCGCGCTGATCAGGTCAGACTTCCCGCTGTCACGCCTGGACAGGAGCCTGCGTCGCCTTCCGAGGATCTCGCGCATGAGCGCTCGTTCCTTTCCGTAGCCGAAGAGAACGCTATGGGCCACATCGCACCATGTGTCGATCAGTCACTGCGCGTACGTGCTGGAGCGCCCGACCCCGGCCGGAAGCACCGGCCCGGGGCAGGGGGTAACCCCTATAGTCCGTGCGCCTGCTGCGTCCTTTGAAAGCCTGGCGTGGGGTGGCGACGCCTGGCGTTTGCCGTCCCGCGTATTTCTCGCCGTCTCCCCCACGGGAGGATGGGCACGGTCGTCATGGGTTAAGACGCCCGGGTCCGTCACCAGGTTCCCGGGTGGATCGTGGCGGATCCCAACTGCCCCTGGTCTTCACCGAGTACGTACCCCGCACGGCCGTGATGACGCTCTGGTGACCACAGCTGAACGAGGCCAGTCGATCGCAATACACCGATCACTGAGTCGTTTTTTGGCCAAGTTGGAGCGATCTGGATCGAGGCGAGATCGCCAGTGGATCAAGGAGGGGACAAGATCTCTTTACCTCAAGAGGCACTTCCACACCAGGAACACCGGGAAACCCCGCAGGACAATGCTGGACATCCCCTCTCCACTGCGTGTAGATGTGGAGACATTGCTAGCGGCGCAGAGCTAATAAGGCTGACATGGGGGTTTGCGATGCTATCGAGCAATATGCACCGGCCGGAAAGCCGGATGTCATGACGGCCCCCCGTCTGCCGAAAGTGGCTGGAATCGATTCCCCTCCTGGACAGGTTCCCTCTCCCGCCCACGCGGTCGCGCCCGCACCCGCCGTCCCCCCGGCGCCGTCCGTCCCGCCCGCCCCCGGCGCCGCGGTCCAGGACCGCCTCGCCGGCTGGGTGTCGGATCTGACGACCCTCCACGAACTCACGGAACGGCTGACCCGTACCGCCGCGCTGGAGGACGCGCTGCACGAGCTGCTGCGCGCCGGAGCCGCCCTCGTCGGCGCCCGCCGCGGCCTCGTCGTCCTGGAGCCGGGCGACGGACTCGGCCCGGACACCACCGTCGGCCTGGGCCTGTCCCGGCCCGATCTCGGCCACATCGAGACGGTGCCGCGCGGCGCGACCTCGTGCGGACGGATCCTCGACGGACTCAGCACCGACCCGGAGGCGCGCGCCGACCTGCTCGCCGAGGACGGGCTCGACCCGCGCCACCGCGAGGTCGCCGCCCGCCTCGGCTTCGCGGCGAGCTACGCGCTGCCGCTCGCCACCGACGCGGCGGGGCGGCTGGGCGCCGCGGTCTGGCTCTACGACGAGCCGGCCGAGCCCGGCGAGCGCCCCCGCCACCTCATCGGCCTGTACGCCGCGTACGCCACCGAGCACCTGGCCCGCCTCCTCGAACGGGAGCGCACGCGCGCGTGGGCGGACACGATCGCCGAGGAGCTGCTGCCCGCCCGGCTGCCCCGGGTCCCCGGTGTGCAGCTCGCCGTACGGCATCGCACCGGGCCGCGCGGCGGCGGCGACTGGTACGACGCGCTGCCCCTGCCTGAAGGGGCGCTCGGCCTCGCCGTCGGATCGGTCACCGGCTCCGGCGCGAGCGCGGTCGCCGCGATGGGCCGGCTGCGCGCGTCGCTGCGCGCGTACGCCGTCATGGAGGGCGAGGACCCGGTCGCGGTCCTGTCCGACCTGGAACTGCTGCTGCGGCTGACCGAACCCGCGCGCAGCGCCACCGCGCTCTTCGCCTACTGCGAGCCGGCCCAGCGCACCATCGTCCTGGCCGGCGCCGGGCACACCCCGCCGCTGGTGATCGGCGAGCGGCGCACCGAGTTCGCCGAGACGACCCTGTCGGCACCGCTCGGGATGCTCGCCTGCTGGGAGGCGCCGAGCGCGGAGATCACGCCGGAGCCGGGCGAGACGGTCCTGCTGTACACGGACGGCCTGCTGCGCCGCACCGGCGACGCCATGGACCGCGCCTTCACCCGGCTGCACGCCGCCGCGTCGAGCGCTTCCCGAGCGGTCCGCGAGGACCCCGACGCCCTCGTCGACCACATCCTGCGCACCGTGCTCCCCGACGGTCCGGACGCGGCCGACAGCGACGAGGACGTCGTGCTGCTCGCCGCGCGCTTCGAGTAGGCGCGCACACACGGCCGGTGAGCGGCCCGGTACCGGGCCGTCCGGCCCTGGACCCCCTTCCGTACGCTCGTACGATGGAGGGGGTCCATCGCCGTATTCAGGCTGTATTCAGGAGGAACCGTGTCGGAGGAGCTCACCCCGGAAACCCCGGAAGAAGAGCCCATCAAGCAGCGCAAGAACGGCCTCTACCCGGGCGTGTCGGACGAGCTCGCCGAGAACATGAAGTCCGGCTGGGCCGACACCGAGCTGCACGACCTGCGGCCGATCGCGCAGGCCGCCGAGACCGCCGCCCGCCGTGCCGCCCTGTCCGCCCGCTTCCCGGGCGAGCGCGTGGTCGTGCCCGCGGGCAACCTGAAGACCCGCTCGAACGACACGGAGTACGCCTTCCGCGCCTCCGTCGAATACGCGTACCTGACCGGCAACCAGACGGAGGACGGCGTCCTCGTCCTGGAGCCCACGGCGGACGGCCACCGCGCCACGATCTACCTCCTGCCGCGCTCGAACCGCGAGAACGGCGAGTTCTGGCTCGACGGCCAGGGCGAGCTGTGGGTGGGCCGCCGCCACTCGCTGACCGAGGCCGCGACGCTCTACGGCATCCCCGCGTCCGACGTGCGCGAGCTGCCGGACGCGCTGCGCGGGGCCACCGGCCCGGTGCGCGTCCTGCGCGGCCACGACGCCGCCGTCGAGGCCGCCCTGACCGACAAGGTCACCGCGGAGCGCGACGAGGAGCTGCGCGTCTTCCTCTCCGAGGCGCGGGTCGTGAAGGACGCCTTCGAGGTCGGCGAGTTGCAGAAGGCCGTCGACTCGACCGTGCGCGGCTTCGAGGACGTCGTGAAGGTCCTCGACAAGGCCGAGGCCACAAGCGAGCGCTACATCGAGGGCACGTTCTTCCTTCGCGCGCGCGTGGAGGGCAACGACATCGGCTACGGCTCCATCTGCGCCGCCGGCCCGCACGCCTGCACCCTGCACTGGGTCCGCAACGACGGCCCGGTCCGCGCGGGCGACCTGCTCCTGCTGGACGCGGGCGTCGAGACGCACACGTACTACACCGCCGACGTCACCCGCACGCTGCCGGTCAACGGCACGTACAGCGACATTCAGCGGAAGATCTACGACGCCGTGTACGAGGCCCAGGAGGCCGGCATCGCGGCGGTCAGGCCGGGCGCCAAGTACCGCGACTTCCACGACGCCTCGCAGCGCGTGCTCGCCGAGAAGCTCGTCGAGTGGGGCCTGGTCGAGGGGCCGGTCGAGCGCGTCCTGGAGCTGGGGCTCCAGCGCCGCTGGACCCTGCACGGCACCGGCCACATGCTCGGCATGGACGTCCACGACTGCGCGGCCGCGCGCACCGAGGCGTACGTGGACGGCACGCTGGAGCCCGGGGTGTGCCTGACCGTCGAGCCCGGCCTGTACTTCCAGGCCGACGACCTGACGGTGCCGGAGGAGTACCGCGGTATCGGCGTCCGGATCGAGGACGACATCCTCGTCACCGAGGACGGCAACCGGAACCTGTCGGCCGGGCTGCCGCGCCGGTCCGACGAGGTCGAGGCGTGGATGGCCGGTCTCAAGGGCTGACCCGCTGCGGATTCCGTCCGAAGGGCCGTGGCGTCGCGTCACGGCCCTTCGGCGTCCCGGCCGGGCCGCCGCCGGAAAGGTGCTCAGACCGCTGCCATCAGCGGCGACGCCCCGGTCCGCCACTTGAGGATCTTGTCGAAGCTGACCACGGCGCCGCCCCGGCCCGGCTTGTTCACGACGTGCACATGATCGGCGAGTTCCCGGATGAGGCACAGGCCGCGGCCGTTCTCCGCGTGCGCGGGCACGGGCCGGCCGAACGCCCGGGCCCTGCGCGTCGGGAAGCCCGGGCCCGAGTCGGCCACCTCGATGCGGCAGGTCTCGCCGTCCAGATAGGCGGTCACGCGGTACGCGCCCGAGGTGCCCCCGGCGGCCGCGGAGCCGCCGTGCTCCACCGCGTTCGCACACGCCTCGCTGAGCGCGACCGACAGGTCGTAGGAGATGTCGGGGTCGACGCCCGCGGTCTCCATGGTGCCCATGAACAGGCGCCTGGCCAGCGGGACGCTCGCGGCGTCGCGGCGCAGATGGAGGGACCACCAGATGCTCATGCTCCAGCCTCCAGGTCGCGGCTCGACATACCGTTACGTATTGCCTCCACCGGCCTTGCGCAATCACGGAGTTGAGGTGATTGCGCCCATATAGCCGACGCGCGGACCCGCGCGGACCGCACACGGGCCGCTATAGGGGGAGATTCGGGACCTTGTGGACCTGCCGCGTGGGGAGGGTGGGCCCAGTGCGATGATGAGCCCGCCATGACTGCCCCCCACGGATGCCGCACGTACGGCGCTTCCGACCTCCGGATGCTGAGGGCCGCGGTGTTCGCCGCGGTCTGCGTCGTGCTGTCCGCGGCGGGGCACGTCCTCGGGTCGACCGCCACCGTGCCGCTGTGGACGCTGGGGCTCGGCTCCCTCCTCGCCTTCTGCGCGGCTCTGCCGCTGGCCGGGCGCGAGCGCTCGCTGCCGGGCATCGCCGCCACCCTGGGCGCCGGGCAGATCGCCCTGCACAGCCTCTTCGGCCTGGGCCAGCAGCACGGCTCCATGGCCATGGACACCGCCCCGCCGTCCGTCGTGGAGCGCGCCGCCCAGCTCATGTGCGGGGCGGGCGCCTCGGCGCTCAGCCCGGCGCAGGCCCGCCGGATCCTCGACGACGCGGGGGTGCAGGCGGCCGGCGGCCACCACGACATGGTGATGGGCGGCGGCTCCTCGATGGCCCTGCTGCCGTCGCTGCCGATGCTCATCGGCCACCTGCTGGCCGCGGCCGGCGCCGGGTGGCTGCTGCGCCACGGCGATCTCGCCCTGGGCCGCATCGTGCGGCTCTCGCGGCATTCGGCGCAGGGAGTCGCGGCGGCGGCGCGCGCCCGTGCCCTGCGCGCGGCGCTCGCGCTCGTCCGCGCCCTGCGGGCCGGGCTGCCCGGAGCGCCCGGCGTGCTCCCGCGCGCCGCGCGGACCGGGTTCGTCGCACCACCGGCGCCGCGGGCCGCGGCGCTGGCGCACTCGGTGATCCGGCGCGGGCCGCCCGCCGACGCGTTCCTTCTCGCCGCCTGACACGGCCTCTCTCGCTCCTCCGCGCAGTGCGTGGGGTGAGGTGTGCCGTGCGGCACACGCGTACCCACCTTTTTCGTCGCCTCAAGGCGGGCCGTTTCGTCACGGCCCCCTGATGCGGCCCGTTCGGTGCGCGCCTCTCACCCTTCGCCGGATCCCACCGCAGGTGGGTCCCTCTGAACGTGGAGCTCTCTGTCATGAAGAAGATGTCCCGTGCCGCCCTCGTCGGTGCCGCCGCCGTCTCCTCCGTCGTCCTCGTCTCCGCCCCCGCCTTCGCGCACGTGAGCGTGCAGCCGGAGGGCGCCGCCGCCAAGGGCGGTTACGCGGTGATCGACTTCAAGGTCCCCAACGAGCGGGACGACGCGGCCACGACCAAGCTCGAGGTCAGCTTCCCGACCGACCACCCACTCGCCTCCGTGATGCCGGAGCCGGTGCCGGGCTGGAAGGTCGAGGTCACCAAGTCCAAGCTCGACAAGCCGCTGGAGATGCACGGCGAGAAGCTCACCGAGGCCGTCTCCAAGGTGACCTGGACCGCGACCGGTTCCGGCGCCGACAAGGGCGTACGGCCCGGCTACTTCCAGAAGTTCCCGGTGTCCGTCGGCCAGCTGCCGACCGACGCCGACCAGCTCGTGTTCAAGGCGCTCCAGACGTATGACGACAAGGAGGTCGTGCGCTGGATCGAGCCGCAGCAGAAGGGCCAGGAGGAGCCGGAGAACCCGGCGCCCACCCTCACCCTGTCGGCGGCGGCCGACGATGAGCACGGCGCCTCCGGCGCCGCCGCGTCCGACGACCACGAGAAGGCGGCGACCGCCTCCTCCTCCGACACGTCGTCCGACAGCGACACCACCGCCCGCGTGCTCGGCATCGTCGGCATCGTCGTCGGCGTCGCCGGTGTGGCGTTCGGCGTCCTGGCGGGCCGTCGGCGTACCAACGGCTGAGCCACCCAGGGCGGGTGCCGGGGTCGCGGTGGGCGGCCCCGGCATCCGCCGGCCCCCTCACAACCGGGAAATACTTGTATGCGCACCACCATGAAGATGAGCAAGAAGACCCTGATCGCCGCCGCCGGCCTGCTGTCGGCGGGCGCCCTCGCGCTGACCGCGTGCGGCAGCGGCGACGGCGGCGACAAGCCGGTCACCGAGGTCTCCGCCGAAGCGGGTTCGGATCGGCCCGCGACCGTCCTCGACAAGCCGTTCGAGAAGCCGGACCTGGTCCTCACCGACACCCACGGCAAGAAGTTCGACCTGCGCGAGGAGACCAGGGGCAGGCCGACGCTGGTCTACTTCGGCTACACGCACTGCCCCGACGTCTGCCCGCTGACGATGAGCAACCTCGCCGTCGCCAAGAAGTCGCTGCCCAAGGCGGAGCAGAAGAAGCTCCGGGTCGTCTTCGTCACCACCGACCCGGACCGGGACACCCCGGCCGTGCTCGGCAAGTGGCTCAAGGCGCAGGACCCCGACTTCATCGGCCTGACCGGCGACTTCGCCACCATCCAGGGCGGCGCCCGCACGCTCGGCATCTCCATCGAGCCGACGCAGAAGGACAAGAACGGCAAGCTCGTGTCGATGCACGGCACGCAGGTCATCGCGTTCTCGCCGAAGACCGACGCCGGGTACGTCCTGTACGGCGAGGACGCCACCGCCGACGACTACACCAAGGACCTGCCCCGGCTGGTCCGAGGAGCGAAGCCGTGAGGCGCGCGCCGCTGGCCCTCGGCGCCGCGGTCCTCGCGTCCGGGCTCGCGCTCGCCGGCTGCGGCGGCCCGTCCGCCGGGAAGCCCGACGTGAAGGTCACGGACGCGTTCATCCCCGCGCCCGCCTCGGGCGACATGGCGGCCGGCTTCTTCATCGTCCACAACAGCGGCGCCGCCGACACCCTCACCTCGGTGAGCAGCACCGTCGCCGGTGACGTGACCATGCACAGCACCAAGAACGGCGTCATGCGCGAGCAGGAGTCCTTCGCCGTACCCGCCGACGGCGACCTCGACTTCGAACGCGGCGGCAACCATCTGATGTTCGAAAACCTCAAGCAGAAGCCGAAGGAAGGCGACAGGGTGACGGTGCGGCTCCACTTCGCCGGGTCCGGGACCGTCGAGGTCGCGTTCCCGGTGAAGGCCGCCACCTACAACCCGTCCACCTCGTCGTCCTCGTCGTTTTCGTCGTCGCACGCGTCTCATTCGTCTCAGTGAGGGGCTGACCCGTACGTGAAGACCATCGCTCCGCGCTTCCGGCACCTGGTGCTGCTGTTCCTCGCCGTCACCGGCGCGCTCCTGGCCGGCGCCGCGCCCGCGTCCGCGCACGCCGCGCTGACCGGGAGCGACCCCGGGCAGGGAGCGGTGGTCCAGCAGGCGCCGCAGCAGGTGTCCCTGACCTTCTCCGAGGAAGTCGCCATGTCCGGCGGCTCGGTGCGCGTGCTCGATCCGTCGGGCAAGCGCGTCGACAACGGCAAGGTCGGCCATCCGAAGGGCACCACCTACACGGTGGGCCTGCACGCGGGCCTGCCCGACGGCACGTTCACCGTCGCCTACCAGGTCGTCTCGGCCGACAGCCATCCCGTCTCCGGCGCCTACACGTTCTCCATCGGCGCCCCCTCCAAGACCTCCGCCGTGGTCGCCGACCAGAACGCGGGCGGGGGCGTCGTCGGCACCCTGTACGGCGCCGGGCGCTACGTCTCGTACGCGGGCTTCGTGCTGCTCGTCGGCGGCGCCGCGTTCGTGCTCGCCTGCTGGCCGCGCGGCGCCGCGGTCAAGCCGGTGCAGCGGGTCGTGGTCGGCGGCTGGACCGCGCTCACCGCGGCCACCATCGCCCTGCTCCTGATGCGCGGCTCGTACACCGGGTCCGGCAAGGTCTCCGACATCTTCGACATGTCGCTGCTCGGCCAGGTCCTCCAGACCAAGTCGGGCGCCGCGCTCACCTCACGGCTGCTGCTGCTCGCGGCGGCCGCGCTCTTCATCGCGGTGCTGTTCGGCGCCTATGTGAAGCGCGCCGAGGAGGGCGACAAGAAGGAGATCAAGGACCTCACCTTCGGGCTCGCCGTCGGCGGCGCGGTCGTCGCCGCCGGTCTCGGCGCCACCTGGGCCATGGCGGAACACGCCTCCACCGGCATCCAGACGGGGCTCGCGATGCCCGTAGACGTCCTGCACCTGCTGGCCGTCGCCGCCTGGCTGGGCGGGCTGACCACACTGCTCGTCGCCCTGTACCGGGCGCCGTCCATCGGGACGACGGCGGTGCGCCGCTTCTCCCGGGTGGCCTTCGGCAGCGTCGTCGTGCTCGCCGCCACCGGTCTGTATCAGTCGTGGCGGCAGCTCGGTTCGTGGTCGGCGCTGACCGGAACCACGTACGGACGGCTGCTCCTGATCAAGGTCGGGCTGGTCGCCGTGCTCGTCGGCATCGCCTGGATCTCCCGCCGGTGGACCGGCCGGATCACCGCGTCGGCGGGGACCGTGGCGGAGCAGCGGACGGCGGGCGGCACCTCGGTGACGCAGGCGACGACGCCGGGGATGACGGCTGAGACTGCGGCCGGGACGGCGGTTGGGGAGTCGGCCGCCGAAGTCTCGGCCGAGGCCGAATCGGCCGAGAAGGCCGAGAAGGCCGAGAAGGCCGAGAAGAAGGAGCCGGTCGCCGTCGCCGCGGGGGGCCGGAGCGACAACCCCCGGCGCGCCGCCCAGCTCGCCCGGCAGCGCGCCGCGATGACCACCGCGCGCGAGAAGCGTGTCCGCGACGCCGACCCGCACCGCTTCGGCCTGCGCCGCTCGGTCCTCGCCGAGGCGGCCGTCGCGGTCGTGCTGCTCGCCGTCACCACGGTGCTGACCTCCACCGAGCCCGGCCGCACCGAGGAGGAGGTCAAGTCCGCCTCCTCGGCCGCCCAGGCCCAGGCGGGACCGCTGTCCCTGAAGGTGCCGTTCGACACCGGCGGCACGGACGGCAAGGGCACGGTGCTGCTCGACATCGATCCCGGCCGCACCGGCGACAATGAGATGCACGTCTACGTACAGCGCCCCAACGGCAAGGGCTTCGACGTCCCCGAGGTGAAGGTCGCCCTCACCCTGAAGGCGAAGAACATCGGGCCGCTCAGTGTCACGCCCGCCCGCATCGCCACGGGACACTGGAGCGCGAGCGGGGTGCAGATCCCGGTCGCCGGCGACTGGAAGATCGAGGTGACCGTGCGCACCTCGGACATCGATCAGGTCACTGTCTCCAAGAACGCGAAGATCGGCTGAACCACCATGGCGGACACCGAAAGCCGTACCGAAGCCCCCGTGTCGGCGCCGCCGCCCGGCATCACCCGGCGCCGGCTGATCGGCACGGCGGGCGCGACCGGCGTGGCCCTGGGCGCCGTCGGCGCGGGCGCGGGCTACGCCGCGGCGTCCTCGGACTCCGCCGGGCAGCCGACGGCGCTGACGTCGCTCGGCTCCGACGCGGTGATGTTTCACGGGAAACATCAGCCCGGCATCACCACGCCGATGCAGGCCCGGGGCCATCTCGTCGCCTTCGACCTGGCGGCCGGCGCGGGCCGCAAGGAGGCCACCGCGCTGCTGCGCCGCTGGTCGGCGACGGCCGAGCGGCTCATGGCGGGGGAGCCGGCGACGTCCGGCGACACCGATGTCGCGCGGGACGCGGGGCCGTCGTCCCTCAGCGTCACCTTCGGATTCGGGCACAGCTTCTTCTCCCGTACGGGGCTGGAGAAGCAGCGGCCGGGCGCCCTGGACCCGCTGCCCGACTTCTTCTCCGACCACCTCGACAAGGCGCGCAGCAACGGCGACCTGTGGGTGCAGATCGGCGCGGACGACGGGCTCGTCGCCTTCCACGCGCTGCGCGCGCTCCAGAAGGACGCGGGCGGCGCGGCCCGGGTCCGCTGGCAGATGAACGGCTTCAACCGCTCGCCCGGCGCCACCGCCCGGCCCATGACGACCCGCAACCTGATGGGCCAGATCGACGGCACCGACAACCCGAAGACCTCCGACGCCGACTTCGACCGGCGGATCTTCGTCCCGTCGTCGGGCTCGGCGCAGTCGCCCGCCTGGATGGCGAACGGCTCGTACGCGGTCGTCCGGCGGATCCGGATGCTCCTCGACGACTGGGAGCAGCTGTCGGTGCCGGCCCAGGAGTCCGTCATCGGGCGGAAGAAGGCGACGGGCGCCCCGCTGACCGGCGGCACCGAGAGCACGGAGATGAAGCTCGACGAGACGGGCGCCGACGGCGACCTGGTCGTCCCGCTCAACGCCCACGCCCGCATCACCCGCCCCGACCAGAACGGCGGGGCCGCGATGCTGCGCCGCCCGTTCTCCTTCCACGACGGCATCGACGCGGACGGGGCCCCCGACGCGGGGCTGCTCTTCATCTGCTGGCAGGCGGATCCGCTGCGCGGCTTCGTCCCCGTGCAGCGCAAGCTCGACCGGGGCGACGCCCTGTCGCGCTTCATCCGCCACGAGGCGAGCGGACTGTTCGCGGTGCCGGGCGGGGCGGACAAGGGCGGGTACGTGGGGCAGGCGTTGCTGGAGGGGTGACGGGGGTGGGGCCTCTGTTCGGCGCCCGGTGGAGGGGGTCCGTGCGTGGACGCCGGTGGATGGGGGGGCCGTGCGTGGACGCCGGTGGATGGGGGGGCCGTGCGTGGCCGCCGGAGGATGGGGGGCCGTGCGTGGCCGCCGGAGGATGAGGGGTCGTGCGTGGCCGCCGGCGGATGAGGGGTCCGTGCGTGGACGCCGGTGGGCCGTGGCCGGTGACGCGTCCGGGAGCCGGGGCGGGGCGGGCCCATTAGGGTGACCCCATGCCAGCCAGCTACGCGTATCTCGGCCCCGAGGGCACCTTCACCGAAGTCGCCCTGCGCACCCTGCCGGAGGCGGCCACCCGGGAGCTCATGCCGGTGGTGTCGGTGCCGGCCGCGCTGGACGCGGTCCGCTCCGGCGAGGCCGAGGCCGCGTTCGTGCCGATCGAGAACTCCGTCGAGGGCGGCATCACCACCACGCTGGACGAGCTGGTCGCGGGCGCACCGCTGATGATCTACCGCGAGGTGCTGCTCGACATCACTTTCGCGCTGCTGGTGCGGCCCGGCACCAAGCTCGGCGACATCAAGACGGTCACCGCGCACCCGGCCGCACAGCCGCAGGTCCGCAACTGGATGCGGGCCCACCTGCCGGACGTGGTCTGGGAGTCCTCGGCGTCGAACGCGGACGGGGCCCGGCTCGTGCGGGAGGGCCGCTTCGACGCCGCGTTCGCCGGTGCCTTCGCGGCGTCCACGTACGGGCTCGAACCGCTGGTCACCGAGATCCACGACGCGGAGAACGCGCAGACCCGGTTCGTGCTGGTGGGCCGCCCGGCCCGGCCCGCGGCGCCGACCGGCGCCGACAAGACCTCGGTCGTCATCTGGCAGCGCGAGGACCACCCCGGCGCGCTGATGGAGCTGCTCCAGGAGTTCGCCCTCCGCGGGGTCAACCTGATGCTGTTGCAGTCCCGGCCGACGGGCAAGGGCATCGGCGACTACTGCTTCGCGATCGACGCCGAGGGGCACATCTCCGACCGCCGGGTCGCCGAGGCGCTGATGGGGCTGAGGCGGTCGTGCCCGCAGATCCGCTTCCTCGGCTCGTACCCGCGGGCCGGGGTCGCCGCGGCCGAGGTGCGGGAGCCGCGTCCGGGGACGTCGGACGGCGAGTTCGTGGCGGCGTCGGACTGGCTGGCGCGCTGCCAGGACGGCCGCGGCTAGCCCCGGTCCCCGACCGCCGCCGGATCCGGGTTCTCCACCGCCGGGTCCGGCTCATTTCTGCTCTCGCACCCGGTCCTACCTGCCGATTTTCTTCGTCCACAAAAGTTATCCACAGGTGACCTTCTCGACCTGGGGACAAGTCGACAGGAAGGTGCCGCATGGTCGACAAATCGCCCTACAGCCCCCAAGATCGTCCACAACCCCGCACGTCACCCCTCGTCCACTCTTTTCCCTTGATCAACTCTTTGGAGTGAAGCATTTCCACCCGAAAGTGAGCATGGAGCAGGTTTGGGTAGGGAATCTTTCGCGCTGCATGCGGCTTTCGGAACGATCACTTCCGTCGTCCACAGTTCTTTCTCACAGCCTGTGGATAACTCGCCGGGGCTGTGCATTCCTGTGGACAACGAGAAGCCAAGTCCCGTCCCGCACAAGGGAGTCGGGTCAAGCCGCACAGGCCGCCATGCCTCTTTCCGGGGAAAGTGGCCGATTTTATTGACGTGCGGCAGCGCGCCGTGCGGCGGCCTTTTCCGGCGCACCTCCGCCCGTAATTCACATTCCGGCAAATAGGGCATAAACCAACGCATCGGATATCGGGTCGTGGGCCGGAACCGCGCACCGGTAGCCTGGAGGGGTGATTGACCTTCGCCTGCTCCGTGAGGACCCCGACCGTGTTCGCGCCTCCCAGCGCGCCCGTGGAGAGGACGTCGCGCTCGTCGACTCCGTCCTGTCCGCCGACGAGCGGCGCAGGTCGTCCGGGCTCCGCTTCGACGAACTCCGCTCCGAGCAGAAGTCGCTCGGCAAGCTGATCCCCAAGGCCTCCCCCGAGGAGCGCCAGGAGCTGCTGAAGAGGACGGGCGAGCTGTCCGCCGCCGTGAAGGCGGCCGAGGCCGCTCAGCGCGAGGCGGAGGAGGAGTCGCAGCGACTCGCCCTCCAGCTGGGGAACATCGTGCACCCCGACGTCCCGCGCGGCGGCGAGGAGGACTTCGTCGTCCTGGAGACGCACGGCACGATCCGCGACTTCGGCGCCGAGGGCTTCGAGCCCAAGGACCACCTGGAGCTCGGCGAGGCGCTCGGCGCCATCGACGTCGAGCGCGGCGCGAAGGTCTCGGGCTCGCGCTTCTACTACCTCACCGGTGTCGGCGCCCTGCTGGAACTGGCGCTGGTCAACGCCGCGATCGCGCAGGCCACCGAGGCCGGCTTCACGCCGATGCTGACGCCCGCCCTGGTGCGCCCGCGCGCCATGGAGGGCACCGGCTTCCTCGGCCAGGCCGCGGAGAACGTGTACCACCTGGAGAAGGACGACTACTACCTGGTCGGCACCTCCGAGGTCCCGCTCGCCGCGTACCACATGGACGAGATCGTCGAGGCGAACCAGCTGCCGCTGCGCTACGCCGGCTTCTCGCCCTGCTTCCGCCGCGAGGCGGGCACGTACGGCAAGGACACCCGCGGCATCTTCCGCGTGCACCAGTTCGACAAGGTCGAGATGTTCTCCTACGTCCACCCCGACGACGCGGAGAGCGAGCACCAGCGTCTCCTGGAGTGGGAGAAGCAGTGGCTGACCGCCCTGGAGCTGCCGTTCCAGGTGATCGACGTCGCCACCGGTGACCTCGGCTCCTCGGCGTCGCGCAAGTTCGACTGCGAGGCGTGGATCCCGACCCAGGGCAAGTACCGCGAGCTGACCTCGGCCTCGAACTGCGACGGCTTCCAGGCGCGCCGCCTGTCCATCCGGATGCGCGACGGCAAGAAGGTGCAGCCGCTGTCCACGCTGAACGGCACGCTGTGCGCCGTCCCGCGCACCATCGTGGCGATCCTCGAGAACCACCAGCAGGCCGACGGCTCGGTGCGCGTCCCGGAGGTCCTCCGGCCGTACCTCGGGGGACGCGCCACCCTGGACCCCAAGTAAGCGCAGGCCCCGACGGGCCGCGGCACCCGCGGCGGCCCGCACCTGCACCCCTGCACAGCCTGGAGCCGAACGCCAAGTGAGCCATCCCGCTCCCCCCGCCACCGCTTTCCCGTACAAGCTCGTCGCGACGGACCTCGACGGGACGCTGCTGCGCCCCGACGAGACCGTCTCCGAACGCACGCGTGAGGCACTCGTCGCGGCCGCCGCGGCGGGCGCCGCGCACATCGTCGTGACCGGCAGGGCGGTGCCCTGGACCCGGCACATCCTCGACGACCTCGGCTACGAGGGCCTCGCGGTGTGCGGGCAGGGCGCGCAGGTGTACCACGCGGGGGAGCGCCGGCTGCTGACGTCCGTGACGCTCGACCGGCAGCTGGCCGGGCTCGCGCTCTCCAAGATCGAGGCCGAGCTCGGCCCGCTGGCGCTCGCCGCCAGCCGGGACGGGCTCGACGGCGAGGTCATCGTCGGCCCCGGCTACCAGGTGGGCGAGGGGGACCTGCCGGCCGTCCCGTTCACCGACGTCTCCGAGCTGTGGGCGGCGCCGCTGAACAAGGTGTACGTGCAGCATCCGGGCCTCACCGACGACCAGCTCGCCGAGGTCGCGCGCGCGACGGCCGGGGACCTGGTGGGCGTCACGATGGCGGGCGAGGGCATCGTGGAGCTGCTCCCGCTGGGTCTGTCCAAGGCCACGGGGCTGTCGCTGGCGGCCCGCCGCCTGGGTGTGAAGGCCGTGGACACCATCGCGTTCGGCGACATGCCCAACGACATTCCGATGTTCGGCTGGGCCGCCCACGGCGTGGCGATGGCCAACGCGCACAGCCAGCTCAAGGCCGTCGCCGACGAGGTGACGACGTCCAACGCGCAGGACGGCATCGCGGTGGTCCTGGAGCGGTTGCTGGGAGCCTGACCCCCGCGTCGCGGGCCGGGCCCGTCCCCCGGGGTGGGCGGCCCACGTGCCGCCGAGGGCACGTGCTCGAAGCGGCCGCCCCGGGCAGCGCCCCCGGGGCGGGGCTCCACGGAGTGCAGTGACTACTCCGGAGCTCGCCTCGGGCTGCCCTGTCGGAAGCCCGACGGACCGGTGACGGTCATCGCCGTGCTCCTCTCCCCGTGGAAGGACGCCGGTGGCGGAGGAACGGCACCGGCATGGTGGCTCCACCACTGTCCCGCCCCGCCGGGCCCACCGCCACCGAATTGATTCCGGGCGATCACCGGCGGCGCCACCGTCTGCGCCGCGCCTTGCTGAAGAACCATCCCGCCGGCGGTTCGTCGGACCGCCAGGGCTCCGGCTCGGGGGCCTGTCGGCTCCAGCGGGCCGTCAGCATGCGGGCGCGGGCGGACGGCTCGGCCGTCTCCGCGTCGCGGATGAAGTCGGCGTCCAGGACCACGTCGTCCCAGGTGTCGCGGCCCTCGGTCATGGCGGTCCTCCTCGGGTGTCGGCTCCGGGACTGAGTGGCGGGACGCAGTGTCAGGACAGGTGTCGGGGCGGGTCGTCGGGGCGGGGTGTCGGGGCGGGGTGTCGGGGCGGGGTGTCGGGGCGGGGTGTCGGGGCGGGGCGGGGTGTCGGGACAGGTGGGTGCATATCGGGCGGTGCGCCCTCCCACCAGTGTGCCGATGGGAGGGTGAGGGCGGCGTGAGGACGGCGCCGGGGCCGGACGGGCCGGGTCTGCTCCTTCCTCCCCGGGTTCCCGCCCGGGTTCCTCCCCGCGCCTACTCCTCCCCCGCCAGCGTCAGCGAGCGCAGCTTCTGGCCCGCGTACCAGGTCGCCAGGCCGGTCACGGCCACCAGCAGCACCGTGGCGAGCGGCAGCCCGACGTCCGAGGTGACGAGGTCGCCGCCGGTCACCTTGTGGGCCACGGCGAGGGACCACTGCTGGACGCTGAGCGTGCGCGCCCCGGACACCAGCGAGCCGAACAGCGCCTCCCAGACGAGGGCGTACACGAGGCCGAAGACGACCGCGTGCCGGGTGACCGTGCCGAGCAGCAGGAAGATCGCGGCATACGCGATCGAGGCCACGAGGGCGGCGATCGTGTAGGCGACGGCGATCTGCTGCCCGTTCCCGTTCAGGATCAGGCCCGCGACGAGGGTCGGGACGGCCGAGAACACCATGGTCACGGCGATGGCGACGATCAGCTTGGTGAAGATGATCGTGGGCCGCTTGACCGGCTTGGCCAGCAGATAGACGACCGATCCGTCGTCGATCTCGGGGCCGATCGCGCCGGTGCCCGCGATGACACCGATCAGCGGCACCATCGTGGCGAGCGCGAACCCGCCGAGCACGTCGGCGGCCGTCTGGTCGTCGGCTCCGGTGAGCCCGCGGACCAGCCCGGAGATCACGATGAGCAGCAGGGGCAGCGCGAAGAGGATGAGGGCCCGGCGGCGGCCGAGCAGAGCCCGGTAGGTGAGCCGGGCGACAGTGGGGTCGTACATCAGGGCCTCCTGTGCCGTGACTAGGCCGCGACCAGATAAGAGAAGACGGACTCGAGGGACTCGTCGGACGGCGAGACGGTGAGCAGGCGGATGCCGTGCTCCCGGGCGACCCGCGGCAGCAGCGCCGTGAACCGGCCGAAGTCGACGGCCTGGATCCGCAGCGCACCCTCCTTCAGGTCGACTTCGATGCCGGCCGTCGAGGGGTCCGCGATCAGCGCGGCGGCCAGGGCCCGGTCGTCGCTGGAGCGGATCAGATAGCGGTGCGGCCGGTCGGTCATCAGGCGGCGGATCTTGCGGAAGTCACCGCTGGCCGCGTGCCGTCCGGCGACGATCACCTCGATGTGGGAGGCCAGCTGCTCGACCTCTTCGAGGATGTGCGAGGAGAACAGCACGGTGCGGCCCTCGCCGCCCATGCGGCGCAGCAGGTCCATGAGCTGCATGCGCTGGCGCGGGTCCATCCCGTTGAACGGCTCGTCCAGGAGCAGCACCGACGGGTCGTGGACGAGCGCGGAGGCCATCTTCACGCGCTGCCGCATGCCCTTGGAATACGTCGAGATCTTGCGGTCCTGCGCGTACTCCATCTCGACCGTGGCGAGCGCCCGCTGCGCCTCCTTCTTGCCGAGGCCGTGCAACTCGGCGTTGGCCACGACGAATTCGACGCCCGTGAGGAAGTCGTACATGCCTTCGCGCTCGGGGACGATGCCGATGTGGCGGTAGATCTGCTCGTTGCGCCAGATCGGCTGTCCGTCGAGGGTGACCGTGCCGTTCGACGGGGCGAGGAACCCGCCCATCATGTTGATCAGCGTGGACTTTCCCGCGCCGTTGGGCCCGAGGAGGCCGGTGACGCCGGGGCCGATGGTCATCGTCACGTCGTTGACGGCGACGACATTGCCGAACCACCGGGAGACGTGGTCGATTTCGATGGCGGTCACAGTCCGACCTTCCGGTAGCGGCGCATCAGCAGGCCGTAGGAGCCGGCGACGAGGGCGAGGACGACGAGCAGGTAGACCACGCCCTGGCCGGCGGAGGGGCCGTGCTCCCCGGGGAAGGCGGACGTGGCGCCCAGGAAGGCGGTCTGCACGCCGTCGATGAGGGTGATCGGGGAGAAGAGGCCGAGCCAGGACACCGCGCTGCCGTTGTCCTGGCTGTCGGCGATGGCCTGGACGGTGGAGACCGCTCCGTAGGAGATGGTCAGGGCGGCGATGACCGCGGCGATGCCGAAGCCGCGGCGCGGTGTGACGGCGGAGACGACGAGGCCGATCCCGGCGAAGAGCAGCGACAGCAGCAGCACGGACACCAGTCCCTGGCCGAATCCCTTGGTCTGGTCGGTGAAGTCGAGCTTGGCGAGCAGCGCGCCCACGTAGAGCACGATCAGCGGCGCCGCCGTGAGGATGAACAGGGCCGACGCCATGGCCGCGTACTTCGCCGCCACGTAGTCGACGCGCTCGATGGGGCGCGAGAAGTACAGCGGCACCGTCTTGAAGCGCAGGTCGCGCGAGACGGCCTGGGGCGCCTGCGAGGCGACGTACAGGCCGATGACCGCCTGGAGGACGATCGCGTAGCGCGTGTAGTCGAGCGGGAGGTCCTTTGCCTTGGTGGCGACAGCGACCGCGACCATGATCAGTGCGGGGAGGCACATCACGACGAAGAGCAGCATCGGCAGCACCTTCGACTTGGCCGAGCGGCCCAGTCCGTACGCGCCGCGCAGGCTCTGCGAGAAGAGCGAGCGGCGGGCGTACGCGCGGCCCAGGCGCGGGCCGTCGTAGTGGCGGTAGCCGATGTTGTGGATCTGGGTGCTCAAGGGCTCAACGCTCATCGCGCGCGCCTCCCGTCTGCTGTGCGGCGGCGGTGGCGGCCCAGGCCGCGGCCCGCTCGGTGGCCGGCCCGTCGGCGGCGGGCTCCTCGGTGGTCGGCCGGAAGACCTCCGCGATGTGGTGCCGGCGCTGCTCCATGCGGACGAGCCCCAGGCCGAGGTCGGCGACGACGTCGCGCACGATGTCGTAGGTCTCGTCCCCCTGCGCGGTGATGAGCACCGTGTGGCCCGCGCCGGGCAGTTCCCCGCCGGAGGTGGTCTCGATGCCGCGCCGGGCGAAGGCCTCGCGCAACGCGCCGGTCCCGTCCGGGTGTTCGTCGCTGTCGGTGACCTCGATCGCGAGGGTCGCCGTGGACTGGGTGAAGTCGGTGGTGGAGCTGGAGCGCAGCAGCGTGCCGCCGTCGATGACGACGACGTGGTCGCAGGTGCGCTCCAGCTCGCCCAGCAGGTGCGAGGTGACGAGCACCGAGATGCCGAAGTCGCTGTGCACCCGGCGGATCAGGTCGAGCATGTCGTCGCGGCCAACGGGGTCCAGGCCGTTCGTCGGCTCGTCCAGGAAGACCAACTGCGGGTCGTGGACGAGGGCCTGGGCCAGCTTCACGCGCTGCTTCATCCCGGTCGAGTAGCCGCCGATGGGGCGGTAGCGCTCCTCGTACAGGCCGACGTGGCGCAGTGTGTCGGCCGTGCGCTCGCGCGCCGCGGTGGGGGGCAGGCCGGACATGCGCGCCATGTGGACGACGAACTCGGTGGCCGAGACGTCGGGTGGCAGGCAGTCGTGCTCCGGCATGTACCCGACCCGCTCGCGGATCTCGGCGCCCTTGGTCGCGACGTCGAGCCCGAGCACCTCGGCACGGCCCTCCGTCGCCGGGGACAGACCCAGCAGGATCTTGATCATGGTGGACTTGCCGGCGCCATTGGCTCCCACGAGCCCGGTCACTCCGGGCCCGATGTCCATGGTCAGCCGGTCAAGCGCGGTCACCCGGGGGAACCGCTTGCTCAGGCTTTCGGTCGCGATCACAGTCACGTCTTCGAAGGTAGTGGCGCACGCCACACCACGCGTCAGACCAGGGTGTCGACCTCGTATGAGACCTGAGTATTACGGGTCCGTAGGGGTCATCCCCGAGTAGCCCGTCCTCGCGGGGAGGGTCACCCGTGCCGGGTGCGGCGCCGTCCACAACCGGGAGGTTCTCCACAGACTTGCGCAGGCCCCTTGACGTCGCCGCCAGCCATTGTCACATTCATCAGTGTCAAGTTACGAGCGCGTACGGCGACGGCCCCGGCGACCGGGTCCGGGCGGCCGTGACACGGACGGACGGTGGCATGACCTCAGCAGTGGTACGTGAACTCTCCGCGGAGCTGCGGGGGTTCCGGGAGGTGCAGACGCTCGCGTACGAGTGCGCGGAGGCCGTCGCGGCGCAGCTGAAGCCCGGGGTGACCGAGCGCGAGGCGGCGCGGATGCAGCGGGAGTGGCTGCGCGAGCGCGGCGTGCGGGACTGGTTCCATCTGCCCTTCGCCTGGTTCGGGGACCGCACGGCGTTCGTGAACTTCCGGATACCGCTCCAGTTCTTCCCCACGAACCGCAGGCTGGAGCCGGGGATGCCGTTCATCCTCGACATGGCCCCGGTCTTCAAGGGCTACACCGCGGACATCGGCTATTCGGGCTGCCTCGGGCTCGATCCTGTGCACGACAAGCTGCTCGCGGACCTGGAGGCGCACCGCGAGCTGCTGCTGCGCGAGGTGCGCGAGCGGCGCCCGCTGCGCGAGATCTACGAGAGCGTCGACCGGCTGATGGTCCGGCAGGGGTATGCGAACCGGCACCGGGCCTACCCGTTCGGGGTGATCGCCCACAAGGTCGACCGGGTCGCGGAGCGCCGGTTCAACCCGACGCTCTTCGGCTTCGGCACGCAGTCGCTGAAGGGCCTGGCGAGCGACGCACTGCACGGGCACCGGGACGGCTGGTCACCGCTGTGGTCGCCGTACCGCTTCTCCGACCATCCGCCCCGGCCCGGCCTGTGGGCGGTGGAACCCCACCTCGGATTCCGGGGCACGGGCGCGAAGTTCGAGGAGATCCTCGTGGTCACGGACTCCGCGGACCCCGAGGAGAGCGCCTTCTGGCTCGACGACGATCTGCCGCACGTGCGGCGCTGGGCGGAGGACATCTGATGGCGGACCTGACGACGATCCACGGGGCGCGCGAGCGCCGGGTGCACACGGGCGGCGTCGAGCTGTGCGTGGTGGAGCTGGGTGACGCGGCACGGCCGACCGTCGTCCTCGTGCACGGCTACCCCGACTCCAAGGAGGTCTGGTCGGAGGTCGCCACCCGCCTCGCGGACCGCTTCCACGTGGTGCTCTACGACATCCGCGGCCACGGGCGCTCCACCGCGCCCAAGCCGCTGCGCGGCGGCTTCACCCTGGAGAAGCTGACCGACGACTTCGTGGCGGTCATCGACGCGGTGAGCCCCGACCGGCCGGTCCACGTGGTGGGGCACGACTGGGGCTCGGTGCAGTCGTGGGAGTTCGTCACGGTACGCCGCACCGAGGGCCGGATCGCGTCCTTCACCTCGATGTCGGGGCCGTCCCTCGACCACTTCGGGCACTGGATCAAGCAGCGCGTGAAGCGGCCCACACCGCGCAGGGTGGGCCAGTTGCTCGGGCAGGGCGCCAAGTCCTGGTACGTGTACATGCTGCACACGCCCGTCCTGCCGGAGCTGGCCTGGCGCGGGCCGCTCGGCAAGCGCTGGCCGAAGATCCTGGAGCGCGTGGAGCGGATCCCGGCCGGCGACTACCCGACGGCGTCGCTGCCCTCGGACGCCGCGCACGGCGCCTGGCTCTACCGGGACAACGTCCGGGCGCGGCTCTCCCACCCGCGCGAGGACGCGTACGCGCACGCGCCCGTGCAGCTCATCACGCCGCTCGGCGACGCCTTCCTGTCGCCGAAGCTGTACGACCGGCTGGAGGTGTGGGCGCCGCGGCTGACGCGCCGCACGCTGCCGGCCAAGCACTGGGTGCCGCGCACCCGTCCCGACCAGCTCACCGCGTGGATCGGCGAGTTCGTCACCGCGACCGAGGAGCAGGAGGACGGGGTGCCCGTGCAGCGCAGGACGGCCGACGGCAAGTACGCGGAGCGGTTCGGCGGCCAGCTGGTGCTCGTCACCGGGGCGGGCAGCGGCATCGGGCGGGCCACCGCGTTCGCGTTCGCCGAGGCCGGCGCGCGGCTGATCGCCGTCGACCGGGACGCCGAGAGCGCCGCGCGCACGGCCGAGATGGCGCGGCTCGTCGGTGCCCCCGAGGCCTGGGCGGAGACCGTCGACGTCGCGGACGAGCAGGCGATGGAGAAGCTCGCCGAGAAGGTCGCCGCCGAGTACGGGGTGGTCGACGTCCTGGTGAACAACGCGGGGATCGGCCTGTCGGGCTCCTTCTTCGACACCACCCCCGAGGACTGGAAGAAGGTCCTCGACGTGAATCTGTGGGGGGTCATCCACGGCTGCCGGCTGTTCGGCAAGCAGATGGCGGAGCGCGCTCAGGGCGGCCACATCGTGAACACCGCGTCCGCGGCCGCGTACCAGCCGTCGAAGGCCCTGCCCGCCTACTCGACCTCCAAGGCGGCGGTCCTGATGCTCAGCGAGTGCCTGCGCGCGGAGCTGGCCGGGCAGGGCATCGGCGTCTCCGCGATCTGTCCGGGCCTGGTGAACACGAACATCACGTCGACAGCCCGGTTCGTCGGCGCCGACCGTGCCGAGGAGGAGCGCCGGCAGAAGAAGTCGTCCCGCCTGTACGGTCTGCGCAACTACCCGCCGGAGAAGGTGGCCGACGCGATCCTCGCCGCCGTCGTGCACGACAAGGCGGTCGTCCCGGTCACCCCGGAGGCCCGCAGCGCCCATCTCATGTCGCGCTTCACCCCCAGGGCCCTGCGGGCCGTCGCCCGGCTGGAGCCCCCGCTGTGAGCGCGGCGGCGGAGCACCGGGACCGCCCGCAGGACCCCGCCCACCCGGAGCGCCCGGAGGGTCCCGAGGGTCCCGGCGGTCCGGAGCAGCACGCGATCGCCCCGCGGCGGGTCTCCTTCGACTGGGAGTCGACGCCCCTGCACTGGATACCGGGCGAGCCGACCGCCACCCACGTCATCAACGTGCTGCATCTGTTGCTGCCCGCGGGCGAGCGCTGGTTCGTGAAGGTCTTCAAGGAGGGGCTGCCCCTGGTCCAGGACCCCGCGCTGCTGCGCGACGTGAAGGGGTTCATGGGCCAGGAGGCGACCCACAGCGTCCAGCACACCCACGTGCTGGAGCACTTGGCGGCCCAGAAGCTGGAGACGGCCGACTACACCCGGTACGTCGACTTCCTCTTCGAGCGGCTGCTCGGCGAGCGGCCACCCCTGGGGATGCCGATACCGGAGCGGGAATGGCTGCGCCACCGGCTGGCGGTCGTCGCGGCGATCGAGCAGTTCACGGCGGTCCTGGGCGACTGGGTGCTGCGCGCCGACGCGCTCGACCGCGCGCACTGCGACCCGGTCATGCTGGACCTGCTGCGCTGGCACGGCGCGGAGGAGGTCGAGCACCGCGCGGTCGCCTTCGACATGTACCAGCACTGCGGCGGCGCGGGCCTGCCGCGCTACGCCCGCCGGGTCGCCGGCATGGCCGTCACCGCTCCGGTGATGCTCTACCTGTGGGCCTGGGGCGCCGCCTACCTGATCCGCCACGACCCGCAGCTCGCCGGCCGGCTTCGCTACTCCCTGGCGGAGCACAATCGGGCGGTGCGCAAGGGGCTGCTGCCGTCCTGGCGCGACCTGGGTGGGGCCATACCCCGTTATCTGCGCCGGTCGTACCATCCCTCGCAGGAGGGTTCGCTGCGCAGGGCCGTCGCGTATCTGGCCGTCTCACCGGCGGCCAGGGCCGCGGCCGGGGCGATCGGACGTTCGGCGATCGCGTGAGCGGACCGGGACCTTCCGCCGAATGACCGGTACGACCGAGGGACGTGGGCTGTGACGGAGCGAGCGGGGCAGCCGGCCGCCGAGTACCGGATCGAGGACCTGGCCCACCACAGCGGCGCCACGGTCCGGACGATCCGCGCCTATCAGGACCGCGGGCTGCTGCCGCGTCCCGAGCGCCGCGGCCGGGCCAACGTGTACACGGACACGCATCTGGCCCGGCTGCGCCAGATCGCCGACCTCCTCGACCGGGGCTTCACACTGGCGTCCATCAAGGAACTCCTGGAGGCCTGGGACGCGGGGCGCGGCCTCGGCGGTGTCCTCGGCCTGGTCGCCGAGGTCGACAAGCCGTGGACGGACGAGCGGGCGGGCCGTATCACCCGGGCCGAGCTCGACGAGCGGTTCGGCGGCGACCCCGACGAGGCCGCCGTGCGGGACGCGATCGACCTGGGAGTGCTGGAGCGGGTCCCGGACACGGACGACGAGTTCCTGGTCCCGAGCCCGCAAGAGCTGGCCGTCGCGGTGGAGTTGTATGCGGCCGGTGTTCCGCTGTCGGCGATCTCCAGCCATCTGCGGGAGTTGAGGGGTCAGGTCGAGCACATAGCGGCCCGTTTCCTGGAGTTCACGACCGAGCATGTCTTCGCGCGCTATCTCGGCCCGCAGCCGCCGACCGACGCGGAAGCGGCCGAAGCGGCGTCGCTGGTCCGTCGGCTGCGTCCGCTCGCCCAGCAGTCCGTCGATGCCGAACTGGCGCGGGCCATGCGCCTGTTCGCGACCCGCCATCTGCACCGGCACCTGTCGGCGGGCCCGGTGCACCCGCCGAGCGACGAACCGCAGGCCGTCGCGGTACCGGCCGAGACAATGCGGGCCGTGAGCGCGCTGGTTGGCGCCGAGAACGTGTCGGCGTTCGTCGCGGCCGCCGCCCAACGGGAAGTACAAGCACGTACATTGGACGCATTGACCGCAAGTCACGACAAATGACACCTTGTTGGTCAAGTGCACCATAACCGGCGCCACTTGTCCACAGAATCGCCAAATACCCTGTGGATAACTGGACTTGCTTGTGGATCAAACATGCGAGCCCGAAATCGGGAGGAATTTTCACCGGCCGTCCGGCACCCTGACACCATGCCGGAGCCCCTGGATGAACAACGCACCGTGAAGGTGTCGAAGTACCTCTCCACACACCTGCGCCATCAGCCCGAGCGGCTCGGGCTCACCCCCGACGAGGCCGGCTGGGTGGAGATCGGCGACCTGCTCGCCGCCACCGCCGCGCACCGGTTCCCGATCACCCGCACCGAGCTCGACCACGTCGTCGCCACGAACGACAAACGGCGCTTCACCATCGACGGCACCCGGATCCGCGCCAACCAGGGCCACACCATCGACGTCGACCTGGGCCTCGCCCCGGCCGAACCGCCCGCGTACCTCTACCACGGCACCGTCGCCCGCTTCCTCGACGCGATCCGCGCCGAGGGCCTGCGCCCCATGGACCGGCACGACGTACACCTGTCGGCGGACCGCGGCACGGCCACCCGCGTCGGCGCCCGGCGCGGCCGCCCGGTCGTGCTCCCGGTCGACGCGGGCGCGATGCACCGCGACGGCCACGTCTTCCGCGTGAGCGCCAACGGCGTCTGGCTCACCGCCGCCGTTCCCCCGCGCTACCTGCGCTTCTCCTGACGTTCCCGCGGAACGACGGGACCCGTTGCGGCATCATCAACAGGTATGGACCACCTGTTTCCCCCGCTGCCCACCACCGAGACGGCCGTCGACGCGCTGCGCGAGATAGCCCGCGAGTTCAACCTGGAGATCGAGGTCACGCACGACATCGGTGCCGACCAGACCTCCCGCCGCAGCCACGCCGGCCTGGGCGTCACCACCGACCCCGACGGCTCCCTGCCCCACGAGGCCTACGTGGAACTGGGCGGCACCCCCCGCATCGACGTGCGGCTCTTCCCCGAGGACGACGCGCTGATCAAGGTCGAGGGCGTCGAGTTCCACGACATCCCGCGCGAGGAGGTACCGGCGTTCCTGCGCGCCTGCTACACCGACCGCGCCCACGTCCGGGGCCGCCGCTTCCCGCCCGGCTACCGCCTCGTCGTCTCCCTCCCCGGAGACCGCACGTACAAGGAACACCTGCCGTCGATCGGCCTCACCCGCTGGATGAGCGCGCGCGTGCGCTGAGCCGACCGGGCCGGAACCGGAACCGGAACCGGAACCGGCCAGGGCCGGGGCCTGAACCGGGTCCGGGCCCGATCCGCCGCACCATGCGTCGCCAGGGACGAGCTGACGTTCGATCAACTGCCGCTGCAACAGCGCGTGTTGCCAGTGGCGGTATCGCGACGATTGCGGCAAACGCCTTCGCCTGCGGGCGTGCTTCGGGCATGATCCGATGGGACATGCCCGTCGCCGGTACGTCCGCGGGCCGGAGCCGTACGCCGGAGCACCGCACCGGAGCCATGCACCGGAGCCGTGGGGCGGGACGAGGCGGCGCCCGTACGAACCTGGGGGTACACGTGGTGGCGCTGGATGGCCCGAGCCTGGGCCGGATGCTGGAGGACGTCGCGGCCGGGAAGATCCAGTTGCCGGACTTCCAACGTCAGTGGAAGTGGGACGACGACCGGATCCGCGCCCTGCTGGCCACGGTGACGCTCGACTACCCACTGGGCGTGGCCATGACCCTGGACACGGGCGGCGAGGCGCAGTTCAGGGCCCGCCCGCTGTACGGAACCGTGGTGGCGCCCGGCACCGTGCCCGAGCAGCTCCTGCTCGACGGGCAGCAGCGGCTGACCTCGCTGTTCCAGGCGCTGCGCTCGGACCGGCCGGTGGAGACGAGCGACGCGCGCAACAAGCCCACCCAGCGGTGGTACTACATCGACATCGCGCTGGCCGTGGACGAGAAGGCCGACCGGGACGAGGCGATCCGATCCGTCCCCGCGGACCGGCTGCTGCGCGGCGCCTTCGGACGGACGCACCTCGATCTGACCAGCAGGGAAGCCGAGTGCCGGGCCGGTTTCTTCCCTCTCAACCTGGTGTTCGACGCCGATGCCACCGGCAGGTGGCAGCGCACCTACGTCAGCGCGTCCGAGGACCGCTGGGACATCTGGTCCGCGTTCCAGGCGCGGGTCATCGACACGGTCAAGGGCTTCAAGGTGCCGCTGATCCGGCTGCCGAGAGAGACCCAGAAGGACGCCGTCTGCTCGGTCTTCGAGCGGGTCAACACCGGCGGCGTGGTCCTGAACGTGTTCGAACTGCTCACCGCGACCTACGCCGGGGACGATCGATACAGCCGGGAGCACGGCCGGGACTTCAGCCTCAGCGAGGACTGGCGGTCGGCCAAGCAGATGCTCAGCAGCAGCTGCCCCGTCCTCGGCTCCATCGACGCCGACAGCCGGCACGAGACCGGGCTGACCAGCCTGGACTTCCTCCAGACGATCGCCCTCGTGCAGACCTGGGAACGCAAGCAGCAGTTCCTGGCGGCCAATCCGGGCTCGGCCAACCCGCCCGCGGTCAGCTGCAAGCGCCGCGACCTGCTGCACCTGCCGCTGGACGACTACTGCGCGCTCGCGCCCAAGGTCACGAGCGCCTTCGCCTGGGTCGGCAAGTTCCTCGCCTCGCAGCACGTCTTCAAGGAGCGGGACCTGCCGTACGGCTCGCAGCTCGTACCGCTCGCCGCCATCGCCACCCTCCTGGGCCGCGAGAACTGCGAGGACCCGGCCATCAGGGACGGCCTGGCCCGCTGGTACTGGTGCGGTGTGCTGGGCGAACTGTACGGAGGCGTCACCGACACCCGGTTCGTCCGCGACGTGGACCAGGTCGTCGCCTGGCTGAGGGACGGCGGCCCGGAGCCGGACACCATCGCCGAGGCGTCCTTCCAGGAACAGCGCCTGCACCGGCTGACCTCGCGCAACAGCGCCGCCTACAAGGGCATCTACGCGCTGCTGATGAAGGAGGGCGCGGCGGACTGGCTCCACCCGGACGAGACCATCAGCGAGCAGAACCTGATCGGCTGGAACGTCGACATCCGGCAGGTCTTCCCCAAGGCGTGGTTCGAACGGCAGGGAGCGGACGGCGCCCGGATGACCAGCATCGTCAACAAGACCGCCCTCTCGTCCGAGACGCACCAGAGCGTCGGCGGCAACGCCCCCTCCGTCTACCTCGTCGCCCTGGAGAGGGCGGCAGCCATCAGCGGCGACTGGCTCGACGACATGATCGAGACCCACCACATCAGCCCGAAGGCCCTCCGCGACGACGACTTCGACTCGTTCTACCGGGACCGGGCCGGGCGCCTGCTGAGCCTCGTGGAGCGGGCGATGGGCAAGGCGACCGTACGAGAAGGCGCCGATGTCGATCTCGGGTGAACGCGACGTGGCGGGGCTCGCCGGTGCCACGCTGAGCCGCCGCCAGCTGCTCGCGCGCTGGGACATCCGCTTCCGCAACCACGCGGCGGTGTCCCGTATCGCGGTCGACCTGGGCAACGCCGGGCTGACCACGGTGCCCGACCTCTCCGTCGGGCCGCTCGACGGAGAGATCCGCGTGGTGCCGGTGTCCGACGGCGACACCGGCCACCCCGCACCGGAGCACACGATCGGCGAGGTCGCGGGACAGGACGCCGCGCCCCCGGAGCGCCCCACGGGCCCGGACGGCGCCCAGCACACGGAACAGGGCGGACGACGGGCCGAGGGCACCGAAGACACCCGAGCCACTGAAGGCACCAGAGCCACCGAAGGCACCGAAGGCACCCGAGCCACCACGGACACCAGAGACACCGCAGGCAACGGAGGCACCACAGACACCTCAGCCACCACACACCCCGACGAGTCGGCGGACGCCGCAACGCCGAGCGAGGACCCCGTCGGGCTCCTGCCGCAGACCGCGCTGAGGGTCGGCGCCTTCCGCTCGGCCCGCAGCGGCGTCATCTCCGTCACGCCCGACGACACCCTGCCCCGAGCCATGGGCATCATGGCCGAACGCGGCTTCTCCCAGCTGCCGGTCCTCGACGGCGTCGGCACCCTGACAGGCGTCGTCACCTGGGCCTCGATCGCCCATATGCACGCCACCGGCCGGGACGCCACGGTCCGGAACTCGCTCACCAGCGAGTACCACGCGGTCGAGTCGAACGCGTACCTCCTGCCCCTGGTCCCCATGATCCGGGCCTACGGATTCGTCCTGGTCCGCGACACCACGGGCTCGGTGACCGGCATCGTCACCGCGGCGGACCTCGCCGACCAGTTCGTGGTCATCGCCCGTCCGTTCTTCGTGCTCGGCGAGATCGAACGACGCCTGCGCCGCTGCCTCGGCCGGGCGTACGGCGAGGAGGACGTGCGCAAGGTGCACAAGGACCGCCGACGCCGGCAGGTGGACCAGCTGATGTTCGGCGAGTACATCCGCCTGCTCGACGACGAGGAACGCTGGCGGAAGCTCAACTGGCCCGGCGTGGATCGCGGCCACTTCGTCGGCCTGCTCCGCCGCGTGAAGGACGTCCGCAACGGCGTCATGCACTTCAACAGCGGATATCCGGACGACGAGGCCACCGTCCTGCTCGACCGGTTCGTGGGCATCCTCCGCAGCTACGACCCCGACGCCGCCCCATGACGCCGCAGCCCCCCGGCGCTCAGCGGAGCTGAGCGGGGGCCTCGACGGCGATCTTCTCGAAGACGCCCTGGTCGGCGGCGAAGTCCGAGTCGGGGATGGGCCAGTGGACGACCAGCTCGGTGATGCCCAGCGCCGCGTAGCGGCCGGCGAAGTCGACGAAGGCGTCGACGGACTCCAGCGGGCCCGTGCGGTCCGGGGTGAAGCCCGTGAGCAGGATCTTGTCGAGCTCGGCCGCGTCGCGGTCGATCGCGGAGCACGCGTCGGAGAGCCGGTCGAGCTGTCCGCCCACGGCCCGCACCGACTCCTCGGACGTGCCGGACTCGTACAGCTTCGGATCCCCGGTGGTCACCCACGCCTGCCCGTGCCGGGCCGCCAGCCGCATTCCGCGCGGACCGGTCGCGGCCACCGCGAACGGCAGCCGCGGCCGCTGGACGCAGCCGGGGATGTTGCGGGCCTCGACCGCCGTGTAGTGGTCGCCCGCCCACGAGACGGCGTCCTCGGTCAGCAGCCGGTCCAGCAGCGGCACGAACTCGCCGAAGCGGTCGGCCCGCTCACGCGCCGACCAGGGCTCCTGGCCGAGTGCCGTCGCGTCGAAGCCGGTGCCGCCCGCGCCGATCCCCAGGGTGATCCGGCCGCCGGAGACGTCGTCGAGGGAGATCAGCTCCTTCGCGAGCGTGACCGGGTGCCGGAAGTTCGGCGACGTGACGAGCGTGCCCAGCCGCAGCCGCTCGGTGACGGCCGCCGCGGCGGTCAGCGTGGGCAGCGCCCCGAACCACGGACCGTCCCGGAACGTGCGCCAGGACAGGTGATCGTAGGTGTACGCGGCATGGAACCCGAGTTCCTCGGCGGCCCGCCACTTCGCACGCCCTCCTTCGTGCCATCGGTCGACAGGGAGGATGACGGTGCTGAGACGGAGTTCCATACCGCCGAGCCTACGACGGCCCGCCCACGTCCCCGCGGTGGCCACCCACCGCGCGCCTCCGGCGCCCCGACGCCACCCCCGCACGCCACCGACACGCCTCCACCGCCGCTGCACCGCCACCTCCCCGCACCCCCACTTCCCCGCACCCCCAGACCCGCACCGCCACCCCCAGCACTCCCCTGACGCACCCCCACCGATGAGCCCCCATCGCCCCGAACCCCTCCGGGCCCCCGAACCGGCACCCCACTCATCTGCGCGCCCCGCCGCACGGCCGTGCGCGCAGATGCGGGACGATGGGGCGGTGACCTCATCGACTCCAGGGACCCGGCTCCCGGCCCCCTCCGCGCCCCGGCTGATCGCCACGGACCTCGACGGCACACTGCTGCGCGACGACAAGACCGTCTCCCCGCGGACGGTCGCCGCGCTCGCCGCCGCCGAGGAGGCCGGCATCGAGGTCTTCTTCGTGACCGGCCGGCCCGCCCGCTGGATGGACGTCGTCAGCGCGCACGTCCACGGCCACGGCCTGGCCATCTGCGGCAACGGGGCCGCCGTCGTGGACCTGCACGAAGGCCCTGGGAAGTATCGTTTCGCCAAGATCCGTGACCTGGCGGTGCCGGACACCCTGGAGGTCGTACGGGTCCTGCGCGCGGCCGCGCCGGGCACCGCGTTCGCCGTCGAGCGGACCGGCGGCCTGCACCACGAGCCGACGTACCCGCCGCTGCACGTGGAGCCGGGGGAGAGCGTCGCGCCCGCCGAGAAGCTGCTCGCGGGGGACTCGGACGTCGCCGACCAGCCGGTGCTCAAGCTGCTGGCGTACCACCCGGACCTCGCCCCGGACGCGTTCCTGGCGCTGGCCCGCACCGCCGTCGGCGACCTGGCGGCCGTCACCCGGTCCAGCCCGAGCGCCCTGCTGGAGATCAGCGCCCGCACCGTCTCCAAGGCGAGCACGCTCGAACTGTGCTGCCGCGAGCGCGGCATCTCCCCGGCCGAGGTCGTGGCGTTCGGCGACATGCCCAACGACATGGAGATGCTCGCCTGGGCGGGCACCTCCTACGCGATGGGCAACGCCCACCCCGACGTGCTCACCGTCGCGACCGGCGTGACGGCGACCAACAACGAGGACGGTGTCGCCCGCGTCATCGAGGAGCTGCTGGCGGCCCGCGCTACAGCCTGACGCCCCGCTCGGCGAACCACCTCACCGGGTCGATCCCCGACCCCAGATAGGGCGTGAGCCGCACCTCGAAGTGCAGGTGCGGCCCCGTCGAGTTGCCGGTGGTGCCGGCCTGCCCGAGCCACTGCCCGGCCCTGACCCTCTCGCCCTGGTCGACGGCGGCGGCCGCGAGATGCGCGTACTGCGTGTAGTAGCCGCCGGGGTGGCGCACGACGACCTCGATGCCGAAGCCGCCGCCGCAGGACACGCTGACCACCCGCCCGGCCCCGGCGGCCCGCACCGGCGTGCCGATGCCGACCGCGAAGTCCTGCCCGGTGTGCCGGTGCGCCCAGTGCGCGCCCGCGCTGTCGAAGCCCGCGGACAGCCGGTACGCCGTCACCGGTGTCAGCCACGCGCGCGTGGAGCGAAATTTCGGCTGCCGCATCCGCACGGGACCGCGGCACCGCCCCGCCGCCGCCGACCCGTCCGCCTCGCTCTGCAACTGCGCCCGCGCCGACTCCAGACGGGCCCCGATGCTCTCCTTGAGGCGCGCGAGCCGCACCGTGCGCGCCCTGAGGGTGTGCCACGCGGCCGACGCCGCGCGCTGCCCCGCCGCCAGCCGCCGCTCGGCCCGCCGGCTCTTCTCCACCGCGTTGTTCACCGCCAGGTCCGCCTGCCACACCGCGCGCTGACCGTGCATCAGCTCCTCGGGGCGGGAGCTGAGCAGCATCTGGGCCGTCAGCGGGAGGTCACCACCGCTGCGGTACTGGGCGCGGGCGATCCGGCCGAGGTCGTCGTGGAGCGCGGCGATCTCGCGTCGCTCCCGCGCGAGCAGCCGTTCCAGCTTCCGCGCCCGTTCCCGCTGGACGGCCGCCGCCCTGCGCCCCTGCTCGTAGCGCTGGGACGCCGCTGACGCCTGCTCAAGGAGGCGTGCCACCTCGGCACTCGGCTCCGGGCCCTCCGCCCCCTCGGAGAGGGCGGGCGTGCCGCCCAGGGCGACGAGCGCGCACATCAGCAGCGCCGGTACGAGGAGCGAGCGGCTGGCACGACGGGGTCCTTGGCGCATGTCCCGGATCGTCACCCGCCCCGCGGCCGCCCTCTCGCAGGACTGGTACGGGCGGGGCACGCCATGCCCCGTACGGCGCAGAAACGTACCTCCAATCAGGGCCCGGCGGACCGGACCCGCGCCGCCGGACACCGCCCCGCCCCACCACGGCCCACCGCGCCCCGCGCCCCCCGCGCTCTCAGTACGGCGCCTGCCACACGACCGTCGTGCCGCCCCCGTCGTCCCCGGTCCCGGGCCCGTACCAGCTGTCGCCACCCAGCGACTCCGCCCGCCGCTTGAGGTTCTTCAGGCCGCTGCGCCGCCCGCCCTCGGGGATGCCGACCCCGTCGTCGGCGACCGTCAGCCGTACGCCCTGCTGCCCGTCCGGCAGGACCGTGCCGGCGTCCACGACGACGTCGATGTGGTCCGCACGCGCGTGCCGGAACGCGTTCGACAGCGCCTCCCTGAGGGCGGCGATGAGGTTCTTGCCGGTGAGTTCGCCGACGACCGTGTCGACCGGGCCGAGGAAGCGGTGCGAGGGCTTGAAGCCCAGCGGCACGGCCGCCATGTTGATCTCCCGCAGCACGCGCGTGCGCAGCCCGGAGGGCGCCTCCGCGGGACCCTGCTGGAGGGCGAAGATGGCGGTGCGGATCTCCTGGATGGTGGTGTCCAGCTCGTCGACGGACTTGCCGATCCCGGCCTGCACCTCGGGCACGACCGAGCGGCGCTGCGCGGTCTCCAGCATCATCCCGGTGGCGAAGAGCCGCTGGATGACGAGGTCGTGCAGGTCACGCGCGATCCGGTCCCGGTCCTCGAAGACGGCGAGCCGCTCCCGGTCGCGCTGCGCCTCCGCCATCATCAGCGCGAGCGCCGCCTGCGAGGCGAACTGGGTGGCGAGCGTGCGCTCCGCCTCGGTGAACGGCCGTCCGCCACGCGCGCGTGGCGTCACGAGCGTCCCGAGGACGCGTCCCTCGCTCTGCAACGGCAGCATCATGGCCGGGCCGAAGCCGCCCGCCAGGTCGGTCATGGCGCGCGGGTCGCCGGCCGAGTCGTCGATGAAGACGGCGTGGCCGTCGAGGAGTTCGGCGACGATCTCGCTCTCCGGCGGCACGATCACCCCGAGCATGGCGCTCGGCTCGTCGGAGGCGACGGCGACGATCTCCATGCCGCCCTCCTCGGCGGGCAGCAGCACGATCCCGGCGGCCGAGTCGGACAGCTGGCGGGCCTGTTCGGCGACGACCTGGAGGGCGTCCTCGGCGTCGCCGCCGGAGAGCAGCGCGGTGGTCACGGCCACCGATCCGTCGATCCACCGCTCGCGCTGCCGGGCCGCTTCGTAGAGGCGCGCGTTGCCGATGGCGATGCCCGCCTCCGTGGCGAGCACCCGGACCATGTTGAGGTCGTCGTCGTTGAACTCGCCGCCGCCGTTCTTCTCCGTGAGGTACAGGTTGCCGAAGATCTCTCCCTGTACGCGGATGGGGACGCCCAGGAAGGACCGCATCGGCGGATGGTGCGCGGGGAAGCCGCACGAGCGCGGGTCGTCCGCGAGGTCGGCCAGGCGCACCGGCCCCGGGTCGCGGATGAGCGCGCCGAGCAGCCCCTTGTGTCCGTCGGGCAGCCGTCCGATGCGGGCGGCCGCCTCCCCGTCGACGCCGTAGTAGACGAAGTCGGAGAGCCCGTCGCCGTCCTCGGAGACGACACCGATCGCCGCGTAGGTGGCGTCCGCCAGCTCGGCGGCGGTCTCGCAGATCCGGTCGAGGGTGGTGTGCAGCTCCAGGCCGGTCCCCACGGACCGCATCGCCTCCAGGAGCTGCGGCACGCGCGCGGTCAGCTCGGTCGACAGACCTTGCAGGCTGCGGGTGGCGAGGGCGGCGGCCGCCGCGGCGTCGGAGTCGGCCTGGGCGTCGGGTGCGGCGGGGTCGGGAGGTGCAGCCATGACCTTGAGAGTAGTTAGTCCTATTTAGCGAGGAAAGTCGAGGTCGTCCCGGGGGTCGTCCGCGGACCGCGCCGCACGGCGCCCGGCGGGCCGGCCGGCCGTCCCCCGCCTCATCCCACGGCGCCGGCCACCGGCCCCGCGCCCACCAGCAGATCGGTCTCGCCCTCCCGCTCCCGCATCCGCCGCAGGGGTCCGTCGACGGCCGCCAGCTCGGCGTAGGGGCCGCGCTGCACGACGCGCCCGCCGTCGAGGACGATCACCTCGTCGACGGCGTCCAGACCGGCGAGCCGGTGCGTGATCAGCACGGTCGCCCGTCCCCGGGTCGCGTCGAGCAGGTCCGCGGTGAGCGCGTCGGCGGTCTCCAGGTCCAGGTGCTCGGCGGGCTCGTCCAGGACGAGGACGGGGAAGTCGGCGAGGAGCGCGCGGGCCAGCGCGAGCCGCTGCCGCTGCCCGCCGGAGAGCCGCGCCGCGTGCTCGCCCACCAGGGTGTCGAGCCCGTCGGGCAGCGCGTCCGCCCACTCCAGCAGCCGTACGCGGCCGAGCACGGCCCGCAGCTCGCCCTCACCGGCGTCCCGCCTGGCGAGCAGCAGGTTCTCGCGCACGGAGCTGTCGAAGAGGTGCGCGTCCTGGGCGCAGAGCCCGACCAGCCGGCGCACGGCGTCGCTGTCGAGCGCACGGGCGTCCGTGCCGCCGAGCGTGTACGTGCCCGTCTCGGGGTCGAGGAAGCGCAGCAGCACCTGCGCGAGGGTGGTCTTGCCGGAGCCGGACGGGCCGACGACGGCCACCCGGCGGCCCCGCTCCAGGGTCAGCCCGACGCCCGCGAGCGCGGGCCGCGCCCCTTGCTCGTAGCGCGCCCCGAGATCCCGCACCACGAGCGGGAAGGGCTCCTGCGGCGCCGGCGCGGGCCGCTCGGGCTCGCGTACGGGCTCGGGGGCGTCCAGGACCTCGTAGACCCGCTCGGCGCTCCGGTGGACGCGCTGGCGGTACTGCACGGCGAGCGGCAGCCCGAGGACCGACTCGAACGCGGCGAGCGGGGTCAGCACCACGACGGCGAGCGCGACCCCGTCGAGCTGGCCCGCGCGGACGCCCTGGACGCCGACGAGCGCGGCCGCGGCCACGGTGAGGCCGGTGATCAGCGCGGTGAGGCCGTCGCCGAGCGCGGTCGCGGTGGCGGCGCGCGAGGCGATCCGGGTCAGCGCGGAGTCGGCCTCGCGGGCCTCGGCCGTGCGGCGCGGCAGGGCGCCCGCGACGGTCAGCTCGGCGGTGCCGGTGAGCAGTTCGGCGGCGCGGGTCGCGAGGACGCCCCGCGCGGGCGCCAGCCGCCGCTCGGCGCGGCGGGACACGGCCCCCGTCAGCAGCGGCACGCCGACCCCGGCGAGCAGCAGCCCGGCGGCGAGGACGGCGCCCGCGGCGGGCAGCATCCAGGCGGTGAAGGCCACCGAGCCGGCGCCGACCAGCGCGGCCACCGACGCGGGCAGCAGCCAGCGCAGCCAGTAGTCCTGGAGCGTGTCCACGTCGGCGACGAGGCGGGACAGCAGGTCACCCCGGCTCCGGGTGCGCAGTCCGGCGGGCGCGAGCCGCTCCAGACGGCGGTAGACCGCGACCCGGGTGTCGGCCAGCATCCGCAGGACGGCGTCGTGCGAGACCAGCCGCTCCGCGTACCGGAAGCAGGCCCGGCCGATGCCGAACGCGCGCGTGGACGTCACCGCGACCATCAGATAGAGCACCGGCGGCTGCTCGGAGGCCCGCGAGATCAGCCATCCCGAGGTGGCCATCAGGCCGACGGAGCTGCCGAGCGCGAGGGCGCCGAGCAGCAGCGCGAGGAGCAGCCGCGAGCGGCGGGGGCGGGCGGCGGCGCGGAGCCGGGCGAGGACGTGGCGGCGCCCCTGCCGCGCGTCGCGTGCTTCGCCTGCCCGGTCGGCGGCCTGCCGCCCGGGCTGCGCGGGCACCGCGGCGGGCGCCGGGGCCGCGGGGGCCGGGCCGACCCGCTCGGCGTCCGGCGCGTCCGGTGCCTCGACGCGCACCACCCGGTCGGCCACGGCGAGCAGCGCGGGCCGGTGCACGACGAGGAGGACGGTCCGGCCGACGGCGAGCCTGCGCACGGCCTCGACGATGCCCGCCTCGGTCTCGCCGTCCAGGGCGGCGGTCGGCTCGTCGAGCAGCACCACCGGCCGGTCGGCGAGGAAGGCGCGGGCCAGGGCGAGCCGTTGCCGCTGTCCCGCCGAGAGCCCGGCGCCGTCCTCGCCGAGCCGGGTCGCGACGCCCGCGGGCAGTGCCTCCACGAACTCCAGGGCGCCCGCGTCCCGCAGGGCGCCGCGCACCGCGGCGTCGTCGGCGCCGGGGCGCGCGAGCCGCACGTTGTCGGCGATCGACCCCGCGTACAGCTGCGGCCGCTGCGGAACCCACGCCACGCGCGCGTGCCACGCGTCCCGCGACAGGTCCGCCAGGTCGGCGCCGCCCACCAGGACCCGGCCGGCCGACGGCCGGACGAAGCCGAGCAGCGCGCCGAGCAGGGTCGACTTGCCCGCCCCGCTGGGTCCCACGAGGGCGACCGTCTCCCCTTCGGCCACCTCGAAGGAGACGCCGCGGACCGCGTCCGCGTCCCGTCCCTCGTGGCGGACCGTCACCCGGTCGAGGGCCAGGCCCCCGCCCGCGGGGACCTCCCGCGTGCCGCTCTCGGGCAGCGGGGTCTCCAGTACGGCGAAGATCTCCTCCGCCGCCGCGAGCCCCTCGGCCGCCGCGTGGAACTGGGCGCCCACCTGCCGCAGCGGCAGATACGCCTCGGGCGCGAGCACGAGGATCACCAGGCCCACGTACAGGTCCATTTCGCCGTGCACGAGCCGCATGCCGATGGTGACGGCCACCAGCGCGACGGAGAGCGTCGCGAGCAGTTCCAGCGCGAACGACGACAGGAAGGCGATCCGCAGGGTGCGCACGGTCGCCCTGCGGTACTCGCCGGTGATCTTGCGGATGGATTCGGCCTGCGCCTTGGCGCGGCCGAACACCTTCAGGGTCGGCAGGCCCGCGACCACGTCGAGGAAGTGCCCCGACAGCCGGGACAGCAGCCGCCACTGCCGGTCCATCCGGGACTGGGTGGCCCAGCCGATGAGCATCATGAAGACGGGGATGAGGGGCAGCGTGCCGACGATGATCGCCGCCGACACCCAGTCCTCGGTGACGACGCGGACGAGTACGGCCACCGGAACCACCACCGCGAGCCCCAGCTGCGGCAGGTAGCGCGAGAAGTAGTCGTCCAGCGCGTCCACGCCCCGCGTGGCGAGCGCCACCAGCGAACCGGTGCGCTGGCCCGCGAGCCACCCCGGGCCGAGCCGCGCGGCGCGCTCCAGGAGCCGTCCGCGCAGCTCGGACTTGACCGCCGCGCTCGCCCGGTGCGCGGCCAGCTCGGTCACCCAGGCCACCAGCCCGCGCCCGGCGGCGACCGCCGCGAGGAGCAGCAGCGGGGTGGCGAGCCGCCCCGCGTCGAACCCGTGCTGGAAGGCCCCCACCACCACCTCGGCGATGAGCATCGCCTGAGCGATGACCAGGCCCGCCCCGACGGCGCCGAGGACGACCACCGCGATCAGGAAGACACGGGTGGCCCGGGCGTACCGGAACAGACGCTGGTCGATCGGTTTCACGTGAAACACACCCTCACGTAGGCGGGTCGGAGTGCGGGGGCGGGCGGGCCGGTGCTCAGTGCGCGGCGTCGGCGATGTGGTGCGTGCCGATCCGCTTGCGGAACACCCAGTAGGTCCAGCCCTGGTAGAGCAGCACGATCGGGGTCGCGATCCCCGCGCACCAGGTCATGATCTTCAGGGTGTACGGGCTGGACGACGCGTTGGAGGCCGTCAGGCTCCAGTCCGGGTCGAGCGAGGACGGCATGACGTCCGGGAACAGCGCCAGGAAGAGCATCGCGACGGCCGCCGCGATGGTGACGCCGGACAGCGCGAACGACCAGCCCTCACGCCCCATCCTGATGGCGCCGAGCGCTCCGACCAGGGTGACCACGGCCACGATCATCGCGCCGAGCGACCAGCCGTCGCCGGTGTGCACCTGGGTCCAGATCAGGAAGACGAGCGCGAACACCGCGGTCAGCAGACCGACCACGAGCGCCAGCCGCCTGGCCCGCATCCGGATGTCGCCCACCGTCTTCAGGGCGGTGAACACCGCGCCGTGGAAGGTGAACAGCGTCAGGGTGACCAGGCCGCCGAGGATCGCGTACGGGTTGAGCAGGTCCCAGAAGTTGCCGACGTACTCGAAGTTCTCGTCGATCTTCACGCCGCGCACGATGTTGCCGAAGGCCACACCCCACAGCAGCGCCGGGATCAACGAGGTCCAGAAGATGGCGTGTTCCCAGTTCGTCTGCCACTTGTCCTCCGGCCGCTTCGCCCGGTACTCGAAGGCGACGCCCCGGACGATGAGGCAGACCAGGATGATCAGCAGGGGCAGGTAGAAGCCGGAGAAGAGCGTGGCGTACCACTCGGGGAAGGCGGCGAAGGTCGCGCCGCCGGCGGACAGCAGCCAGACCTCGTTGCCGTCCCAGACCGGTCCGATCGTGTTGATCAGGACGCGCTTCTCGGTGCGGTCACGGGCCAGCAGCTTGGTGAGGATGCCGACCCCGAAGTCGAATCCCTCCAGGAAGAAGTATCCGATCCACAGGACCGCGATGAGGACGAACCAGACGTCGTGAAGTTCCATGACAGATGCGCTCCCTGGGCCTCAGTACGAGAAGGCCATCGGCTTGTCGGCGTCCCGGTCCCCGCCGATCCTGGTGGGCGGGTTGAGGTCGTCGTCGGTCAGCTCGGGGGGCCCGGCCTTGATGTACTTCACGAGCAGCTTGACCTCGATCACGGCGAGCACCGCGTACAGCAGGGTGAAGACGGTCATCGAGGTGATCACCTCGCCCTGCGAGACGCTGGGGGAGACCGCGTCACGGGTTTGCAGCACGCCGTAGACGACCCACGGCTGCCGGCCCATCTCGGTGAAGATCCAGCCCCAGGAGTTGGCGATCAGCGGGAACCCGATCGTCCACAGGGCGGCGAGCCAGTAGAGCCTGGCGAACTTCGGGCTGAGCGCCTTGTTCTTGAAGAGCACGAGGTGCGGCACCTCGTCCTCACCCACCCGCAGGTGCTGGGGCAGCATGAACTTCTTGCGGGTGAGCCAGAGTCCGACGATGCCGAGGGCGAAGGACGCCATCCCGAAGCCGATCATCCAGCGGAAGGCCCAGAAGGTGACGGGGATGATCGGGCGGTAGTCGCCGGGCCCGTACTTCTCCTGCTCGGCCTTGTTGGTGTCGTTGATGCCGGGGATGTACGAGGTGAAGTTGTCGTCGGCGAGGAAGGACAGTATCCCGGGGATCGACAGCTCGACGGAGTTGTGTCCCTGGCTGACGTCGCCGTACGCGAACACCGAGAACGGCGCGGAGTTCTGTCCGTCCCACAGCGCCTCGGCGGCGGCCATCTTCATGGGCTGCTGCTTGAACATGACCTTGCCGAGCTGGTCGCCGCTGACGGCGGTGAGCAGACCGCCGACGATCACGGTGATCAGACCGAGGCGCAGCGACGTCTTCATCGTGACGATGTGCTTCTTGCGCGCCAGGTGGAAGGCGGCGATGCCGACCATGAACGCGCCGCCCGTGAGGAAGGAGGCGGTCAGGGTGTGGAAGGCCTGGGTGAGCGCCGTGTTCTGGGTGAGCACGTGCCAGAAGTCGGTCAGCTCGGCGCGGCCGTTGGCCTTGTTGTACCGGTAGCCGACCGGGTGCTGCATCCAGGAGTTGGCCGCCAGGATGAAGTACGCCGACAGGATCGTGCCGATCGAGACCATCCAGATGCAGGCCAGGTGGATCTTCTTGGGCAGCTTGTCCCAGCCGAAGATCCACAGGCCGATGAAGGTCGACTCGAAGAAGAAGGCGATCAGGGCCTCGAAGGCGAGCGGCGCCCCGAAGATGTCACCGACGAAGCGGGAGTAGTCCGACCAGTTCATGCCGAACTGGAACTCCTGCACGATGCCGGTGACGACTCCCATCGCGATGTTGATCAGGAAGAGCTTTCCCCAGAACTTCGTGGCCCTGAGGTACTTCTCTTTGCCTGTCCGCACCCAGGCGGTCTCCAGCCCGGCGACCAGCGCCGCCAGCGAGATCGTCAGGGGGACGAACAGGAAGTGGTAGACGGTCGTAATGCCGAACTGCCATCGCGCCAGGGTCTCCGGCGCCAGAGCCAGGTCCACTGCGTCTCTCCTTACATCGCTGTGGTCACAGCGGCAGTTTGCCCCTTTAATCCCACAAATCCCGGGAGGAACCGGGACACGCTTGTGAACGCGTTCACATTCACAAGCATTATGTCGTACTGGCTGTCGGGATCCGAAGGGGGGTCCCCCCACTGCGAGCAACGCCACACGGGCAGCACCGGGAACGGCGGACGGCCGGCCGGGGAGCGCTGGTGCACGCTCCCCGGCCGGCCGTCCGCCCGCGCCTCCCGGCCTCGGCTACAGCTCCTTGCGGAACGTCTCCGCCGCCTGGAGGAAGATGTCATTGGCCTCGGTCTCCCCGATCGTGGCCCGCATCCCCTCACCGGCGAACGGCCGGACGACCACCCCGGCCGCCTCGCAGGCCGCCGCGAAGTCCAGGGTGCGCTCCCCCAGCCGCAGCCACACGAAGTTGGCCTGCGTCTCGGGCACGATCCAGCCCTGCGCGCGCAGCGCGCCCACGACCCGGGTGCGCTCGGACACCAGCGAGCCGACCCGGCCGAGCAGCTCGTCCTCCATGCGCAGCGAGGCCACCGCCGCGTCCTGCGCGAGCTGGCTCACCCCGAACGGCACCGCCGTCTGGCGCAGCGCGGCCGCCACCGGCTCGTGCGCGATGGCGAAACCGACCCGCAGGCCGGCGAGGCCGTACGCCTTGGAGAAGGTCCGCAGCACCGCCACGTTCGGCCGGTCCCGGTAGATCTCCACGCCGTCCGGCACCTCGGGGTCGCGGATGAACTCCCGGTACGCCTCGTCGAGCACCACCAGGACGTCGGCGGGCACCCGGTCGAGGAACCGTTCCAGCTCCGCGCGGCGCACCACGGTGCCGGTGGGGTTGTTGGGGTTGCAGACGAAGATCAGCCGCGTGCGGTCGGTGATGGCGTCGGCCATCGCGTCGAGGTCGTGCACCTCGTCGCCGGTCAGCGGCACCCGCACCGAGGTCGCGCCGCTGATCTGCGTGATGATCGGGTAGGCCTCGAAGGACCGCCAGGCGTAGATCACCTCGTCGCCCGGTCCGCTGGTGGCCTGGAGCAGCTGCTGGGCCACGCCGACCGAGCCGGTGCCGGTGGCCAGGTGCGTCACCGGCACCCCGAAGCGGTCCGCCAGCTCGTTCAGCAGGCCGGTGCAGGCCATGTCCGGGTAGCGGTTGAACGCCCCGGCCGCGGCGATCGCCCGCTCCATGACCCCGGGGAGCGGCGGATACGGGTTCTCGTTGGAGGAGAGCTTGTACGCCACCGGGCCCCCGACGGCCGCGGGCTTGCCCGGCTTGTAGGCGGGAATGCCCGCCAGCTCCGCGCGCAGCTTCGGGTTGGTCTCGCTCACCGCTGTCCTCCTTGTGGCCACCGTTCCAATACTGCTCACCTTAAGAGGATTCGCCACCGCTCCCAATGGGCCGGCGCCTCCCGGTTCCTCCGGGACGGGTGCGGCGTACGGCGAGGGGGGAGCGCTCCACGTACTGGCGCGCGCCGGTGGCTCGCGCCGTGGCGCGCATCACCCGTGAAGGTGAGTTGAGACCTGTTCGCAACATCGTCGACTTGGCAGGCTCATGCGTGCCGACAAGCGACGTACTAGTGTGTTGGCTACCAACTCCCCTCGATTCCAAGGTCATTGACGGTTCATCACCTTGCAGAAACGTGCCTGTCAACCCCGGCATATGCGCCCCCGCCATGCAGCCGCATGAGCCCTACTATCGGCTCGCCATGACAGCAGCAGGGAAGCACCAGGTGAGCCGGGCGGAGACGACCCGCAGAGGCACCCGGCCGGGCAGAGCGGGCATCAGAGATGTCGCCGCCGCCGCGGGGGTCTCCATCACGACTGTCTCCGATGCACTCAACGGCAAGGGCCGGCTTCCCGACGCCACCCGACGCCACGTCCGCGAGGTCGCCGACCGGCTGGGCTACCGCCCCTCCGCAGCGGCCCGAACGCTCCGTACCGGCAAGTCCGGCCTCATCGGCCTGACCGTGACGACCTACGGGGATGAACCTTTCACCTTCACCGAATTCGCGTACTTCGCGGAGATGGCCAGAGCCGCGACCTCGGCGGCGCTCGCCCGCGGCTACGCCCTCGTCATCCTGCCCGCCACCTCACGACACGACGTCTGGTCGAACGTCGCCCTGGACGGCACCGTCGTCATCGACCCCTCCGACCACGATCCGGTCGTCAGCGAGCTGGTCCGCCAGGGCCTGCCCGTCGTCTCGGACGGACGCCCCGGAGGCACCCTGCCGGTGACCGCCTGGGTCGACAACGACCACGAGGCCGCCGTACTGGGCATCCTCGACCACCTCGCCGAGGCCGGCGCCCGCCGCATCGGCCTGCTCACGGGCACCACCACCGACACCTACACCCACCTCTCCACCTCCGCGTACCTGCGCTGGTGCGAGCGGATCGGGCAGGAGCCGGTCTACGAGTCGTACCCCGCGCACGACCCGTGCGCGGGCGCCGTCGCCGCCGACCGGCTGCTCGCCCGGCCCGACCGCCCCGACGCGGTGTACGGCCTCTTCGACCCCAACGGCACGGACCTGCTCGCCGCGGCCCGGCGCTACGGCCTGCGCGTCCCCGAGGACCTGCTGCTCGTCTGTTGCAGCGAGTCGAACGTGTACGCGAACACCGAGCCGCCCATCACCACCCTGTCCCTCAAGCCGCGCCGCATCGGCACGGCCGTCGTCCAGCTGCTCATCGACGCCATCGAGGGCCTGGAGTCCGACCAGCCGGTCGAGCAGGTGATACCGACGGAGCTGATCGTGCGGACGTCCTCGATGCGCCGCGCGTCCCGCACCACGGTCAGCCCACCGCGCTCCCCGAAACAGGGCTGACCGCTCCGGGCCGGCCCGCGACCGTGGACCGGCCCGGAATTCAGCGAGGAAAAGTCCGCACCAATTCGGGAGAAAAGAGGGGCGAACAGCCCCCCGTCACCGATTCACCACCCCTGGTGCATCACACAGCGCGAGCCGCATTCCTATGATGGGCGCACGACACCGCGGGCCGCTGCGACCAGGCAGTCCGATCCGGTGCACAGGCGGCGCAATGGTGGAGGGGTCGATGACTCAGGGGGCCGGTCAAGGACCCGCAGCGCGCACGGAGACGCTGCGTGACTTCCGCGTTCCCGCGTACGTCCATGACGTACCGGCGAACGCGATGACGACCGAGCCCGCCCCCGGAGCGGAGAATCCCGAGGGATTCCCGGAGGGCTACACGCCGACGGAGCGCGATCTGCCGGTCATCAGCCGCACCGATCCGGTCCCCGGCGACCTCCCGCAGCCCGCTCCCGCGACGGGCGAGGGGCCCGGCCCGCTGTTCGTCGTCGGCGATGTGCACGGCTACCTCGACGAGCTGATCGCCGCCCTCCAGGAGAAGGGCCTGATCGACGCCGAGGGCAACTGGGCGGCGGGCACCGCGCGCCTGTGGTTCCTCGGCGACTTCACCGACCGCGGGCCCGACGGCATCGGCGTCATCGACCTGGTCATGCGGCTCTCCGCCGAGGCCGCGGCCGCGGGCGGCTACTGCAAGGCGCTCATGGGCAACCACGAGCTGCTGCTGCTCGGCGCCAAGCGGTTCGGCGACACCCCCGTGCACTCCGGGGCGGGCACGGCCACCTTCCAGGCCGCCTGGCTCCTCAACGGCGGACAGAAGTACGACATGGACCGTCTTCAGGACGTCCACCTGCAATGGATGTCCCGGCTCGACGCCATCGAGATCGAGGACGACCACCTGCTGATGCACTCCGACACCCTGTCGTACCTGGACTACGGCGACTCCATCGAGGCCGTCAACGACACCATCCGCGAGACCCTCACGCGCAACGACGCGGACGAGTGCTGGGACCTGTTCCGCAAGTTCACCAAGCGGTTCGCGTTCCGGGACGAGGAGTCCGGCCCCGGCGCCGTCCGCGACCTGCTCGGCGCCTTCGGCGGCAGCCGCGTGGTGCACGGCCACAGCCCGATCCCGTACCTCCTGGGCCAGGTCGGCGGCGAGTCCGGCGGCGACGACGCCGAGGAGGGCCCCGGCCGGCCGGCCGTCGAGGGACCGCACGTGTACGCGGGCGGGCTCGCCATCGCGATGGACGGTGGTGTGACCATGGCCGGAAAACTCCTGGTCCAGCAACTGCCGATGGATATCTGACAGTTGATCGAAAGTCCGCGGTAACCGGAGGATTCCTCTGGCCACCGGGCCAATTTCCGGAAACCCCCTGTCACCGCCGGCCGTGGCAGCTCTACCATCGGCTTATCCGTAGCAGGCTCCCCTCCGTTTCTGCCCGACGGCCCGCACCCATGCGGGCCACCAAGCCCTACGGAGCATCGGGGGATGCACATGAACAGCGCTCCGCATTTGCTGAACGAGGACCGCCCCGAGTTCGAGCGGATCCTCGATGAGGCGCTGCGTACCGCACCGAACCGGCCTGAACTCGCCGCAGTGGGCCAGCGGCTCAACCCCGAACAACTGCGCACCATGGCACTCAACGCGGCGGCGTTGATCACTTCCGCGGCCGCCGGCGAGTACCAGCACTACCTGTCGGTCCGCGAGGATCTGCGTACCTCCCCGCGGCCGCGACCGCTCGACGAAGGAGGCACCTCCGGCACGATCCCGGACGACAGAGGCGGCACCCCCCTGGGTTTCGCCGCCACCGTGAGTGAGGTCGCGGAGACGACCGGACCCGGCATCGCCGCGGTCGCCGTCGTCCTCTTCCCGGTGCTCGCGGGGACGGCCGCCGCGATCTTCCTGCTGGTCGGCTACATCCTGAAAATGCTCAACCCGCCACCCGACTTCGCCGGCACGCTGCTCACGGCCGGCTGGATCTTCGGGGCGCTCGCCGCGGCGGGCATCCTCGTCGCCGCGGTGTGCCTGCTGCTGGCCGCCCTGCGCAACGGAGCGACCTCGCTCCAGGCCGGCAGCCACGGCGTGGCGAACGAGCGGGTGGAGCGCGCCAGGGAGGCCTGGGCCACGGCGCTCCTGGAGCGCGGCATCCTGCCGTTCCTGCGGGAGGCTCTCGCCGACCCGTCCGCGGGCGGCGGCACACGCGGCGCGGGCCGGACCGGCGCCACCGGCCGGATGCCCCAGCTCGGCTACAACCGGCCGGGATTCAGCAGCCCGGACGGCGGCGGCACCGCCACCGGACAGCGCGCGGGGTACTCGAGCCCGGACTTCTCCAGCCCGGACTTCGGCGGCCCCGAGCACCGGCCCGACTGACCGTCCGGCGGGCGCGGGGCCGCGACCCCGGCCCGGGGCGAGGTGCACGGGCCCCGGGCCGCGGTCGCGCGCGTCCGTACGGGTCAGTCGGCGATCGGCAGATACACGCGGTTGCCCGCCTGCGCGAACTCCTTCGACTTCTGCTCCATGCCCGCCTCGATCTCGGACCGGTCCGCCAGGGCCGTGCCGTGCTCGCGCCGGATGTCCTGGGAGATCTTCATCGAGCAGAACTTCGGACCGCACATCGAGCAGAAGTGCGCGGTCTTCGCGGGCTCGGCCGGCAGCGTCTCGTCGTGGAACTCGCGCGCCGTGTCCGGGTCGAGGGCCAGGTTGAACTGGTCCTCCCACCGGAACTCGAAGCGGGCGTCGGACAGCGCGTCGTCCCACTCCTGCGCGCCGGGGTGCCCCTTGGCGAGGTCGGCCGCGTGCGCGGCGATCTTGTAGGTGATGACGCCGGTCTTCACGTCGTCCCGGTTCGGCAGGCCCAGGTGCTCCTTGGGCGTGACGTAGCAGAGCATCGCCGTGCCCCACCAGGCGATCATCGCGGCGCCGATCCCGGACGTGATGTGGTCGTAGGCCGGGGCGACATCGGTGGTCAGCGGGCCGAGCGTGTAGAACGGCGCCTCCTCGCAGATCTCCTGCTGGAGGTCGATGTTCTCCTTGATCTTGTGCATCGGGACGTGGCCCGGACCCTCGATCATCGTCTGCACGTGGTGCCGCTTGGCGATCGTGTTCAGTTCACCGAGGGTGCGCAGCTCGGCGAACTGCGCCTCGTCGTTGGCGTCCGCGATGGAGCCGGGGCGCAGGCCGTCGCCGAGCGAGTACGTGACGTCGTAGGCGGCGAGGATCTCGCACAGCTCCTCGAAGTGCTCGTAGAGGAAGCTCTCCCTGTGGTGCGCGAGGCACCAGGCGGCCATGATCGAGCCGCCGCGCGAGACGATCCCGGTCTTGCGGTTGGCCGTCAGCGGGACGTACGGCAGGCGGACCCCGGCGTGCACGGTCATGTAGTCGACGCCCTGCTCGGCCTGTTCGACGACCGTGTCCTTGTAGATCTCCCAGGTCAGCTCCTCGGCCCGGCCGTCGACCTTTTCGAGGGCCTGGTAGAGCGGCACGGTGCCGATCGGGACGGGGGAGTTGCGCAGCACCCACTCGCGCGTGGTGTGGATGTTGCGGCCGGTGGAGAGGTCCATGACGGTGTCGGCGCCCCAGCGGGTCGCCCAGGTCATCTTCTCCACCTCCTCCTCGATGGACGAGGTGACGGCGGAGTTGCCGATGTTGGCGTTGACCTTCACCAGGAACCGCTTGCCGATGATCATCGGCTCGATCTCCGGGTGGTTCACGTTCGCGGGCAGCACGGCGCGGCCCGCGGCGATCTCCTCGCGGACGATCTCGGGCGCGACGTTCTCCCGGAGGGCCACGAACTCCATCTCCGGGGTGATCTCGCCCCGGCGTGCGTACGCGAGTTGGGTCACCGCCTGCCCGGCGCGGCCGCGGCGCGGCTGGCGCGGGCGGCCGGGGAAGACCGCGTCCAGGTTGCGCAGTCCGCCGCGCGGCGAGGTGTGCTTGATGCCGTCGTCCTCGGGGCGGACGGGGCGTCCCGCGTACTCCTCGGTGTCGCCGCGGGCAATGATCCAGTTCTCCCGCAGGGGGGCCAGCCCCCGGCGGACATCGGTGTCGACGGTCGGATCGGTGTACGGGCCCGAGGTGTCGTACAGCGTGACCGACTGCCCGTTGGTGAGATGCACCTGACGGACCGGCACCTTGAGGTCGGGGCGCGAGCCCGCGGGGCCCGTCACGTATCCCTTGTGCCAGCCGATGGACTTCCCGGCCTCCCCGGGGTTCTCACCCTGGTCGAAGGCAGGCGTGCGTGCGTCCGTTGTGGTCATGAGACCTACTCCCTACGCCGGCATTACCCGGTAACAGGTTCGGCGGTCGACGCAGCCGTCCTCATCCGCGTGTTTCACGTGAAACACGCCGTGTGATGAAGGTCAGCGCCCTCTCAGCCCGGTGCTCCGAGCTCCCGCGTGTGCAAAGGTGCCTCCACGCTAGCGCCCCTTCGGACGCGTTGAACAGAGGGCCCCCGTCGTTCTTGCGATGATCGGTCGGTGACCAGCACCCAGCAGCCGCCTCCGCCGCCCTCGCCGCCCCATGGACACGGCCCGTCCGAGGGAGGGCACGGCCACTCCCACAGTCACGGGCCGGCGGCCCCGGTCTCCCGGCACCTGCGGAAGGTCATCGCGGCGGTCCTGATCCCGTTCTCCGTGGCGGTGGTGGTGGGCCTCGCGGTGCTGTGGCCCGGCGGCGCGCCGTCCCACCAGCGCACGGGGGTCGGCTTCGACCGGCAGACGCAGCAGGCCACGGTGGCCGCCGTCGAGAAGGTCTCCTGTGCGTCCGTGAACGCCTCGGGGAACGCCCCGGCCGGTGACGCCTCCACGGCCGAGGGGTCCGCCGCGCGGCAACAGGCCCGCGGCACCTGCGAGAACGCGACGATCCGGATCAACACCGGCAAGGACAGGGGCCGTACGTTCACGGAGGTCGTCCAGCCGGACTCGCCACGGCAGTTGCGCGGGGGCCAGAAGGTGATCGTGGCCTACGCGCCGGACGCCCCGGAGAATTTGCAGTACTCGGTCACCGATGTGAATCGCAAGATCCCGATGGTGCTGCTGGCCGGGATCTTCGCCCTGGCCGTGGTGCTGGTCGGGCGGCTGCGGGGCGTCATGGCGCTGGTCGCGCTCGCGGTCAGCTTCCTGGTGCTGACGCTCTTCATCCTGCCCGCGATCCTCCAGGGCTCGAATCCCCTGGTGGTGGCGGTCGTCGGGGCCAGCGCCATCATGCTGATCGCCCTCTACATGTGCCACGGCCTGTCGGCGCGGACCTCCGTCGCCGTCCTGGGCACCCTGGTCTCCCTGGTGCTGATCGGGCTGCTGGGCTCGCTGTTCATCGGCTGGGCCGCTCTGACCGGCAACACGGACGACAACACCGGCCTGATCCACGGGCTGTATCCGGACATCGACATGAGCGGGCTGCTGCTGGCCGGCGTCATCATCGGCTCGCTCGGCGTGCTCGACGACGTGACCGTCACCCAGACGTCGGCGGTCTGGGAGCTGCACGAGGCCAACCCGTCGATGGGCTGGCGCGGCCTGTACCGCGCGGGCATCCGGATCGGCCGCGACCACATCGCGTCGGTCGTCAACACCCTGGTCCTGGCGTACGCGGGCGCTGCGCTGCCGCTGCTGCTGCTGTTCTCGATCGCGCAGAGCAGCGTGTCGGACGTGGCCAACAGCGAGCTGGTGGCCGAGGAGATCGTCCGCACGCTGGTCGGCTCGATCGGTCTGGTCGCCTCCGTGCCGGTGACGACGGCGCTGGCCGCACTGGTGGTCTCCGCCGACCGGCCGGGCCCGCAGGGCCCCGCCAGGACCGCTCCCGCACGCGGTGGCAGGGGCCGACGGCGCAAGGGGTGAGCGCGGAACCGCTCGGGTGCACCGCGCCGCTGAAGCGTGACGTCGACGGTGCGCCGGGCCGGGGGAGTCAGCCGGCGCTCTGTTCCTCGGCCAGGATCCGGTCCAGCGCCTCGTCGAGGTCCGCCTCGAAGTCGGCGAGGGCCTGTTCATGACCGAGCGGCACCAGCTTGTCGGTGCGGTCGAGGAAGGCGATGATCGGCGCGACCCCGGCCCGGAACAGCGCCTGATCGGTGCCCACCTGGAGCCGGATGTGGACCTCGCCCGGCAGCTCGGTGGTGGAACCGCTCCCCGACAGCTCGACGGGGGAGACCCGCACATCGCCGTCGCCCGTCGCGCCGTTGACCCCGTCGACGAGGAGCTCCCGGCCGAACGCCCAGGTCACGGGCGCGTCTCCGGGGAGATGGAAGGTCAGCCGCACGGCGTACGGATCGGTGGACTCGTACCGGAGCTCCACCGGGATACGGAAAGCGAGTTCCTCGGAGACGAGGAAGCTCATCATGACCTCTGCCTGAACTGCTTGGACCGACTCGCGCATCGCCTACCCCGTCAACTTGCCGTCGATTGGCCAGGAATACCCTTCCTGACACTGCTGGCATCTTGCTCAACGTACACGGGAGATCACAAGGAGTGAGTTTTCAGATGCTGATAGAGAAGGCGAGTGTCTCCACGAGCCGGCCGATCTCGCCCTGCAATCGGCGCGTGACGGGAAGCAGCTTCTCGACCTGGTGGGAGGGGAGGGAAACGGCCACGGTCGCGGCGGTGGAACCGACGGTGATCGGGAACGCCGCGCAGGCCGAGCCGAGCGCGTACTCCTGCCGTTCCACGACGGGTTCCATGCGCTCCAGCGCACCGAGTTTCCGCAGCAGGGCCCAGTGGTCACGCGGTGAGTACGGGGTGAGGGACGAGACGGGGTAGCGCTCCAGATGGTCCCTGCGGGCGTCGTCGTCGAGCTGCGAGAGCAGGCACTGGCCGACGGCGTGGGCGTGGCCGGTCTCCCGGAAGTCGGCCCACTCCTCGACGGCCGGATTGGCCGGGGTGTCGGCGACCGCGACGACCTCGATCTCGCCGTCGCGGTAGACCGCGAAATAGACCGGCACCCCGAGCGTGTCGCGCCACTGCTCCATCGCCTCGATGATCATGCTGCGACGTTTCTGCTGCGCTCCGCTGCTGCTCAGTCGCTCGGCCGCGTCGCCGAAGACGAAGACGCCCTTCTCCTTGCGGAGATATCCCTCATGGGTGAGCGTGCGCAGCAGGTGATAGGCCGTGGGCAGCGCGACACCCGCCTCCCTCGCGAGCTGCTTGGCGGGCGCCCCCTCGGCGTGCGAGGCGACCGCTTCCAGCAGGCGCATCGCCCGGCGGACCGAGCCGATGAGCGTCGTCTGCGAGGTGGCGGGTGCGGGATCAGCCGTGGCCAAGGTGTACTCCCGGTGCGCATGGGTCCCCCCGCGTACCCGGGGCTCACGGGGGCAAAGCAGTCGGATTCTGGACTTTAGCCCTTGGCCACCGCCTGATCGGGCCCGGATCCGAAACTTCCCCCGGTCGTGCGACCCGGCTCACCGGGCGGGGACGCGCCCCGGGATCACCAGTCGCTGCCCCGCGAGGACGACGAGCCCGTCAGGAACCGCCGTACGAGATAGATCAGGCCACCGACGAGCGCCGCGAACACCAGCACCTTGAAGAGCAGCCAGACCACGAAGCCGACGACGCTGGCGATCAGCCCGCCGAACACGACCAGCGCGATGACCGGCACCGCGACCCACTTCACCCACCACGGCATCCCCGCGAATATCTCTCGCATCGCCCTTGCTCCTTCTCCGTGTCCCGCTCCGGGACCCCTCCGCCGCCCCGTGCCGGGACTCTGCTGTCTTCCTGTCCTGAATGCTGGCACGCCGTGCAGGTCGGCGGGGGGCCGCGAGCCCTTGTCCTCCCCTGACCCGACCCTTAGGGAACCCCCGGGTCCGCGGTCAGCCCTCCGGAGGGGAGAAGACCACGAGCACCCTCAGATCCTCGCTGATGTGGTGGAACTTGTGGGCGACACCGGCCGGGACGTAGACCACGCTGCCCCGCCCCACCTGCGTGGTCTCCATGCCGACGGTGATCGAGGCGCGGCCGCTGACCACGAGGTAGACCTCGTCCTGCCCGTGCGGCTGCTGCGGGTCCTGCTCCCCCGCGTCCAGCGCGTAGAGCCCGACCGACATGTTCCGTTCGCGCAGGAACTGGAGATACGCGCCGTCGTTGGCCGCGCGCTCCGCCTCCAGTTCGTCCAGCCGGAATGCCTTCATCGCCCTCGCCGTCCCCACTGTCCACCCACGTCGTCAGCCGCGTCATCGGCCCCGTCTGCCACGATCAGACACATGAAGAATTTCGTAGTCAAGACGATCGCCAACGCGGGCGCCCTGGCCGTGGCGGTCTGGGTGCTCGACAAGATCACGCTGACCGGCGCCAGCACGCCGAAGAAGGTCGGCACGCTGATCGTCGTCGCCCTGATCTTCGGGCTGGTCAACTTCATCGTGAAGCCGATCGTGAAGCTGCTGACCCTCCCGCTCTTCATCCTCACGCTGGGCCTGATCACGCTGATCGTGAACGCCCTGATGCTGCTGCTGACGTCGTGGCTGGCCGGGAAGCTCGACGTCGCCTTCCACGTGGACGGGCTGTGGACCGCGATCCTCGGCGGCCTGATCATCTCGATCGTCTCCTGGGCGCTGAACCTCGTCCTGCCCGACGAGGACTGAGCCGCCGCCATGACCAGCACTCCGTTCCGCGTCTGCTTCGTCTGCACCGGCAACATCTGCCGCTCGCCCATGGCCGAGCACGTCTTCCGCCGCCATGTCGAGGAGGCGGGGCTCGACGGCCTCGTCGAGGTCGACAGCGCGGGCACCGACGGCTGGCACGAGGGCGACGGCGCCGACCCGCGCACCGTCCGCGTGCTGCGGGAGGGCGGCTACCCGAGCGCGCACACGGCCCGCCAGTTCCACGCCGACCGGTTCGACCGGCTCGACCTGGTGATCGCCCTCGACTCCGGCCACCTGCGGGCCCTGCGCCGGCTGGCCCCGACCCCGCGGGACGCGGAGAAGGTGCGGCTGCTGCGCTCCTACGACCCCGCGGCCGACGGCCCCGACGTGCCCGATCCCTACTACGGCTCCCTGGACGGTTTCGAGGAGTGCCTGAGAATGGTCGAGGCGGCGAGCGGCGGCCTGCTCGACGCGGTGCGCGAGGGCCTGGAGGGGCGGGGGACGACATGACGGAGCCGGGGCGGCCCACGGGCGGCGGGGACGGGACACGCGCGGTCAGGGCGGGGCTCCCCGAGCCGGTGAAGAACGAACCCACCCTTCCGGGGCCGGTGTTCGCCGCACACTTCCACCTGCCCGGCGATGTGTCGGGGCCCTACGCGTACGGCCGGGACGAGAACCCGACCTGGACCCATCTCGAACGGGCCGTCGGCGAGCTGGAGGCACCGGACCGGCCCGGCGTCCCCTGCCTGGCCTTCGCCTCGGGCATGGCGGCCATCTCCGCCGTCCTGTTCTCGCAGCTGCGCGCCGGTGACGCGGTGGTCCTGCCGTCCGACGGCTACCAGGTCTTCCCGCTCGTCCGCGAGCAGCTCACCGCCTACGGCATCGAGGTGCGCACCGCACCGACCGGCGGGGACGCCCAGCTCGACGTCCTGGACGGGGCGCGGCTGCTGTGGCTGGAGACGCCGTCCAATCCCGGGCTCGACGTCTGCGACATCCGCCGGCTCGCCGACGCCGCCCACGCGCGCGGGGCGCTGGTCGCCGTCGACAACACCCTCGCCACCCCGCTCGGGCAGCGCCCGCTGGAGCTCGGCGCGGACTTCTCCGTGGCCAGCGCCACCAAGCAGCTCACCGGCCACGGGGACCTGCTCCTGGGCTACGTCGCCTGCGCGGACGCCGGGGCGGCGGCCTCGGTACGGCGCTGGCGCAAGATCGTCGGGGCGATCCCCGGGCCGATGGAGGCCTGGCTCGCCCACCGGTCGCTGGCCACGCTGGAGCTGCGGGTGGCCCGGCAGAACGCCAACGCGCTGGCGGTGGCCCGGGCGCTGCGCGGGCGCGTCACGAATCTGCGCCATCCCGGGCTGTCCGACGACCCGGCGCACGCCGTCGCCGCCCGGCAGATGCGGCGCTTCGGCTGCGTCGTCTCCTTCGAACTGCCCTCGCGCGAGCGGGCCGAGCGCTTCCTCGCCGCCCTGCGCCTGGTCGACGAGGCCACGAGCTTCGGCGGCGTCCGCTCGACCGCGGAGCGCCGCGGCCGCTGGGGCGGGGACGCCGTCACCGAGGGCTTCATCCGCTTCTCCGCGGGCGCCGAGGACACCGAGGATCTGGTGGCGGACGTGCTGCGCGCGCTGGCGGAGACGGCGGACTGACCTCGCCGGTCCCGCGCCGGGCTCCGCGCGTCTAGTACCGGGCTACGTACAACGAACGGTCCGAGCCTCCCCCCTCGTGGCTCGGACCGTCCTCGGTTCTGCGTGCGAAGAACCGCGCAAACAAGGCTAGTTGACTCTGTGTCAGTGTCCAATCACCCTAGCGACAGAAACCTATCGACATATTTATAGTTGAGCGCGATCCGGCGGCTGGGAGGGAAGGGGTACCGCCATGGATATCGCCCTGCTGCGCACCTTCGTGACCGTTCACCGCGCCGGGTCCTTCACCCGGGCCGCCGCGCTGCTCGGCCTCTCCCAGCCGGCCGTGACCTCTCAGATACGCACGCTGGAGCGGCAGTTGGGGCGCCCGCTGTTCCTGCGGCGGGCGCGCGGGGTGACGCCCACGACGATCGGCGACGAACTGGCGCACAAGGCGGCGCCGCACCTCGACGCGCTGGTGGAGATCACGGAGACCGGGCTCGACGAGGAGTCCAGCGTCCGCACCCTGCACCTCGCGGGCCCGCCGGAGTTCACCGCGGAGCGCGCGCTCCCCGCCCTGACCGCGCTGACCAGGGACGACGGCCAGAGCATCGCCCTGCGGGCCTCGTTCGGCACGGCCGAGGAGACCTTGGAGGGGCTCGCTGCCGGACACCACGATCTGGCCATCACGACCGTCCGCCCGCGCGGCACCCTGCTCACGGCGACCCCGCTCTGCGACGAGGAGCACGTGCTGGTCGCCGCGCCGCGCTGGGCCGCCCGGATCGGCTCCGGCAAGCTGCACCGGGACGCGGCGCCCTCGCTGGAGCGGTTCCCGGTGGTCGAGGTGCACGAATCGCTGCCGCTGGTCACCCGGTACTGGACGGCCGTCTTCGACTCCCGGCCCGCCGTCGCCGGGACGGTCGTCGTCTCCGATCTGCGGGCGGTGCTGTCCTGCGTGATCGCGGGCGCCGGGCTGGCCGTCCTCCCGCGCTACCTGTGCGACGCGGCACTGGACCGGGGCGAGATCGTCGCCCTGCTCGATCCGCCGGTGCCGCCGCTGCGCACCTATTTCCTGGCCGTGCGCACCGGCACATTCGCCCTGCCGCACATCGCGCGGGCGCACGAATGGCTGCTGCGCGCTGCCGTGGACTGGTCGTGAGCGGGGCGCCGAACGGTGCGGAATGTTTCACGTGGAACCAACCGGGCCACATTTCTCCCATGACCGTCCGACCCGTGGTCAAGCGCACCGCACGCGCCGTTCTGCTCGACGGCGACGACCTCATCCTGATCAAGCGGACCAAACCCGGCGTGGATCCGTACTGGCTGACCCCCGGCGGCGGGGTGGAGCCCGAGGACGCCACCGTCGTGGACGCCCTGCACCGCGAGGTGCACGAAGAACTCGGCGCCAAGGTGGTCGACGTCGTGCCCTGCTTCGTGGACACCATCGAGCACATCGGCGAGGACGCCGACACCACCGGGGTGAAGGTCCAGCACTTCTTCGTCTGCCGCCTGGAGTCCATGGACCTCAGCCAGCGGCACGGCCCCGAGATCGACGAGCCCTGCGGCGAGTACGAGATCGTGCGGGTGCCGTTCACGCGTGTCGGCATCGCCTCGGTCCATCTGGTGCCGCTCTCCCTGCGGCACTTCCTGGACGGCAACATCGAGGGCGTGCGGGCGATGCACGCACCCGATCTGGGCTGAGGCCGCCGCACGTCTGGGCCCACGCCGTCGTAGGTCTGGGCCCACGCCGTCGTAGGTCTGGGCCCACGCCGTCGTACGTCTGGGCCCACGCCGTCGTACGTCTGGGCCCACGCCGTCGTACGGACGTCAGGTCGCCGCCGCGACCAGGTCCTCCAGGGAGTCGTGGCGGATGCGGTCGCCGGGGATGCCGGCGGAGCGCAGGGCGTCGACACCGCTGCGGATCATGCCGGGCGGCCCGGACAGATAGGCGTCGTACTCGTTCCAGGGGCCGTACTCGCGGACCGCGTCCGGCAGGTGGAGATGCGCCTGCTGGTCGACGATCGGGCGGACCGACAGCCAGTGGTGGCTCTGCTGGAGCCGGAGCATGGTGTCGATGTCGTACAGGTCGTGGTCGGTGCGGGCCCCGTAGAACACCTCGACGGGGCGCCGTCTTCCGTGTTCCGCGACATCCTCGACCAGCGCCTTGATGGGGGCGATGCCGGTGCCGCCGCCCAGGCAGAGCAGGCCGCTGTCGGTGTTGTGGTCGACCGTCATGGAGCCGGCGGGCGGGCCGAGCCGCAGGACGTCGCCGGGGCGGGCGCGGTGCACCAGCGCGTTCGAGACCCAGCCGGCCGGGACCGCCTTCACGTGGAAGGAGAGCAGCCCGTCGGAGCGGGGCGCCGACGCGAACGAGTAGTGCCGCCAGATCCGCGGCCACCACGGTGTCTCCAGCGTCGTGTACTGCCCGGCGAGGAACGGGTAGGGCTGGTCCGGCCGGACGGTCACGACGGCGATGTCGGGGGTGCGCAGATCGTGGGCGACGACCTCGGCGAGCCACCAGGCGGGGGCCTTCGCCTCGTCCTCGGCCGCCGCGTCGATCATCACCTGGGAGATCGTCGTGTAGGTGCGGACCCAGGCGGCCTCGGTCTCGGCGGACCAGCTGTTCCGCGCGTACTGGGTGAGCGCCGCGATGAGGCACTCGCCGACGGCCGGGTAGTGCGCGGCGTGCGTGCCGTACTTGCGGTGGCCGCGGCCGAGGTTCTTCAGGTACGGGACCAGGACGAGCTTGTTGTCGACGTGCTCGGCGGCGGTCAGCAGCGCCCGCAGGAGCCGGTCGCGCTGGGTGTCCATCGCGGCGGGGAACAGCGGACGCAGCTCCGGGTGGCGCACGAAGAGCAGGGCGTAGAAGTACGAGGTGACCTGGTCGGCGACCGGGCCGACCTCCTCCATGGTGCGGCGCACGAGGATCGCGTCCGGGGAGGCGTGGTCCCGCAGCGAGCGCGGGGGGCGGGGCTCCGCGACAGGGCCGACGTGGGCGGTGGTGGGACCGGAAGGGCCGGCGACGGGCGCGGCGGGGTCCACCGGGACCTCGGGCGCCGCGGGCGCCTCGGGCGCCGCGGGGGCCTGAACGGCCTCGGCGGCCGCAGTGGTCTCGGTGGCCGCGGGCGGCGGCTCGCGGCGGGTGCGGGGCTCGGGTATCCGGCCCTCGTCCGTCGGCTGTCCGCCGATCTCCGGATCCGGGGTCCTGCGCGGCGTGAACCAGCCGCCCCCGCCGTCCGAACCGGAATCGGCCGACGTAGTGGTCGGAGCGTCCATGCTGTGCCTCGCCTCGAACATCTTTCGGTCGGTCTACGAACTTCCCTGCTCCTCGGTGCTCTCCCGAGCACGACGCGAGCGGAAGCCTTGCGGTTTCCCCCGTGTGGTTCGACTAGTCAATGCGGCCCACATTGAACACTGCATTTCGACCCGCTACGGACAAGTAAGGCAACAATGTGACATTGTCCGCAGTCCCCTCTTCGCAGCCTGCCACCCGCTGTCATTGCGCGGAGCGCAAAGCGGAAAGCGCAGGTCTTCGATCTTTCCGTCCGGTTAGGCTGCGTCGGCCTGCGTACACCGCGGCCTGCCGTTCCCACGGCGGCCCGTGCGGTGCGGACAGGAACCGGAGTCGACCCTACCGGCAGCCGTCAAGACCCCCGCATCTCCCGTCGCCACTACCGTCGCCACTCCCGTTCCACGGGATCTCGCGGGCAATGCAATTGCCTCAATTCCCGGCCGAGCCGCACGAATTCCTCCCTCTTCCGCCCTCTTCCGCAGATCACTCCCCGTGCGAGAGGGAAGGCGCACTTCGCACCACGGGGGCGCCGGTCGATCTTCCTTGTGACATGTCGCCCGACGTCCGTTTCACGTGAAACCTCGGCGCGGTCCCCGGTGACCGCGCCGGTCCGGTGCCCGCCACGACGTGGCCGAAAGCACCACATCACTGCGGGCAAAGCGGTGGACGGCACGGGGCCGAGTCCGACAGCCTGACCTGCGTGTCGACACCTTCCCTCGCCGATCTGCCCATGCGCCGTCTCACGCGCGCGGACCTCTCCGCCTGCGCCGATCTCTCGGAGGACCGGGGCTGGCCCCGCGAAGAACACAAATGGGGCCTGCTGCTGAGCGCCGGCACCGGCTACGGCATCGACGACCCCGACGGCGGACTCGCCGCCGCCTGCGTGGTGACCTCGTACGGGCCCGGCGAGCGGCCCGAACTCGAAGCGATCGGCATGGTCCTGGTCGCCGCACGCCATGCCCGGCAGGGGGTCGGCAGGCGCCTGATGCGTGCCGTCGTCGAACAGGCGGGCTCGACTCCGCTCACCCTGCACGCGACACCGAACGGCCGGCCCCTCTACGAGGAGCTGGGGTTCAAGGTCACCGGCCGGGCCGAGATGCTGCGCGGCCGGTTCGTCGCCGAGGACACCGCCCCGGGCATCGCCACGCGCCCGGCCACCGCGGAGGACCTCGCGGCGATCCTGCGCCTGGACGCGGAGGTGTTCGGCCCGGACCGCACGCACGTCATCGCCCGGCTGCCGGCCTTCTCGGACCAGCTGCGCGTGGCGGAGGAGGGCGGCCGGCTCATCGGCTACGCGGGGCTCTGGCCCAACATGGAGACCCATGTCGTCGGCCCGCTCATCGCGCGCGACACCGAGACCGCGAAGGCCCTGGTCACCGCGCTCGCGGCGGGCACCGACCGGCCGCTGCGCACCGACGTCGACGTACGCCATGAGGAGCTGCTCACCTGGCTGAAGCAGCGCGGCCTCGAAGGGGTCGCGTTCAACGCGGTGATGAACCACGGCGCGCCGGACCTGCCCGGCGACTGGACCCGCCGGTTCGCTCCGCTGACGGTGGCGGCGGGCTAGCGGACGAAGGCACCGGCCCGCTACTTGCATGCGCCGATTATTTGCATACGCTGGCAATCGCGGGCCATCGACTACTCTGGTACGCAGCCACTCCGGGACGGAGGATCCACCAGTCATGACCGCCACAGACCCCGCACTCACCGCTCTCGCCCAGGGCTGGTGCGCGCTGTCCCTGCTGCACGGGCGGATCGAGACGCACATCGAGCGGGCCCTTCAGGCCGGACACGGCCTGAGCGTGCGCGAGTACTCCCTGCTCGACGTCCTGAGCCGGCAGCACGACGGCGACGGTGGACACCTCCAGATGAAGCAGGTCGCCGACGCCGTCGTCCTCAGCCAGAGCGCGACGACCCGGCTCGTCACCCGCCTGGAGGACCGGGGCCTGCTCCAGCGCTACCTGTGCCCCACCGACCGGCGCGGCATCTACACCAACGTCTCCGAGGACGGCCTGCGACTCCTGGAAGCGGCCCGCCCGACCAACCAGGCCGCTTTGCGCGAGGCCCTCGACACCGCGGCCACGGATCCCGAGCTCGCGCCGCTGGTCCGGGCCGTCGAGGAACTACGGGTCCCCGCCCAGCCCTAGGCTGCCGCCATGGGAGATCTTGAAATACGAGCGGCCGAGGCCGAGGACGTGGCCGCGATCGTGGCGATGCTGGCGGACGACCCGCTGGGCGCGCGGCGCGAGACACCGGACGACCTCGCGCCCTACCTGGCCGCGCACGCCCGGCTCGCCGCCGACCCGAACCAGCACCTGGTCGTCGCCGTCCGCGACGGCCGGGTCGTCGGCACCCTTCAGCTCACCGTCATCCCCGGGCTGTCCCGGCAGGGTGCCGTCCGCTCGATCATCGAGGCGGTGCGCATCCACGCCACCGAGCGGGGCAACGGGCTCGGTACGCAGCTCATCGGCTGGGCCGTCGACGAGTCCCGACGCCAGGGGTGCCAGTTGGTGCAGCTGACCTCCGACGCCACCCGCACCGACGCCCACCGCTTCTACGAGCGGCTCGGCTTCACGCCTTCCCACGTGGGATTCAAGCTCCAGCTCTGACGGTGCCGACGGCGGGCGCGGGTGCCGCCGAGGGGCTGTTTCACGTGAAACAGCCCCTCGCTGCCGAGCCCGCCCAGCCCGCTCAGCCCGCTCAGCCCGCTCAGCCGGGAAGCCCCCGCCACCCGTCCGGGTCCACCCCACCGGGCACCGGCGCCCCCGCGTCGTACGGCTCGCGCGTGAAGACGAACGAGCCGAGGTCCAGGTGGCTCACCGTCCCGTCGGGCCGCCGCACGGCCCGCAGCGGCTCCCCCGCGTAATAGCCGTCGAGCCCGGTCCACGTCCCGTCGCCGTTCGCCCGGAACCGCGAGCGCCGTCCCCCGCCCGACACCGGGCCGAGATCGACCGCGCCGTCCGCCGCCAGGCGCAGCGCCACGATCTGCGTGCCCCAGTACCAGGGGCCGGTCAGCTCCAGGACCGCCGGATCGACCTCGCGCAGCGGACGCCACGGCGCGGGGATGCGCGGCTCGGCGTCGGCGACGATGCCCAGCAGGTCCGCGGCGACCGTCCCCGAGGCGATGCCCGTCGTGGAGTTGGCCAGGACGACGGAGGCGAGCCCTTCCTCCTCGCTCACCCACAGAGCCGCCACGAACCCGGGCAGCGACCCGGTGTGCCCGGCGAGGATCCGGCCGTCCTTGCGCACGAGCTGCATGCCGAGGCCGTACGACGTCTCCCAGTCGCCGGGCAGCGTCGGGGCCGCGGGGGTGCGCATCTCCCGGACGGAGTCCGCGCTCAGCACTCGGTCGTCGCCCGTGCGGAGGAAGCCCGCGAAGACGGCGAGGTCCCGTGCCGTGGACCAGAGCTGACCGGCCGGGGCCATCAGCCCGAGGTCCTCGCTCGGCTCCGGCAGCAGCACATCGGCGTAGGGGTGCACGGCCCAGCCACCGGCGTGCGGCATCTGCGGCTGGGCACCGGTGCGGGTCAGCCCGAGCGGATCCAGCACCTCGCCGCGCAGGGCCTCCTCCCAGCCGACCCCGCGCACGGCCTCCACCAGGGAGCCCAGCAGCGTGTAGCCGGGATTCGAGTAGTGGTGGCGCCGCCCGACGGGATGCCGGAACGGCTGCTCGCCGAGGACGTCGGCCAGGGTCGGGCGCAGCGCGGCGGCCGACCGCTCCCACCACTCACCCGGCGTCTCGGCCGCCAACCCGCCGGTGTGCGAGAGGAGTTCGGCGATGGTGACGTCCCCGGCGCCGGTGCCGGGCAGGTGCTTCTCCAGCGGGTCGCCCAGGTCGAGCAGCCCCTCGTCCCGCAGCCGCAGCACCAGCACGGCGGTGAACGTCTTGGTGATCGACCCGATCCGGTACTGGACGTGCTCGTCGGGCCCGTGTCCGTCCACCGAGGTGCGCGCTCCGGTCCACACCACCTCCCCGTCCCGGGCCACCGCGGCGACCAGGGACGGCGCCCGCCCCTCGCTCTGCGCGACGGCGACGCGGTGCAGGAGGCTGCGTCGGGTACCGGGCAGCAGCTCTTCCGCGGAGTCGGCGAGCTCGGAGAACTCCGTGGGCGCGGGGAGGTCGGTGAGTTCGGAGAGGTCGGAGAGGTCGGAGCGTTCCGTGGGTGACGTCATGGGCCCAGTCCACCGTGCGCTTCGCCCCACGTCGAGCCGATTTCGCCGCCGGCAGACGCCACGGACCAGCCGGAACCACTCGTCCTGGCGAGGCGTCAGCACCCAGAACCGCCTGCTTGTCCTAGCGAGGCGTCAGCACACAGAACTCGTGGCCGTCGGGGTCGGCCAGCACCACCCGGCCGGCCTCGCCCCGGCCGGCGTCGACGCGCGTCGCCCCCAGCGAGACGAGCCGGTCGACCTCCGCGGCCGGGTCGGTGCCGGGCGGCGGAGCGAGGTCGAAGTGCAGACGGTCCTTCCCCGTCCTCGGCATCAGGGGCGGGCCGCCCCACGTGAGCTTGGGCCCGCCGTGCGGGGACCGGATCGCGGTCTCCTCGTCCTGGTCCCACACCAGGGGCCAGTCCAGCGCCCGGCTCCAGAAGTACCCGGCCGCCTGGGAACCGTCGCCGGCCAGCGCCCCGATGAACCCGCACTCGGCGAGGAAGCTGTTGCCCGGCTCGATGACACAGAACTCGTTGCCCTCGGGGTCGCCGAGCACCACGTGCCCCTCCTCCGGGCGTTGACCGATGTCGAGGTGTTGGGCGCCGAGCGCGAGGGCCCTCTCCACCACCTGCTTCTGGTCGTCCAGGGAGGTGCTGGTGAGGTCGAAGTGCATGTGGTTCTGGCTGGTCTTCGGCTCCTGGGCGGCCACGAAGCGCAGCCGGAACCCGGTTTCGTCACCGGGCCGCAGCGTGACGCCGCCGCCGGATTGCTCGTCGGGCTCCTCGCGGAGGTCCCAGCGGAGGAACTCCGCCCAGAACCGTGCGAGGCGGAGCGGGTCGAGCGCGTCGAAACAGAGGGCGTGCAGGCGGGCAGGCATCGGCGGATCTCCCGGGCAGGGGCGGGCACGTGTGTAGGAGCCTGCCCAGTCGGCGTCCCATGGTCAAGAGCCGCCGGACCGGGGGCCGTTCCGCGTTCGCGTGTCCCTTTCCCAGCGAGCTTGGAGCCGGGCGGACACTCGTGCCCGCGCTGCTCAGGCCCATTGTTGTGCGCCGGCCACGACTTCGCGCCACCCGCCGCATCGTCGCTGCCCGGACCGGTACCCCGATTGTGGAGTTGCTCGGCCGGGCGGACCCCCTGGTAACCCGCTGAGCCAGGCGGTGCTGGGCGCTCCAGCTCACGAATGCGGGAGCTTCGGGCACCTCAGTCAGTATCGGTTGAAGCCAGCACGAGCAGTCGTCGGCGGTCTGGAGTGAGAGCGGCGAGACCGACATCCCAGGCCACCTGCTCGAACCACGTCGTCTTGGCCTCGAAGCCGTACCAGGTGCAGTCCGCTGCCCGGGCTTCCACCTCTGCGAAGGGAGCGCCTTCCGGGCATCCACCCAGAGCGGCGAAGGACCGCCAGGCCGCCAACCGGCCGTAAGCACCGCGGGATCCGGAGTTGTACGCCCCGCCGGTGGATGCTGCCGCGAAGAGCACTCGCCATACCTGGGCCGCTGACTGGACCGCGACGGACAGGGGGGCCTTCTTCCCCACGCCTCGCAGACAATCCAGCCCCAGAGCCAGGAGCGCGTTCGTGACCGAGGCGGTGTCCAGAGGTGCGGCGAGGTCGAAAGCTCTCGCCTCGATACGCCCGTTGGACTCTTCGGCCCAGCTCGCCACGGCCGCGGCCATGGCAGTGCCGACCGCCTCTGTCGTCACATCCACCCACGATGGGACGTCCGTGTGGGCGATCACCGCCGGTTTGCTGCTCTTGGACGGTTCGTACGGCATCGAGTGACTGCTGCCACGGGTGCTGTAGCTCGGTAGATCGAGAGATGCTTCGACATCGGACAGTGCCATGGGCAGCCAACGCAGCGGGTGATGACTCCAATGCGGCGACGCCGCCCACCCCGCGATCGCCGGGATTTCCTCCACGACTACACCCCTGAGAACCAGTTCGTGGACCAGACAGGCTCGAAGCTCCTCCGAAGCACGGCCTGTGAACGCCACGCTCAGGTCCGTGGCCTCGTGACCGGAAGCCAGCAGCGAGGCAGCGTAGCGGTCCAGTTTCCTGCTGGTGTCCGCCGTCGATGAGGCCAACCGCACTGCTTGGGTGGCGTTCTCAGAACCGCCTGTGGTGGCCAGCAGCCGAAGCACATGGTCGAAGACACTGCTGTACTGCCACATCTGCTCCCTGGCCCCGTACGTCTTGGCGAGAGCGATACCGAGGTCTGCGGCGGAGACAGCGTCCCCTTGCGCGACCCACCCGTCGGCCACAGCCCACACGCCAGCGACGTTTTCGAGATCCGGCAGCTCCGTCACGATCTTCTGTATCTGATCAACCACGCCCCTGAGCCTAGGGATCCGACAGCCCTGCCTCACTTCATTAAGCCGGCCAGGGTGACCGCCGGGCTCACCCAAGGGCCGATCAGGGGACACGGCGACGCGGAAAGGGACACGCCGGCGCGGAACCTACAAGGCACCCTCAGGTCTGCGCCATGTCCACGAAGCGCGAGTAGTGGCCCTGGAACGCGACGGTGATCGTGGCCGTCGGGCCGTTACGGTGCTTGCCGACGATGATGTCGGCCTCGCCCGCGCGCGGCGACTCCTTCTCGTAGGCGTCCTCGCGGTGCAGCAGGATGACCATGTCGGCGTCCTGCTCGATGGAGCCGGACTCACGCAGGTCGGAGACCATCGGCTTCTTGTCGGTGCGCTGTTCGGGGCCACGGTTCAGCTGCGAGAGCGCGATCACCGGGACCTCCAGCTCCTTGGCCAGCAGCTTCAGGTTTCGAGACATGTCCGAGACCTCCTGCTGACGGCTCTCGGAGCGCTTCGAGCCACCGGCCTGCATCAGTTGCAGATAGTCGATGATCACGAGCCGGATGTCGTTGCGCTGCTTCAGGCGGCGGCACTTCGCCCGGATCTCCATCATCGACAGGTTCGGGGAGTCGTCGATGTAGAGCGGTGCGGCCGACACCTCGGGCATCCGGCGCGCGAGCCGCGTCCAGTCCTCGTCCGTCATCGTGCCCGAGCGCATGTGGTGCAGTGCCACGCGCGCCTCGGCGGACAGCAGACGCATCGCGATCTCGTTGCGCCCCATCTCGAGGGAGAAGATGACGCTGGGCAGGTTGTTCTTGATGGACGCCGCCCGTGCGAAGTCCAGCGCCAGCGTCGACTTGCCCATGGCGGGGCGGGCCGCGATGACGATCATCTGGCCCGGGTGCAGACCGTTGGTGAGCGAGTCGAAGTCGGTGAACCCGGTCGGCACACCGGTCATCTCGCCGCTGCGCGAGCCGATCGCCTCGATCTCGTCGAGCGCGCCCTCCATGATGTCGCCGAGCGGGAGGTAGTCCTCGCTGGTGCGCTGCTCGGTGACGGCGTAGATCTCGGCCTGCGCCCTGTTGACGATCTCGTCGACGTCGTCGTCGGCCGCGTATCCCATCTGCGTGATGCGCGTCCCCGCTTCGACGAGCCGGCGCAGGACGGCACGCTCGTGGACGATCTCCGCGTAGTACTCGGCGTTCGCCGCCGTCGGAACCGTCTGGACGAGGGTGTGCAGATACGATGCGCCGCCGACCTTGTTGATCTCGCCGCGCTTGGTCAGCTCGGCGGCGATGGTGATCGGGTCGGCCGGCTCGCCCTTGGCGTAGACGTCGAGGATCGCCTGGAAGATCGTTTCGTGGGCGGGCTTGTAGAAGTCGGCGCCCTTGAGGACCTCGACCACGTCCGCGATCGCGTCCTTGGACAGCAGCATGCCGCCGAGCACGGACTGCTCGGCGTCGAGATCCTGCGGCGGAACGCGCTCGAACGTGGCGGGACCGTCGTCCCAGCCGCTGTCCTCGCGGCCCCGCTCGTGCTGGTCGCCCTGCCGGCCACCACCGCCCCGGCGCTCCCGGGAAGGGGGCAGGCGATCGCTGGGACCGCTGTCGGCCCAGGGGTCGTCCAACGGCTCGGAGATACTCACCGGGCCACCTCCTCCCGTCCGCCGAGCGGACCTCGCCGTGCCCGTCATTCCTACGGCACGACACTGACAAATAAAGGGGCCCGAGTCCGGTTCTGACGCGTCGGATATGTGCAGGTTTCCGAGGTCGGCGGACACAGTGGGCGCCGCTCCACCGTAGGCGCCTCCGCACCGTCAGCCAATCTGGTTATCCACAGGCTCTGTGGAAGACGGCGCTCTCTCTGTGGAGAACTGGGGAAATCCTGTGCACGACCCGGTGGACAGCCCTGTGAACAAGCCCTCAGCCATTCCTGCGCAACCCATCTGACCTGCCCTTATCCCGTCCACCGGCTGTGCAGGAGAAAAACTTTCCCAGTCGGCCCAAGATCTCCGCACAGGGCGTTCGACACCGTACGAGAGCGGGCACCAAGTAAGGGTCTTAATGGCATTGCATCTCTTACCTGTGGAAGATTAGATTGGTGCCCATGACACAGGCTCCCGTGACGCCCAAAGCCGCCAGACGACGGCACGACCGAGAGATCGTGGCTCTCGCCGTTCCGGCCTTCGGCGCACTCGTCGCGGAGCCGCTCTTCCTCATGGCCGACAGCGCCATCGTCGGCCACCTCGGCACCTCCCAGCTGGCGGGGCTCGCCGTCGCCTCGGCCCTGCTGACCACGGCGGTCAGCATCTTCGTCTTCCTCGCCTACGCCACCACCGCGGCCGTCGCCCGGCGGGTCGGCGCGGGCGACACCCGGGCCGCGATCCAGCAGGGCATGGACGGCATCTGGCTCGCGCTCCTCCTGGGCGCCGCCGTCGTCGCGGTCGTGCTGCCCACCGCACCGGGCCTGATCGGCCTCTTCGGCGCCTCGGACACCGCGGCCCCGTACGCCACCACCTACCTGCGCATCTCCACCCTCGGCATCCCCGCGATGCTCGTGGTCCTCGCCGCGACCGGCGTCCTGCGCGGACTCCAGAACACCAGGACCCCGCTGTACGTGGCCGTCGCCGGGTTCGTCGCCAACGGCGTGCTCAACCTCGCCCTGGTCTACGGCGCCGGACTCGGCATCGCGGGATCCGCCTGGGGCACGGTCATCGCACAGTTCGGCATGGCGGCGATCTATCTGATCGTGGTCGTCCGGGGCGCCCGCCGGCACGGCGCCTCGCTCCGCCCCGACCTGCCCGGCATCCGCGCCTGCGCCCAGGCAGGCACCCCGCTGCTGGTCCGCACCCTCGCCCTCCGCGCGGTCCTGATGATCGCCACGGCGGTCGCGGCCCGGCTCGGTGACGCCGACGTCGCCGCCCACCAGATCATCCTGTCCCTCTGGAGCCTGCTGGCCTTCGCCCTCGACGCCATCGCGATCGCGGGTCAGGCGATCATCGGCCGCTATCTGGGAGCGGACGACGCCGAGGGAGCCCGCGACGTCTGCCGTCGCATGGTGCAGTGGGGCATCACGGCCGGAGTCGTCCTGGGCGTCCTGGTGGTCGCCACGCGCCCGCTCTTCGTCCCCCTGTTCACGAGCGACCAGGTCGTCCAGGACGCGGCGCTGCCCGCTCTCATCGTGGTCGCGCTCTCCCAGCCCGTCTGCGGCATCGTCTTCGTGCTCGACGGAGTCCTCATGGGCGCGGGCGACGGACCGTACCTCGCCTGGGCCATGCTGATCACCCTGGCGGTCTTCACCCCGGTCGCCCTCCTGGTCCCCGTCCTGGGCGGAGGGCTCACGGCCGTCTGGGCGGCGATGACGCTGATGATGGCGGTCCGGATGGTGACCCTCTGGATGCGCTACCGCTCCGGCCGCTGGGCCGTCACCGGCGCGATCCGCTGACGGCACGGACGCCCGCCGCGAGCACCGTCTCCCCGAAAGCCGACCACCCGAACACCCGAAATTTGACCGCCGCGGCCCACCGGATCGCCGTTTCACGTGAAACGGCGAGACCTCGCGCTCCGGCCCGCCGTCCCGGCACACCCCTGGCACCACGACACGCAGATGGGGCCCGCACCCCGAAGGGTGCGGGCCCCACAACTGGCTTCAGCGCTGCTCAGGGCAGTGCTCAGGCAGCGACGACCTCGACGTTGACCTTGACGGACACCTCGGGGTGCAGACGCACGGTCGCCTCGTGGGCGCCCAGCGTCTTGATCGCCGAGCCCAGCTCGACACGGCGCTTGTCGACCTTCGGGCCACCCGCGGACTCGATCGCCGAAGCGACGTCGGCCTGGGTGACGGAACCGAAGAGACGACCGGCGTCGCCGGAGCGGACGGCCAGACGGACCTTGACGGACTCGAGCTTGGCCTTGACCTCGTTGGCCTGCTCGATCGTCGCGATCTCGTGGATCTTGCGGGCGCGGCGGATCTGCGCCACGTCCTGCTCGCCACCCTTGGTCCAGCGGATCGCGAAACCACGCGGGACCAGGTAGTTGCGGGCGTACCCGTCCTTGACGTCGACGACGTCGCCGGCGGTGCCGAGGCCGGAGACCTCGTGGGTCAGGATGATCTTCATTTTTCGGTCACCCTTCCCTTATCGCGCGGTGGACGTGTAGGGCAGCAGCGCCATCTCACGGCTGTTCTTGACGGCCGTGGCGACGTCACGCTGGTGCTGCGTGCAGTTGCCGGTCACGCGGCGGGCACGGATCTTGCCGCGGTCGGAAATGAACTTCCGCAGCATGTTCGTGTCCTTGTAGTCCACGTACGTGACCTTGTCCTTGCAGAAAGCGCAGACCTTCTTCTTAGGCTTGCGCACAGGCGGCTTCGCCATGGTGTTTCTCCTGTGTGATCAAGAAGTGTGGGTGCGAGCCCGGCCCCGGAGGGCGCGTCCCTAGAAGGGGGGCTCGTCCGAGTAGCCGCCGCCGGAGCCGCCGGAGCTTCCGCCCCAGCCGCCACCGCCGCCGCCCTGCTGGCCGCCGCCCGCGGGCGAGCCGGTCGCCCAGGGGTCGTCGGCGGGAGCACCGCCGCCGCCACCCTGCTGCTGACCGCCGCCGGAGCCACCGCCCCAGCTGCCGCCCTGCTGGCCGCCGCCACCGCCGCCGCCGTAGCCGCCCTGGCCACCGCGACCGCCGCCACCGCCACTGGTCTTGGTGACCTTGGCCGTGGCGCTGCGCAGGCTGGCGCCGACCTCGTCGACGTCCAGCTCGTAGACCGTGCGCTTGACGCCCTCACGGTCCTCGTAGGACCGCTGCTTCAGCCGGCCCTGCACGATCACGCGCATGCCTCGCTGGAGCGACTCCGCGACGTTCTCCGCCGCCTGACGCCAGACCGAGCAGGTCAGGAACAGGCTCTCGCCGTCCTTCCACTCATTGGTCTGCCGGTCGAAGGTGCGGGGAGTGGACGCGACACGGAACTTCGCGACCGCCGCACCGGAGGGGGTGAAGCGCAGCTCGGGATCGTCGACAAGATTGCCGACGACCGTGATGACGGTCTCGCCTGCCATGGGGTACCTCTCGGCGGGTTTGCTGCGGACTGCTTGCTGCTACTCGAATCCCGAGTGGCTGAACCGGGAGGTTCAGTGGGTCTCGGGGCGGAGGACCTTGGTCCGGAGGACCGACTCGTTCAGGTTCATCTGGCGGTCGAGCTCCTTGACGATCGCGGGCTCAGCCTGCAGATCGATGACCGAGTAGATGCCCTCGGGCTTCTTCTTGATCTCGTACGAGAGACGACGACGGCCCCAGGTGTCGACCTTCTCGACCTTTCCGTTGCCCTCACGGACGACGGAGAGGAAGTTCTCGATCAGGGGGGCGACAGCGCGCTCCTCCAGATCGGGGTCGAGGATGACCATCACCTCGTAGTGACGCATGTGGAACCCACCTCCTTTGGACTCAGCGGCCACGGTCGTTCCGTGGCAGGAGGGTTGTTTATGCGTGAGCAACCGTATCGGCCACCACTGACAATCGGCCCTCCGAGGGAGAACCGCGCAGTTCAGTGGGTATCAGTCCCTGGACGGGACGTGGGCAGACACTGATGCAGACGGTACAGACTACCCGCACCCCGGCTTCCGGTTGAAATCCGACAGGGTTCGACCGCAGTCTGTACACATCGGGTGTGTACGGCGCTACCATGCGCCGCCTTCCGCAGGAGGTGCCCTATGGCACAAGCAATGCGACCCACCAGCACGAGCGCCGGCTCCCTCTTCGCCAGCGACGGCAAGGCCCATCCGCTCCCCGACACCCTGCTCTACGTGACCGCGGTGCTCGGCCTGATCGCGCTCATCACCTCGATCTGGAGCAACCTCCATCTCCTCAGTTCCTGGACCGGGCTCGTCGGGATCTTCACCGGCGCCTACGGCCAGTACGTCTCGGCGACCACCAGGGAGCGGTTCGGCCTGATCCTCGGGCTGGGGGCGTCGGCCGTCGGCTTCTTCATCGGCATGGCCCACGGCGGCCTCTTCGGCGGGGTCATCGGCTGAGCCCGCCGCTTCGCGCGGACTTACTCCGACACGGCCAGTCGGGGCGCTCACGGGGCACAGTAGGCTTCGGCGCGAGAGCCGGAGCCCCTGTATCCATGGGGACACACCAGCCCGAGGAGCGCCCCGAATGAGCCTGACCCTGAGGACCATCAGCCGAGAGCAGCATCTGGCATACATCCAGAGCCTGCCGTCGGCGAGCCACATGCAGGTCCCGGCGTGGGCCGACGTGAAGGCTGAGTGGCGCTCGGAGAGCCTGGGCTGGTTCGACGACAGGAACGGCGAGATGGTCGGCGCGGGCCTGGTCCTGTACCGCCAGCTGCCCAAGATCAAGCGCTATCTCGCGTACCTGCCCGAGGGCCCGGTCATCAACTGGTACGCCCCGAACCTGGAGGAGTGGCTGCGCCCGATGCTGGCGCACCTCAAGCAGCAGGGCGCCTTCTCGGTGAAGATGGGCCCGCCGGTGATCATCCGGCGCTGGGAGGCCCCCTCCATCAAGAAGGGCATCCAGGACCCCGACGTGAAGCGCCTGCGCGACGTCGAGGCCGACTTCATCGAGCCCCGCGCCTTCGAGGTGGCCGACAAGCTGCGCCGCATGGGCTGGCAGCAGGGCGAGGACGGCGGCGCCGGCTTCGGCGACGTCCAGCCGCGCTACGTCTACCAGGTGCCGCTCGCCAACCGGTCCCTGGAAGAGGTCCACAAGAACTTCAACCAGCTGTGGCGCCGGAACATCAAGAAGGCCGAGAAGGCCGGTGTCGAGGTCGTCCAGGGCGGCTACCAGGACCTCGCCGAGTGGCAGCGCCTGTACGAGATCACGGCCGAGCGCGATCACTTCCGGCCGCGCCCGCTCTCGTACTTCCAGCGCATGTGGACGGCCCTCAACTCCGAGGACCCCAACCGCATGCGGCTGTACTTCGCCCGGCACAACGGGGTGAACCTGTCGGCCGCCACGATGCTCGTCGTCGGCGGGCACGTCTGGTACTCCTACGGCGCCTCCGACAACATCGGCCGCGAGGTCCGCCCCTCGAACGCGATGCAGTGGCGCATGCTGCGCGACTCCTACGCGCTGGGGGCGACCGTCTACGACCTGCGCGGCATCTCCGACTCGCTCGACGAGACCGACCACCTCTTCGGCCTGATCCAGTTCAAGGTCGGCACGGGCGGCCAGGCCGCCGAGTACCTCGGCGAGTGGGACTTCCCGCTCAACAAGCTGCTCCACAAGGCGCTCGACATCTACATGTCGCGACGCTGACGGGGGCCGGAACCGGTCCCGCCGGGGTTCGGTACGTCACTTCAGGCACCGCCCGCCCCGCGGACCCGGCACAATCCATGTAGCTCCAAAGTTTCTTCATACCTCTGCTACACCGCAGCCACGAGAAAGGTTCCGGGACCGGCCATGGCGCTCACGCTCTACGTCGACACCGCGCGCTGGCGGGCACATCACAAGCACGTGCTCGAGCAGTTTCCGGGGCTCGTCCCCGTCTGCAAGGGCAACGGCTACGGCTTCGGCCACGAGCGGCTGGCGGAGGAGGCCACGCGCCTCGGCGCCGACACCCTCGCCGTGGGGACCACGTACGAAGCCGCCCGGATAAAGGACTGGTTCAGCGGTGACCTGTTGGTCCTGACCCCGTTCCGGCGCGGCGAAGAACCGGTTCCGCTGCCCGATCGCGTCATCCGCTCCGTCTCCTCCGTCGACGGGGTGCACGGCCTGGTCGGCGCCCGCGTCGTCATCGAGGTCATGTCCTCGATGAAGCGGCACGGCGTGACCGAGCAGGACCTGCCCCAGCTCGCCCACGCCATCCAGGACGTCCGCCTGGAGGGCTTCGCGATCCACCTGCCGCTGGACCGCACCGACGGCTCGGACGCCGTCGAGGAGGTCATCGGCTGGATGGACCGGCTGCGCGCGGCCCGGCTGCCGCTGCACACCATGTTCGTCAGCCACCTCAAGGCGGACGAACTGGCGCGGCTCCAGCAGCAGTTCCCGCAGACCCGCTTCCGCGCGCGCATCGGCACCCGGCTGTGGCTGGGCGACCACGACGCGACCGAGTACCGCGGCGCGGTGCTGGACGTCACGCGCGTCGCCAAGGGCGACCGGTTCGGCTACCGCCAGCAGAAGGCGGCCTCCGACGGCTGGCTGGTGGTCGTGGCGGGCGGTACGTCGCACGGTGTGGGCCTGGAGGCCCCGAAGGCGCTGCACGGCGTCATGCCGCGCGCCAAGGGCGTCGCCCGGGCCGGCCTGGCGACGGTGAACCGCAACCTCGCGCCGTTCGTCTGGTCGGGCAAGCAGCGCTGGTTCGCCGAGCCGCCGCACATGCAGGTCTCGATCCTGTTCGTGCCGTCGGACGCGGCCGAGCCGAAGGTCGGCGAGGAGCTGGTGGCCCACCTGCGGCACACCACCACGCAGTTCGACCGGATCGTGGAGCGCTGAGCCGGAGCACGACGCACGACGCACGACGAGCACGGGACGGGCCGGACACTGGCACAGTGTCCGGCCCGTCCCGCATCCGTGTCCGTGTCCGGTCAGTGGCGTGAACCGTCGGGGCTCTTGCCCCAGTCCACCGCCGTGGGCGGCTGTTCCCCGTGGGCGGCGTGCCGCGGGGGATGGGCCGCGTACCCGAGGACGAAGACGTCCTCCGCGCCGTCCAGCGGACCGCCCGAGGGGTCGTCGTCCCCGGACCGCCGCACCACGTCCCGCTCGGGCAGCCAGATGTCCCGCACGATGACGGCGCACAGGTAGAGCGTGCCCAGGAGGTGCACCGCGATCGCCAGTTGGTAACCGTCGGTCGGCAGGCCCTGATGCTTGTCGCCGCTGGTCGTGTAGGCGAGATACAGCCAGATCCCGAGGAAGTAGCCGACCTCGCAGGCCTGCCAGATCAGGAAGTCCCGCCACTTGGGCCGCGCCAGGGCCGCGAGCGGGATCAGCCACAGTACGTACTGCGGCGAGTAGACCTTGTTGGTCAGGATGAAGGCAGCGACCACCAGGAACGCCAGCTGGGCGAAGCGGGGCCGTCGCGGGGCGGTGAGGGTCAGCGCCGCCACGCCGAGGCAGGAGAGCACCATCAGGGCCGTGGCGAGGGTGTTGACCACGTCGGTGCTGAGCGGCGTGTCCATGTGCTGGGAGAGGATCAGCCAGAACGAGCCGAAGTCGACGCCGCGCTCCTGGCTGAACGTGTAGAACTTCGACCAGCCCTCGGGCGCGAGGATCAGCACCGGCAGGTTCACCACCAGCCACGAGACGACCGCCCCGAGCGTCGCCACGCCGAACTCCCGCCACCTGCCGGCCCGCCAGCACAGCACGAGCAGCGGTCCCAGGAGCAGGAAGGGATAGAGCTTGGCGGCGGTCGCGAGTCCCAGCAGCACGCCGAAGGCGAGGGTGCGGCCGCGCGACCACATGAGCATCGCGGCGGCCGTGAGGGCCACGGCGAACAGGTCCCAGTTGATGGTGGCGGTCAGTGCGAACGCGGGCGCCAGGGCGACCAGGAGACCGTCCCAGGGCCGCCGGCGGTGGGTCCTGGCGACGCACACGGCGATGACCGCCGCGCAGATCATCAGCATCCCGGCGTTGACCATCCAGTAGACCTGCTCCTGGTGCTGGATGGTGCCGCCGCCGGGCGTCAGCCACGCGGCGACCTCCATGAACACACCGGTGAGGACCGGGTACTCGAGGTAGTCCATGTCGCCGGGCAGCTTGTCGAAGTACGGCACGAGGCCGTCGGCGAAGCCGCGTCCCTGGAAGAGGTGCGGAATGTCCGAGTAGCAGGCGTGCGTGTACTGGGAGCTGGCGCCGTAGAACCAGGCGCCGTCGTAGCAGGGGAACTTCTGCACCATGCCCAGCGCGAACATGCCGAGCATGACGAGCACGATGACGCGCACGGGGGTCCACCAGGAGGCGCCGAGCAGCGCCCGCCGCCCGAGGGGGCCGCCGATGAACTCGCTGCCGGCCCTGGCGACCTCGTCCTCTCTGGTCGGCCGTACGGGGTCCGGCTGCTGCGGGTTCACACGCGTCGTCTCTGCACTGGGCATGCCGCACATCCTGCCGTACGCGGCGGGGAACGGGGCGAGGGCCGCCGCACCCGTCGGTGCGACGGCCCTCGGCCGGCGGGGAGCACGTCGTGTTTCACGTGAAACACGCTGCGTCACCGTGGTCGGCGCTAGCCGTTCCCTCCGAAGAGGCCCCCGCCGTTGTCGTTGCCTCTGATGTCTCCGGAGCTCTCGGTGGGCGAGGGCGACGTCGAGGGTCCGCCGTCGGTCCCGCCGTCCGCGCCGCCGGTCATCCCGCCGTCGTTGTTGCAGTTCCAGTCCCACTTGTTGCAGGACTCGGTCGGCGTCGGGGACGGATCGGCCGAGGTCCGGCTCGGCGTCGGGGAGGGCGGAGCGGAGGAGGTGGGCGGCGTGCTCGGCGTCGGCGTGGGAGTCGGGCTGGCGGTCTCGCCGACGACCTTGCCGATGGGCTGCGGGGCCTCGAAGGACTCGTACTTCTGTCCCTGCATGGCCTGCGACATGTAGTCGTGCCAGATCTGCGCCGGGAACGACGCACCGTGGATCTTCTCCTGGTTGCCCGTTCCGTACATCTCCAGGAACTTGCGGTTCTTGGAGTTCTCGTTGTCGTCCATCCGGTACATCGTGATGGCCGTGGACAGCTGCTTGGTGTAGCCCACGAACCAGGCCGATTTGTTGCCGTCGGTGGTACCGGTCTTGCCGGCCACGTCACGGCCCGGCAGCCGCGCGGCCGTACCCGTGCCCTTGTCGACGACCGTCTTGAGGACGTCGGTCACGTTGTCCGCGACGTTCGCGTCGAAGGCCCGCTTCGGCGTCGCGTCGTGCCGGTAGATCCGGTTGCCCTTGTGGAAGACCTCGTTCACCGAGTACGGGTCGTTCTGCTGGCCGCTGGACGCGAACGTGGCGTAGGCGCCGGCCATGCGGATCGCGCTCGGGTCCGAGGTGCCGAGGGAGAAGGAGGGGTAGTTGGCGCTGGCGAAGCTGTTCTCCAGCAGGCCCGCGCTCAGCGCGGACTCCTTCACCTTGTCCAGGCCGACGTCCATGCCCAGCTGCACGTAGGCGGAGTTCACGGACTCGCGCATCGCCTCACGCAGGTCGATCTGGTAGCTCGGACGGTTGTAGGAGGCGCCGCCGTCGTTGGTCTGGAGCCACTCCTTGCCCTCCTTGTCCGTCCAGACGGATCCGTCGTAGTTCTGGATCTTCAGCTTGTTCTTGCCGCTGTAGAGGCTCTTCGGCGAGGCGATGGTGCGCGCGCTGTCGGGCTGCTCCGTCCCCAGGTCCGGGTTCCGCACGCCGTACTTGAAGGCGGCCGCCAGGACGAAGGGCTTGAAGGTCGAACCGACCTGGGCGCCCGTGACGTCGGCGTTGTTGGTGAAGTGCTTCGTGGCGTCGGCGCCGCCGTAGATGGCTTCGATCGCGCCGTTCTCGGGGTTCACCGAGGCGCCGCCGAACTGGACGTACTTGTCCTTCTCCCGCTGGTCCGGCTTGATGCTGTGCTTGCGGACCTTCTTCACCGCGTTCTCGAGCTGGTTCACCTTCTTCTTGTCGAAGGTGGTGTGGATCTCGTAGCCGCCCTTTTGCAGGTCGTTGGCGCTGATCCGGCCCTTGCTGTTGTTGATCACGTACGCCTTGGCGAGGTCGACGAGGTAGCCGACCTGACCGCTCAGCTGGAGGTTGGCGCGCGGGCTCTTCAGCTTGGGGAAGCCGTCCTCGATGTACTCGGCGCGCTTGGCGGCGGTGAGCCGTCCGTCCTTCACCTCTTCACCGAGGATCCAGCCCCAGCGCGCCTTGGCGCGTTCCGAGTTCTTCTCGCGGGTCGCGTTGACCGGGTCGATCTCGGGGGAGCCCGCGGGGTCGTAGTACGTCGCGCCCTTGAGGACGGAGGCGAGGAACGCCGTCTGGCTGTCGTTCAGGTCGGCGGCGTTCTCGTCGAAGTACGTGCGCGCGGCGGCCTGGATCCCGTAGGCGCCGCGCCCGTAGTACGCGGTGTTGAGGTAGCCGGCCATGATCGTCCGCTTGTCGACCGTCCGGCCGACCTTTATGGAGACGAACAGTTCCTTGAGCTTGCGGGACACCGTCTGCGACTGGTCGTCCAGCATCGCGTTCTTCACGTACTGCTGGGTGATCGTCGAGCCACCCTGGGTCTGGCCGCCCTTGGCCATGTTCACCACGGCGCGGGCGATACCCATCGGGTCGACGCCCTTGTCGGTCTCGAAGGTCTTGTTCTCCGCCGACATGACGGCGAAGCGCATGGACTTCGGGATGTCCTCGTAGTTGATGATCTGCCGGTTGGTCTCCCCACCGGTCGCGACCATCTGGCTCCCGTCGGACCAGTAGTAGACGTTGTTCTGGGCCTTGGCCGTCTTGGCGATGTCCGGGGGATCGACCAGCGCGTAGGCGATGCCCGCGGCGACCATGAGGCTTCCGAGGAAACCCACGCCCACACCCGTCACGAGCCGCCAGGACGGCATCCAGCGGCGCCAGCCGTCCTTGTTGGCGCGCGGGTAGTCGATGATCCCCTTCTTCTTCTCCGGACGGCCGGAGCCGCGGCCCCTGCCGCGTCCCGGACCGCTCGGACCGTCGGGGCCGCCGCCGCCACGACGGCCGCCACCACCGGCTCCACCGCGGCCGCCGCCCTCGGGGGCCCTGCGCCTTCCTCCACCACTGCGCTGGGCGGCGCGGCGCGCCTCGGCCCGCCCGCCCCAGGGACGGTCCTCGGTCCCGCCCTCGGACGGCCCCGACGACCCCGACGACATCGGGGCGTCGTAGGAACCGGACGGTGAACCGGTGGAGCCACGGGGTGCCGCGCGGCGACCCGACTGTGCTCCGGACGCTCCACGACGGGCCGCGGCACGCCCGCCACCCTGCGGTGGCGGCGCTTTGCGACGGTGCTCGCTCATCGAACGACTACTCCTCGGGCAGGCGCGCTCGCGCGCCTGGACGACGGCTGGTTTCCGGTCCCCCCGACATACGGATGCGCCCCTTCCGGCGCTCACCCGTACTGCCCCCCGGGACGACGACGTCATCAGGCGTCACTCGGTTCCCGGTGGTCTGCATGGCGGACAGACTACGCACCGTCAAAACCCACCTAGGGCCGAAGTTCACCCCAAAACAGGCAAGTCACTGCGTGCGAATCGGTGATGTGACGCCGTTCACCGTGATCCCTCTTGTCGCGATCGCAGGGTCGTTCTATCGTCGAGATGTATCGAGCCGATACATCAGCACGACATAAAGAGTCGATACATGGGCCCGCGACAGTGAGGAGGCGACGATGAGCCGACGTTCCGGCATCCTCGAATTCGCCGTACTCGGACTGCTTCGCGAGTCCCCGATGCACGGCTATGAGCTGCGCAAACGACTCAATACGTCGCTGGGGGTCTTCCGTGCCTTCAGTTACGGGACGCTGTACCCCTGCCTCAAGACGCTGGTCGCCAACGGCTGGTTGATCGAGGAGTCGGGCCCCGGTCCCGCCGACACTCCTGCCGCACCACTCGCAGGGCGTCGCGCCAAGATCGTCTACCGGTTGACGGCGGAAGGTAAGGAACACTTCGAGGACCTGCTCGCGCAGACCGGCCCCGATGCGTACGAGGACGAGACCTTCGCCGCGCGATTCGCCTTCTTCGGGCAGACGTCGCGCGATGTTCGGATGCGCGTCCTCGAGGGCCGTCGCAGTCGGCTGGAGGAGCGTCTAGAAAAGATGCGCCTCTCCTTCACCCGCACCCGCGAGCGCCTGGACGACTACACGCTTGAGCTCCAGCGACACGGCATGGAGTCCGTGGAGCGCGAAGTGCGCTGGCTGAACGAGCTCATCGAGAGCGAGCGCGCGGGACGGGACCAGCGACGGTCCGACCCCGAGAGCGCGGCTCGACACGACACATCTGGAGAGACGGGCGGCCTGCCCCGGCACCGGGACAGCACCCGGCCGGATCCGTCCGATGACACCGTTATGTGAAGTCCGCACAGGACTTCACCAGTACACACAGGGAGCAACCGGAATGGGTTCGGTTCGCGTAGCCATCGTCGGCGTGGGCAACTGCGCCGCCTCGCTGGTTCAGGGCGTCGAGTTCTACAAGGACGCTGACCCGGAGACCAAGGTCCCCGGCCTCATGCACGTCCAGTTCGGCGAGTACCACGTCGGTGACGTCGAGTTCGTCGCCGCGTTCGACGTCGACGCGAAGAAGGTCGGCCTCGACCTCGCGGACGCCATCGGCGCCTCCGAGAACAACACCATCAAGATCTGCGACGTCCCGAACTCGGGCGTCCAGGTCCAGCGTGGCCACACGCTCGACGGTCTCGGCAAGTACTACCGCGAGACGATCGAGGAGTCCGCCGAGGCCCCGGTCGACGTCGTCCAGATCCTCAAGGACAAGCAGGTCGACGTTCTCGTCTGCTACCTGCCCGTCGGCTCCGAGGACGCGGCGAAGTTCTACGCCCAGTGCGCCATCGACGCCAAGGTCGCGTTCGTCAACGCCCTTCCGGTCTTCATCGCCGGCACCAAGGAGTGGGCGGACAAGTTCACCGAGGCGGGCGTCCCGATCGTCGGCGACGACATCAAGTCGCAGGTCGGCGCGACCATCACGCACCGCGTGATGGCGAAGCTGTTCGAGGACCGCGGTGTCCGTCTTGAGCGCACCATGCAGCTCAACGTCGGCGGCAACATGGACTTCAAGAACATGCTGGAGCGCGACCGCCTCGAGTCGAAGAAGATCTCGAAGACGCAGGCCGTCACCTCGCAGATCCGCGACCGTGAGCTGGGCGAGAAGAACGTCCACATCGGCCCGTCCGACTACGTCGCGTGGCTCGACGACCGCAAGTGGGCGTACGTCCGCCTGGAGGGCCGCGCCTTCGGCGAGGTCCCGCTGAACCTGGAGTACAAGCTCGAGGTCTGGGACTCCCCGAACTCCGCGGGTGTCATCATCGACGCCCTGCGCGCCGCGAAGATCGCCAAGGACCGCGGCATCGGCGGCCCGATCCTCTCCGCGTCCTCGTACTTCATGAAGTCCCCGCCGGTTCAGTACTTCGACGACGAGGCCTACAGCAACGTCGAGAAGTTCATCAAGGGCGAGGTCGAGCGCTGAGCGCCGACTTCTCCTGACGGCCGGCCCGGATGTTTCACGTGAAACCGTGAGGCATCGGCCGCCCGAGGCTGGTGAGGCCCCTGGATCGCACGCGCGTGCGCCGGGGGCCTTCCTCGTATGTGAAGCTGTCGCCCATGGCTGTCGTCCGTGACCTGCGTGTCCTGCTGTGTCTGCGTGACTTCCGGGGCCTGCTCACCCTGCGGCTGCTGTCCCAGGGCGCCGACGGCGTCTACCAGGTCGCGCTCGCCACCTACGTGGTCTTCTCCCCGGAGAAGCAGACCTCCCCCGCGGCGATCGCCTCCGCGATGGCGGTCCTGCTGCTGCCGTACTCGCTCGTGGGCCCGTTCGCGGGCGTCCTGCTGGACCGCTGGCGCCGCCGCCAGGTCTTCCTCTACGGCAACCTGCTCCGCGTCGTGCTCGCCTCCGCGACGGCCGGCCTCATGGTGAGCCGGGCCCCGGACTGGCTGTTCTACGCCTCCGCGCTCTGCGTCACCGCGGTCAACCGCTTCGTCCTGTCGGGCCTGTCGGCCGCCCTCCCACGCGTGGTCGACGCCGACCGGCTCGTCATCGCGAACGCGCTCTCGCCGACCGCGGGGACGCTCGCCGCGACCGTGGGCGGCGGCCTGGCCTTCCTGGTGCGGGTCGTCGCCTCGGACTCGGACGCGGCCGTGGTGCTCCTCGGCGCCTTCCTCTACCTCTGCGCGGCCCTCGCCTCGCTGCGCATGGACGTCCAGCTCCTGGGCCCGGACCCCGAACTGGTGCGGCCCCGTCTCGCCTCCGCGCTCTCCGGCGCCGCGCGGGACCTGGCCTCCGGCGTACGGCACCTGGTCTCGCGGCCCGACGCCGCGCGCGCTCTGGCCGCGATGACCGCCATGCGGTTCTGCTACGGCGCGCTGCTCGTCATGGTGCTGATGCTGTGCCGCTACGCCTGGTCCTCCACGGATGCGCAGGGGCTGGCCCTGCTCGGTACGGCGGTGGGGATCTCGGGAGCCGGATTCTTCGTCGCCGCCGTCATCACCCCGGCCGCCGCGCGACGCTTCGGGCCCGCCGGCTGGATGGCGCTGTGCGCCGTCGTCGCCGCCGTCCTGGAACTCGCCCTGGGGCTGCCGTTCGACCCGGTCCCCACCATGGTCGCCGCCTTCGTCCTGGGCCTGACGACGCAGGGGGCGAAGATCGCCACCGACACCGTCGTGCAGTCCTCGGTCGACGACGGCTTCCGCGGCCGGATCTTCTCGGTCTACGACGTCCTGTTCAACGCGTCGTTCGTGGGCGCGGCCGGAGTCGCGGCGCTGATGCTGCCGCAGGACGGCCGCTCGGTCCCCCTGGTGGTTCTGGTCGCAGCGGTCTACGCGGCCGTCGCGCTGACGATGCGCCGCCGTTTCACGTGAAACAACGGCCGCACCCGCGCACCCCGACGCCGCACCCCGACCGAGCGGGGCCCTGTTTCACGTGAAACAGGGCCCCGCCGTCCTCGCGAGCCGTCGACGGGCGCCGCCGGCGGAAGCGGTCAGTCCTGGGCCTGCTCGGCCCACCACTCCTTGAGCGCCGCGACCGCGGCGTCGTGCTCCATCGGCCCGTTCTCCAGACGCAGTTCCAGCAGGAACTTGTAGGCCTGGCCGATCACCGGCCCCGGAGTCACCCCCAGGGTCTCCATGATCTGGTTGCCGTCGAGGTCCGGACGGATCGAGTCCAGCTCCTCCTGCTCCTGGAGCCGCTCGATGCGCTCCTCCAGGCCGTCGTAGGCCCGCGAGAGCGTGTTCGCCTTGCGCTTGTTGCGGGTCGTGCAGTCGGAGCGGGTCAGCTTGTGCAGCCGCCCGAGGAGCGGCCCGGCGTCGCGCACGTACCGGCGCACCGCCGAGTCCGTCCACTCACCGGTCCCGTAGCCGTGGAAGCGCAGGTGCAGCTCGACGAGGCGGGAGACGTCCTTCACCAGCTCGTTGGAGTACTTGAGCGCGGTCATGCGCTTCTTCGTCATCTTGGCGCCCACCACCTCGTGGTGGTGGAAGGAGACCCGGCCGTCCTTCTCGAAGCGGCGCGTGCGCGGCTTGCCGATGTCGTGCAGCAGGGCGGCGAGGCGCAGCGTCAGGTCCGGGCCGTCGGTCTCCAGCGCCATCGCCTGCTCCAGGACGATCAGCGTGTGGTCGTAGACGTCCTTGTGCCGGTGGTGCTCGTCGCGCTCCAGGCCCAGGGCGGGCAGCTCGGGCAGGACCCGCTCGGCCAGACCGGTGTCGACGAGCAGGGTCAGACCCTTGCGCGGGTGCGCCGAGAGGATCAGCTTGTTCAGCTCGTCCCGGACGCGCTCGGCGGAGACGATCTCGATCCGGTCGGCCATCGCCGTCATCGCGGCGACGACGTCGGGAGCGACCTCGAAGTCGAGCTGCGCGGCGAAGCGGGCGGCCCGCATCATCCGCAGCGGGTCGTCGGAGAAGGAGTCCTCGGGCGTGCCCGGCGTGCGCAGGACGCGCTCGGCCAGGTCCCGCAGCCCGCCGTGCGGGTCGACGAACTCCTTCTCCGGGAGCGCGACGGCCATCGCGTTCACGGTGAAGTCGCGGCGGACGAGGTCCTCCTCGATGGAGTCGCCGTACGACACCTCGGGCTTGCGGGAGGTGCGGTCGTACGCCTCGGAGCGGTACGTCGTGACCTCGACCTGGAAACTCTGGTCCACGCCGTCGACCCGGGCGTCCTTCTGGCAGCCCACGGTGCCGAAGGCGATCCCGACCTCCCAGACCGCGTCGGCCCACGGCCGGACGATCTTGAGGACGTCCTCGGGGCGGGCGTCGGTGGTGAAGTCCAGGTCGTTGCCGAGCCGCCCGAGCAGTGCGTCCCGGACCGAGCCGCCGACCAGGGCGAGAGAGAACCCGGCCTCCTGGAATCTGCGGGCAAGGTCGTCCGCGACAGGCGAGACGCGCAGCAGTTCGCTGACGGCGCGCTGCTGCACCTGGCTCAGGGCACTGGGATTTTCTTCATTGGCGTTCGGCACAACAGGACAGGGTACGTGCCTCCCGCCACCCGGGCCGAACCGTTTGCCGGGGTCCCGGCGTCCTCCCTGTCGCGGCCCCCTACCCTGGCTGCACGATCTTGTGGGGCGGACCCAGGCACTCAGCCACAGCCCTGCTCGTTACGATGCGTGGACACATCTGCGACCACTGACGACGACGAGGGACGGACGAGCGCGTGGCCGAGGCGGCAGACTACCCAGGGATGAGTCCCTCACCTGCCCGCCGACTGCTGCGGCGCACGGGAGCTCTGCTCGCCGCGGCGCCGCTGCTCGCGGCGCCCACACTGCTGGCCGGCGCCCTGCCCGCCCGGGCGGAGCCCCCCACCGTCGCCACCGCGGCGGCGACCGGCACGACCACGGTCGACGTAGCGGTGAACGACCTGTCGCCGAGCGCGCCGGTCGACGGCGACACCCTGACGGTCAAGGGCACGGTCACCAACAAGGGCAGGCAGCCCGTCACCGACGCGCACATCGGCCTGCGGGTCGGGATGGCGTACAGCGGGCGCACGGCCGTGGACCAGGCCGCCAGGAGCGCGACGGGCGGCGCTCCGGACGGCTCCGAGGTCGGCAGCAAGTACGCGCAGAAGTTCGCCCGGCTGGAGCCCGGTGTCACCCGGGACTTCACGCTGTCCGTCCCGGTGAAGGCGCTGAACCTGAGCGCCGACGGGGTCTACCAGATCAGCGCGGCCCTCATGGGTCAGACCTCGTCCGCCCCGTATCAGCAGACGCTCGGCATCCAGCGGACGTTCCTGCCGTGGCAGCCCGCCGCCTCCGGCACCAGGACGCGGACGACGGTCCTGTGGCCGCTGATCTCCCGGACCGGCCTCACGGCCGAGACGGGGACGAGCGAGACGCAGACGGCCGTCTTCGCCAACGACGACCTCGCCCGGGAGATCTCCCCCGGTGGGCGTCTCCAGCAGATGCTGGCGCTCGGCAGCTCGCTGGACGTCACCTGGGTGATCGACCCCGACCTGCTCGCCTCGGTGGACGCCATGACCGAGGCGTACAAGGTCAAGGGTGCGGACGGCAGGCTGAGCGCCGGCCGCCACCAGGGCGTCGCCAACGCGTTCCTCAAGGACCTCCAGGCGGCGGTGCGGGACCAGAAGGTGGTCACGCTGCCGTTCGCGGACCCCGATCTGGCCTCGCTCGCCCACAACGGCACGAAGGTCACCGGCTCGCTCAGCCACCTGAAGGAGGCCACGGATGCCGCCGAGTCGACCGTGGAGACGATCCTGCACGTGACGCCGGACGCGTCCTACGCGTGGCCCGTCGAGGGCGCCGTCGACCGGGACATCGTCAAGGTCGCCACCTCCGCGGGCGCCGACAAGATCATCGCGCGCAACGACAGCCTGAGCGAGTCCGACAGCCTTCAGTACACGCCGTCCGCCGCCCGCCCCATCGGCGGCGGCGCCACCGCGGTGGTCGCCGACGCGCGCCTGTCGACCGCGTTCCAGGGCGACATGACCGGCGCCGAGCGCTCCACGCTCGCCGTGCAGGAGTTCCTCGCCCAGAGCATGACGCTCGGCCGGCAGACCGACCGGCAGCGCACGGCCCTCATCGCCCCGCAGCGCACGCCCACGGCCAGCCAGGCCCAGACCCTGGCCAAGGCCGTGGCGGCGCTCCAGGGCGGCACCTGGACGCAGTCGCAGAGCCTGGCCGCGACCGCCGCGGCGAAGCCCGACCCGGGCGCGACCACCCGCGTCCCGTCCGCCCGCGCGTACCCCGGCAAGCTCCGCCGCCAGGAGCTGCCGCAGTCGGCCTTCGAGCAGATCCAGTCCATGCAGCGGGAGTTGGAGAACTTCAAGGCCGTCCTGACCGAGGAGTCCCGCGTGGTGACTCCGTTCGGCCGGGCCGTGGACCGCGAGATGTCGACCTCGTGGCGCGGCCGGACCGGGGCCTCGGACAGTTTCCGCACCGGCGTCTCGAAGTATCTGTCGGGCCTCACCGACCAGGTGTCGCTGATCGACAAGTCCGAGGTGAAGCTCTCCGGGCGCAGCGCGACCATCCCGGTGTCCGTCCAGAACAACCTCTGGCAGGACGTCGACCACCTCAAGCTGCGGCTCACGTCCGACAACGGCACCCGCCTGAAGATCGGCGACGGCGCCTGGCAGGACCAGGAGGTGACGATCACCAGCGGCCACAGCCAGTCGGTGAAGTTCACCACCACGGCCAAGGCCACCGGCCCGGTCTGGGTCTACGCGCAGCTGCTCACCGAGGACAACCAGCCGTACGGCAAGCAGATCGCGTTCCAGGTCGACGTCACCGAGGTCACGCCGACCGTGATGCTCGTCATCGCCGGTGGCGTCCTGCTGCTGGTCCTGGCCGGGTTCCGCATGTACACCCAGCGCAAGCGCGCCTCGGCCGAGCGGGCCGAGCAGCCCGTCGAGCCCGTGGAGCCCGTGGAGCCCGCCGAGGCCGCCGAGGCCGCCGAGCCCGGTACGGAGGACGCGGACGGCCCGAACGGCAGGGGCGAGACGGACGCCCCGGACCCCGCGGACGCCACGGACGGTCCGCACGGCGCGCCGGAACCGGCCGCGCGGGAGGAGTCCGAGCAGAGCGAGGCATCCCCCGCACGGGCCGACGTCCCGCAGCAGCCGAGTGACCCGACGGCTGACACCGCTTCCGAAAGCGCGGCCCCGTCGGGCCCGGGTGAGAGAGTGGACCGTTGAGCGATGTCGTGGCCGGTGGGCCGGGGACGATGAGGTGGGGTAACCATGAACGCGCCGTACGACGGTGATCGTGGCCAGGGCTCGGGCGGCTCTGCCTCGGGCGACGGCCACCCGTACGCCGGCTCACACGGTGCCGGTGGGCAGGTCCCGCCGCCCCAGCCGGGCCCGGACGCCTACCCGCAGGACGCGTACCTCCAGGACGCCTACGGCCAGGACCCGTACCGCGGTCAGGACCTGACCGCGCAGGATCCGGTCGGCGAGGCGCTGTACGACCGCGCCGCGCACCCGCCACCGCCCCCGGGCAGCTACCAGGCGCAGCAGCCGCTCTACGCGCCGCCCGCGAACAACCAGTACCAGCCCGACCCGCGCGTGTGGGCGCAGACGCCGCCGCCGGAGCCGGAGGGCCCCACGCAGTACCTGCCGTACGGCGACGACGCGCGGACGACCCAGTTCGTGGGCGTCGACGACCTGGTGACGCAGGCGGGCGAGGAGCGGCACGAGCCGGACGCCTTCGCGCACCTCTTCCGCGACCAGCAGCCCGGCTACAGCGGCGGCAGGCCGCCGGTGGCACCGCAGCCGGTCGACGACCCGACCCAGGTGCTCGGCCAGGCCGCGGTGCCCGTGCCACCGCCGCCCGCCGCGCCCGCCCCCGCGGCGCCCAAGAAGGGCGGCCGCGCCTCCAGCCTCATGAAGTCGAGCGCGGTGATGGCGGCGGGCACGCTCGTCTCCCGCCTCACCGGCTTCGTCCGCACCATGGTGATCACCGCGGCGCTCGGCGCCGGACTGCTCGGCGACACCTGGACCGTCGCGTACACCCTGCCGACGATGATCTACATCCTGACCGTCGGCGGCGGCCTGAACTCGGTGTTCGTGCCGCAGCTGGTGCGCGCGATGAAGGACGACGACGACGGCGGCGAGGCCTTCGCCAACCGGCTGCTCACCCTCGTGATGGTGGCGCTCGCGGCCATCACGGCGATCGTGGTGTTCGCGGCACCGCTGCTGATCCACCTGATGTCCAACCCGGTCGCCAGCGACCCGGACGCGGACCGCGTCGGCATCGCCTTCGCCCGCTACTGCCTGCCCACGATCTTCTTCATGGGTGTGCACGTGGTCATGGGCCAGATCCTGAACGCCCGCGGGAAGTTCGGCGCGATGATGTGGACCCCGGTCCTCAACAACATCGTCATGATCTTCACGTTCGGCATGTTCCTGTGGGTCTACGGCCCCTGGTCCGAGACCGGGATGAAGGTCTCCACCATCCCCGACGAGGCCGTCCGCCTCCTGGGGATCGGCACCCTGCTGGGCCTGGTCGTGCAGTCGCTGGCGATGATCCCCTACCTGCGCGAGACCGGCTTCCGGTTCCGCTTCCGCTTCGACTGGCGGGGCCACGGCCTCGGCAAGGCCGTCAAGCTCGCCAAGTGGACCGTGCTGTTCGTCCTCGCCAACCAGGCCGGCGTCGTCGTCGTGACCCAGCTCGCCACCGCGGCCGGCAAGGCGTCCCCCGTGGACGGCACCGGCATCATGGGCTACTCCAACGCCCAGCTGATCTGGGGCATGCCGCAGGCGATCATCACCGTCTCGGTCATGGCCGCGATGCTGCCGCGCATCTCGCGCTCCGCCCACGACGGCGACGCGGGCGCGGTCCGCGACGACATCTCCTCCGGCCTGCGCACCTCGGCCGTGGCGATCGTGCCCGTCGCGTTCATGTTCGTGGCGCTCGGCGTCCCGATGTGCACCCTGCTCTTCGGCTCAAGCGGCATCGAGTCCGCCCAGTCCATGGGCTACATCCTCATGGCGTTCGCCCTCGGCCTGATCCCGTACTCCGTGCAGTACGTCGTCCTGCGCGGCTTCTACGCGTACGAGGACACCCGCACCCCCTTCTACAACACGGTGATCGTCGCCGCGGTCAACGCCGCCGCGTCGGCCCTGTGCTACGTGATCCTGCCCGCACGCTGGGCCGTCGTCGGCATGGCCCTCTCGTACGGTCTCGCCTACGCGATCGGCGTCGGTGTCGCGTGGCGGCGGCTGCGCAAGCGGCTCGGCGGCGACCTGGACGGGGCGAACGTCGTCCGTACCTACGCGCGGCTCTGCCTGGCGTCCGTACCCGCTACGGTCATCAGCGGTGGAATCGGGTACGCGCTCACCAAGGCCCTCGGCCACGGGGTGCTCGGCTCGATCGCTGCGCTGCTCGTCGGCGGCGTGGCGCTGCTGGGTGTCTTCTACGTAGCAGCCCGCAAGATGCGAATCGAAGAACTGAATTCACTGGTCGGAATGGTCCGTGGCCGTCTCGGCCGCTGACTCGGCCCGAAGTGCGCACAACCATCGGCGACCACCGCGTGTCGTGCATAGCGCCGGACTGTGGGCACAATTGGGTTTGGCGTCGCAGTGAGTGCAACGGATGGGGAGGCAGGAACGACGGTGGCGGAACGGAGCACGGCTGCCGTCGACGTGGCCGACAACGGCGGGGACGAACCGCTGACCGCCAAGGCGGACAAGGCGGAGCGGGCCACGTCCGACGGTGCGGTCGACAGCGGGAAGCGGGACAGCACGGCGTCCGAGACGCCGGTGGACACCGCGGAGACGGGCACGCACGTGAGCCCCGGTAGGACAGCGCCTCCCGAGCTGCACAGCGGGCACAAGCTCGCCAGGCGCTATCGGCTCGAAGAGTGCGTCACACGTCTGGACGGTTTCAGCAGCTGGCGCGCGGTCGACGAGAAGCTGCGCCGCGCCGTCGGCGTGCACCTGCTGCCCGCCGACCATCCGCGGGCGCGCTCGGTGCTCGCGGCGGCCCGCTCGTCGGCGCTGCTCGGCGACCCCCGCTTCGTCCAGGTCCTGGACGCGGTCGAGGAGAACGATCTCGTCTACGTCGTCCACGAGTGGCTGCCCGACGCCACCGAGCTGACCGCGCTCCTCGCGCTGGGCCCGCTCGAGGCGCACGACGCGTACGACATGGCCACGCAGGTCTCGCACGCCATGGCCGCCGCCCACCGCGAGGGCCTCGCGCACCTGCGGCTCACCCCGAGCGCCGTGCTGCGCACCTCCACGGGCCAGTGGCGCATCCGCGGCCTGGCCGTGAACGCGGCGCTGCGCGGGATCTCCTCCGACACCCCCCAGCGCACCGACGCCGAGGCGATCGGCGCGCTCCTGTACGCCTCGCTGACGCAGCGGTGGCCGTACGAGAGCGACGCGTACGGCCTGGCCGGGCTGCCCAAGGAGGTCGGGCTGATCGCGCCGGACCAGGTGCGGGCCGGCGTCCACCGCGGCCTCTCCGAGCTGGCCATGCGCGCGCTCGCCAACGACGGAGCCACCGCGTCCCGCCAGGAGCCCCCGTGCACCACGCCGGAGGACCTGGTGAAGGCCATCGGCGAGATGCCCAGGATCCGGCCGCCGGAGCCCGCGTTCACCGCGCCCCCGGAGTACCAGCGCACCACCTACCAGCAGGGCACCTACGGGCGCTCCGCCGTGCCCGGTGCCACGCAGGTGATCCCCACGCCGCCGCCCCCGCTCCAGAGCCGCACCGGCAAGGCCCTCAAGTGGGCCGTCTCCGCCCTGCTGATCGCCGCGCTGGGTCTGGGCAGCTGGCAGCTCGCGGACGCCCTCATGGACCGCAACAGCTCCGGCGGCACGGAGGACACCCACACCACGGACGACGGTGGCAAGGGCGGCGAGAAGAAGATCACCAAGCCGATCGGCATCGCGGCCGCCAAGGAGTTCGTCGCCGCGGGCGACCCCCAGTCCCCGCTGGACGTCGGCAAGACGTACGACAACGACAGCGCGTCCTACTGGCGCACCCACGCCTTCGTCGACGGCCCCGACATCGTCATAAAGCCGGGTGTAGGCATTGTGTACGACCTGGGATCCGCCAAGGACGTGTCCGCCGCGTCGATAAAGTTCCGCTACGGGGGCGACCACACCACGGTCGCCCTGTACGCCTCGGACTCGCTCAGCCCCAGCCCGTCCGCCCTGAGCGGCATGAAGCGGATCGGCGCCAAGACGGACACCACGAACACGTCCGTGAGCATCAAGGCCGACAAGCCGGTCAGGACGCGCTACGTGCTCGTCTGGCTGACCGCGCTGCCGCACGCGGGCCAGGACGGGTACAGCGGCGCCGGTTACAAGCAGGGCATCACGAACATGAAGTTCACCGGCTGACGCACCGGGGCCCGGCGGGGGTCCGGCACGGGGAGGGGGTTCGGCAGTGGACGACGCCTACGGCGGAGCGAGCGATCAGGACCTCCTCACCCGTCACGTCGCGGGGGACAAGGACGCCTTCGGCGAGCTGGTCCGCCGGCACCGCGACCGGCTGTGGGCGGTGGCCCTGCGGACCCTGGGGGACCGCGAGGAGGCCGCCGACGCGGTGCAGGACGCCCTCGTCTCCGCGTACCGCGCCGCCCACACCTTCCGCGGGCAGTCCGCCGTGACGACCTGGCTGCACCGCATCACCGTCAACGCGTGCCTGGACCGGGCCCGCAAGGCGGCCTCCCGCAGAACCGCGCCGGTCGACGACACCGAGCGCCTCGAGCAACTCCTGGAGCCCCACGAGTCGGCGGCCGAGCCCGCCGAGCGCAATGATCTGCACCGGGAACTTCTGGGCGCACTGGAGTCCTTGCCGACCGATCAGCGCGCCGTGCTCGTTCTCGTCGACATGCAGGGCTACCCGGTGGCCGAGGCCGCCAGAATCCTCGATGTCCCCACAGGAACCGTGAAGAGTCGCTGTGCCCGTGGCCGGGCCCGGCTGCTGCCGCTCCTGGCGCACCTGCGGACGGAGAACGGCACGGAGGCAGGTGGCGGGAACCCGCTCCCCGGAAGGAACCGTCCGCGGGGGACATCCGTCCCACCCGCAGCGGGACCTCAGGACGAGGCCGGACCCCAAGACTCGACCGCGGTGAAGGGCGGAGGTGGGCGAGCGTGACATCCACGACCGACAGGGCGGAACACCCCGAGGTCACCGAGATCTCCGATCTCGCCGAGGGTCTGCTCCCCCTGTCCCGCAGCTCCGCCGTCCGCCGCCACCTCGACGGCTGCGTCCTGTGCGCCGACGTCTACACCTCGCTGGAAGAGATCCGCGGCGTGCTCGGCACTCTCCCCGAGGCGCCCCGCATGCCCGAGGACGTCTCCGCACGGATCGACGCCGCGCTGGCCGCGGAAGCCCTCCTGGACGTCGTCGCGTACGAGGACGCAGAGAGCGGCGAAACCGGTGCGCCGCGCGGCGACGGGATCAGCGGGCCACCGGACGACGGGACCGGCGCGCGTGAAACGGCGTCTGTTTCACGTGAAACATCGACCGATCGCGCCCGCTCCGTCGGCCCCGCCGGCTCCGCACCGCGCCCCGCCGACCGGCCGACCGGCCACCCGTCCGGCGCGACCGGACCGGGACGCGGGTCCCGCGCCTCCCGGCGCCGCACCGGCGTCGCCATCGGAGCCGTCCTCACCGCCGCGGCGATCGGCACGGGCGTCCTGCTCCTCCAGAGCGGGGACAGCCCCTCCACCGCGAGCAAGAAGCCGGCCGGTGCCAGCCAGGGACCGTCGAGCTTCGCCCGAGGAACGCTGGAGACGAAGGTCTCCGAGCTGCTGCGCGCAGGGGGCTCGGCGCCCCTCGGGACCGAGGGCGTCGCCCCCAAGTCGTCCCCGAAGAACCCGGACGTGCCGAAGGCCGCCATGGGGCCGCCCGCGTGCGTCCAGCGCGGCACCCACCGCAACGAGGACCCGCTCGGATTCAAGCAGGGCACGTACGAGGGGAAGGACGTCTATCTCCTCGTGCTGCCCCACAAGAGCGACCCGGCCCACCGCGTCACGGCCTTCATCGTCGACGCGACCTGCGCGGCGAAGAACTCGGCCACGGCGGGCGAGCTGCTGTACACCCACTCCTACAAGCGCGGCTGACCGACAGCCGGGCGAGGTCCCGGCGTGCACCCGGACACGTCGGGAATGCATGCCCCGTAGGATCCGTTGGGTGGGGTGAGAGTCCTGAGGAAGAGGCTCCCCCGGCAGTACGCAGCAGTCCCGCAGAGACGAGGAATCAAGCCGTGAGTGACGTCCGTAACGTGATCATCATCGGCTCAGGGCCCGCCGGCTACACGGCGGCGCTCTACACCGCGCGCGCGTCGCTGAAGCCGCTGGTGTTCGAGGGTGCCGTCACCGCCGGTGGCGCCCTGATGAACACCACCGAGGTGGAGAACTTCCCGGGCTTCCAGGACGGCATCATGGGCCCCGAGCTCATGGACAACATGCGCGGCCAGGCCGAGCGCTTCGGCGCCGAGCTCATCCCGGACGATGTCGTGGCCGTCGACCTCACCGGTGAGATCAAGACCGTGACCGACACCTCGGGCACCGTGCACCGCGCCAAGGCCGTCATCGTCACCACCGGCTCCCAGCACCGCAAGCTGGGCCTGCCGAACGAGGACGCGCTGTCCGGCCGTGGCGTCTCCTGGTGCGCGACCTGTGACGGGTTCTTCTTCAAGGACCAGGACATCGCCGTGATCGGCGGCGGCGACACCGCGATGGAGGAGGCCACCTTCCTCTCGCGCTTCGCCAAGTCCGTGACGATCGTGCACCGCCGCGACACCCTGCGCGCCTCCAAGGCGATGCAGGAGCGCGCCTTCGCCGACCCGAAGATCAAGTTCGTGTGGGACAGCGAGATCGCGGAGATCAAGGGCGACCCGAAGCTCGCCGGTCTGACGCTGCGCAACCTGAAGACGGGCGAGACGTCCGAGCTGCCGGTCACGGGCCTGTTCATCGCGATCGGCCACGACCCGCGCACGGAGCTGTTCAAGGGCCAGCTGGAGCTGGACGGCGAGGGCTACCTGAAGGTCCAGGCCCCGTCGACGCACACGAACCTGACCGGTGTCTTCGGCGCCGGTGACGTCGTGGACCACACCTACCGTCAGGCGATCACGGCCGCCGGCACCGGCTGCTCCGCCGCTCTGGACGCCGAGCGCTTCCTGGCCGCCCTCTCCGACGGTGAGGTCGCCGAGCCCGAGAAGACCCCGACCGCCACCGTCTGATCCCGACCTCCCCTCTCGCACCCCCAAAGAAAAGAGGAGCCCGCTGTGGCCGGCAACCTGAAGAACGTGACGGACGCCTCCTTCGACGAGGACGTCCTGAAGAACGACAAGCCCGTCCTCGTCGACTTCTGGGCCGCCTGGTGCGGTCCGTGCCGCCAGATCGCCCCGTCGCTCGAAGCGATCGCGGCCGAGTACGGCGACAAGATCGAGATCGTCAAGCTCAACATCGACGAGAACCCGGGCACGGCCGCCAAGTACGGCGTCATGTCCATCCCGACGCTGAACGTCTACCAGGGCGGCGAGGTCGCCAAGACCATCGTCGGTGCCAAGCCGAAGGCCGCCATCGTGCGCGACCTCGAGGACTTCATCGCCGAGTGACGCTCCGGCGACGCCGTTTCACGGACCACCGCCGTTGTTTCACGTGAAACATGAACGGGCCGACCCGAGAGGGTCGGCCCGTTCCACGTTGTCGTCCTTCTCCGCCGCCGTCCAGGACCTCGGCCCCGGCGACCTCGGCCCCGGCGCCTCTACAGCGGCCGGAGAGCGGGTTCCTTCTGCACCGCGCCGAGCAGCCGGTCCAACGCCATCTCCACGTCCTCTTTCCACGACAGCGTCGTCCGCAGCTCCAGCCTCATGCGCGGATACGAGGGATGCGTCCGGACCGTCTTGAAGCCGACGGCCAGCAGATGGTCGGCGGGCAGCAGACAGGACGGCTCCTTCCACTGCGCGTCGCCGAAGGACTCGATCGCCTTGAAGCCCCTGCGCAGGAGATCCTTCGCGACGGTCTGCACGATGACTCTCCCCAGTCCCTGACCCTGATAGTTCGGCTGGATCCAGGCCGTCATCAGCTGGACGGCATCGGGGGAGACCGGGCTCGTCGGGAACGACAGGGAGCGCGGGACATACGCGGGCGGCGCGTAGAGCACGAAGCCGACCGGGACGTCGTCGACGTAGACGACGCGGCCGCAGGAGCCCCACTCCAGCAGAACCGCCGAGATCCAGCCTTCCTTCTCCAGCTCCGGCGTCCCCGCCTTCACCGCGGCCTGGCCGCTGACCGGGTCCAGTTCCCAGAAGACGCACGACCGGCAGCGCTGGGGAAGGTCCGGGAGGTTGTCCAGCGTGAGCGGTACGAGCCGACGCCCCATGAAGGCAGATCCTCGCTTTCTCCGCCGGCCGCAGCGCGGGCGGCTGTCAGAGCGCCTCGCTCCCTGAGCAGGCTGCCGACGAACCCGCCGACCGCGCCCAGTCCGAGACCCGCGGTCATCAGTCCGGTACGACTCACCGATCGCATGACCCCGCCCCCTTGAGGTACTGCCGGGTGGATGCGCTCTTCCCGATCGCATCGTAACCACGATGCGATTCCATCGATACCGTAAGAAAGCAAAGAGCGGGCCGCGTTCCGGCACACACCGGACACCGCCCGCTCCCAGGTACCGCGCAGGACGGTCAGTCCTGCGGGTCCTCCTCGTACTCCTCGGAGAGTCCGTGCTGAAGAACCGGCCCCTCGCCCGGAGCGAGCGAGCCGAGGATGCGCTCCAGGTCGTCCATCGAGGCGAACTCGACGACGATCTTGCCCTTCTTCTGGCCCAGGTCGACCTTCACCCGCGTCTCGAAGCGGTCCGAGAGACGTGACGCGAGACTGCTCAGCGCCGGGGAGACCCGCCCGCCGGCCCGCGGGCCCTTGGCCCGGGTCGTGCTCGTGGGCCGCGATCCCATCAGGGTCACGATCTCCTCGACGGCCCGCACCGAAAGCCCCTCGGCGACGATGCGGTGGGCCAGCCGGTCCTGCTCCTCCGAGTCCTCCACGGAGATCAGCGCCCGGGCATGGCCCGCGGACAGCACACCCGCGGCCACCCGTCGCTGCACGGCCGGGGAGAGCTTCAGCAGACGCAGGGTGTTGGAGACCTGCGGGCGGGAGCGACCGATCCGGTCCGCCAGCTGGTCGTGCGTGCAGTTGAAGTCCTTGAGCAACTGGTCGTAGGCGGCTGCCTCTTCCAGCGGGTTCAGCTGTGCCCGGTGCAGGTTCTCCAGGAGCGCGTCCAGGAGAAGCTTCTCGTCGTCCGTGGCCCGCACGATGGCGGGGATGCGGTCGAGGCCCGCCTCACGGGTGGCCCTCCAGCGCCGCTCGCCCATGATGAGCTCGTAGCGGGCCGGTCCCACCTGCCGCACCACGACGGGCTGAAGCAGGCCGACTTCCTTGATGGACGTGACCAGCTCGGCGAGGGCGTCCTCGTCGAACACGTCACGCGGCTGGCGCGGGTTGGGCGTGATCTCGTCGAGCGGCAGCTCGGCGAAGTAGGCACCCGCGGGCGCCTCGTGGGCGTCGCCCACACCGTTCGCCGCCGGCTGCTCCGTTTCACGTGAAACACCGCTGTGCGACAGCGATGCCACCTTCGCCGCGGCCACACCGCGCTCCGCCGTCAGCACCGACGCCGCGGCGGGAGCGGAAGAGGCTCCCCCTCCCGACGCGGCCGGCATCGACTTCTCAGGCGTGGGGGCAGCCGGAATCAGTGCGCCGAGACCACGGCCCAGTCCCCTCCGTCGCTCGCTCACTGAATCCCCTCCGAGGTGGTCTGCTGGTCGAGTTGAGTGCCCGCGTGGGCGTGCTGGGCGTCGTAGTGGATGCCGACGCCGCGCAACGCCATCTCGCGCGCCGCCTCCAGGTAGGAGAGCGCACCGCTCGACCCCGGGTCATAGGTCAGCACGGTCTGGCCGTAGCTGGGTGCCTCCGAGATACGCACCGAGCGAGGGATGCTCGTCCGGAGCACTTCCTTGCCGAAGTGGCTGCGGACCTCCTCGGCGACCTGGGAGGCCAGCCGGGTGCGTCCGTCGTACATCGTGAGCAGAATCGTCGAGACGTGCAGCGTGGGGTTGAGGTGCCCGCGGACGAGATCCACGTTGCGCAGCAACTGGCCCAGGCCCTCCAGCGCGTAGTACTCGCACTGAATCGGGATCAGTACCTCCGCGCCGGCGACCAGCGCGTTGACCGTCAGCAGGCCGAGCGACGGCGGGCAGTCGATGAGGACGTAGTCCAGCGGCTGCTCGTATGCCAGGATCGCTCGCTGGAGGCGGCTCTCACGGGCCACCAGCGAGACCAGCTCGATCTCCGCACCGGCGAGATCGATGGTGGCGGGAGCGCAGAACAGCCCCTCCACGTCCGCGACCGGCTGGACGACGTCGGAGAGCGGCCTGCTGTCCACCAGCACGTCGTAGATCGAGGGCACCTCGGCGTGGTGGTCGATCCCCAGCGCCGTCGAGGCATTGCCCTGAGGGTCCAGGTCGATCACCAGGACGCGTGCGCCGTGCAGCGCGAGCGACGCGGCAAGGTTCACCGTCGTCGTGGTCTTGCCGACCCCGCCCTTCTGGTTGGCCACCACCATGACGCGGGTCTGCTCGGGACGCGGCAGGCCCTCGCCCGCGCGGCCGAGAGCTTCTACTGCCAGTTGGGCAGCGCGACCGATGGGTGTGTCGTCCATCGGGGGCGGTGTTTCACGTGAAACATCCTCCCCCGCCGACTCGGTGCGGGGACCGGGGACCGGATCGGTCATCGGTCCCGCGATGTTGGCGTCGGACCGCAAGGATTCACTCTCCTCGACTTCAGGCTCGCAATGAACAGAGCCTCCCATGCCTTCGGGGTCGAGAACCAGCGAGGCCCGGTCTTCTGTGGACGAATCCCCTTCTGTGGACAACTTCGTGCCCGTGACAGGGGACGGCGCACGAATTCCGAGGGGTTTACGGTCGCGGGGAGCGGCCGCTGCGCGGCCGCGACTGATGATGCCATGCAGCAGTGAGCGACGTTTCACGTGAAACACGATGCACCGCGGCTCGGCACGCATCCGTGCGACACCCCGAGACGCGTACGTTTGCCGGATTTTGTGGAGTACCGCCGGCCCTCGGGGCAGATCGGACAGATCGGCGGTACTCATCGCCTCCGCGTCGGGCGGTCAGCGCCTGCGCCGGGTGCGCCCCGTGCGGGCGGCCTTGGCCCGCTTGGCGGCGAACCGCACGCCACCCGGGCTCTCGCCCACCTCGACCCGCACCACGGTCGAGAGCGGATCGACCACGCCCTCGCCGACCTGAAGCACCGAGGTCTCCACGGCTCCGAGCTTGCTCAGGGCGGCACCGGCCCCCTTCAGCTCCTCCACGGCCGTGTCGCCCTTGAGCAGCAGCATCTCTCCGTACGGACGCAGCAGCGGGACGCCCCACGCCGCGAGACGGTCCAGCGGCGCCACGGCGCGGGCCGTGACGACGTGGACGGGCGGGAGCTTGCCGAGGACCTCCTCGGCCCGGCCGCGCACCACGGTCACATGGTCGAGCCCGAGCAGTTCGACGACCTCGGTGAGGAACGTCGTGCGCCGCAGCAGCGGTTCCAGGAGCGTGATCTTGAGGTCGGGACGGACCAGGGCCAGCGGGATGCCCGGCAGTCCGGCGCCCGACCCGACATCGCACACGGTCACGTTCTCGGGCACGACCTCGGAGAGCACCGCGCAGTTCAGGATGTGCCGCTCCCACAGCCGCGGCACTTCGCGGGGGCCGATGAGACCACGCTGCACTCCCGCGTCCGCGAGCAGCTCCGCGTACCGGACCGCGTCCGGGAAGCGCTCGCCGAATGCCGACCGGGCAAGCTCCGGAGCCGGGGGGAGTTCTGCTGCCTCCGTCACGGGGACCGTCCTTCCGTACCTCACCGCTCCCACCGCGTGGGTGGCTGATGAACAGGCTGACAAAGATCGGCCCCGCCTGCGAACAGACGGGGCCGGGGGTACGACGTGCCGATCAGGCGGGAAGCACGACGACGAAGCGCTGCGGCTCCTCGCCCTCGGACTCGCTGCGCAGCCCGGCGGCCTTGACCGCGTCGTGCACGACCTTGCGCTCGAACGGCGTCATCGGCTGCATCTTGACCGGCTCGCCGGAGCTCTTCACCTCGGCCGCGGCCTTGGCGCCCTGCTCGGTGAGCTCGGCGCGCTTCTTGGCCCGGTACCCGGCGATGTCCAGCATCAGCCGGCTGCGGTCCCCGGTCTCCCGGTGCACCGCGAGGCGGGTCAGCTCCTGGAGCGCTTCGAGGACCTCACCGTCACGGCCGACCAGCTTCATCAGGTCGCGGCCGTTGGCGTCGCTGACGATGGACACCGCGGCCCGGTCGGCCTCGACGTCCATGTCGATGTCACCGTCGAGGTCGGCGATGTCCAGCAGACCCTCGAGGTAGTCCGCAGCGATCTCGCCCTCCTGCTCGAGGCGGGTCAGGGTGTCGCCACCCTCAGGAGCGGAGGTGGTGCCTTCCGTCACGGGAGGACTCCTTCTTGAGTCAAAGGCTTAACGCCAGCGTCTTACGTCGAGGTCTTACTTCTTGGTCGGCGACTTGGGCCGCTGCGGGCCCTTGCGCTGCCCGGACTTGGCCTTGCTGCGCGCCTGGTTGCCACCGGCCGGCTTGGCCCCGCCCTGCGGCTTGGCGTCCTGGGGCTCGGTCTTCTTCTCCAAGGAGGTCTTCGCGCCGGGCTGTGCGGTGCCCTCGGTCTTGCCGGTCGGCGCGGTCTGGCGCTGCGACTTGGACTGGCGCTTGGGCTGCTGGCGCTTGGGGGCGCCCGAGGCCGGCGTGCCGTCCTCGTCCAGGACGGCGGTCGCGGACGAGCTCGCCACCACGGTGCCGTCGGCCTGGGCCGCGAGGCTGGCCTTGGTCAGTCCGTTGATGAACTTGCGCTCGTACTCGTTGCGGTCCCGGCCCTTGGCGACGATCGCCTTGACGATGTTCCGCTCGCGCTTGGTGCGGGTCGCCCCGTGTCCGACCACGTGCTTCTGGAGGATCTCCAGCATCTTGGCCTGGGCCTTGCTGCCCGGGGTGGGGTTCCGGCTGATCACGTACATCTGCTGGCCCATGGTCCACACGTTGGTGGTCAGCCAGTAGACGAGGACACCGACGGGGAAGTTGATGCCCATGAACAGGAAGATCAGGGGGAAGACGTACATCAGCATTTTCTGCTGCTGCATGAACGGCGTCTTGACGGTGAGGTCGACGTTCTTCGTCATCAGCTGGCGCTGCGTGTAGAACTGCGACGCCGACATCATGATGATCATGACCGCGGTGACGACGCGGACGTCCATCAGCGAGGCGCCCATCTTGGCGACCTCGGCGGCACTGTCCGTGAACTTGGACGCCAGCGGGGCGCCGAAGATGTGGGCCTTCTGGGCGCTGTCGAGCAGCGACTGGTCGATGACGCCGATCTTCTTGTTCTCGGCGATGCCGGCCAGCGTGTGGTACAGCGCGAAGAAGAACGGCGACTGCACGAGGATGGGAAGGCACGAGGAGAGCGGGTTGGTGCCCGTCTCCTTGTACAGCTTCATCATCTCTTCGGACTGACGCTGCTTGTCGTTCTTGTAGCGCTCCTGGATCGCCTTCATCTGCGGCTGGAGCAGCTGCATGTTCCGCGTCGACTTGATCTGCTTCACGAAGAGCGGGATCAGGCAGATGCGGATCAGCACCACCAGGGACACGATGGAGAGACCCCAGGCCCATCCAGTGTCAGGGCCGAAGACGGCGCCGAAGACCTTGTGGAACTGGACGATGACCCAGGACACCGGGGTCGTGAGAAACGCGAAGACACCAGAGATCGCGTTGACGATATCGGAAATCATGTCCCTGATCAGGCTCCTTGGGCATGGGGCGGGGTCGCTGCGGACGGGCTGTCCTGGGCAGTGGCGTCGTCGTCCTGAACGACGGGGGCCGCTTTCTTGTCCCCGCGCAAGGCGTCGCGGAGCATCTCGTGCCAGCGCGGCCGCTTACGTGGCGGAACGTGGTCGACACCGCCGGGGGACCACGGATTGCACCGGAGGATCCGCCAGGCGGTGAGGGCTGTTCCCTTGATCGCGCCGTGCCGGTCGATGGCCGTGAAGCCGTAGTGGGAGCACGACGGGTAGTACTTGCACACGGGACCGAGCAGCGGACTGATGGTCCACTGATAGATCTTGATCAGTGCAAGCAGTGGGTACTTCATCGCGCGCCCCCTCCCAGCAGCCGCTGTAGAGCGGCATCCAGGTCTCGGGCCAGCTGTGCGTGGGAGGCGTCACCCGCACCGGGCAACGCACGTACGACTACCAGGCTACCTGGGGGCAACTGAGCCACCCGGTCGCGCATGAGGTGTCGAAGTCTGCGCTTCACCGCGTTCCGGACGACGGCACCGCCCACGGCCTTGCTCACGACGAAACCCGCACGTGACGGGGGAACGCTCTCCCCAGGCACGTGCGGGTCCGTAGTACCGCTGCGTAGATGGACGACGAGAAGCGGGCGTCCGGCCCGACGGCCTCGCCGTACCGCGGTCGCGAAGTCCTCGCGCCGCCTCAGCCGATTCTCGGTAGGCAGCACGTCATGACCTGTTAATGCGATCAGGCGGACAGGCTGGCGCGACCCTTGCCACGACGGTTGGCGAGAATCGCACGACCGGCGCGGGTCCGCATGCGAAGGCGGAAACCGTGGGTCTTGGCGCGACGACGGTTGTTCGGCTGGAAGGTGCGCTTGCTCACTCGGGGGCTCCTGGAAAACGTGGGTTGGCGGGACATCGCCTGGCTGTCACCGTGCGCCCACGAGTAGCTCGCAATACGCCCGAGTGCACCGCTAGACGGACCACAGAAAGACTGAAAACGCGTGGACCGTGACCTTGCCCATCGGAGGCAGGCGGCAGCAGCCATCGACAACTCGACCTGGTTACGGTACGCGCGGCTACGCCATCCGGTCAAACCAGCGTCACGCGGGAGACACTGTCCACAGGCTGGGGACAACAACTTGAACCGCAGCGGTCGCGCTGACTACCGTGGCTGAACTCCGATTCGTTCCCTTCTCACCACCCCACCCGGTTTCCTTCCCGACCCGGCTCCGGCCTCCCCACCCAACCCGTCCCAGGAATCACACGTTCGTGGGACCAGCGAGAGAGCGTGCCCTGTGGCTGATGTACCTGCCGATCTTGCCGCAGTGTGGCCACGAGTTCTGGAGCAACTCCTCGGGGAAGGGCGCGGGCAGGGCGTCGAGACGAAGGACGAACACTGGATCAGGCGCTGCCAGCCCTTGGCCCTGGTCGCCGACACCGCCCTGCTCGCGGTGCCCAACGAATTCGCGAAGGGCGTACTCGAAGGCCGGCTCGCGCCGGTCGTGAGCGAGACCCTCAGCCGCGAGTGCGGCCGGCCCATCCGCATCGCGATCACGGTCGACGACTCCGTGGGCGAGACGCCCGCGCCCCCGGCCCCGCCGGTGCAGCAGCAGCGGTACGAGGGCTACGAGAACACGGAGCAGTCCGCACCGCCCGCCCAGGGACACGAGCCGTACGAGAGCCGTGACACCCGCGACGGGTACGACGCCCGAGATGCCCGGGACGGCCGGGACGGCCGCGAGTCCTACGACGGCTACGACCCGTACGAGCGCCGGGGCCGGGACGACCGCGGCCAGGGCGGCGCCCGCAACGACCAGCGCGACCAGCAGCCGCAGGCCCCGCGCGAGCAGGACCGGGAGCGCGAGGACCAGCTGCCGACGGCCCGCCCCGCCTACCCGGACTACCAGCGCCCCCAGCCCGGCGCGTGGCCCCGGCCGCAGCAGGACGACTACGGGTGGCAGCAGCAGCGGCTCGGCTTCCCCGAGCGCGACCCGTACGCGACGCCCCCGCAGCAGCCCCAGCACGACTACCGGCAGCAGGAACGCTCGCCCTACGAGCAGCAGGGTTACGAACCGGAGCGCGGCCGCTACGGTCAGCAGCAGGAGCGTTCGCCCTACGAGCAGAAGCCGGCGGAGCGTCCCTCCTACGAAGAGCGCTCCCCCTATGACGAGCACGGCGGCTACGACACGTCACCGCGCGAGATCCGACCGCGGCGGGACGGCGGCGAGTCCCCGATGGGCGGCCGCCCCGGCCACGACAGCCGGCCCGGGCACGACGGCGGTCCCGGCCGCCGGGTGCCGTCGGGGGCCCCCGGCCCGCTGGCCGCGCAGCCGGCGCCCGCGACGGGCCCCGGCGAGCCGACCGCGCGCCTGAACCCCAAGTACCTCTTCGACACGTTCGTCATCGGCGCGTCGAACCGTTTCGCGCACGCGGCCGCGGTCGCGGTCGCCGAGGCGCCGGCCAAGGCGTACAACCCGCTGTTCATCTACGGAGAGTCGGGGCTCGGCAAGACCCACCTGCTGCACGCCATCGGGCACTACGCGCGCAGCCTCTATCCGGGCACGCGCGTGCGGTACGTGAGCTCCGAGGAGTTCACCAACGAGTTCATCAACTCGATCCGCGACGGCAAGGGCGACTCGTTCCGCAAGCGGTACCGCGAGATGGACATCCTGCTCGTCGACGACATCCAGTTCCTCGCGGACAAGGAGTCGACGCAGGAGGAGTTCTTCCACACCTTCAACACGCTCCACAACGCGAACAAGCAGATCGTGCTCTCCAGCGACCGGCCGCCCAAGCAGCTGGTGACCCTGGAGGACCGGCTGCGCAACCGGTTCGAGTGGGGCCTGATCACGGACGTCCAGCCGCCCGAGCTGGAGACCCGTATCGCCATCCTCCGTAAGAAGGCGGTGCAGGAGCAGCTCAACGCCCCGCCGGAGGTCCTGGAGTTCATCGCGTCCCGCATCTCGCGGAACATCCGCGAGCTGGAGGGGGCGCTGATCCGCGTCACTGCGTTCGCCTCGCTCAACCGGCAGCCGGTCGACCTGGGGCTGACGGAGATCGTCCTCAAGGACCTCATCCCCGGCGGCGAGGACGCCTCGCCGGAGATCACCGCGCCGGCCATCATGGCGGCGACCGCGGACTACTTCGGGCTCACGGTGGAGGACCTCTGCGGATCCTCGCGCAGCCGCGTGCTCGTGACGGCCCGCCAGATCGCGATGTATCTCTGCCGGGAGCTGACCGATCTCTCCCTGCCGAAGATCGGCGCGCAGTTCGGCGGCCGCGACCACACGACCGTGATGCACGCCGACCGCAAGATCCGCGCTCTGATGGCCGAGCGGCGGTCCATCTACAACCAGGTCACCGAGCTGACCAACCGCATCAAGAACGGCTGACTGCGGGCCGTTGACGGCTCTCGTACGTCCCTGAAGGGCGCTCCGGAAGGCTTCCGGAGCGCCCTTCTTCGTGTGGGGGCGGGGTCGGCGCGGCCGCCGGACCTGGGTCGGTGTTCGATTCCGCGCCGGGTTACGGGAGTTCTCCACAGATGTGCCGTCTTTTTTTGGTCCACACCCTGGGGACCGGAAAGTTGTCCAGACGGCATCCACAGCGCAGGCGCGTGATGGGGCATCAGGGCAGGTCAGAGGGCTGTGGATTCGTGGACAGACGATCTCCACAGTCTGTGGACAGATTTTTCTTCCACAGGGTGTGCATGACGTTGTCCACCGCCGACCCACAGGATGCCAGCTGTTGTGCACAGTGATCCGGAGCTTCTCCACACGGCTGTCCACTGTTCGGCAACCCGACGCGCCTCGTCACCGGCGCGAGTGAAAGGCGTCACACCAAGGGGGTCGGTTGGGCTGTGGGGAACGCGGGTAAAGCTGGGGACGGCGCTGGGGAGAAGTCGGCCTTGCCTGTGCATGGGGTGTGCAGAACTTTCGGCCGTCCACAGAAGTGCCCGGTTGTCCACCGCCTCGGCCCACAGGCGCAGTGGACAAAAAATCGCCTCTGACCTGCGAAAAAGAGGTTTTCCACGGTTTCCACAGCCCCTACTACTACTCCCAACTAGAGAGAGCTGGGAATCCGCATCGAAGCGGGGGCTGTGCACAACTCGCTCTCGGCACCCCGACCGCGCCTCGGCACGACTTGACCGAGGGAGGCACCGACTGTCAGTGCGGTGCGTCAGACTGGTCCCCGGTGTTCTCCCCAGCTGTGGGCCGAGCGACACCGACGTCAGCCGACGAAGACCGAAGACCGATGCAGGGCGAGAGCAGCCAGCAACAGCAGGAGGCGGCTTAAGTGAAGATCCGGGTGGAACGCGACGTACTCGCGGAGGCGGTGGCCTGGGCGGCGCGCAGCCTTCCGGCACGACCGCCTGCGCCCGTCCTCGCGGGCCTTCTGCTGAAGGCCGAGGAGGGCGCGCTCAGCCTGTCGAGCTTCGACTACGAGGTGTCGGCGCGGGTCTCCGTGGACGCGGAGATCGACGAGGAGGGCACGGTGCTCGTCTCCGGCCGCCTCCTCGCGGACATCTGCCGCGCCCTGCCGAACCGACCGGTGGAGATCTCCACAGACGGTGTACGGGCGACCGTGGTCTGCGGTTCCTCGCGGTTCACCCTCCACACCCTGCCGGTGGAGGAGTACCCGGCGCTGCCGCAGATGCCCACCGCCACGGGCACCGTCCCGGGCGAGGTGTTCGCCTCCGCCGCGCAGCAGGTCGCCATCGCCGCCGGTCGCGACGACACGCTTCCCGTCCTCACCGGTGTGCGCATCGAGATCGAGGGCGAGACGGTGACGCTGGCGTCCACCGACCGCTACCGCTTCGCCGTCCGCGAGTTCCTGTGGAAGCCGGAGGACCCCGAGGCGTCCGCGGTCGCCCTGGTGCCCGCCAAGACGCTCCTGGACACCGCCAAGGCGCTCACGAGCGGCGACACGGTCACCCTGGCGCTGTCCGGCTCCGGCGCGGGCGAGGGCCTCATCGGCTTCGAGGGCGCGGGCCGTCGCACGACGACCCGCCTCCTGGAGGGCGACCTCCCGAAGTACCGCACGCTGTTCCCGACGGAGTTCAACTCGATCGCCGTCATCGAGACCGCCCCCTTCGTGGAGGCCGTCAAACGCGTGGCCCTCGTCGCCGAGCGCAACACCCCGGTGCGGCTCAGCTTCGAGCAGGGCGTGCTCATCCTGGAGGCCGGCTCCAGCGACGACGCACAGGCTGTGGAGCGGGTGGACGCCCAGCTCGACGGCGACGACATCTCCATCGCGTTCAACCCGACGTTCCTGCTGGACGGCCTGAGCGCGATCGACTCCCCGGTCGCCCAGCTGTCGTTCACGACGTCCACCAAGCCCGCGCTGCTCTCCGGCAGGCCGGCCGTGGACGCCGAGGCGGACGACGCGTACAAGTACCTGATCATGCCGGTGCGGCTGTCGGGCTGAGGCCACCGCGGGGCGGGCCGCTCCCGGGTCCACCGGAGCGGCTATGCCCACAGGTGGGCGGAAGCGTCCGGGTTTAGGCTCGGACGCGGGTACGGGACGGCACGCGCGCGTGGCCGCCCGTACCGCTCCACCCCCACCTCACGCCCCGTCGCAACGTAAGGAACCACTGATGCAGCTCGGTCTCGTCGGCCTCGGCAAGATGGGCGGCAACATGCGCGAGCGCATCCGCCGCGCAGGCCACACCGTCATCGGCTACGACCGCGACCCGGACCTCGCGGACGTCCACAGCCTCGAAGAGCTGGTGGGCAGTCTCCAGAGTCCGCGCGTGGTGTGGGTGATGGTCCCCGCCGGTGCCGCCACCCAGTCCACGGTCGACGAGCTGGCCGAGCTGCTCGAACCCGGCGACGTCGTCGTCGACGGCGGCAACTCGCGCTGGACGGACGACGAGAAGCACGCGGTCGAGCTCGGCATCAAGAACATCGGCTTCGTCGACTGCGGCGTCTCCGGCGGCGTGTGGGGCCTGGAGAACGGCTACGCGCTGATGTACGGCGGCGCGGCCGAGGACGTGGCGAAGGTCCAGCCCGTCTTCGACGCCCTGAAGCCGGAGGGCGACTTCGGCTCGGTGCACGCGGGCAAGGTCGGCGCCGGCCACTTCGCGAAGATGGTCCACAACGGCATCGAGTACGCGATGATGCAGGCCTACGCCGAGGGCTGGGAGCTGCTGGAGGCCGTGAACTCGGTGACCGACGTCCGCGAGGTCTTCCGCTCCTGGCAGGAGGGCACGGTCATCCGTTCCTGGCTGCTCGACCTGGCCGTCAACGCCTTGGACGAGGACGAGCACCTGGAACAGCTGCGCGGCTTCGCCCAGGACTCCGGCGAGGGCCGCTGGACGGTCGAGGCCGCCATCGACAACGCCGTCCCGCTGCCCGCGATCACCGCGTCGCTCTTCGCGCGTTTCGCCTCGCGCCAGGACGACTCGCCGCAGATGAAGATGATCGCGGCCCTGCGCAACCAGTTCGGCGGCCACGCCGTCGAGAAGAAGTAGCCCGTTCGGAAGCCATCCACAGCGGTGGACAACCGCTGTGAGAAACGTTGGGGGAGGTCGGCCCACGACCATGCACGTCACGCATCTGTCGCTGGCCGACTTCCGCTCGTACCCCCGGGCCGAGGTCGCCCTCGAACCGGGGGTCACCGCCTTCGTGGGCCCCAACGGCCAGGGCAAGACGAACCTGGTCGAGGCCGTCGGCTATCTGGCCACCCTGGGCAGCCACCGGGTCTCCTCCGACGCTCCCCTGGTGCGGATGGGCGCCGAGCGCGCCGTCATCAGGGCCCAGGTGCGGCAGGGCGAGCGCCAGCAGCTGGTCGAGCTCGAACTCAATCCCGGCAAGGCCAATCGTGCCCGCATCAACAGGTCGTCGCAGGTCAGGCCGCGTGACGTGCTGGGGATCGTGCGGACCGTGCTGTTCGCGCCCGAGGACCTCGCGCTCATCAAGGGCGATCCGGGCGAGCGCCGCCGCTTCCTCGACGAGCTGATCACCGCCCGCTCCCCGCGCATGGCCGGGGTCCGCTCCGACTACGACCGCGTCCTCAAGCAGCGCAACACGCTCCTGAAGTCGGCGGCCCTCGCCCGGCGGCACGGCGGCCGCTCCATGGACCTGTCCACGCTCGACGTGTGGGACCAGCACCTCGCGCGCGCGGGCGCGGAGCTCCTCGCCCAGCGGCTCGACCTGATCGCGACCCTGCAACCGCTGGCCGACAAGGCGTACGAGCAGCTGGCCCCCGGCGGCGGACCGGTCGCGCTGGAGTACCGGCCGTCGTCGGCCGAGATCGTCGGCCACGCGCGCGAGGAGCTCTACGAGCAGCTGCTCGCCGCTCTGGAGGGCGCCCGCAAGCAGGAGATCGAGCGGGGCGTCACCCTCGTGGGGCCGCACCGGGACGAGCTGCTGCTCAAGCTGGGCCAGCTCCCCGCCAAGGGGTACGCGAGCCACGGCGAGTCCTGGTCGTACGCGCTGGCGCTGCGCCTGGCCTCGTACGACCTGCTGCGCGCGGAGGGGAACGAGCCGGTGCTCGTCCTGGACGACGTCTTCGCCGAGCTGGACGCCCGCCGCCGCGAGCGCCTGGCGGAACTCGTCGCGCCCGGCGAGCAGGTCCTCGTCACGGCCGCGGTCGACGACGACGTCCCCGGCGTGCTGGCCGGGACCCGGTACGCGGTCTCCGAAGGCACGGTGGAGCGGCTGTGAGCGCCGAGGAGCCCCAGCCGTCGCAGCCCGCGGGCGGGCCCGAGCCGTCGGGCGTCGACCTCGCGCGCGTGGCCCTGCGCGCGGCAAAAGAAGCGGCACGCGCGCGTGGGGCCTCCGCGCAGCAGAAGAAGCAGGCGCGGCGCGGTGGCGGACTGCGGTCCGGGGCGCGGGCGGACGGGCGGGACCCGATGGGGCTCGGCGCGGCCATCAACCGGCTGATCACCGAGCGCGGCTGGGAGGCCCCGGCCGCCGTCGGCGGGGTGATGGGCCGCTGGCCGCAGATCGTGGGTGAGGATCTCGCCAAACACTGCGTGCCGCAGAAGTACGACGAGGACGAGCGCGTCCTGGTGGTGCAGTGCGACTCCACGGCCTGGGCGACGCAGGTCAGGATGCTGGCTCCGCAGCTGGTCAGGCGCCTGAACGAGGACCTCGGGCACGGCACGGTGCGCCGGATCGACATCAGGAATCCCGGTGGTGGCCCGCGCCGCTACGGCCCCCTGCGCGCCCCCGGAACCACCGGTCACGACGCCACCTACGGGTGAGAGCGCGGTCACGGTCGCTGCTGGTTGACACCTCGAAGCGCTGAGTGCCGCTGTGAGCCTCCTGGAGCCCCTTTCCGCATAGGGGGAGTCGGCCGAGACCGGTTGAGGGCGGCACGTGCGGACTCAGGTACCGGCAAACCCCCATCACTGTCGGCGCTACCGGTACACTGGAGTGCAATCCCGCCCCACTTGTGGGACGCACCGAGCAACGCCGACCAGGGCTTACCGAACCAACACGCCGCAGCCGCTCCGGCCACCAACCGGTCTTGGCTTGTGCTGTGCCAGAAAGGGCGCTTCGTGGCCGATTCCGGCAACCCCAACGAGAACACCCCGTCCACCGACGCCGAGAGGCACGTGGGGGCCACAGAGGCCTCGTACGACGCCAGTGCGATCACCGTCCTCGAAGGGCTGGACGCGGTCCGCAAGCGACCCGGCATGTACATCGGCTCGACCGGTGAGCGTGGCCTGCACCACATGGTGCAGGAGGTCGTGGACAACTCCGTCGACGAGGCGCTGGCCGGCCACGCGGACACGATCGACGTGACGATCCTCCCCGACGGCGGCGTCCGCGTCATCGACAACGGCCGTGGCATCCCCGTCGGCATCATCCCGTCCGAGGGCAAGCCGGCCGTCGAGGTCGTGCTGACCGTCCTGCACGCGGGCGGCAAGTTCGGCGGCGGCGGGTACGCCGTCTCCGGCGGTCTGCACGGTGTCGGCGTATCGGTCGTGAACGCGCTCTCCACCAAAGTCTCGGTGGACATCCGGACCGAGGGGTACCGCTGGACGCAGGACTACAAGGCGGGTGTGCCGACGGCGCCCCTGGCGAAGCACGAGGCCACCGAGGAGACCGGCACCTCGGTCACCTTCTGGGCCGACGGCGACATCTTCGAGACCACCGACTACTCCTTCGAGACGCTGTCGCGGCGCTTCCAGGAGATGGCCTTCCTCAACAAGGGCCTGACGATCAAGCTCACGGACGAGCGCGAGTCGGCCAAGGCCACCGCCGGTGCGGACGCCCCCGAGGCGGGTGACGACACGGCCTTCGAGCCGCGGACGGTGACGTACCACTACGAGGGCGGCATCGTCGACTTCGTGAAGTACCTCAACTCCCGCAAGGGCGAGGTCGTCCACGACTCGGTGATCGACCTGGAGGCCGAGGACAAGGAGAAGCTCCTGTCCGTCGAGGTCGCCATGCAGTGGAACAGCAGTTACAGCGAGGGCGTCTACTCCTTCGCGAACACGATCCACACGCACGAGGGCGGCACCCACGAAGAGGGCTTCCGTGCCGCGCTGACCGGTCTCATCAACCGGTACGCGCGCGACAAGAAGCTGCTGCGCGAGAAGGACGACAACCTCACGGGTGACGACATCCGCGAGGGTCTGACCGCGATCATCTCGGTGAAGCTGGGCGAGCCGCAGTTCGAGGGCCAGACGAAGACCAAGCTGGGCAACACCGAGGCGAAGACCTTCGTCCAGAAGGTCGTGCACGAGCACCTGACGGACTGGCTGGACCGCAACCCGGTCGAGGCGTCGGACATCATCCGCAAGTCCATCCAGGCGGCCACCGCGCGCGTGGCGGCCCGTAAGGCGCGCGACCTGACGCGCCGCAAGGGCCTGCTGGAGTCGGCGTCCCTGCCCGGCAAGCTCTCGGACTGCCAGTCGAACGACCCCACCAAGTGCGAGATCTTCATCGTCGAGGGTGACTCCGCCGGTGGTTCGGCGAAGTCCGGCCGCAACCCGCAGTATCAGGCGATCCTCCCGATCCGGGGCAAGATCCTCAACGTCGAGAAGGCGCGGATCGACAAGATCCTTCAGAACCAGGAGATCCAGGCGCTGATCTCCGCCTTCGGCACCGGGGTCCACGAGGACTTCGACATCGAGAAGCTCCGCTATCACAAGATCATCCTGATGGCGGACGCCGACGTCGACGGCCAGCACATCAACACCCTGCTGTTGACGTTCCTGTTCCGCTTCATGCGGCCCCTGGTCGAGGCGGGCCACGTCTTCCTGTCGCGGCCCCCGCTCTACAAGATCAAGTGGGGTCGGGACGACTTCGAGTACGCGTACTCGGACCGCGAGCGCGACGCTCTCCTGGAGCTGGGCCGCCAGGCCGGCAAGCGCACCCGGGACGACTCGGTCCAGCGCTTCAAGGGCCTCGGCGAGATGAACGCCGAGGAGCTGCGCATCACGACCATGGACCAGGAGCACCGCGTCCTGGGCCAGGTCACGCTCGACGACGCCGCCCAGGCCGACGACCTGTTCTCGGTCCTGATGGGTGAGGACGTCGAGGCGCGCCGTTCGTTCATCCAGCGCAACGCCAAGGACGTCCGCTTCCTCGACATCTGAGTCGGTCTCAGCTGACCGCCACAGAAAGGATCTTCACCAGCAATGGCCGACGAGAACACCTCCGTGCCCCCGTCCGAGAACCCGGACGGCAGCGCTGTCGCGATGCGGATCGAGCCCGTCGGGCTCGAGACGGAGATGCAGCGCTCCTACCTCGACTACGCGATGTCCGTCATCGTGTCCCGCGCGCTGCCCGACGTACGGGACGGCCTCAAGCCCGTCCACCGCCGAGTCCTGTACGCCATGTACGACGGCGGCTACCGGCCCGAGAAGGGCTTCTACAAGTGCGCCCGCGTCGTCGGCGACGTCATGGGCAACTACCACCCGCACGGCGACTCCTCGATCTACGACGCCCTGGTGCGCCTCGCGCAGCCGTGGTCGATGCGCATGCCGCTGGTGGACTCCAACGGAAACTTCGGCTCCCCGGGCAACGACCCGGCGGCCGCCATGCGCTACACCGAGTGCAAGATGGCGCCGCTGTCCATGGAGATGGTCCGGGACATCGACGAGGACACCGTCGACTTCACGGACAACTACGACGGCCGCTCCCAGGAGCCGACCGTCCTGCCGTCCCGCTTCCCGAACCTGCTGATCAACGGCTCGGCCGGCATCGCGGTCGGCATGGCCACCAACATCCCGCCGCACAACCTGCGCGAGGTCGCGGCCGGCGCCCAGTGGTACCTGGAGAACCCCGAGGCCTCCCACGAGGACCTGCTCGACGCCCTGGTCGAGCGCATCAAGGGCCCCGACTTCCCGACCGGCGCCCTCGTCGTCGGCCGCAAGGGCATCGAGGAGGCGTACCGCACCGGCCGCGGCTCCATCACGATGCGCGCGGTCGTCGAGGTCGAGGAGATCCAGAACCGCCAGTGCCTGGTGGTCACGGAGCTTCCGTACCAGGTCAACCCGGACAACTTGGCGCAGAAGATCGCCGACCTCGTCAAGGACGGCAAGATCGGCGGCATCGCGGACGTCCGCGACGAGACGTCGTCCCGCACCGGCCAGCGCCTGGTCATCGTGCTCAAGCGCGACGCGGTCGCCAAGGTCGTCCTCAACAACCTGTACAAGCACACCGACCTCCAGACGAACTTCGGCGCCAACATGCTGGCGCTCGTCGACGGCGTGCCGCGCACGCTGTCGCTCGACGCGTTCATCCGCCACTGGGTGACGCACCAGATCGAGGTCATCGTCCGCCGGACGAAGTTCCGGCTGCGCAAGGCCGAGGAGCGCGCGCACATCCTGCGCGGCCTCCTGAAGGCCCTGGACGCCATCGACGAGGTCATCGCCCTCATCCGGCGCAGCGACACCGTGGACATCGCGCGAGAGGGCCTCATGGGCCTCCTCCAGATCGACGAGATCCAGGCCAACGCCATCCTCGAGATGCAGCTGCGCCGGCTCGCCGCCCTGGAGCGCCAGAAGATCGTCGCCGAGCACGACGAACTCCAGCTCAAGATCAACGAATACAACGCGATCCTGGCCTCCCCCGAGCGGCAGCGCCAGATCATCAGCGAGGAGCTCCAGGCGATCGTCGACAAGTTCGGCGACGACCGGCGCTCCAAGCTGGTCCCCTTCGAGGGCGACATGTCCATCGAGGACCTCATCGCCGAAGAGGACATCGTCGTCACGATCTCGCGCGGCGGTTACGTCAAGCGGACCAAGACGGACGACTACCGCTCCCAGAAGCGCGGCGGCAAGGGCGTGCGCGGCACGAAGCTCAAGGAAGACGACATCGTCGACCACTTCTTCGTGTCCACGACGCACCACTGGCTGCTCTTCTTCACCAACAAGGGGCGCGTGTACCGCGCGAAGGCGTACGAGCTTCCGGACGCCGGCCGCGACGCGCGCGGGCAGCACGTGGCGAACCTGCTGGCCTTCCAGCCGGACGAGGCGATCGCCGAGATCCTCGCGATCCGCGACTACGACGCCGCGCCGTACCTGGTGCTCGCCACCAAGGCGGGCCTGGTGAAGAAGACGTCCCTGAAGGACTACGACTCGCCCCGTTCGGGCGGCGTCATCGCCATCAACCTCCGTGAGGCGGCGGACGGTTCGGACGACGAGCTGATCGGCGCCGAGCTGGTCTCCGCCGAGGACGACCTGCTGCTCATCAGCAAGAAGGCGCAGTCCATCCGGTTCACCGCGACGGACGACGCGCTGCGTCCGATGGGCCGTGCCACGTCCGGTGTGAAGGGCATGAGTTTCCGCGAGGGAGACGAACTGCTCTCGATGAATGTCGTCCGGCCAGGTACGTTCGTCTTCACCGCCACCGACGGTGGGTACGCGAAGCGGACCAACGTCGACGAGTACCGCGTCCAGGGGCGAGGTGGCCTCGGCATCAAGGCTGCCAAGATCGTGGAGGACCGTGGTTCGCTGGTCGGCGCGCTGGTGGTCGAGGAGACCGACGAGATCCTCGCCATCACGCTGTCCGGCGGTGTGATTCGTACGCGAGTCAACGAGGTCAGGGAGACGGGCCGTGACACCATGGGCGTCCAACTGATCAACCTGGGCAAGCGCGATGCCGTCGTCGGCATCGCACGTAACGCCGAGGCCGGCCGTGAGGCCGAGGAAGTCGACGGGGCCGCCGAGCTGGTGGACGGCGCCGAGACCGACGAATCGGCCCAGGGCGAGACGGCCGTCGGAACGGACGAGGGCGAGCAGTCCTCGGCCGAGTAGCGCGAGGAGAGAGTCATCGTGAGCGGAGCCACGGGCGCAGGCTCTACCGGAACATCCACCGGTACGGAATCGGAGAGCGGCCGTGGCTCCGCTCGCGACGTCAAGGACTCGAGCGGCTCGGCGAACGCGCACGAGTCTCATGGATCCCAGGGGGGAACTGTGACGGACACCCGAGGTCCGCAGACCCAGCAGCAGTACGCCGCCGGCGGTGGCGGGGCCCTGCCCGGCGAGCGGCAGCAGTCGCAGCAGCAGGCCCAGCCGTATCACCCGCCGCAGGCGTACCAGAACGCGCCGGGGGGCGGTGGAGCGGTCCGCAGGCCGCGCACCGGCGCGCGCACCACCCCGCGCACCCGCAAGGCCCGCCTGCGCGTGGCCAAGGCCGATCCGTGGTCGGTGATGAAGGTCAGCTTCCTGCTGTCCATCGCCCTCGGCATCTGCACGATCATCGCGGCCGCCGTGCTGTGGATGGTCATGGACGCCATGGGCGTCTTCTCCACGGTCGGCGGCACGATCTCCGAGGCCACGGGCTCGAACGAGGGCAACGGTTTCGACCTCCAGTCGTTCCTGTCGCTCCCGCGCGTGCTGATGTTCACGACGGTCATCGCGGTCATCGACGTCGTCCTGGCGACGGCTCTCGCGACGCTCGGCGCGTTCATCTACAACCTCTCCGCGGGCTTCGTCGGCGGCATCGAGCTCACGCTCGCCGAGGACGAGTGAGCGCGGCGGCGTTCTGAAGACGCGCTGGTGGGTGGGCCAGGACTATCGATTTTGGGACTGGCCCCCCAGTGCGCTAATCTTCAGGAGTCAGCGCGCGGGACACACACCGCAGAGCGCGGCGGGGCTATAGCTCAGTTGGTTAGAGCGCATCCCTGATAAGGATGAGGCCACAGGTTCAAATCCTGTTAGCCCCACACATGCATCGAAGGCCCCCAGCCGATATCGGCTGGGGGCCTTCGACGTATACCGACGGCATCGGGCGAGCAGATGTCCGCGGGGGTGCCGGGCCAGGCGGACGGTGGGGACCGGCTCGAACGCCGACGGCCGAGATCATGAGGCTGTGGCGTTCGGAGGCAGCCGCTGTCAGACTCGCGGCATTCGGTGACGCATGGCCCTTTTCCTCTGGCGTCATCAGAATCTCGCGCGCCGGGGCGTGATCGTCCGAGCGCTGTGCTCCGCGACAGCCCGGGAACCTTAGCTACGCCGAAGTCGTGGAGCAGCGCGGGCGAGGCCGAGTGCCATGGTTCGTCGGGGGAATCGCCCTGATCTTCCTGGTGTTGCTCGGCCTTGCGCACCTATGAGCGCCACGCGCGCCCTTCCACTGACATCAGCGGCTGACTCCGCTCGGCCCGTACGCCGGCCGGGCATGCCGAAAGGGCCCGCTCAGCCGGAAGAGATGGCTGGGGCCTGGTGGGGCGGCTTGGCGTCTTCTGATGGTGTGGGGCCACCCGGGGGCGGTCCGGTGAGTCGTCGGGGGCGTGGGCGTGCCGCTGTACGCGGTGCCGCGTCGCCGTCCCGTGTGCGCGGTGCGTCGTCGTGCTCTAGGGCGTACGGCGTACCGCGTGAAGAATGCTGCCTGCTTGATGCTGCGTACTGGGTGGAGCGTGCTGCCTGGAACTGTCGGTGGGACCGGCGTCCCGCGCGGCCTTCAGGGCTGCCGCGGCTGTGATGCGCCCTTCGAGGCGCTGCCGGTGTCAGGCACTACCTGTTGTCAGGTACTACCTGTCGGGTACTACCTGCGGGTACTGCTACTGCCTGTCGGGTACTGCCTGTCGTGCCTACGGCTTCCTACGCGTCGTGTGCTGCGTATCGGATGCCGGATACCGCCGTACTGCTTGCTGTGTGCTGGTCGCGTGCTGCAAATGTTCTGTACCGCTGGTGCTGACCGCTGGTCCGTCCACAGGGTGTGCCGCGCGTGTGGGCGTCGGCTTCCGCTGCTCGTCCGCTCGGTGCGGTCGCGGGTGGTGCCGTACGGGCTACAACTGCCCCGCGAGTGCTTCGTTCGCCAGATCCGTGTCGCTGTCGGACTGCTCGGAGTCGGCCGGCGGGCGGTGGCGGCAGCTGGGGGAGGAACCGTGGGCCTCGGCGCGGATGCGCTGCTTCATCGTCGGTGGCAGCGACCTTTTGAAGGCCCAGAAGGGATGGGCCGTCGCGGCGGCGGGGGCTTCGGCCTCGACGGCCCGGTGCGCCTCCTCCGACTGCTGGACGGGAGCGGCCGCGGCGGCCGTGGTGACGAGACCGAGCGCCGAGAAGAGCGCGATGAAGGCAGAGATGACGATGGTCCACATCGTCATGACCTTGTTCTTGGTCATGACCCCTCACTTTCAGGTAGGGCGATTTGCGTACTTTCCTCATGATGTGTACGCAGGGTCCCGATGGTGGGACCGACCCTCGTGGCGCGTCGATCTTCAGATGAACACCACTCGGATGGCCTCAAGGAGGGGCGAGCGGGTACATGGGTGCTGAAAAGCAGTGAATCTCACAGTCCGGGAATGCGACAGGGTGCGAACCCTGGACCTGAATCCTCCGCTTCGACTGCTGTGAAGCAGGCGGGAGTTGAGGCGGATCCAGGTCACCGATCGGTATCGGTCGGTGTGTATAGTCGGGCGCCAGAGGTCCCCTACGTCAAGGAAAGACGAGGTCGCGCGGTGAAGAAGCTTCTCCTGGTCGCACTGGCCGCCATCGGCGGGCTCCTCGTGTACCGCCAGATCCAGGCGGATCGCGCCGAGCAGGATCTGTGGACGGAGGCGACCGACTCCGTGCCCACGGGTTCGTGAGTATCGACAACTGAGTCGTCACGGAACCCCGGCCGCAGTAGCGGCCGGGGTTCCGTGCTGTCCGGGTGCGGGGCGCGCCGAGCTGTGCTCGGCCCTCGACGGCCCGTTCGCGTATGCGACGACGTCCTGTGCGTCGGCAAAGTGGGTGGCGCGATTACGGCGCACGGCGGACAGTGCGCGCCCCGGGGCGGCAGGATGACGGTTCATGAGGGGACTCATGAGGCGGCTGGTGGAGGGGCGACGCGGCCGGGCCCTGGTGACGGTCGTCGCCGGAGTGGCGCTGAGCGGGGTCCCGGTGTGGGCCGGAGCGGCGGACGCGGCTGCGGTGGGGGGCGCGTCCGGTGCGGCTGACACGGCCGAGGTGGTGGGCGCGTCCGGTGCGGGGGCGAGCGACCCGTACGTCTTCGCCGAGGGCGCGCAGAACGTACGAGGTGGACAGAGCGGGGCGGGAGCGCCCCGGCTCATGACCGGCCGGACGTACCGGAGCTCACTCGGTGCCGGGGCCGACGGCACCGCGCACTACCGCGTGGAACTGGACGGTGCCGCGAACGTCTACCTCTCCGTGGTCGCCGTTCCGCCGCTCGGCGCGGCCGTGCGGGCGGCCGCCTCGGACGGGATCACCGTGACCCTCCAGGACGCCGGCGGGAACGAGTGCGACTCCCAGCGCGCCACCTTCCGTTCCGGTGCGTACCCCCGGCCGGTCGTGGCGGTGGTCCAGCGGCTGGTGCAGACGGGCGGGGTGCGGTGCCAGGCCGCCGGTTCCTACGACGTGGCCGTGGAGCGGGTCGCCGAGGCCGGCTCGACGGGCGGGACCTGGGGGCTCGAACTGCGGACGGCCACCGAGCCGGGCCTGGTCACCCCAGTGCCCAGTGCCGGGCCGCGCGGCTGGTCGTCGGCGTCGGTGCAACCCCCGTCCGGAACCGGCGCGCAGCGCAGCGGCGGCACCGGCTTCAACGATGCGCGGGCCCTGTCGGACGGGGCCTGGAGGGACCGGGTCGGTCCCGGGCAGAGCCACTTCTTCCGCGTCCCCGTGGACTGGGGACAGCAGCTGTCCGTCGAGGCCGACCTGGGCGTCTCGGCGGGCGGCTCCGCGCGGGAGGCGGAGGTGGACGACGCGTTCGACGTCCAGCTGTACAACCCGGCGCGGGCCCCGGTCGCGGCCAGGGACGCCGGTTACGCGGGTGGGGCGGCTTCGGTGGCGTTCGATCCGCTGCCGCCCGTGGCCTACGAGAACCGGTACACGGCGCGCGACGACCACGCGGCGATGCGGTTCGCCGGCTGGTACTACCTGAAGGTCACCGTGAATCCCGCGGTCGCGCAGAAGGTGGGGGACCGGGCGCCCGTGGTGACGCTGCGGGTGACGGTCGCCGGGGACGCGGCCCGGCCGCCGGACTATGTGCGGGACGCGGGGGATTTCCAGGTCACCGAGGCGGACCTGAAGGCAGCGCAGAACGGTGCGGGCGGGGCCGTGTGGAAGGACCCGGGGGCCGGGGAGGGCGGCGCCGCGGGCGGGTCCTCCGAGAAGGGGCGCGGGAGCGGCGACCCGGGCGGCCCCTCCGGCTCGGGCGCCGACGCGGGTGCGGCGGGCCCGGGTTCCGCTTCTTCCTCCTCCACGTCATCGGGGAGCACGGCGATGACGGTGATCGGTGTCGCCGGTATCGGGACGGGGACGGGGCTGCTGCTGGTGCTCGCGGTGTGGCGGGTGGTCGCGGTGCGAAGGGTGCGGGTTCGGGTGCGGAGCTAGCGGAAATCGCGGGCCCGGCGGAAATCGCGGGCCCGGCGGACAGGGCGGATCCGGCGGCAGGTGTCAGGCCTGGGTCAGGGCCCAGATCCCCACCGCTATGCAGATCAGCGCGAGGAGCACGACCGGCATCGTCACCCGTGGGGGTGGTCCCGGACGGCGCCGGGGAACTTCCCTGCCCTCCGATGCGTACAGAGAGTGACGGACCTGGTCGCGGGAGGGTGTGGCCGTCACTGTGAGTGCGGGATCGGGGGAGAGGGGAGACGGGTTGTGGGGGGACGCGGCAGTGGGGGCCGGGGGTTTCACCCGGCGCGCGAGGACCGGTGTGGGCGGTGGCGTGACGGGCTGGGCCGGTGGCATCGGGGGCGCCACGGGCGGGAGCGGCGGCTGTTCCTCGGGGGCGGCAGGCGGCGGGAGATGGAAGCTGCCGGTCTCCGACATGGAAGGGAGAGGGGCGCGCGGTGTCGAGTACCCGGTGTCCTGGGGCTGTTGAGCATCCTGCGCGTCCTGCGAGTTCTGCGAGACCTGCGAGTGCTCAGGTCGCTCCTGAGCGGGCTGGGCCTGTTGAGAGGACTGAGGGTGTTCCGGGACCTGGGGATGCTCAGCGCCCGGCGCGAAGACGGGCATGGGCGCGGGCGCGAGCGGTGGCGGAGGCGGAGGTGGAGGCGTAGGCATGGGAAGGGGCTGGGGCATGGGCTGGGGCGTGGGCGGCGACTGTGGCCGCTCCGGTACCACCGTCGACCGCGTGTGCGAGGAAGCACGAGCCGCCGAAGGGGCCTGGGGCGGGCGGGCCCTGCGACCGCGGGTGGCCGGGCCCTCCGGGCCGAATCCCGGCGGGAGCGGCCCGAGATGGTCGAAGACCTCGATCAGCTCGTCGTCGGGGCCCGGCTCCGGCAGCAGCTCCGCGGCGGCGAGCAGCGCCTTGCGGGCCCCGGTCGCGGTGCGGAAGCGCGCTTCGGGATCGGGTTGCAGCAGCCCGGCGAGGACGCCCCACAGCGGTCCGGGCACGCCCTGCGGAGCCCCGGGAGTGCCGTGCTCCGCGAAGTGCTCGATCAGGGCCCTGCTGTCCGGCTTGGCTCCTTCGAGGAGATAGAGCGCGACGAGCCCGGCGGCGAACAGGTCGGCGGGGAAGTCCGGCTCGGAGCCGAGCTCCTGCTCGGGCGCGATGTAACCGGGCGTGCCCACCACGTAGTTGGCCTCGGTCAGCCGCGGCTCGCCCTTGCGCATCGCGATGCCGAAGTCCGACAGGCGCAGGTGCGGCAGTCCGGTGCCGGTGGCCTCCAGGAGGATGTTGGCCGGTTTGATGTCCCGGTGCACCACGCCCTCCCCGTGCACCGCGGCGAGCCCGGCCAGCAGCTGGTCGAGCAGGAGGCAGACGAAATGCGGGGGCAGCGGGCCGTAGTCGCCGATCAGATGGGCCAGCGAGCCGCCCGCCACCAGGTCCATGGTGAACAGGACCTTGTCGTCGTCCGCCGCCCAGCTGGCCGGGGCCAGCACATGCGGATGGTCGATGCGCAGTGCCTGCTCGCGCACGAAGCGCAGCAGGGTGTGGGCGTCGCTCTGCTGGAGGACCTTGGCCGCCACATAGCGGTGGCGGCGGTGGTCCCAGGCGCGCCACACGGCGCCCACTCCCCCGCGGCCGATGGGGTCGGCCAGTTCGTACCGGCCGGCGAAGACCTCACCCATGGTCGTGCGTCGCTCCCCTCCCGGGCCCACGCTGCGCAGGGCTCCATCGGACGTCGCGCGAGATCCCCCGGCGCGGTCCGTGACCACCGTCGACGCCGGTGGTCACGGCACCGGCTGCCGTGCGGTGACCTCGGCGGGTCAGTTCTGGTGCGCCTGGTAGTGCGCGACCGCGTCCGAGGTGCGGCCGGCGCCGTACACCCGGAGGAACTCTGCCAGTTCCGGGTGGGTCGAGGCGAGGGAGTCGGCCGCGTCGATGATGTCGCCGGCGGCGGAGACGGAGCGCAGCAGCGACTGGATCTCACGCACCACGCGCTTGACCGTCGGAGCGCCCGAACCGGAGGACGACGGGCCGGTGTTGGTGAGGACCGAGCCGCCCTGCGACTTCTTGATCTCGTCCATGCGCTCGGTGGCCTCGGCCGCGCTGACGCTGCCGTCGGCGACCTGCCCGGACAGCTCCTGGAGCTGCTGGACGCGCTGCACCACCGCGGGGTTGCCGATCTTGGCGCGCTGGCCGCTCATCAGCTGGGACAGCATGGGCGCGGACAGACCGAGCACTCCCGCCAGACGGGCCTGGTTGAGGCCGAGGTCCTCGATCAGCCGACGGAAGAGCGCCCCCAGCGGCTCTCCGTACCAGCTGCGCTGGAGCTCCCGGGCTCTTGCGGTAGCTTCCTGCTGTGCGGCGTCCATTGCGTCTCCCCATCGCTTCCCCAAGTACGGTGCTTCGCTGCCGCGAAGCACGTGGGGCATCTTACGGAGAGTGGTTGTCCGCCGGGACCCCCAATCCTTTTGCGGGATCCCGGGGGTGACCCGGTACTCTGGTCTGCGGTGCTCACCCGGAGCGTGTCTCGTCCGGGCCGACGCGTCGTTTTCGGGGCCTTAGCTCAGTTGGTAGAGCGCTGTCTTTGCATGGCAGATGTCAGGGGTTCGACTCCCCTAGGCTCCACCGAGAAGAACCCCCTCGACCTGTGCGAACACGGTCGAGGGGGTTCTTTCGTGGGACGCGGTGACGCGCTGGGTCAGTGCTTGTCCTCGGGGCTCGCCTCGGCTTCGGCCTGCTTGGCCTCCACCTCGGGGTCGAGGACGTCTTGGCCGCTGCCGTCGACCGAGGTCAGCGGGGCGCCGTCGGGCACCTCGGTGGCGGCCGGCGGCTCGACGAGCCAGTCCGGGTTGGCCTGCTTGTCCCACCACTTCCACGCGGCGTACGCCCCGCCCGCCACGAGGCCGAGCACGGCCAGGCCCTTGGCGAGACGCCCGGCACGGGCCCGGCGCTCCTGCTTGCGGACCAGCTTCTGGATCTGGGCCGGGGAGACCTGGCCGCGCAGTGCGGCCAGGGCCGCGGCGCTGCGGGCCGTCGCCTCTTCGCGGACCGGGCCGGCCGCGGCCACGGCGTGCTCCAGCCGCGGCTTCGAATAGTCGGCGGCCTGGCGGGCGGCGGTGCGGGTGCGGGCAGCCGCTTCGTGCGCGGCGTGGTCGACCTTCGGCGGCACATGGGTGCGGGCCTGCTCCAGGCGCGGTGCCAGGTGCGCGTCGTACTGGACGCGCGCCTGCTGGGCGGCCTGCGAGACCTTAGGAGCGAGCACGACGCGGGCGTCGTGCGCGTACTGCGCGGCCTTGTCCTTGGCCGTCCCCGCGTAGGGCGCCACCACTTCCGCGGCGTGCAGCACGCTGTCCTTCGCCGAGCCGGTCGCGGCGCGCACGCTGTCGATGCGGGTCACGTGATCCTCCTCCTCGGTGGCGTACAGGTTTTTCACCTTTCCACCCTTTTGCTGATCATGCCTGCTGGAAGTGATTTACCGCGGTAAGGCTTGGTTAAGGATTCGTACCGGCTGGTAGGAGCCGGTGCGCGGTGGCGGGGAACGGTAAGAACGGTTAGGTCGGGTAAGGGCGTTAAAGAGGCTTGTCGACGACAATGCCACGGATCGTTGCGGGGCGCTCCTGCTCTGTATCGAGTAGACCGGTTTTGGCGGCTGAAACCCCCGCTCCCGTGCCGTGCGAGGATCGGGCGAGCACAGGAGACGACGGAAGGCGGATCGTGGCCGAGCAGCTGTATGCCACCCTCAGGACCAACCAGGGCGACATCGAGGTCAGGCTTCTGCCGAACCACGCGCCCAAGACGGTCAAGAACTTCGTGGAGCTCGCGCGGGGTGAGCGGGAGTGGACCAACCCGGAGACGGGCGAGAAGTCCACGGCTCCGCTGTACGACGGCACGGTCTTCCACCGCGTGATCAGCGGCTTCATGATCCAGGGCGGCGACCCGCTGGGGAACGGCACGGGCGGCCCGGGCTATCAGTTCGGCGACGAGTTCCACCCCGACCTGGCCTTCAACAAGCCGTTTCTGCTGGCGATGGCCAACGCGGGCCCGGGGACCAACGGCTCGCAGTTCTTCGTCACCGTCTCGCCGACCGCCTGGCTGACCCGCAAGCACACCATCTTCGGCGAGGTCGTCGACGAGGCGAGCCAGAAGGTCGTGCAGGCCATCGCCAACGCGCCCACGAACCCGCGCACGGACCGCCCGCTCAACGACGTGATCATCGAGTCGGTGGCCGTCGAGACCCGATAGCGCCGGCGCCGGTACGGCCGCAGGGAACCAATGCGCCCCGCCCGTCCGTAAGGATGTGCGGGGCGACGCGTTGCCGCGCGGCGCCTCTCCACCGCTCTCATTGAGGGGACGACCGACATGGAACAGGCGCCCGGCAGCCCGCAGGAACCGCAGGACGAGCGGGGCCTGCCCGGCTGCTACCGGCATCCCGACCGGCCCACCGGCATCCGCTGCATCCGCTGCGAGCGCCCGATCTGCCCGGAGTGCATGGTCAGCGCCTCGGTCGGGTTCCAGTGCCCGGAGTGTGTGCGCAGCGGATCGGGGACGGGGCACGCGCCCACGGCCAACCGGCCGCGCACCCTCGCGGGCGGCACGATCGCGGCGGACCCGCGCCTGGTCACCAAGGTGCTGATCGGGATCTGCGTGCTCGTGTACCTGGGGCAGCAGGCGGTGGATCTGTTCGACGGCCGCTTCGAGCTGATCGGCCGGGCCATGGTGCCCGGCTTCGACACCCCGCAGGGTGTCGCCGAGGGCCAGTGGTACCGGCTGGTGACCTCGATGTTCATGCACGTGAGCATCACGCACATCGCCTTCAACATGCTGACGCTGTGGTGGATCGGCGGCCCGCTGGAGGCGGCGCTCGGGCGGGCCCGTTTCCTCGCCCTGTATCTCGTCTCGGGGCTGGCGGGCAGCGCCCTGTGCTACCTGCTGATGGCGCCGAACGAGGCGTCGCTCGGCGCCTCCGGGGCCATCTTCGGGGCCCTCGGCGCGACGCCGATCATGATGCGCCGCCTCAACTACGACCTGCGGCCGGTCATCGGGCTGCTCGTGGTCAACCTGATCATCACGTTCGCCTGGGGAGGCATCGCCTGGCAGGCCCACGTCGGCGGGCTCGTGGCGGGTCTGGCCATCGGGTACGCCATGGTGCACGCCCCGCGCGAGCACCGCTCCCTGGTCCAGTACGGGACCTGCGCGCTGGTTCTGCTGGCCACCGTCATCACCGTCGTCGTCAGAACGGCCCAGCTCACCTGAGCACGGTTATCCACCGTTGTTGTCCCCGGTTGTCCACAGCGGACCGTGGAAAGCGCGCAACGAGCCGGAAACGACGTCGCCCCTCGCCTCTGACCTGGGGTTTTCCCGGGAGAGGCAAGGGGCGAACGTGTGCTCGACGGGTGCCTGATTAGTCACACCAGCGTCAACGGGCTGAGGGTTATCCACAGATCGTAGAGTTATCCCCACTGTGGAAAAGTGTTGTGGATAACTCAGTGGATAGCTTGGGGCAGAGCTGGCGCCCCGGCCGGTCCGTGCGCTATTTCCACTGGGTGGAGACGCCGAACCCGGCGGCGATGAAGCCGAAGCCCACCACGATGTTCCAGTTGCCGAAGGCCTCGATGGGCAGCTGGGTGTCCGACACATAGAAGACGACGATCCAGGCCAGCCCGATCAGGAACAGGGCGAGCATCACGGGAGCCACCCAACCGCGGTTGGTCAGCTTGATGTTGGCTGCCTGCTTCGACGCCGGCGGCGGCGTGTAGTCGGCCTTCTTGCGGATACGTGACTTCGGCACGAGGGGCTCTCCTGTCGATGCGCTGCGTGGCCGCGCAGGGAACGTGGGCTGGCTCCGGGCAGCGTACAAGCGGAACTTCAAAGGACTATGAGCGCTCCCCCGGCCGTCCGTTAGCGTAGTGCTTCCACGGCGTCGAAGGAGATAAGGGTACGTTGAGCAATTCTCCCGACCCCCGAAACCGTCCTGACCAGGGCGATGCCCGCGGCCGATTCCGGCCGGTGCGGGTGCTCACCGTGGGAGTTTTCGCCCTTGCCGGGCTGATCTTCTTCACCAGTTTCAATACGGCCAAGGGCACCAATATCCGCACGGATGCCTCGCTGCTGAAGCTCTCCGACCTCATCCAGGAGCGCAGCCACAAGAACCAGGAACTGGAAGCGGCCAACAGCGGCACCCGCGGGGACGTCGAGCGGCTCGCGCAGCGCGACGACGGCTCGACCAAGGCCGAGGACGCGAAGCTGGACCGCCTCCAGGAGGCGTCCGGCACCAAGAAGGTGAGCGGCCGGGCGGTCTCCGTCACGCTCGACGACGCCCCGCCCGACGCCACCGTCCGGCTCCCCGGCTACCCCGACCCGCAGCCCGACGACCTCGTCATCCACCAGCAGGACCTCCAGGCCGTGGTGAACGCCCTGTGGCACGGCGGCGCCAAGGGCATCAAGGTCATGGACCAGCGCCTGATCGGCACGTCCGCGGTGCGCTGCGTCGGCAACACCCTGATCCTCCAGGGCCGCGTCTACTCGCCCCCGTACAAGATCACGGCGGTCGGCGACCCGGAGAAGCTCAAGGCGGCCGTCGCCGCCTCGCCGGAGATCCAGACGTACATGCTCTACGTCAACGCCTACGGACTCGGCTGGAAAGTCGAGGACGACGGGGCGATGACTCTTCCCGGCTACTCGGGCACAGTGGATCTCCACTACGCGAAGCCCGTGGAGTAGCTGCCCCTGGGGGACCGGTGTCGGTGCGAGTCGTCGTCCGCACGTTCAGCGAGCTGTGCATCACGGCCGGCGCCGTGATCGTGCTTTTCGTCGTCTACGTACTGTTCTGGACCGGTGTGCAGGCCGACAGCGCGATGGACCGCCAGATCGACGACCTCCAGAAGCAGTGGGCGAACCGGCCGGTGGCCGGCGCCGCCCCCACGGACCGGCCGACCGCCACCGCGCCGCCGCAGCCCACCGCGTACGAGGACGGCGAGCCGTTCGCCGTGATGTACATCCCGCGGCTCGGTTTCACGTGGAACAAGCCGGTCCTGGAGGACACCGACGTCGGCACCCTGAAGAAGGGGCTCGGCCACTACGCGGCGACCGCCCGGCTCGGGCAGAAGGGGAACTTCGCGGTGGCGGGCCACCGGCGCACGTACGGCGACCCGTTCAAGGACTTCCCGAAGCTGCGCCCCGGTGACGACGTCGTCCTCACCGACGGCACGACCTGGTTCACGTACGTCATCGACACCGGGCCCTACAAGACGCTGCCCAGCGATGTCGCCGTCGTCGACCCCGTCCCGCGCAGGTCCGGCTACAGGGAGCCGGGCCGCTACCTGACCCTCACCACCTGCGAGCCCGAGTGGGGCCACAGCCATCGGCTGATCGTGTGGGGGCACCTCGATTCCACTCAGCCTGTGGAGGCCGGGAAACCGAAAGCCCTGCGCCGTTAGTCTGGTGCCGTAGCGGACGGTGTGGAGGGAGCGACCGGCATGTACGGCTGGATCTGGCGGCATCTGCCGGGAAACGCTTGGGTGAGGGCACTGATTTCGATCGTGCTGGTTCTGGCAGTCGTCTATGCGCTGTTCCAGTACGTCTTCCCGTGGGCCGAGCCGCTGCTGCCCTTCAACGACGTAACGGTGGACGGTCAGTGAGCACTGGAACGATCCGCGACGAGAACCGCAGGACGCGCGTCCTCGTCGTCGACAACTACGACAGCTTCGTCTTCAACATCGTCCAGTACCTGTACCAGCTGGGCGCCGAGTGCGAGGTGCTGCGCAACGACCGGGTGACGCCCGCGCACGCCCAGGACGGCTTCGACGGCGTGCTGCTGTCGCCGGGCCCCGGCACGCCCGAACAGGCGGGGGTCTGCATCGAGATGGTGCGCCACTGCGCCGCCACCGGTGTGCCCGTCTTCGGCGTCTGCCTCGGCATGCAGTCGATGCAGGTGGCGTACGGGGGCGTGGTGGACCGGGCGCCGGAGCTGCTGCACGGCAAGACGTCCCTGGTGCGGCACGAGGGCAAGGGCGTCTTCGCCGGGCTGCCCGACCCCTTCACCGCGACCCGCTACCACTCGCTGGCCGCCGAACCGGCCACGGTCCCGGCCGAGCTGGAGGTCACGGCCCGCACCGAGGACGGCATCGTCATGGGGCTGCGCCACCGCGAACTGCCCGTCGAGGGCGTCCAGTTCCACCCGGAGTCCGTGCTCACCGAGCACGGGCACCTGATGCTGGCCAACTGGCTCGCCGAGTGCGGCGACACCGGCGCGGTCGCCCGATCGGCCGGGCTGGCCCCGGTCGTGGGCAGGGCCTCGGCGTGACCGCGCTGCGCCCCGAGCGCGACGGGGGAGGAGGGGACTCGGGGGAGCTGGCGGACGCCGTGGGGCGGCTCGACGACCCCCTCAGCGACCCCTTGCCGGGGCAGCATCCCTCACCGTGGTTCAGGTCGACGCCGGAGGAGCCGCAGGCCGAGCCCCAGCGGCCCGAACCGGAGCCCGAGTGGTACGACCCCGCCGGGTACGCGACGGACTGGTACAGCGGCGCTCAGGGGCCTTCCGGGGCCACACCCGCGTCCACGCCCCCACCGGCCTCCCGGACCCCGTCCCCCGCGCCCGCACCACGAGCACCGGCTCCCGCACCCGCCGCACCCGCGCCCACCGCCGGCCCGGCCGCGCCCACCCCCGAGCCCCCCTACCTGCGTTCCGCGCGCGACGACGAGACGGTCGCGCTGCGCACCGCCGACACCCGGGCGGCGGCCGAGCCCCGGGCTGCGGCGGCCGAGCCCCCTGCGGCGGCCGGACCGGAGCGGCCCGCCGCCACCGGCGGGCGCGCCGAGCGCCGCCGGGCGGCCAAGCGGGGCGGCGGCCGACGGCGCGCGGGAGCGGCCCCCGCCGAGGAGGGGACGACGGCCGACGACGCCCCGCCGCTGAGCCGCGTCGAGGCCCGCCGGGCGGCGAAGGCGGCCAAGCCGGGCGCCGGGGTGATAGCCAGCCGCGCGATCGGCGAAGTCTTCATCACCCTCGGGGTGTTGATGCTGCTGTTCGTCACCTACCAACTCTGGTGGTCGAACATACGGGCCCACAACCTGGCGGGCAGCGCGCGCGACCATCTGGAGGACGACTGGGCGAGCGGCAAGCGCAAGCCGGGTTCGTTCGAGCCCGGGCAGGGCTTCGCGATCCTCTACATACCGAAGCTGGACGTCGTCGTGCCGATCGCCGAGGGCATCAGCAAGACGAAGGTCCTCGACAAGGGGATGGTCGGCCACTACGGCAAGGACAGCATCCCGACGGCGATGCCGGACGCGAAGACCGGCAACTTCTCGCTCGCCGGGCACCGCAACACCCACGGCGAGCCGTTCCGCTACATCAACCGGCTCCAGCCGGGCGACCCGATCGTGGTCGAGACGCAGGACAAGTACTACGTGTACAAGATGTCGAGCAGGCTCGACCAGACCTCGCCGTCGAACACCTCGGTGATCGCCCCGGTGCCGGCGGGCTCCGGATTCACCAAGGCGGGTCGTTACATCACCCTGACGACGTGTACGCCGGAATTCACCAGTACGTATCGAATGATCGTCTGGGGCAAGATGGTCGAGGAGCGTCCGCGCAGCAAGGGCAAGCCGGACGCGCTCGTCGAATAGCGAGTCGCGCGGCACAGTCGGGCCGGCGCGGTCGACCACCGGCAGTACGGGCACAGGGACGGGGCAACAAGCAGTGGCAGCGACGACCACCGACCACGACGAGGACGCGGCCGAGCCGAAGTCCCCCTCGCCCTCGCCGCGCCGCGGACGGATCGCGACGGCCGTCAGCGTCTTCGGCGAACTCCTCATCACGGCCGGCCTGATCCTCGGCCTGTTCGTCGCCTATTCACTGTGGTGGACGAACGTCGTCGCCGATCGTGCCGCCCACAAGCAGGGCGACCGGGTCCGCGAGCACTGGGCCGGCGGCGCCGCCGGCCCCGGCGCCCTGGACACCAAGGACGGCATCGGCTTCCTGCACGTACCGGCGATGAAGAACGGCGAGGTGCTGGTCGAGAAGGGCACCTCGTCGAAGATCCTCAACGACGGAGTCGCCGGCTACTACACCGATCCGGTGAAGGCCGACCTGCCGACCGCCGACAAGAACGGCAACTTCTCGCTGGCCGCGCACCGCGACGGGCACGGCGCCAAGTTCCACAACATCGACAAGATCGAGAAGGGCGACCCGATCGTCTTCGAGACGAAGGACGACTGGTACGTCTACAAGGTCTACGACATCCTCCCGGAGACCTCGAAGTACAACGTCGACGTGATCGACCGGGTGCCCAGGGAGTCGGGCGTCAAGAAGCCCGGGAAGTACATCACGCTGACGACCTGCACCCCCGTCTACACGTCGCAGTACCGCTATGTGGTGTGGGGCGAGCTGGAGCGCGTGGAGAAGGTGGACGGCGACCGGACGCCGCCGAAGGAGATCCGGTAGGCGGGACGGCGCCCCGCCGGCCGGGCACGGCGGAAGGCCCCGCACCTCCCGGAGGAGGTGCGGGGCCTTTCCCGTGCGTGCCGTCGCGGGCCGTCAGCCGTTGTTGCCGCCGAAGAGCCCGCCGTTCCCGTTGCCGCCGTTCCCGCCGTTGCCGCCGATCGTGGTCAGGGTGATCGGGGTGTTGGCCGGGTCGACCTGACTGCCGGGGGCCGGGTCCGCGTTGGCGACCATCGCGTTCCCGTCGCGGCTGCTGCCGTCCGCGAACTGGATGTTCTTGAACCCGGCGTCGTTCAGCAGCTTCGTGGCGTCCTTCACGGACTTGCCGCGCACCTCGGGCACCGCCGTCTGGGCCGGGGCCTTCGCCACGGTCAGGGTGACCGTGGAGTTGGGGTCGGCCTGCGAACCGGCCACGAGGCTCTGCTTGAAGACCTTGCCGGCGTCGACCGAGGCGTTCTCCTCCTCGGAGCAGGACGCCTTCAGGTTCGCCTCCTGCAACTTGGCGGTGGCCTGGTCGCAGGTGAGGTTGGTGCCGGAGGAGACGTCGGGGACCTGGGTCTGCGCCTTCTCCTTGGACACCACGAGGGTGACCGTGGAGCCGGACTGCTTCTCCGTGCCCGGGTCGGGCTTCTGCTCCAGGACCTTGCCCGGCTCCTGCGTGGACTCCTCGGACTTCACGTCCACCTCGAAGCCCTTGTCCTCCAGGGCGGCGCGGGCGTCGTCCTCGGACTTGTTGATGACGTTCGGGACCGCCACCTTCGGCGCCCCCGTCGACATCCGCACGGTGATCGTCTCGCCCTTGCCGAGCGTCCCGTCCTGGGGGTCCTGCTCGCAGACGGTCTTCGCGGGCTCGTCCTTGCACGCCATGCTGGAGCCCTTTTCGACCTTCAGGTCGACATTGCCCGCCTTCTTCGTGGCGGACTCGAAGGTCTCTCCCACCAGATTCGGCACTGTCACCTTGGCGTCGTCGCCGCCGCTGCCGCTGCTGATCCACTTGCCGATCAGGATCGCCCCGATCAGCACCAGGACACCCGCGACCACCAGCAGGATCGTCGACGTGCGGTTCTTGCCCTGCTGCTGGCGGCGGCGGTCGGGGCGGTCCTCGTAGCCGTAGCCGCCGTCGTCCGCGTTGACCGGGGGCAGCATCGACGTCGGCGCCGAGCCGTTCTGCTGACCGAGCATCATCGTCTGCTGGTCGCCGGAGCCGCCGCCGTAGCCGACCGCGCCCATGGCGGCGGTGGCGGCGACGGGCTGGCCGTCCAGACAGGCCTCGATGTCGGCGCGCATCTCGTCGGCCGACTGGTAGCGGTAGTCGGGGTCCTTGGTCAGCGCCTTGAGGACGATGGCGTCCATCTCGGGCGTGATCTCGGAGTCGAAGACCGACGGCGGCTGCGCCTCTTCGCGCACGTGCTGGTAGGCGACGGCGACCGGCGAGTCACCCACGAACGGCGGACGGACCGTCAGCAGCTCGTACAGCAGGCAGCCGGTCGAGTAGAGGTCGGACCGGGCGTCGACCTGCTCGCCCTTGGCCTGCTCGGGCGAGAGGTACTGGGCCGTGCCGATGACCGCGGCGGTCTGCGTCATCGTCATGCCGGAGTCGCCCATGGCGCGGGCGATGCCGAAGTCCATGACCTTCACCTGACCGTTGCGGGTCAGCATGACGTTGGCCGGCTTGATGTCGCGGTGGACGATGCCCGCCCGGTGCGAGTACTCCAGGGCCTGGAGGATGCCGACGGTCATCTCCATGGCACGCTCCGGCAGGAGCTTGCGCCCGGAGTGCAGCAGCTCGCGGAGGGTGGAGCCGTCGACGTACTCCATCACGATGTACGGGATGGAGACCTGGTCGACGTAGTCCTCGCCCGTGTCGTAGACCGCCACGATCGCGGGATGGTTGAGCGAGGCGGCCGACTGGGCCTCCCGGCGGAACCGGGCCTGGAACGACGGGTCGCGCGCGAGGTCCACCCGCAGCGTCTTCACCGCCACGGTGCGGCCGAGCCGGGTGTCGTGCGCGAGGTAGACCTCCGCCATGCCACCACGGCCGAGCACCTGGCCCAGCTCGTACCGGCCGCCGAGGCGACGCGGCTCTTCCATGGTTACCTACCAGCCCTCTCCGTCGGTCCCGACCGTCCCGTGCGGGGTCGGGCGGTGTGCTGTCCGGGCATACCGTACCCGGCTTGCCCAGCGTGACCTGGCCGCCACCGAGACCCGTGACAGGACCGGTATCGCCACGTGCGTCAATGTGAAGAACAGGTGACCGGGCTCACAGATCCTGGTGAAGCCCGGTCACGCCCGTCCGCTACTTGCTGTTGATGACCGCTTCCATCACGCTCTTCGCGATCGGAGCGGCCAGACCGCCACCGGAGATGTCGTCACGGTTGGCGGCGCCGTCCTCGACGACCACGGCCACCGCGACCGGCGTGCCGGAGCTGGTCTTGGCGTAGGAGACGAACCAGGCGTACGGCTTCTCGCTGTTGTCGACGCCGTGCTGGGCGGTACCGGTCTTGCCGCCGACGGTCGCACCGGCGATCTTGGCGCTGGAGCCCGTGCCGCCCGGGTCGTTGACGACGGTCTCCATCATCGACTGGAGCTTCTGCGCGTTCTCCTCGGAGAGCGGCTTGCTCATCTCCTCCGGCTCGGTCTTCTCGATGACGTCGAGGTTCGGGGCCTGGAGCTGGTCCACCATGTAGGGCTTCATCAGCTTGCCGTCGTTGGCGATCGCGGAGGCGACCATGGCCATCTGGAGCGGCGTGGACGCGGTGTCGTACTGGCCGATGGAGGAGAGCGCCACCTGCGAGTCGTTCATGTCGTCGTCGAAGTTCGACGCGTTCGAGCGGACCGGGACGAACTGCTGGTCGTTGAAGCCGAACTTCTCGGCCTCGTCGAGCATCGTCTTGTTGCCCATGTCCTGGCCGAGCTTGCCGAACACCGAGTTGCAGGAGACCTTCAGGGCGTCGCGCAGTGAGACGTTCTCGCAGGCGATGCTGCCCTCGTTCTTCAGGGGCGTCCGGGTGCCCTTCATGATGAACGGCACCGGCGAGTCGGTCTTCGCGTCGATGTCGCCGACCTTGCCGCTCTCCAGCGCGGCCGCGGCCGTCACCAGCTTGAACGTGGAGCCGGGCGGGTACGTCTCGCGCAGCGCGCGGTTCAGGAGCGGCTTGTCCTTGTCCTTGTCGAGCTTGGAGAAGGTGCTGCCGTCGTCGTTGGTGTTCCCGGCGAACGACGACGGGTCGTACGACGGCGTCGAGGCGAGCGCGAGGATCTTGCCGGTGGACGGCTCGATGGCGGCGACGGCACCCTTGCCCCGGTTCTTCAGGCCGTCGTACGCGGCCTTCTGCGCCTTGGCGTTGAGGGTGGTGACGACGTTGCCGCCCTCCTTCTTCTTGCCCGTGATCATGTCGAGCGTGTTGCGGAAGAAGAGCCGGTCGTCGTTGCCGGTGAGGATGCCGTCCTCCAGGGACTCCAGCTGGGTGGCGCCGACGACCTGCGAGGCGTAGCCGGTGACGGGCGACCACATGGGCCCGTCCTTCCAGGTCCGCTTGTACTTCAGGTCGGTGCCGCTGGTCGCCTTGGAGCCGGTGATCGACTTGCCGTCGACGATGATGTCGCCGCGCGGCGTCGAGTACCGGGCGATGGCGACCCGGCGGTTGCTGTCGTCGGAGGCGAGGCTGTCGGCCTTGACGTACTGGAGCCAGTTGTCGCGGATCAGCAGGGTCAGGACCAGGAGTCCGCAGAAGATCGCGATGCGGCGCAGGGGCTTGTTCACGGTCGGACCACCTGGGTCATCTCGGCGTCGGGGCTGGGCGTCGGGCTGGGCGCGGGCCGGCGAGCGGTGTCGCTGATGCGCAGCAGGATGCCGATGAGAGCCCAGTTCGCGATCACGGACGAACCGCCGTACGCGAGGAACGGCATCGTCATACCGGTCAGCGGGATGAGCCCCATGACACCGCCGGCGACCACGAAGACCTGGAGCGCGAAGGCGCCGGACAGACCGACGGCGAGCAGCTTGCCGAAGGGGTCGCGGGCGGCGAGGGCGGTGCGCACACCGCGCTCGACGATCAGCGCGTAGATCAGCAGCAGCGCCATCAGGCCGGCCAGGCCCAGCTCCTCGCCGAACGTGGCGAGGATGAAGTCGGAGTTCGCGGCGAACCGGATCAGGTCCGAGTGGCCCTGGCCGAGGCCGGTGCCGAGGGTGCCGCCGGAGCCGAACGCCCACAGCGCCTGCATGGCCTGCTCGGAGTGGCCCGCGACGCCCTGCCGGCTGAGCAGGTACTCCTTCATGGGGTCGAGCCAGGCGTCCACCCGCTGCTGGATGTGCGGCTCGAAGCTCGCCACGCCGACGGCGCCGACCGCGGACATCATCAGACCGAAGACGATCCAGCTGGTCCGCTCGGTGGCGACGTACAGCATGATGACGAACATTCCGAAGAACAGCAGCGACGTGCCGAGGTCGGTCTCGAAGACCAGGATGAGGATCGAGATCCCCCACACCACGAGGATCGGGCCGAGGTCGCGGCCGCGCGGCAGGTACAGGCCCATGAAGCGGCGCGAGGCCAGCGCCAGCGCGTCCCGCTTCACCATCAGGTAGCCGGCGAAGAAGATCGCGAGGACGATCTTCGCGAACTCACCGGGCTGGATGGAGAAGGACCCGATGTGGATCCAGATCTTGGCGCCGTACAGGTTCACACCCAGGCCCGGCACCAGCGGCAGCAGCAGCAGGACGATCGCGCCGAGCATCGAGATGTACGTGTAGCGCTGGAGGACGCGGTGGTCCTTCAGGAAGATCAGGACCGCGATGAACAGCGCGATGCCGATGGCCGTGTACATCAGCTGCTTGGGCGCGGCGCTGCCCGCCTGGTGGATCGACTGGAGCAGCTCCGACTGGTCGAGCCGCCAGATGACGACGAGTCCCAGGCCGTTGAGGAGCGTGGCCAGCGGCAGCAGCAGCGGGTCCGCGTACGCCGCGAATTTCCGTACGACGATGTGGGCGACGCCGGCGAGCAGGCCGAGGCCGAGCCCGTAGCCGAGCAGGCCGGCCGGCAGCGAGCCGTCGAGCGCGAGGCCCACGTTGGCGTACGCGAAGACGGGGATGACCACCGCGAACGCCAGCAGCGCCAGCTCGGTGTTGCGCCGGCTGGGTGCGCCGATCGCGCCGATGGTCGACGTATGGGTCGTGGAACTACTACTGAGAGAACTGCTCATGGCGTGCTGAGGCCCCCAACGGCTTCTACTGCTGTGCGCACGCCTTGGCCAGCTGCTGCTCTTCGTCGGAGAGAGTGGGGCCAGGAGTGGGCGTGGGAGAGGACTTGGACTTGCCGGACGGCGACGAGGACGGGTCCGGCGTGGGGGTGGCGGTCGCCACGCGGAACGACGCCTTCGACGCCGTGCCCGTGCCGGCGGTGGTGCCGCCGGCCTCGCCCTCGCCGGTCTTCGCGTTCTTCTCGTTCTCGGCCTTTTGCCGCTCGGCCTGCTTCTCGCATGCCGTGGCCTGTGCGGAGAGTTCGTCGATCTTGTCCTGGGCGGCTGCCAGGTCGCCTTCGGTGATGGTCTCCTCGACCTGCTTCTTCTGGTACGGAGGCAGGTACTTGAGGTCGATCTCCGGGTGGTCCTTCTCCACCTTCGACAGGCTCACCCAGGCGAGGTCCTGGTTGATGCCGCGGTAGAGCGCCACGTGGTCGTCGTTCGAGCCGACGTAGTACTGGGTCTGCGTCCAGCGGTAACCGCCGTAGAGGCCGCCGCCGATGACGCCGAGGGCGAGCACGATGAACAGCGATCTCTTGATCCACCGGCGGCCGCGGCGCGGCTTGACGAAGTCTTCCTCGGTGTACGCGTCGAAGTCCCCCTCGGACGCGTAGCCCGCGCTGTCGCCGCTGCCGGGCGGACCGAACTCGCCGCCGCCGCGGTGCTGGCCCTGGCCCTGGCCCGGCACCGGCCGGCCCGAGCCGCGGCCGAGTGCCGCCGCGCGGCCCGCCGGGGTCTCCATGGCGCCGCCGTCGTGCAGCTGGTGCTGGTTCTCGGCGACCGCGCCCACGATGACCGGGGCGTCGGAGAGGTGTCCGGCGAGGGTGTCGCCGCCGTCGATGTCGAGGACGTCGGCGATGATCACGGTGATGTTGTCGGGGCCGCCGCCGCGCAGCGCCAGCTGGATCAGGTCCTGGACCGTCTCCTGCGGGCCCTGGTAGCTGGCGAGGGTCTCCTCCATCGTCTGGTGGGAGACGACGCCGGACAGGCCGTCGGAGCAGATCAGATAGCGGTCGCCGGCCCGCACCTCGCGGATGGAGAGGTCCGGTTCGACGTGGTCGCCGCTGCCCAGCGCGCGCATGAGGAGGGACCTCTGCGGGTGCGTGGTGGCCTCTTCCTCGGTGATGCGGCCCTCGTCGACGAGGCGCTGCACCCAGGTGTGGTCCTGCGTGATCTGGGTGAGGACGCCGTCGCGCAGCAGGTAGGCGCGCGAGTCGCCGACGTGCACGAGGCCGAGCCGCTGGCCGGTCCACAGCAGGGCGGTGAGGGTCGTCCCCATGCCCTCCAGCTGCGGGTCCTCCTCGACCATCATGCGCAGCTGGTCGTTGGCCCGCTGCACGGCGGTGCCGAGCGAGGTCAGGATGTCGGAGCCGGGGACGTCGTCGTCGAGGGCGACGATGGTGGAGATCACCTCGGAGGAGGCGACCTCACCGGCGGCCTGGCCGCCCATGCCGTCGGCGATCGCGAGCAGGCGCGGGCCGGCGTAGCCGGAGTCCTCGTTGCCCTCGCGGATCATGCCCTTGTGCGATCCGGCGGCGAAGCGCAGTGACAGACTCATGCGCACCTGCCCCGTTGATTCCGACTCCGGGTACATCCGCACGGTGCCCACCCTCCGGTCGGGAGCGTGCCGGTGTCCCGGTCCGGGACAACCGCGTCGGCTCGCTCGCTCCGCTCGCGCCTAATCATGATGTAGCACTACTTCCGCAGCTCGATGACGGTCTTGCCGATGCGGATCGGTGCACCCAGCGGGATCGGCGTGGGGGTCGTCAGGCGGTTCCGGTCGAGGTACGTGCCGTTCGTGGACCCGAGGTCCTCGACGATCCACTGGCCGTCCCGGTCCGGATAGATCCGGGCGTGCCGGCTGGACGCGTAGTCGTCGTCCAGCACGATCGTGCTGTCGTGGGCCCGGCCGAGCGTGATGGTCTGCCCCTGGAGGGCGACCGTGGTGCCGGTGAGGCTCCCTTCGGAGACCACCAGCTTGCTCGGGGCGCCGCGTCGCTGACGGCCCCCGGCCTGCTGCTGGCGCTGCTGCGGCGGCGCGGCCGCCTGGCGTGCGGTCTGCTGCTGGCGTCCGCTGTCACGGCGCGAGCCGCGCGCGGTCACCCGTGTGCCGAACAGGTCGCTGCGGATGACCTGTACGGCCACGATCACGAACAGCCACAGAACGGCCAGGAAACCCAACCGCATGACCGTCAGGGTCAGCTCTGACATTGCCCCCGCTTCACCCTTCGGCTTGCCGGTAAACGATGGTGGTCTGGCCCACGACGATCCGCGAGCCGTCGCGGAGCGTAGCGCGGGTCGTGTGCTGGCCGTCCACCACGATGCCGTTCGTGGACCCGAGGTCCTGGATCGTGGAGGGGGTGCCGGTGCGGATCTCGCAGTGCCGGCGCGAGACGCCGGGGTCGTCGATCCGCACGTCGGCCTCCGTGGAGCGGCCGAGCACGAGGGTGGGGCGGGAGATCTGGTGGCGGGTGCCGTTGATCTCGATCCAGTGCCGGACGCGGGCGCCCGGCTGGGGGCCCGCGGCAGCCGCGGGCCGGTGCGCGGCCGGGGCCTGTGCGGGCCGGCCGGGCGGGGGTGCGGGCGGCATCGGCGGTGCGGCCGCCGGCGGGTAGCCGTAGCCGCCGGGCGCCTGCGGACGGGCGGCCGCGGGCCGCTCCGGACGCTCGGGCTGCGCCTGGCTGGTGGAGGAGGCGAGGGTGCGGCTGCGCACCCGGTACAGACCCGTGTCCAGGTCGTCCGCCTTCTCCAGGTGCACCTTGATGGGGCCCATGAAGGTGTAGCGCTGCTGCTTCGCGTAGTCGCGCACCATGCCGGACAGCTCGTCGCCGAGCTGTCCGGAGTAGGGGCTCAGGCGCTCGTAGTCCGGTGCGCTGAGCTCCACGATGAAGTCATTGGGGACGACGGTCCGCTCGCGGTTCCAGATCGTCGCGTTGTTGTCGCACTCGCGTTGCAGCGCGCCCGCGATCTCGACGGGCTGCACCTCGGACTTGAAGACCTTCGCGAAGGTGCCGTTGACCAGACCTTCGAGACGTTGCTCGAACTTCTTCAGGACTCCCATGGGGCACCTCCTTCTCCGTAGCTGTCCTGCTTGCCGTGCCTGTCGGGCTGCCGTGCTTCGTCGTACTGCTTACTGATCGTATCCACGCGCCGGGAAATCGGCTGGTTCCCCCTGTCCGCCCGGTCGATGAGTGTCGACGCTCACAGACCGCTCCGAGGCCTCCGGTACGGCCCCTGTGAAAGGGATCGTAGAGGTGGCCTCAGGACAGTGTCCCGTACGCGGCTGTGGAGCGGTCGGGGTCCGGCAAGGCCGCTACCGGACTGTGTCCGACGCGCGGCCCCGCGGCGCCGCCGCCCCATGATGGGGGGCGTCGGCCACCTGCATCGGGTGCCCGCAGGGGGGCCGTCGGATGCCTGCGGAATCGGATGTGAATCCACCCCTGGCAGCGTGCTAATCTTCTGCATGTCGGAAGGCGCCGCGCCCACCAGGGCAAGGAGCCGGAGGACACACCCAATGCGCGGGTGGCGGAATAGGCAGACGCGCTGGATTCAGGTTCCAGTGCCCGAAAGGGCGTGGGGGTTCAACTCCCCCCTCGCGCACAGCGAAAAGCCTCGCAGATCTTCGGATCTGCGGGGCTTTTGCGTTGCCCCGGACAGGGCGGGGCAGGCCGGGGCACGACAGGACGGGGCGTGCCCGCGGGCGGGGGCGTTCCGCGCGGGGGCCGTCCCGCGCGGGGCGTGCGGCGGTTCGTGGGGGCACGCGGGGGCGTGCGCGCGCGTGAGGCGCCCCAGGTCCGTGACCTGGGGCGCCTCTGTGGGGTATGTCACCCCGGCGTGCTGCGTGCTGCGTGCTGCGGTCAGGCGGCGATGCGGGCGGCCACGGCCTTGCCCTTCTCCTGCGCGTCCTGGAGGGCCTTCTCGCGGGAGGCCTCGAAGAGGGGGACCAGCTCGGACATGGCCGGGTTCGTCGGCGCCATGGTCAGCTCGGGGACGATGAAGTCCAGGTCGAGCTGGAGGGTGTCGCGCAGGGTGGCGGCCAGGAAGTTCTGGACGTACTCCATGCCCTCGCGCGGGGTGCCCGGCGCGTAGGAGCCGCCGCGGCTGGCGACGACGGTGACCGGGGTGCCCTTGGCGGCCGGGGCGTCGATGCCCGCGGTGCGGCCGAACAGGATCACGTTGTCGAGCCAGGCCTTCAGCGTCGACGGGATCGAGTAGTTGTACATCGGGGCGCCGATCAGGATGGCGTCCGCGTTCTCCAGCTCCTCGATCAGGCGCACGCGCTCGGCGAAGGCGGCGGCCTGCTCGGGGGTGTGGCCCTCCGCGGGCGTGAAGCCGGCGAGGTGGCTGTCGGCCGTGATGTGGGGCACCGGGTCCACCGCCAGGTCGCGGTAGACGACCGTGCCCTCGGGGTGCTGCTCGAGCCAGGCGTTGCGGAAGGCCTCCGTCACGGGGCGCGAGGACGAGGCGGGACCGGCGAAGACCGAGGAGTCGAGGTGCAGCAGGGTGGCCATGGGGGGTTCTCCCGAAAATATCGGCTGAAGATGAGTACGTAGCTAGTAATAGCACAGGTACTTACTTTTTCTCACCCCCGTATGAGAAACCAGTACTCTGGACGCATGGCGGGCAGCGAGCAGGACAGGAAGCGGGCGGACGCATGCGACGCGGCGGCGTCCATGACCCACACGCCGGGGGCGTGCTCGACGGTCGACATCGGGATGACCCGGGTCTTCGGGCTGCTCGGCAAGCGTTGGACGGGGCTGATCGTGGCCGCGCTGATGCAGCGGCCCGTGCACTTCGCCGACCTGCGCCGGGCCATCCCCGGCATCAGCGAGCGCATGCTGTCCGACCGGCTGACGGAGCTGGGCACCGTCGGCCTCGTCGTGCGCCAGGTCGACGAGGGGCCGCCGCTGCGCGTCTCCTACCGGCTGACCGAGGCCGGCTCGGCCCTGCGGCCGTCGCTGAACGAGCTGGGGGACTGGGCCGCGAAGTATCTGGGGGCCGAGGGCGGGACGTGCCCGGAGGAGTACCGGAAGTAGGGCCTTCTCGGGCGGGGCGTTGATGGGTGGGTGGCCGGCTGGAGGCTTTCGGGGGCCGGGCGGGGGTGGTGCCGTTGTGCACAGGCTTCGGGTTTTCCACAGGGTCCGGCGGGGTGGTGCGCGCGGCGGTACGGTCGTGGCCGGTTCGCCGGCGACGGACGGGCGATGTGACGAGCGGCGCAGTGCGTGCGGGGTTCCGCACGAGTGGGGGAGGCGGTCGGTATGAGCGGGATCGGCGATGTGGTGGCGCTGCCGCGGCAGGGCGAGGGGTCCGGGCGGGTCGGGCGGCTGCCGCGGGTGGCCGGGTTCGCGGCGCCCTTCGCGGAGGCGGCGAAGGGGGCGTCCCCCAAGGCCGCCGGCAAGGCCCTGCGCAAGGCCGTCCCGCGGTCCGCGCACGCCGACTTCACGGTGGACGCGGACCGGCCCGACGCGGTGACGGCCGTCGCGGAGTCCAACCGTGGCAGGATCGAGGAGCTGACCCCGATCCGGGTCGGGCGGATGACCGCGACCCCCTTCGCCTTCCTGCGCGGCTCGGCCGGGCTGATGGCGTACGACCTGGCGCGCACCCCGCTGACCGGCGCCGGCGCCCAGATCTGCGGCGACGCCCACGCGGGCAACTTCGGTCTGTACGGCGATGCGCGCGGCGGCCTCGTCATCGACCTGAACGACTTCGACGAGACGGTGCACGGCCCCTGGGAGTGGGACGTGAAGCGGCTCGCCGCCTCGCTGGTCCTCGCCGGGCGGGAGGCCGGGGCCGACGAGGACACCTGTGCGCAGGCGGCGCACGACGCGGCCGGTGCCTACCGGCGCACCATGCGCCTGCTCGCCAGACTGCCCGCGCTCGACGCGTGGAACGCGATCGCGGACGAGGAGCTCGTCTCGCACGCCGACGCCCACGATCTGCTCGGCACGCTGGAGCGGGTCTCGGAGAAGGCGCGGAACAACACCAGCGGACGGTTCGCCGCCAAGTCCACGATCGGCGTGGAGGGCGGCGGGCGGCGGTTCGTGGACGCGCCGCCGGTCCTGCGGCGGATACCCGACCAGGAGGCGGCCGCCGTCGCCGCCTCGCTCGGCGCCTACCTGGAGACCGTCTCCGAGGACCGGCTGCCGCTGCTCGGGCGGTACGCGATCCACGACGTGGCGTTCCGCGTCGTCGGCACCGGCAGCGTGGGGACCCGGTCGTACGTGGTGCTGCTCCTGGACCACCGCGGTGAGCCACTGGTGCTCCAGGTGAAGGAGGCACGGCCCTCGGCGCTGCTCCCGCACCTGCCGGCGGTGGGCTTCGCGACGGACGGCGTCGCGCACGAGGGGCGGCGCGTGGTGCTCGGGCAGCAGCGGATGCAGGTGGTCAGCGACTCCCTGCTGGGCTGGACCTCGGTCGGTGAACGGCCCTTCCAGGTGCGGCAGTTCCGCAACCGCAAGGGCAGCGTCGATCCGGCCGCGCTCGCCGCCGACCAGTTGGACGACTACGCGCGGATGACCGGCGCGCTGCTCGCCCGCGCCCACGCCCACAGCGCGGACCCGCGGCTGATCGCCGGGTATTGCGGGAAGAACGAGGAGCTGGACGAGGCCGTCGCGTCGTTCGCGGTGACCTACGCGGACCGCACGGAGGCCGATCACGGGGAGCTGGTGCGGGCGGTACGGGAGGGGCGGGTGGCTGCCGAGACGGGGGTCTAGCTTCTTCCGGTCCGGTGCGGTGCGGTCCGGTGCGGTGCGGTGCGGTGCGGTGCGGTGCGGTGCGGTGCGGTGCGGTGCGGTGCGGTGCGGTGCGGTGCGGTGCGGTGCCGGAGGGGCTGGGCCTGGCTGGGTCGGGTGGTTTCGGGCGCCTGAGGTGTCGTCCTCCGGGGCGGCCGGGAGGGCCGGGGCGGTGTCGGGGCCGCTTCGGGAGGTGGCGCGTCGTGGGTGGGGAGGCGGTGATCGGTGACTGGCCTGTCCCGGTGGGCCGTGCCCTACGCTGGACGGGTGACGACCCCGGAGACCGACGACGTGGCAGGCCAGCCCGAGGAGCAGCCTCGGGAGCGGCTCAAGGACCAGCTGAAGGAACGGATCGAGCGGTCCCGGGAGCAGGCTCGGGAGCAGACGCGGGAGCGGCCCGAGGAGCGGCTGGAGCGGGCGGTGCGCGCGGCCGAGCAGGCCCTGATCGAGTTCGAGATCGCCGTGGAGACCTTCCGCGTCGAGGTGGAGAACTTCTCGCGCCTGCACCACCAGAAGCTCGGCCCGATGTACGCCCGGCTCGACGAGCTGGAGGCGCTGATCGCCGAGGCGACGGCGGACCGCACCGGGGACCCGGAGGACCGCGGCAGGGCCGACGAGGCGCGGGCGCGGGTACTGCCGATGCCCGGCGTGGAGGAGCTGTTCCACGGGTGGATGGACGGGGACGGACTGTTCCCGGAGGCCGTCGCGATGCTCACCGACCAGCCGGTGCGCCCGCCGCAGCGGGTGCGGCCCAGCGAGGAGGCCCGCAAGCTCTACCGCGAGCTGGTCCGCGAGGCGCACCCGGACCTGGCCCAGGACGACCGGGAGCGGGAGCGGCGCGACGAGTTCATCTCGCGGGTGAACGCGGCGTACGCGCGGGGCGACGCGCCGCTGCTGCGGGAGCTCGGCGAGGAGTGGGCCGCCGGTCCGGTGCCGCCGGAGCGGGAGCCCTCGCCGAGCGAGGAGCTGTACGCCCGGCTCGACTGGCTGGCGCAGCGCAAGGAACTGCTGACGGCCGTGGCCCGGGAGCTGGAGGAGGGGGCGATCGGCTCGATGCTGCGGATGGCGCCGGACGACCCGGACAAGCTGCTCGACGAGATCGCCGAGCAGTTGCTCGCGCAGGTCGCCGAGCGGGAGGCCGAGCTGGAGCGGATCACCGCGGGCTGAGTCCGCGGGGCGGTCGGGTAGCGTCAGGGGCATGGTCTTCGGTTCTGGTGTGCCCACGGTCGGTGTCGACGAGCTCAAGGAAGGCGACTTCCTGCTCGACGTGCGGGAGGACGACGAGTGGCTCGCGGGTCACGCCGCGGGCGCCCTGCACGTTCCGATGAGCGAGTTCGTCGCGCGGTTCGGCGAGTTCACCGAGGCGGCCCCGCAGGACGGCCGGGTCAACGTCCTGTGCCGGGTCGGCGGGCGTTCCGCCCAGGTGACGGCCTATCTGGTGCAGCAGGGCATCGACGCGGTGAACGTCGCGGGCGGCATGCAGGCGTGGGAGGCGGCCGGCCGGCCCGTCGTGGACGACCAGGGACAGCCGGGCTCCGTCGTCTGATCCGGGCGGCCCGGAGCGGGGCCCCGAGCCGGTTTCGGGGCCGCCGGTGTGACCGCCGGTCGGACCGGCGGCGGGTCGTCAGCCCAGTGGATGGGCGGCGAGCAGGTCGCCGAGGGCCTCTTCATGGGCGGCGGCCGGGCCGAGCGAGAGCTCCAGGTGCTTGGCCCAGGCGTGATAGCGGTGCAGCGGGTAGTCGGTGTCGGCGCCGAAGCCGCCGTGCAGGTGTTGCGCGGTCTGCACGACGCGCCGCACCCCGTCGGACGCCCAGCTCTTGGCGACCGCGACATCACCGGCGACCGGCAGCGCGCCGCCCGCCCCGGTGCTCAGGCGCCAGGCGGCCTGCCACAGGGTGACCTCCATGGCGCGCAGGTCGATGTAGCGGTCGGCGGCCTGCACGGCGACCGCCTGGAACGTGGCGATCGGATGGCCGAACTGCTCGCGCTTGCCCGCGTAGTCGCTGGTCATCCTCAGCACGCCCTCGCCGAGGCCGAGTGCGAGCGCGCAGGTGCCGGTGACGAGCAGATCGTGCAGCCGGGGCCAGGCCGCCGTGTCCGTGATCAGGTGCCGGTCGTCCAGGCGCACCCCGTCCAGGCGCAGTTCGGCCAGGCGCTCGCCGGTCGTCGAGATCTGCTCGGTGAACGTGAGCCCCGCCGTCGGTTCCGCACCCCGGGCCGGGCCGGGCAGCACCGCGAGGACCGTGCCGCCGTCGCCGGTGTGCGCGGGGACCAGGATCCGGTCGGCGCCCCAGGCCCACGGCACCGCCGTCTGCACCCCGTCCAGGACCCAGCCGCCCGCGCCCGCCGCGCCTTCCTGGCGGGCGGTCACCGCCAGCTCGGCCGGGTCGTGCCCGCTGCGGCCGGCCGCGGCGACGGTCAGGGCGAGGCCGCCGTCCGCCGCGCCGGGAAGGATCTCCCGCTTCAACTCCGCGCCGCCGTACACCTCCACGGTCGTCGCCGCCGCGCTGTGCTCCAGGAGCGGGATGCGGGCGAGGACCTTCGCGGACTCGCGCAGCACCAGGCAGAGCGCGATGGCGTCCAGTCCGGCCCCGCCGTGCTCGGGCGTGAGGAGCAGGCTCAGCAGGTCGGCGTCGGCGGCCTTGGACCACAGCGCGCGGTCGAAGTCCTCGGCGACGGCCCCGGAGGTGAGCGAGGGGCTGGGCACGCTGTCGGGCGCGACCGGTGCGAACACCGCCCGCGCCGCCTCGACGGCCGCCTGTTGCTCCTCGGAGAAGGTGAAGTCCACCGGCTGTCCTCCCGTTCCTGCGCGACTCCCAGCGGGATCTGACGGAGCGTCAAGATAGAACAGGTTCTACGAGAAGGGAACAGCGCGAGGGGGCAGGGAGAGGGAGCAGTGCGAGGGAACCGGGCGGGGGAACCGGGTGGAGGCGCGGCCGGGTGGGCCGGGGGCGGGGTCAGCGGTCGAAGTCCAGCTCCACCCGCTCCGTGGTCGGACGGGACTGGCAGGCCAGGACGTATCCCGCTTCGGTCTCCTCCGGCTCCAGGGCGAAATTGCGGTCCATGCGCACCGAACCCGTGACGAGGAAGGCGCGGCAGGTGCCGCAGACGCCGCCCTTGCAGGCGTAGGGCGCGTCCGCCCGGTTGCGCAGCACCGCTTCCAGGAGCGATTCGCCGTCCTGTACCGGCCAGCTGCCGGACCGTCCGTCGAGCTGCGCGGTGACGGTGCTGTGCGCGGGGGCGGTCACCGGGCCGCTCGCGGCGGCCGGTGCGGTGCGGTCGGTGGCCGGGCCGTCGTCCACGTGGAAGATCTCCTCGTGGATCCGGCTCCGGCCGACGCCGAGATCGCGCAGGGCCCGCTCGGCGCCCTGCACCAGGCCGTAGGGGCCGCACAGGAACCAGCCCGCGATCCGCTCCACCGGCAGCAGGGCGGGCAGCAGCGCCGTCAGCCGCTCCCGGCCGAGCCGCCCGGAGACCGGGCCGGCCTGCCGCTCCTCCCGGGAGAGGACGGTGACCAGCTGGAACCGGTCGGGGTAGCGGTCCTTCAGGTACGCCACCTCCTCCAGGAACATCGTCGACGCCGTGGTGCGGTCGCTGCGGATCAGGCAGAAACGGGCGTCCGGCGTCCGCTCCAGCAGCGTCGTGGCGATGGAGAGCACCGGGGTGATCCCGCTGCCGCCGACCACCGCCGCGAAGTGCCCGGGCGCCGGGTCGAGGGTGAAGCGGCCGGCCGGGGTCATCACCTCCAGCTCGTCCCCCACGGCGATCTCCTTGTGGGCGAACGTGGAGAACGCGCCGCCGTCGACCAGGCGCACGCCGACCCGCAGGGTGCGCGGGGCGCCGTCGGCGGGCGCCGCCGAGCAGATCGAGTACGTGCGGCGGACCTCCGTGCCGTCCACGGTGCGGCGCAGTGCGAGGTGCTGGCCCGGGGCGTGCCGGTACTGCTCGCGCAGCGGGCCGGGGACGGCGAGGGTCAGCGCCACGGAGTCGTCGGTGAGCCGGTCGACCGCCGTGACCCGGAGCCGGTGGAAGCGGGCCCGCGCGGGTGCTGCCATCACAGCTCCTTGAAGTGGTCGAAGGGTTCACGGCAGTCGAGGCAGCGGCGCAGCGCCTTGCACGCGGTGGAGGAGAAGCGGCTGAGCAGTTCGGTCGCGGTCGAGCCGCAGTGCGGGCAGGCCACCGGGTCCCAGGCGGCGGGCGCGGCGGCGGGCGCCGTGCCGTGCCGGGTGGGCCCGAGCGGGACGGGGACCGGGCCGGCGGGGTCGCGGGTGGGGCGCGGCGGTGCGATCCCGAACTCGCGCAGCTTGCGGCGGCCTTCGGCGCTGATGTCGTCCGTGGACCAGGCCGGGGAGAGGACGGGGCGGACGGTGACCTCGGGCACGCCGTGCTCGTGCAGGGCCCGCTCGATGTCCGCCGACATGGCCTCGATCGCGGGACATCCCGTGTACGTGGGGCTCAGCTCGACCTCGACGCGGCCCGGCCCGAGGCTGTGCACGGCCCGCAGGACGCCCAGCTCCTCCAGGGTCAGCACCGGCAGTTCGGGGTCGGGCACCGAGCCCGCCACGTGCAGCAGTTCGGTCTCCAGCGGGGTGGGGGGCGCGGTCACCATGTCGCTCCCGGGTGGCTGCGGTGCAGGTGCTGCATCTCGGCGAGCATCCGGCCGAACGACTCGGTGTGCAGGCCCTGCCGGCCCGCCCCCGCCTGCCAGCCGCCGCTCTGCGGGCCCTGCGGGACGGTGAGCGTCGCCTCCCGCAGGACGTCCGTGACGGTCGCCGTCCAGGCGGTGCGCAGCTCCGCCCAGTCGATCTCCACGCCGGGCAGCGGCTGGAACATCTCGCCGGTGAAGCGCCAGAGCGCGTCCACCGCGCGCCGCATCCGCGCGTGGCTCTCCGGGGTGCCGTCGCCGAGGCGGAGGGTCCACTGCCGGGCGTGGTCCTGGTGGTAGGCCACCTCCTTGACGGCCTTGGCTGCCAGGGGGGCGAACTCGCCGTCGCCGGCGGCCAGCCGACCGTACAGAAGGTGCTGGTACGTGGAGAAGAACAGCTGGCGGGCGATGGTGTGGGCGAAGTCGCCGTTCGGCTGCTCGACCAGCTGGAGATTGCGGAACTCGCGCTCCTCGCGCAGGTACGCCAGCTCGTCCTCGTCGCCGGCCGTGCTCAGCAGGACGCGGGCCTGGCCGAGCAGGTCCAGCGCGATGTTCGCCAGCGCCAGCTCCTCCTCCAGGACCGGGGCGTGGCCCGCCCACTCCCCCAGGCGGTGCGAGAGCACCAGGGCGTCGTCGCCGAGGGCCAGGGCGGCGGCCGTGCCGTCGGCCTGCCGGGTCGGGGTCGTCCGGTGCGTCACAGGTGCTTCACCCCTTCCGGGATCTCGTAGAACGTCGGGTGCCGGTAGGGCTTGTCGGCGGACGGCTCGAAGAACGGGTCCTTCTCGTCGGGAGAGGAGGCCGTGATCGCCGCGGACGGGACGACCCACAGGGAGACGCCCTCGCCGCGGCGCGTGTACAGGTCCCGCGCGTTGCGCAGGGCCAGCTCCGCGTCCGGGGCGTGCAGGCTGCCGGCGTGGGTGTGGGCGAGGCCGCGGCGGGAGCGGACGAAGACCTCCCACAGGGGCCACTCGCCGGCGCCGCCGGGCGCCTTCGGGGTCTCGCTCATGCCGCCCTGCCTTCTCGTGTCGAACCGCCGGGTGCGGGGTCGGTCGTGGCGTGCCGGGCCGCGTGGGCCGCGGCGGCCTCGCGCACCCAGGCGCCCTCGTCGTGGGCGCGCCTGCGCTGGGTGATCCGCTGTTCGTTGCACGGGCCGTTGCCCTTGAGGATCTCCTTGAACTCCGACCAGTCGATCGCGCCGAAGTCGTGCTGTCCCCGCTCCTCGTTCCACACGAGGTCCGGGTCGGGGAGGGTCAGGCCGAGGGAGGCGGCCTGGGGGACGCAGATGTCGACGAAGCGCTGGCGCAGCTCGTCGTTCGAGTGGCGCTTGATCTTCCACTCCATCGACTGCGCCGAGTGCGCCGACTCGTCGTCCGGCGGGCCGAACATCATCAGGGACGGCCACCACCAGCGGTCCACCGCGTCCTGCGCCATCGCGTGCTGGGCCTCGGTGCCCCGGCTGAGGGCGAGCAGCAGCTCGAACCCCTGGCGCTGGTGGAAGGACTCCTCCTTGCAGACGCGGACCATCGCGCGCGCGTACGGACCGTACGAGCAGCGGCACAGCGGTACCTGGTTCGTGATCGCCGCGCCGTCCACCAGCCAGCCGATCGCGCCGACGTCGGCCCAGGTCAGCGTCGGGTAGTTGAAGATCGACGAATACTTCTGGCGGCCGCTGTGCAGCTTGTCGAGCAGCTCGTCGCGGCTGGTGCCCAGGGTCTCCGCCGCGCTGTAGAGGTACAGGCCGTGGCCCGCCTCGTCCTGCACCTTCGCCATCAGGATCGCCTTGCGGCGCAGGGACGGTGCGCGCGTGATCCAGTTGGCCTCCGGCTGCATGCCGATGATCTCGGAGTGCGCGTGCTGCGCGATCTGCCGTACGAGCGTGGCCCGGTAGGCGTCGGGCATCCAGTCGCGGGGCTCGATGCGCTCGTCCGCCGCCACCGCCGCGTCGAACACCGCTCGGAACGCCGCGGTGTCGTCGGCGTGGTCCGCGCTCTCCACGTGGTGCGGGGTTGCTGTCGCCATTCCCGGTCCCCTCGAACTCGGCTGTCGATGACGATCCGGTCCGCCGCCGTCGGGCCTTCCACCACTCCCGACCGATCGTTCGGTTCGTCGGATTCAATGGTGGGACCCGGCGCCGTAAGGTGTCAACCCTGAATGACCCGGCCTGTGGATAACCTCGGCCGCCTGTGCTTCGGGGCCGCTCCCCAGTACCGTGCCGGTGCGCCGCACCAGCGGGTCGACGGCGCGCGGCCGGCGCGGCGGTGGACGGGCCGGGCGACGACGGGACCGGGACGGGGATCGGGGAACAGTGATGAAGACGGAAGCAGGCGCTGCGGGCGAGGCCGGCCGGCCCGCACCGGAGCCGCCCGGCGGAGCGCCCGACGACGCGCCCGGCGGGGCGCGGGACGCGTCGGCGCCGCAGACCGGGCGCCAGGGCCTCGCCGCTCTCCCCCCGGCCTACCGGGTGGCCGCCTCGCTGGCCCTCGCGGGCATCGCCGTCGTCGCGTGCGTCCACGTCCTGATGGTGTTCCTGCACGTCGCTCCGTCGAACACGATGTCCAAGCGGCACGGCGAGGCGGTGGACAGGTGGGTCTACCCCGAGTTCGAGCAGAACTGGAAGCTGTTCGCCCCCAATCCGTTGCAGCAGAACATCGCCGTCCAGGCCCGCGCCGAGGTCCGCGACGCGACCGGGACCGCCCGCACGACCGACTGGTACGACCTGTCGGCGCAGGACGGCGCCGCCATCAGGGGCAACCTGCTGCCCAGCCACACCACGCAGAACGAACTGCGCCGCGCCTGGGACGTCTACCTCGGCTCGCACGACGCGCAGAACCGGTCGACCAGCCTGCGGGGCATGCTCTCCGAGCAGTACCTGCGCCGCATCCTCGTGCTGCGGTTCGACCGGCTGGGAGTCGCCGGCCGGGACGGCGTGATCGAGCGCGTCCAGATCAGGTCCCGGTCGGTCACGATCGCGCCCCCGAAGTGGAGTGACGAGAAGGTGAACCAGAAGCCGGTCTACCGGGTGCTCTCCTGGTGGAAGGTGACCTCGCGCGACGCGCCCCTCGACAGCGGCGCGCACGTACGCGCGCAGGACCCCACGGACGGTGCCCGATGAGCGGCTTCCAGCACGAGGCGGCAGCACGGCGCACGAGCCCGGGACAGCGCGTCACCGAGGCGCTGCGCGCCGGGATCGAGCGGGTCACCGCCTCGGCGCTCGGCCCCTACCAGAGCGCCGTGGTCCGCATCGGCTTCTCGGCGACCTGGCTGCTGTTCCTGCTGCGCGAGTTCCCGCACCGGCGGGAGATGTACGGCCCGGACGCCCCGTGGAGCTGGGGCATGGCGCAGCAGCTGATCTCGAACAACGACGCGCTCACCGCGCTGATGTGGTCGGACGGCCAGGTGTGGTTCGAGTGCGTCTACGTCGCCGCGATCCTCGCCGCCGCCCTGCTGCTCCTGGGCTGGCGCACCCGCACCATGTCGGTGCTGTTCATGATCGGTGTGCTGTCGCTCCAGAACCGCAGCGTGTTCATGGGGGACGGCGGCGACAACGTCATCCACCTCATGTCGATCTACCTGGTGTTCACCCGGTGCGGGCAGGTGTGGTCGCTCGACGCGCGCCGCGCGGCACGCGCGCGTGAGGGCGCCCCGGGCGTCGACCGGACCGGGCCCGTCCTGTGGTGGGCGATCGGGCTCGCGCTCTCGGCGCTCACGTTCCTGGGGAAGCTGCACCTGGACTGGCTGATCCTGTTCTGGGGGCTGTGGCTCGTCCACGGCATGTGGTGGTTCGCCGGCCACCGGCATCCGCGGGGCGGCGCGCGCCGGATGTACGACGTCGTCGCCAACGTCACCCACAACGCGGCCCTGCTGATCATCATGGTCGAGGCGTGCCTGATCTACGCGACGGCCGGCTGGTACAAGATCCAGGGCGGCCGCTGGCAGGACGGCACCGCCGTCTACTACCCGCTCCACCTGGACTACTTCTCCCCGTGGCCCGCCCTGGGCGACCTGCTCAGCGCGTTCGGCCCGATGGTGATGCTCGTGACGTACGGGACGGTCGCCGTCCAGGTCGCCTTCCCGTTCACCGTGTTCAACCGCAGGGTCAAGAACGTGCTGCTGGTGGCCATGATCACGGAGCATCTGTTCATCGCCGTCGTGCTGGGGCTGCCGTTCTTCTCGCTCGCGATGATCGCCGCCGACGCGGTGTTCCTGCCGACCTCGTTCCTGCGGTGGATCGGCGGGCGGGCGGCACGCGCGCGTGAGCGGGTGCGGGGCGCCCGCGCGGACGGGGACGCCCCGGTGCCGGAGCAGCGCCCGGCGGACGACGTCGAGCCGGCGGCGGTGCGCACGTAGGCTTCCTGCCATGAGCGGGACGAGCACGGCGGACGGCGCACACGGCGGACCCCACGAGGGCGCGGACGACGCCGGCCGGGCCGTACGGGCCTGGCGGCGCGCCGCCGACGCCGCCGTGCTCCTCGACGGCTTCCACGCCCTCAAGCACGCCCTGCGCTTCGGCGCCGACGTGCCCGTCGCGCTCGCCGTCGACAAGGCGGCGGCCCGCGCCCTGGCCGACGATCTCGCGCCCGACGTCGCGCGGGAGCTGGCCGCGCGGCTCGTGGAGGTGCCGGGCGACGTGCTGCGCTCCCTCGTGCCGCGGCTGCACCCGACCGGGGTGGCCGCGCTCGCCGGCCGCCCGGAGCGCGCCGGGAACCTGGCCGCCATCGGCCGCACGGGCCGCACCACGCCGGTGATCGTCCTCGACGAGCCGCGCAACCTCGGCAACGCGGGCGCCGTCATCCGCCTGGCCGCCGGGTACGGGGCGACCGGCGTCGTCACGACCGGCAGCCTCGACCCCTGGCACCCCACCGTCGTACGGGGCGGGGCCGGGCTGCACTTCGCGACCGCGGTGGAGCGGCTGGCGGTCGACGAACTGCCCGCCGGGCCGCTGTACGCGCTCGACCCCGAGGGCGCCGACATCCGCGGCCTGACCCTGCCCGACGACGCGCTGCTCGCCTTCGGGTCCGAGCGCAGCGGCCTGTCCGGGGCGCTGCGCGCGCGGGCCGACCACCTGGTGTCGCTGCCGATGCGGCCCCAGGTCTCCAGCTACAACCTGGCCACCAGCGTCGGCATGACCCTCTTCCACTGGAGCGCGCACAGCACGCGGGCCCCCGGGCGGCCGTAGCGGCCCGGGGCCGGGCTTCTAGACGCCGTCGCGGCGGACCTCCACCACCCGGAAGCGGTTCGCCACGAAGGCGCCGTCGCACAGGGCCGCGTTCGCCGCCGGGTTGCCGCCCGAGCCGTGGAAGTCGGAGAACGCCGCCGTCTGGTTCACGTACACCCCGCCCGTCAGGTTGAGCGAGAGCTGGGCGCACTCCTCCAGGCAGACCTCCTCGACGTCCCCGGCCACGTCGTCGGAGGTCGTGTAGGCGCCGACGGTCATGGCGCCCTTCTCGCGCACCGTGCGCCGCAGCAGCTCCAGCGCCTGCGCGGTGGAGTCGACGGCGACCGCGAAGGAGACCGGGCCGAAGCACTCGCTCAGCCAGACCGCCTCGGCGTCCGGCTTGGCGCCGTCGAGCTTCACGATCACCGGGGTGCGCACCACGGCGTCGGGGAACTCCGGGTGCGTGATCTCCCGGGAGGGCAGCGCGACCTCGCCGAGCCCGGCCGCCGCCTCCAGGCGGGCCTTCACGTCGGGGTTCACCAGCGCGCCCAGCAGCCCGTTCGCCCGCGCGTCGTCGCCGAGCAGGCCGTCGACCGCCGCCGCGAGGTCCGCGACCACCTCGTCGTACGACTTGGGGCCCGCGTCGGTGGTGATGCCGTCGCGCGGCACCAGCAGATTCTGCGGAGTGGTGCACATCTGGCCGCTGTACAGGGACAGCGAGAACGCGAGGTTCGCCAGCATGCCCCGGTAGTCGTCGGTGCTGTCGACGACGACCGTGTTGACGCCCGCCTTCTCCGTGTACACCTGCGCCTGGCGGGCGTGGGTCTCCAGCCAGTCGCCGAAGGCCGTCGAGCCCGTGTAGTCGATGATCCTGATCTCGGGGCGCACGGCGAGGGTCTTCGCGACGCCCTCGCCGGGCCGCTCGGCCGTGAGCGCCACCAGGTTCGGGTCGAAGCCCGCCTCGGTGAGCACCTCGCGGGCCGCCTGGACGGTGAGCGCGAGCGGCAGCACCGCGCGCGGGTGGGGCTTCACCAGGACCGCGTTGCCGGTGGCGAGGGAGGCGAACAGGCCCGGGTAGCCGTTCCACGTCGGGAAGGTGTTGCAGCCGATCAGGAGCGCGACTCCGCGCCCGACCGGGGTGAACTCCTTGGTCATCAGCAGCGGGTCGCGCTTGCCCTGGGGCTTGGACCACTGCGCCGTGTCCGGGGTGCGCGCCTGCTCCGCGTACGCGTACGCCACCGCTTCCAGGCCGCGGTCCTGCGCGTGCGGGCCGCCCGCCTGGAACGCCATCATGAACGCCTGGCCGCTGGTGTGCATGACCGCGTGCGCGAACTCGTGCGTGCGGGCGCTGATCCGGGCCAGGATCTCCAGGCACACCACGGCCCGCAGCTCGGCGCCCGCCTTCCGCCACGCGCGCAGGCCCGCGCGCATGGCGGGCAGCAGCACGTCCGCGTCCGCGTGCGGATACGTGAGGCCCAACGCGATGCCGTACGGCGAGACCTCCTCGCCGACGAAGTCGTCCGTGCCGGGCTGGCCGAGGTCGAGGCGGGTGCCCAGCAGGGCGTCGAAGGCGGCCTTGCCCTCGGCCATGCTCAGGCTGCCGCTCTCCCCGCCCGCCCCGTAGGCCTTCGGGTGCTCGGGGTGGGGGGACCAGTACGCGCGGGTGCGGAGGGTCTCCAGCGCCTGGTCGAGGGTGGGCCGGTGCTGGGCGATCAGGTCGTGCGCGGTGCGTTCGGCGGCGGCCATGGCGGACCAACTCCTCCTCGGTGCCGGCTCGTCGTCGGGCCGGCGGGCTGGGTGGGACCGGGCGGTGCGGGGCTGGGCGACGGCACCCGGCAGGAGCTAGAGTAACCGAACGATCGGTCGGGACAAGGGGGCGGGGAGAAGCTGTGGAAAACCCCTCCATAAAGCCCCGGGGCCCCGGGGCGGACGCCTGTGCGGGAGGATCTCGCCATGACTGCACATGACCGCCTCGTCGGCGTGGTCGGCACCGGCACCATGGGTCAGGGCATCGCCCAGGTCGCGCTCACCGCGGGCCATCCCGTCCGGCTCTACGACGCCGTGCCGGGCCGGGCCGGCGCAGCCGCCGACGCGATCGTCGCGCGCCTGGACCGGCTCGTCACGAAGGGGCGGATGAGCGCCGAGGAGCGCGCGCTCGCCGTCGCCCGCCTGGAGCCCGCGCAGACCCTCCACGAGCTGGCCCCCGCGGCCCTCGTCGTCGAGGCCGTCCTGGAGCGACTGGACGTCAAGCAGGAGCTGTTGCGCGAGCTGGAGGACATCGTCACCGACGACTGCCTCCTCGCCACGAACACCTCGTCCCTGTCCGTGACGGCGATCGGCGGCGCGCTGCGCGTGCCCGGCCGCTTCGTCGGACTGCACTTCTTCAACCCGGCGCCGCTGATGCCCCTGGTGGAGGTCGTCTCCGGCTACGCCACGGACGTCACGGCGGCCACGCGCGCGTACGAGACCGCCCGCGCCTGGGGCAAGACCCCGGTGGCCTGCGCCGACACCCCGGGCTTCCTGGTGAACCGGATCGCGCGGCCCTTCTACGCGGAGGCGTTCGCGGTCCACGAGGAGCAGGGCGCCGACCCCGCCACCATCGACGCGGTGCTGCGCGAGAGCGGCGGCTTCAGGATGGGCGCCTTCGAGCTGACCGACCTCATCGGCCAGGACGTGAACGAGGCGGTCACCCGCTCCGTGTGGGAGGGCTTCTTCCAGGACGCGAAGTTCCGCCCCTCGCTGTCCCAGCGCCGGCTCGTCGAGGCCGGGCGGCTCGGGATCAAGACGGGACAGGGCTGGTACGCGTACGGGGACGGCGAGGAGCGGCCCGAACCGCACACCGCCGCCCCGGCGGACCCGCCCGCGCGCGTGACGGTCGAGGGGGACCTGGACAACGCGGGCGAGCTGATCGCGATGATGCGCGAGGCGGGCATCGAGGTCACGCAGGAGGACGAGGACAAGGGCACCCGCATCGTGCTGCCCGGCGGCGGCCAGCTCGTCCAGGCGGACGGGCAGACGTCCGTCGAGTTCCGGGACGTCGTCTACTTCGACCTCGCGCACGACTACCGCTCCGCGACCCGCATCGCCCTCGCCGCCTGCCAGGACGGCAATCCGCGCACCCTGCGCGAGGCCGTGGGGCTCTTCCAGGCGCTCGGCAAGGAGGTCAGCGTCATCGGGGACGTGCCCGGCATGATCGTCGCCCGCACGGTCGCCCGGATCATCGACCTCGCGCACGACGCCCTCGCGCGCGGGGTGGCCACCGCGGAGGACATCGACACCGCGATGCGGCTCGGCGTCAACTACCCCCTCGGCCCCTTCGAGTGGAGTCGCCGCCTCGGCCGGAACTGGGCCTGCGGGCTGCTGGAGGAACTGCACGAGCGGGACGCGTCCGGCCGCTGCGCGCCGTCCTTCGCCCTGCTCAGGCACTCGTACGACCCCAAGAAGTGGGAGGGCTCCGCGTGACCACAGCACGGCGTGACACCTACACCCCGCAGTCCCTGCTCGCGGTCGCCGTGACCGTCTTCAACGAGCGCGGCTACGACGGCACGTCCATGGAGCACCTGTCCAGGGCGGCCGGCATCTCCAAGTCGTCGATCTACCACCACGTGTCGGGCAAGGAGGAGCTGCTGCGCCGGGCCGTCAGCCGGGCGCTCGACGGGCTCTTCGGGATCCTCGACGAGGAACCCGCGCGCGTGGGCCGCGCGGTCGAGCGCCTGGAGCACGTCACCCGGCGCATGGTCGAGGTGCTGACCGCCGAACTGCCCTACGTGACCCTGCTGCTGCGGGTGCGCGGCAACACCGCCACCGAGCGGTGGGCCATGGAGCGGCGCCGGGAGTTCGACCACCAGGTCGCGGAGCTGCTGACGGCCGCCGCCGCCGACGGGGACGTGCGCGGCGACATCGACGTGCGGCTCGCCACCCGGCTCGTCTTCGGCATGATCAACTCTGTCGTGGAGTGGTACCGGCCCGGCCGCGGCGAGCTGGACAGCGCAGAGGTGGCCGAGGCCGTCGCCAAGCTGGTCTTCCAAGGGCTGCGCGAAGAGGGCTGAGCGGGCCTCAGGCGTCCGCCGGGCCCGGGTTCCCGGCGCCGCCCGGCTCCGCCGCGGACCCCGGGCCGCCCGCGTCGCCCATGCCGAGGGTCTCCTCCTCGAAGACCAGCAGGGTGCGGGTGCTGAGCACCTCGGGAATGGCCTGGAGCTTGGTGAGGACCAGTTCGCGCAGCGCGCGGTTGTCGCGCGTGTGCACCAGGATCAGGACGTCGAAGTCGCCGCTGACCAGGGCGATGTGCGCGGCCTCCGGCATCCGGCGCAGCTCGTCGCGGACCGTGCGCCAGGTGTTCTGGACGATCTTGAGCGTGATGTACGCGGACGCGCCCTGGCCGGCCCGCTCGTGGTCGACGCGGGCGCCGAAGCCGCGGATCACCCCGTCCTCGATGAGGCGGTTGATCCGCGCATACGCGTTCGCCCGCGACACGTGGACGCGCTCGGCCACGGAGCGTATCGAGGCCCGTCCGTCGGTCCGCAGCATCTGGAGGATGGCGCGGTCGATGGCGTCCAGGGGGCGGGTCGCGTCGCCGTCGGCCATTTGTTCAGATGCCATGTGCCCCCGCCTCCCTACCATGGACGTACTGCATTCATCTCAGGCTGTGGAGAACCGTTTGTCCACAGCCTTGAGGGGCCTGTAGCCAAAATGTGCCGACGACCGAACAATCGGTAGGTGAGGCGGGTCGCACCCGACGCGCCCGCGAACCGCTCCCACGAGGAGGTGTCGTCATGACGGTGATGGAACAGCGGGACACCCGCGCCGAGCCCGTTCCGCCGCCCGCCTGGCAGCCCCGCACGGACCCGGCGCCGCTGCTGCCGGACGCGGAGCCGTACCGGGTCCTGGGCACCGACGCCGCCGCGCAGGCCGATCCGGAGCTGCTGCGCCGGCTGTACGCGCAGGTGGTGCACGGCCGCCGGTACAACGCGCAGGCGACCGCCCTGACCCGGCAGGGCCGCCTCGCCGTGTACCCCTCCACGACCGGGCAGGAGGCCAGTGAGGTGGCCGCCGCGCTCGTCCTCCAGGAGCGCGACTGGCTCTTCCCCAGCTACCGCGACACCCTCGCCGCCGTCGCCCGGGGCCTCGACCCCGTGCAGGCGCTCACCCTGCTGCGGGGCGACTGGCACACCGGGTACGACCCGCGCGAGCACCGCATCGCCCCGCTGTCGACGCCGCTCGCGACCCAGCTGCCGCACGCCGTGGGACTCGCCCACGCGGCCCGCCTCAAGGGCGACGACGTGGTGGCGCTCGCCATGGTGGGCGACGGCGGCACCAGCGAGGGCGACTTCCACGAGGCGCTGAACTTCGCCGCCGTCTGGCGGGCCCCGGTGGTCTTCCTCGTCCAGAACAACGGGTTCGCCATCTCCGTGCCGCTGGCCAAGCAGACCGCGGCGCCCACCCTGGCCCACAAGGCCGTCGGGTACGGGATGCCGGGCCGCCTGGTCGACGGCAACGACGCGGTGGCGATGTTCGAGGTGCTCGGCGACGCGGTCGCCCGCGCGCGTGAGGGAGGCGGCCCGACCCTGGTCGAGGCCGTCACGTACCGCATGGACGCGCACACCAACGCCGACGACGCGACCCGCTACCGCACCGACGCCGAGGTCGAGACCTGGCGGGCGCACGACCCGGTGCTCCTGCTGGAGCGGGAGCTGACCGCGCGCGGGCTCATCGACGAGGCGGGTGTGCGGGCCGTGCGCGACGACGCGGAGGCCATGGCGGCCGGGCTGCGCGAGCGCATGAACCAGGACCCGGAGCTCGACCCGATGGACCTGTTCGGCGACGTGTACGCCGAGGGGACCACGCACCTGCGCGAGCAGGCCGCCCAGCTGCGGGCCGAGCTCGACGCCGAGGCCGAGGGGGACCGGGCATGACCACGGTCGCGAGGCCGCCCGCGGCCAAGCCCGCCACCATGGCCCAGGCGCTCGGCCGCGCCCTGCGCGACGCCATGGCCGAGGACCCCACCGTGCACGTCATGGGCGAGGACGTGGGCACCCTGGGCGGCGTCTTCCGGATCACCGACGGGCTCGCCGCCGAGTTCGGCGAGGACCGCTGCACCGACACGCCGCTCGCCGAGGCGGGCATCCTCGGCACCGCCGTGGGCATGGCGATGTACGGGCTGCGGCCGGTCGTGGAGATGCAGTTCGACGCGTTCGCGTACCCCGCCTTCGAGCAGCTGGTCTCGCACGTCGCGCGCATGCGCAACCGCACGCGCGGCGCGCTGCCGATGCCGCTCACCGTGCGCATCCCCTACGGCGGTGGCATCGGCGGCGTCGAGCACCACAGCGACTCCTCCGAGGCGTACTACATGGCGACGCCCGGGCTGACCGTCGTCACCCCGGCCACGGTCGCGGACGCGTACGGCCTGCTGCGGCAGTCGATCGCCTCGGACGACCCGGTGGTGTTCCTGGAGCCCAAGCGGCTGTACTGGAGCAAGGACGCCTGGGACCCCGAGCGGCCGGCGGACGTCGCGCCGATGGGCACCGCGGTGGTCAGGCGGCCGGGGACGGGCGCCACGCTGATCACGTACGGGCCGTCGCTGCCCGTCTGCCTGGAGGCGGCCGAGGCGGCCGTGGCGGAGGGCTGGGACCTCGAAGTGATCGACCTGCGCTCGCTGGTGCCGTTCGACGACGCCACGGTGACCGCGTCCGTGCGGCGCACCGGGCGCGCGGTCGTGGTCCACGAGTCGACCGGTTTCGGCGGCCCCGGCGGGGAGATCGCCGCCCGGATCGGCGAGCGGTGCTTCCACCACCTCCAGGCGCCGGTGCTGCGGGTGGCCGGGTTCGACATCCCGTATCCGCCGCCGATGCTGGAGCGGCACCACCTGCCCGGAGTGGACCGTGTGCTCGACGCGGTGGCGCGATTGCAGTGGGACCAGTGAACATGGGACCCGTGACAGGGCCGGCGAGGGGTCCGGTGAGGGACGGTGGGCTGATGGCGCAGGTGCTGGAGTTCAAGCTGCCCGACCTCGGGGAGGGTCTGACCGAGGCGACGATCGTGAGCTGGCTGGTGAGCGTCGGTGACGTGGTCGCCGTCGACCAGCCGGTGGTGGAGGTGGAGACCGCCAAGGCGATGGTCGAGGTGCCGTGTCCCTACGGGGGCGTGGTGACCGCCCGCTTCGGCGACGAGGGGTCCGAGCTGCCCGTCGGCGCCGCGCTGATCACGGTCGCCGTCGGCGCAGAGAACGCGGGTGCAGAGGACGAGGGCGCCGAGGACGCGGGTGCCGGGGCCGCGGGTGCCGCGCACGGCGGAACCGCACCGGCCGCCGCGCCCGCACCGGCCGCCGCGCCCGCGGAGAAGTCCGCCGCGTCGGGGAACGTGCTGGTGGGGTACGGGACCAGCGCCGCGCCCGCCCGGCGCAGGCGGGTCCGCCCCCCGGCGGCCCAGGGGGCGCCCGAGCCGGCGGAGGCCGCGGGCGGCCTCCGGCGGCCCGCGGGCCCGGTCGCCGTGATCTCGCCGCTCGTGCGCAGGCTGGCGCGGGAGAACGGCCTCGACCTGGGGCGGTTGACCGGTTCGGGACGGGACGGGCTCATCCTGCGCTCGGACGTGGAGCGGGCGATGGCCGAACGCACGGCGGCCCCGGCCGCCACCGCCGCACCGGTCGTCACGGTCGCCCCCGCGGCCCCGGCCGTCACCGTCACCCCGGCCGCCCCGGCCGACGCGGCGTCGGGATCGGCCGCCCAGGGGCATCGCACCCCGCTGCGCGGCATCCGCGGGGCCATCGCCGACAAGCTGTCCCGCAGCCGTACCGAGATACCCGACGCCACCTGCTGGGTGGACGCCGACGCCACGGAACTGCTGCACGCGCGCGCCGCGATGAACGCGGCGACCGGGCCGTCCGCCGGGCCGAAGATCTCCGTGCTGGCGTTGTTCGCCCGGATCTGCACGGCGGCCCTGACCCGCTATCCGGAGCTGAACGCGACGGTGGACACGGAGCGCCGCGAGATCGTCCGGCTGGACGGGGTGCACCTCGGGTTCGCCGCGCAGACCGAGCGCGGCCTCGTCGTCCCCGTCGTCCGGGACGCGCACACGCGCGGCGCCGAGTCGCTGAGCGCCGAGTTCGCGCGGCTCACCGAGAAGTCCAGGACCGGGACCCTGACCCCCGGGGAACTCACCGGCGGCACCTTCACGTTGAACAACTACGGGGTGTTCGGGGTCGACGGCTCCACGCCGATCATCAACCACCCCGAGGCGGCCATGCTCGGCGTCGGCCGGATCGCGGCCAAACCCTGGGTGCACGGAGGGGAACTGGCGGTCCGCCAGGTCGTCCAGCTCTCCCTCACCTTCGACCACCGCGTCTGCGACGGCGGCACGGCGGGCGGCTTCCTGCGGTACGTGGCGGACTGCGTGGAACAGCCGGCGGTGCTGCTGCGCACCCTCTGACCCGTCGGCCCGGGCTTCGCGGGGTGGCAATGATCGGTTCTGCGCCCATACTCGGGGGATGACCGAAGCCGACCCGCCCGGCCGCCGCGGCGCGCCCGCGTACGACGCCGTCGTGCTCGCGGGCGGCGCCGCGCGCCGGCTCGGCGGCGCCGACAAGCCCGGGGTGCGGGTCGGTGGGCGGGCTCTGCTGGACCGGGTCCTCGCCGCCTGCGCCGGGGCCCGGCACACCGTCGTCGTGGCCGCGCCCCGGCCGACCGCGCGCCCGGTGGGCTGGGCCCGCGAGGAACCGCCGGGCGGCGGGCCGCTCGCCGCGCTGGGAGCGGGGGTCCGGGCCCTCGACGGTGCGCCGGAGCCCCGGCCGGACACGGTCGTCGTGCTCTCCGCCGATCTGCCCTTCCTGGAGCCGCGCACCGTGCGGCTGCTGCTCGACACGCTCGCCGGGCAGCAGGCCGAGGGGGCGCTGCTGACCGACGGCGAGGGCCGGGACCAGCCGCTCGTCGCCGCCTATCGGGTGGCGGCGCTGCGCCGTGCCCTGGCGGACCTGACGCGGGAACACGGGGCGCTCACGGGGCTGCCGTTGCGCCGCCTCACCCAGGGTCTGCGCCTCGCCCGCCGCGCGGACCCCGTCGCTCCCGCCGCCTCCTTCGACTGCGACACCTGGGACGACATCGCCGCCGCCCGATCACGGATCAGGGAGCATGGGCACGTGTTGGATGAATGGATCTCCGCAGCCAAGGACGAACTGGGCATCGACCTGGACGTCGACACCGGCGTCCTGCTCGACCTCGCCCGTGACGCCGCGCACGGGGTCGCGCGCCCCGCGGCACCGCTGACGACGTTCCTCGTCGGATACGCGGCCGGCCGGGCGGGCGGCGGCCCCGAAGCCGTGGCCGCGGCCGCCGCCAAGGCCGCCGCGCTCGCCGGCCGGTGGGCCGAGGAGGCCGCCGCGGCGGACGCCGAGCCCGGCGACGCGCCGTGAGCGGGCCGCACGCGCGCGCCGCGCACGCCGACCCGCTGGACAGCGACGTCGAAGAGGCGCTCGCCCTGGCCAACGGCGGCCGGAGCGGCCCCCGGCCCGGCGACTCCCCGGCCCCGGACCCGGCCCCCACCCCCACCACCTCTGCCGCTCCCACCACGTCCGGCACCCGCACGACTTCCGCATCCCCCACCTCCCCCGCACCCCCCGCCTCCGCGCGCTCCGGGCGGGCCTCCGCCCCGGTCGGCCCGGAGCGCGACCCGCGGTCCGCGGCACCGGGCGCCCAGACCGCGCCCGGCCCGCACGGCCAGGGCGAGCCGACGTCCTGGTCCGAGGCCCGCCGCAGCGCCGCCCGGGCGGGCCGGTCGGCCGTCGAGCACCGGACCCGCGCCGCCCGGCACCAGGCACCCGGCCACCCCCGCACGAAAGACCCCCGCACGAAAGACGCCGGTACGGCAGAACCCCGAACGGCAGAACCCCGTACAGCAGACGCCCGTACGGCAGACGCCCGTACGCCAGACGCCCGTACGGCAGACGCCCGTACGGCAGATCCCCGTACCGCAGACGCGCGTGCCGACGGCCTCCGCCTCACCACCACCGTGCCGGCGAGCGCGGTCGACGCGCTCGACGCCGTCGCGCCCGTCCCCGTGGACGAGAACCAACTGCCGCTGCCCGGGCTGCCGTTCGTCACCCCCCTGCCGCCTCCGGCGCCCGGCGCCGAGGCCGCGCCGGTGCCGCCCGGCGCCACCAGCACCCCGCTCGACCGGGCGCTCGGGCTGGTGCTCGCCGCGCCGCTCGCCGCCCTGAGCGACCTGCCGTCCTTCGACACGTCCGCCATGGACGGCTGGGTCGTGGCCGGACCGGGCCCCTGGGACGTCCGGCACGACGGCATCCTCGCCGGACACGGGCTGCCGCCCCGGCTGTCCGACGGGGAGGCGGCGCCGGTCGCGACCGGCGCCCGGATCCCGTCGGACACCACCGCCGTCATCCGCTCCGAGCACGGCCACCTGGACGCGCAGGGCCGGCTGCACCCGTTGCGCGACGTCACGCACGGGCAGGACATCCGGCCGCGCGGCCAGGAGTGCCGCGGCGGTGAGCCGCTGCTGCCCGCGGGCTCGGTCGTCACCCCTGCGGTCCTCGGCCTGGCGGCCGCCGCCGGCTACGACGAACTGGTCGTCGTGCCCCGGCCCCGGGTCGACGTCCTCGTCCTGGGCGACGAGCTGCTGACCTCGGGGCGGCCCCGCGACGGCCTGATCCGGGACGCGCTCGGTCCGATGCTGCCGCACTGGCTGCGCGCGCTCGGCGCCGAGGTGACGGCCGTGCGCAGGCTCGGCGACGACGCGAAGGCGCTGCTCAAGGCGGTGCGGAAGTCCACCGCCGACCTCGTCGTCACGACCGGCGGCACGGCCTCGGGCCCCGTGGACCACGTCCACCCCACCCTGCGCGCCGTCGGCGCCGAACTCCTCGTGAGCGGGGTCGCGGTCCGCCCCGGCCACCCGATGCTGCTCGCCCGCCTCTCGGAGGGGCAGCACCTCGTGGGCCTGCCCGGCAACCCGCTCGCGGCCGTCTCGGGGCTGCTCACCCTCGCCGAACCGCTGCTGCGGGAGCTGTCCGGCCAGGGCGCGCACACCGAGCCGTACAGCGCGCCGCTGCACACCACCGTCCCCGGGCACCCCGGCGACACCCGGCTGGTCCCCGTCGTCGTCCGGCAGGACGAGGGCAGCGGGCACGACTGGGCGGTGCCGCTGCGCTACAACGGCCCGGCCATGCTGCGCGGCATCGCCGCCGCCGACGCCCTCGCGGTGATCCCGGTCGGCGGCGCCAAGGAGGGCCAGGAGGTCGAGATCCTCGACCTGCCGTGGTCCTGGGGGTCACGATGACCGCCGGGTCCCGCGCCGTCGATGCCCACATATCCGGGCCCCGCACCGGCGGGGCCCTCAACTCGCGCGCGGAAGAAGGGTGTTTCACGTGAAACTGGCCGGCCATGACGCCATGGCGCGCCAAGCGGACGAGCGCACGACGACCTACCGGGTGAAACTGCCGCGGCGGGTCGTCGAGCGGCCGCTGCGCCAGGTCGCCCGCCGTGTCCTGATGGCGCTGACCGTACTGGTCGCCACCGCGCTGATCGTGTGGGGCGATCGCAGCGGCTACAACGACACGTCCGACGGCAAGGTCGACCTCCTCGACTCCTTCTACTACGCGACCGTCACCCTCTCCACCACCGGCTACGGCGACATCGTGCCGGTCAGTGACGCCGCCCGCCTCGTCAACATCTTCGTCATCACGCCGCTGCGCGTGCTCTTCCTGATCATTCTGGTCGGCACGACGCTGGAAGTCCTCACCGAACGGACCCGGGAGGAATGGCGCCTGAACCGCTGGAGGTCCACCTTGCGTGACCACGTCGTCGTCGTCGGCTTCGGAACCAAGGGCCGCAGCGCCGTGGAGACGGTCTGCGCCACCGGTCTGAAGCCTGAACAGGTCGTGGTGGTCGACCCCAGCGCCAAGGCCATCGAGGCCGCCAACGCGCTCGGCTACGCGGGCGTCACCGGCGACGCGACCCGCAGCAGCGTGCTGCTCCGGGCCGAGGTGCAGCGCGCCCGGAAGATCATCATCGCCACGCAGCGCGACGACACCGCGGTGCTGGTCACGCTGACGGCCCGGCAGCTGAACCGGGCCGCGAAGATCGTCGCCTGTGTGCGCGAGGAGGAGAACGCGCCGCTGCTGCGCCAGTCGGGCGCCGACGCCGTCATCACCAGCGCCAGCGCGGCGGGTCGGCTGCTCGGTCTGTCGGTGCTCAGCCCGCACGCGGGCATGGTCATGGAGGACCTGATCCAGAAGGGCAGCGGCCTCGACCTGGTCGAGCGCACGGTGACCAAGTCCGAGGTCGGGCTGAAGCCGCGGGACACCGACGACCTGGTGGTCAGCGTCGTGCGCGGGCACCGCGTGCTCGGCTACGACGATCCGGCGGTCGGCACGCTCCAGCTCACCGACCGGCTGATCACCATCGCGCGCGTCACACCCACCCGGCAGGTGGTGCCCGACACGAAGCCGTTGCCGTAGGCGACGGGAGTAGCCTCGCGGCCATGTATGCGATCACGATTGCGGAACCCGGCGGACCCGAGGCACTCGTCTGGACGGAGGTCCCCGACCCCGTGCCGGGCGAGGGGGAGGTCCTCGTCGAGGTCGTCGCCAGCGCCGTCAACCGCGCCGACCTGCTCCAGCGGCAGGGTTTCTACACCCCGCCGCCCGGCTCCTCGCCGTACCCCGGCCTGGAGTGCGCGGGGCGGATCACGGCGGTCGGCTCCGGGGTCGGCGGCTGGTCGGTCGGCGACGAGGTGTGCGCGCTGCTCGTCGGCGGCGGCTACGCCGAGAAGGTCGTCGTGCCCGCCGGGCAGCTGCTGCCGGTGCCCCGCGGCATCGACCTCGTCACGGCCGCCGCGCTGCCCGAGGTGACCTGCACCGTCTGGTCGAACGTCTTCATGATCGCCCACCTGCGCCCGGGAGAGACCTTCCTGGTGCACGGCGGGTCCAGCGGCATCGGCACCATGGCGATCCAGCTGGCGAAGGCCGTCGGCGCCAAGGTCGCGGTCACCGCGGGCACCAGGGCGAAGCTGGACTTCTGCGCCGAGCTGGGCGCGGACATCCTGGTGAACTACCGCGAGCAGGACTTCGTCGAGGAGATCAAGAACGCCACGGACGGCGCCGGGGCGGACGTCATCCTCGACAACATGGGCGCCAAGTACCTGAACCGCAACGTGGACGCCCTCGCCGTCAACGGGCGGCTCGCCATCATCGGCATGCAGGGCGGCGTCCAGGGCGAGCTGAACATCGCGGCGCTGCTCGGCAAGCGCGGCGCCATCACGGCGACCACGCTGCGGGCCCGCCCGCTCGCCGAGAAGGCGGCCGTCGTGGCGGCGGTGCGCGAGCACGTGTGGCCGCTGATCGAGGGCGGGCACGTGCGGCCGGTCGTGGACCAGTCGCTGCCGATGAGCGACGCGGCGCAGGGCCACCGGGTCCTGGAGGAGTCGGGCCACATCGGCAAGGTGCTGCTGACGACCGCGTAGCCCGTACCGGTACCGGTACGGGATCCGTCCGGGCGGTCCGGGCCGGTCAGCGGCGCAGGCGCAGCGCCAGGAAGCCGAGCCCGAGCCCGGTCAGGAGCAGCCCCGCGCCCAGGGGCAGCACATCGGCGAGCGGCCCGCCCGGCCCGCGCCGCACGACGGGCTGCCGGGCGGCTGCGGGCCGCTCGGTGTCGCGTGCGGCGGGCGTCGTCGCGGCCGGTTCGGACGGGGGCGGCGGCGCCACGCGCGCGGGCTCCCGCGGCGGGGGCAGCTCCCGTCCCGGCGGCGTGCGCCCGACGCCCGCGCGGGACCCGGCGAGCGACCCGTACGGGGAGGGCTCCGCCGGACGCGCGTGGGGACCGGCGTGCACGGCCGCACCGGCAACGCCAATAGCACCGCCAGCGTCAACGCCAATGCCAATGCCACCGCCACCGCCACCGCCACCGCCACCGCCAATGCCAACGCCACCGGCACCGGCCGCCGGTCCGGCCGCCCCCAGGCCCCCCAGCACCCCTGGCGCCACGAGCAGCAGGGCCGTCGTGGCCGCCGCCCGTCGAAGCCGTCGCATGGCCTGCCCCTTTCGACGCGCGCCCCGGTACCGCCCCGGGGGCCGATCACCCGATGCCTGGGCCAAGCCTCACATAGCGGGACGGAACGGGCACTCCGGATTTCGGGGCCCGTGCGGGCGGTGGATCAGCCGGTATCGGGGGCACCACGGTCATGTGAGCGTTCGGTGCGAGAGAATGGCGGCATGGAGATGCCGAGGAACGAACAGTCGCCGGAGAACCCGCAGATCTTGGTCGTGGGCCAGGACGGAATGGCTCTGGGCGGCGGTGGAGACGACGGCTCCCGCGAGGTCCCGGTGACGGAGATGGTGGAACAGCCCGCCAAGGTGATGCGGATCGGCAGCATGATCAAGCAGCTGCTGGAGGAAGTGCGCGTCGCGCCGCTGGACGAGGCGAGCCGGCAGCGGCTCAAGGAGATCCACGCCAGCTCCGTCAAGGAGCTGGAGGACGGCCTCGCCCCGGAGCTGGTCGAGGAGCTGGAGCGGCTCTCCCTGCCCTTCACGGACGGCGCGACACCGACCGACGCGGAGCTGAGGATCGCGCAGGCCCAGCTGGTGGGGTGGCTGGAGGGCCTGTTCCACGGCATCCAGACCACGCTGTTCGCCCAGCAGATGGCGGCGCGGGCCCAGCTGGAGCAGATGCGCCGGGCGCTGCCGCCGGGCGTCGGCGGCGGTGGCGACGGCGACGAGGGCGAGGACCCGCGCACGGGCGGCCGGTCGGGCGGCCCGTACCTGTAGCCCATCGGTTGGACCATCGGTGCCTGGAGGACGGGCCCGGCCCGCGCCGCCCGCGCGGGCCGGGCCCGTCCCCCGTGCCGTCACCGCCCCGCGTGAGCTTCACCACCGGGCGGCGAACCGTGATGCCCCTTACGTGACCGTTGTGCAAGGCAGTGGTCAGCGGACCTGCACAGAATTGGCGCGCACGATTTGCATGGCCTGCACGCCAACGGGTTTGATGTCCGGTCCGTCTCGGGCCGGGGCGGTGTCCGGAGCCTGTAGCGTGGCCGCGACGGAGACCGTAATTCACAACCGCGCGTACTCCGACGGGATGCAGGAATCCGGCAGTACGGACAGAAACGACGGCGAGGACCGATGGCACAGGCAGGCGCTCAGGGCCCGTCCGACCCCGAGGCGGCTGGCGGCGGTATGTCAGATGCGCCGGAGATGTGGGGCAACGGCGGGCTCGTCGGGGACGGCCGGTACCGGCTGACCCACAGACTCGGCCGGGGCGGCATGGCCGAGGTGTTCGCGGCCGAGGACGTGCGTCTCGGCCGCACCGTCGCCGTCAAGCTGCTCCGCGCCGACCTCGCCGAGGACCCGGTCTCCAAGGCCCGCTTCACGCGCGAGGCCCAGTCGGTCGCCGGCCTGAACCACCACGCGGTGGTCGCGGTCTACGACTCCGGCGAGGACTACGTGAACGGCTCGACCGTTCCGTACATCGTCATGGAGATCGTCGAGGGCCGCACCATCCGCGACCTGCTGCTGAACGCGGAGGCGCCGGGCCCCGAGCAGGCCCTGATCATCGTCTCCGGCGTCCTTGAGGCGCTCGCCTACTCGCACCAGCACGGCATCGTGCACCGCGACATCAAGCCCGCGAACGTCATCATCACCAACACCGGCGCGGTGAAGGTGATGGACTTCGGCATCGCGCGCGCCCTGCACGGCGCGCAGTCGACGATGACGCAGACCGGCATGGTCATGGGCACGCCCCAGTACCTCTCCCCCGAGCAGGCGCTCGGCAAGGCCGTCGACCACCGCTCGGACCTCTACGCGACCGGCTGCCTGCTCTACGAACTGCTCGCGCTGCGGCCCCCGTTCACCGGTGAGACGCCGCTGTCCGTCGTCTACCAGCACGTCCAGGACTCCCCCGTGCCGCCGTCCGAGGTCTCGGACGCGGTGCCGCCGGAGCTGGACGGCCTCGTCATGCGCTCCCTCGCCAAGGACCCGGACGACCGGTTCCAGACGGCCGAGGAGATGCGCGGGCTCGTCCAGTACGGGCTCCAGATGCTGTACGAGCAGGGCGGCCACACCGGCACCTGGAACACCGGCCCGGTCGGCGTGCACGAGGGCGGCACCCCCGCGATGGGCGTCGCGGCCACCACGGCCATGCCGCACCCCGGCGACAGCGGCACGGCCGCCCAGCCGATGCTGCGCCCGCCGGGCGACGACGGCGGCTTCGAGGGCGGCGGCAACAAGGGCGGCGGCCGCGGCAAGCTGTGGATCGTGGCCGTGCTCGCGGTCATCGCGATCGCGGTCGGCGTGGCCTTCGCGCTCAGCAAGAGCGGCGGGGACGGCGGCGGCGGTGGGACGGACCGGTCGCCGACGCCGACCAAGTCCGAGAAGAAGGAGTCCAAGGAGCCGTCGGACGAGGCGACCACCGAGGACACCGGGACGGACACCTCGGGCGGCTACACCGGGGAGCCCACCCGGCAGCCGACGCAGCAGCGCCCCACCACCCGGCAGCCGACCAGCCAGGCCCCGTCCGACACCGGCTCGCCGACCGACGCCACCAACGGCGGCGGGACGAACACGAACGGCGGCGGTGGCACCGACGGCGGCACGGACGGCGGGACCGACGGCGGCACGGACGGCGGGACGTCGGACGGCGGCACCGACGCCGGGACGGACGCCGGGACCACCGAGGGCAACTCGGCGGGCAACGGCGGCACGACGCCGACCCCGCCGACCGCGTCCCCCTGATCCCCTCTCCGCAGGCCCTCCCCGACCGCGTCAGGGCCTGCGGACGCGCGGCTCCGGCCGCCCCGCCACCGCGGCCGAACCGCCCCGCAGCTCGTGCACCGTCATGAACTGCGGGGTGACGCGCAGGTAGACCGGGTCGTAGACCTCGCCGTCCGCGAAGTGCGGGGCGGATCCGAAGAGCTCCAGTTCGGCGGTGGTGGGCTCGGTCAGCTCGCAGGTGCCGACGCACTGCACCGACCACTGGCCCGGCTCGCCCGGCCGCTCGGTGCCGAGGTTGTCCGCGCCGTACGCGACGACGCTGCCGACGCACGCCTGGTGGTACTCGTAGCCGCGGTGCATGCGCAGCAGCAGGCTGCCCCCGGCCACGACGTGGCGGGCGGCGGCGAGGAAGGGCAGGGCGCGCATGCTGGTGGCGACCCTCCCGTAGGGAACACGGGAGAGGAGCTCGAAGCCGCGGTCCAGGTCCGGCTGCGTCTGGGAGGGCATGTCACCACTGTGCGCCGCGCGCACCGCGCCGCAGAAGAGGAGCCCGCCCCCCGCGCGGGGGACCTACGTCCCGGCCGGGCGGCCCGGCCAGGGCGGAGCGGACGCGCTCAGCGCTTCTCGGCCTGCATGCGGGCGACGTACGCGGCCGCCTGCGAGCGGCGCTCCATGCCGAGCTTCGACAGCAGGCTGGAGACATAGTTCTTGATCGTCTTCTCGGCGAGATGGAGGCGCTCGCCGATCGCGCGGTTGGTCATGCCCTCGCCGATCAGGTCCAGGATCCTGCGCTCCTGGTCGGTGAGGCCGGAGAGCCGGTCGTCCTCCTTGCTGCGGCCGCCGTCGCGCAGCCGCTCCAGGACCCGGGCGGTCGCGACGGGGTCGAGCAGCGACTTGCCCGCGGCGACGTCCCGCACGGCCGTCAGCAGTTCGTTGCCGCGGATGGCCTTCAGCACGTACCCCGAGGCGCCGGCCATGATCGCGTCGAAGAGGGCCTCGTCGTCCGCGAACGACGTCAGCATGAGGCACTTGATCGACTCGTCCTGGGAGCGGATCTCCCGGCACACCTCGACCCCGCTGCCGTCCGGCAGCCGCACGTCCAGGACGGCGACGTCGGGCCGGGTGGCGGGGATGCGCACCAGCGCGTCGGCCGCGGTGCCGGCCTCGCCGACGACGTCGATGTCGTCCTCCACCGAGAGCAGCTCATGGACGCCCCTGCGGACCACTTCGTGGTCGTCGAGGAGAAATACCTTGATTTTTCCGTCTTCGCGCACGGAGTCAGTCTCACATACGGACTCGTGCCGCGCTCTAGATGACCTAGGGGTGAGCGGGATAACGTGCCGGTGTTCCGGCCCCCTGCCACGCTGATACCAGGTGCCGTCGCACAGCTGTTGACCTGCGGCGCTCCGTCCGATGTGCGGTTACTAGGAAATCCAATCAAGCACTTACTTGGAAATCCAAGCAAAATCGCAGGTCAGATGGGGTTTCGCAGATGTGTGCCCCACTGGGTAACGTGCTGGGTGAAGGGTGCTTGCCGGAGCACTTGTCGCGCCTGTCTCCGACAACCTCGCACCCACCCCGTGCGTGGACGGATCAGGCGAGCCGAGCCGACTGGCCATCCGGCAATCCCGGGGGCCGGACCGACGGAGGAGCACACGTGACCGTTGACAGTGCTGCCAGCACTGGCGCACCGCGCACCCCGCGCAAGCGGACCGCAGCGGGCAAGCCCGCAGCGGGCAGGACCGCGAAGAAATCCCCCGGGAGGGCCGCGGCCGCCAAGGGGCAGCCGGACCTGGTCCAGCTGCTGACCCCGGAGGGCGAGCGGGTCAGGAACCCCAAGCACTCGGTGTACGACAAGTACGTCGCCGACATCACCGACGACTCGCTGCGCGGCCTGTACCGCGACATGGTGATGGCCCGCCGCTTCGACGCCGAGGCCGTCACGCTCCAGCGCCAGGGCGAGCTGGGCCTGTGGCCCTCGCTGCTCGGCCAGGAGGCCGCCCAGGTCGGCTCCGGGCGCGCGACCCGCGACGACGACTACGTCTTCCCGACCTACCGCGAGCACGGCGTCGCCTGGTGCCGCGGGGTCGAGCCGGAGAACCTGCTCGGCATGTTCCGCGGCGTGAACAACGGCGGCTGGGACCCGAACAGCAACAACTTCCACCTGTACACGATCGTCATCGGCTCGCAGACGCTGCACGCCACCGGCTACGCCATGGGCATCGCCAAGGACGGCGCGGACTCGGCCGTGATCGCGTACTTCGGCGACGGCGCCAGCAGCCAGGGCGACGTCGCGGAGTCCTTCACGTTCTCCGCGGTGTACAACGCCCCGGTGGTGTTCTTCTGCCAGAACAACCAGTGGGCGATCTCCGAGCCGACCGAGAAGCAGACCCGGGTGCCGCTCTACCAGCGCGCGCAGGGCTACGGATTCCCCGGCGTCCGGGTGGACGGCAACGACGTGCTCGCCTGCCTCGCCGTGACCCGGTGGGCGCTCCAGCGGGCCCGGGACGGCGAGGGCCCGACGCTGGTCGAGGCGTTCACGTACCGGATGGGCGCGCACACCACCTCCGACGACCCGACGAAGTACCGGGCCGACGAGGAGCGCGTCGCGTGGGAGGCGAAGGACCCGATCCTGCGCCTGCGCACCTACCTGGAGAAGCACACCGACACCGGCGCGGAGTTCTTCGCGGAGCTGGAGACCGAGAGCGAGACGCTCGGCCGGCGGGTGCGCGAGGCCGTGCGCGGCATGAAGGACCCGGACCGGATGGCGATGTTCGAGCACGGCTACGCGGACGGGCACGCGCTCGTCGACGAGGAGCGGGCCCAGTTCGCCGCCTACCAGGCATCGTTCGCGGAAGAGGGTGCCTGAGATGGCCGTACAGAAGCTCCCGATCGCCAAGGCGATCAACGAATCCCTGCGCACGGCGCTGGAGAACGACCCGAAGGTCCTCGTCATGGGCGAGGACGTCGGCAAGCTCGGCGGCGTCTTCCGGGTCACCGACGGGCTCCAGAAGGACTTCGGCGAGGACCGGGTCATCGACACCCCGCTCGCCGAGTCGGGCATCGTCGGCACCGCGATCGGCATGGCGCTGCGCGGCTACCGGCCCGTCGTGGAGATCCAGTTCGACGGGTTCGTCTTCCCCGCCTACGACCAGATCGTCACGCAGCTCGCGAAGATGCACGCCCGCGCGCTCGGCAAGGTCAAGGTGCCGGTCGTCGTGCGCATCCCCTACGGCGGCGGCATCGGCGCGGTCGAGCACCACAGCGAGTCGCCCGAGGCGCTGTTCGCGCACGTGGCCGGCCTGAAGGTGGTCACGCCGTCGAACGCGTCCGACGCGTACTGGATGCTCCAGCAGGCCATCCAGAGCGACGACCCGGTGATCTTCTTCGAGCCCAAGCGCCGCTACTGGGACAAGGGCGAGGTCGACACCGAGGCCGTCCCTGCCCACCTGCACCGGGCCGCCGTCGCCCGGGCGGGCACCGACCTGACGCTCGTCGCGTACGGGCCGATGGTGAAGGTCTGCCTGGAGGCCGCCGAGGCCGCGGCGGAGGAGGGCACCTCCCTGGAGGTCCTGGACCTGCGCTCCATCTCCCCGCTGGACTTCGACACCGTGCAGGCGTCGGTGGAGAAGACCCGGCACCTGGTGGTCGTGCACGAGGCACCGGTGTTCCTGGGCTCCGGCGCGGAGATCGCCGCCCGGATCACCGAGCGGTGCTTCTACCACCTGGAGGCGCCCGTCCTGCGGGTCGGCGGGTACCACACGCCGTATCCGCCGGCGCGCCTGGAGGAGGAGTACCTGCCGGGTCTCGACCGGGTGCTCGACGCCGTCGACCGCTCGCTGGCGTACTGAGGAAGAGGTCGAACGTCATGGTGCGCGAGTTCAAGATGCCCGACGTGGGCGAGGGTCTGACCGAGGCGGAGATCCTCAAGTGGTACGTACAGCCCGGTGACACGGTCACCGACGGGCAGGTCGTGTGCGAGGTGGAGACGGCGAAGGCCGCCGTCGAGCTGCCGATCCCGTTCGACGGGGTGGTCGGCGAGCTGAAGTTCCCCGAGGGCACGACCGTGGACGTCGGACAGGTCATCATCTCGGTGCGGACGGCCGGGGAGGACGGCCCCGCCGCCGACCCCGTCCAGGAGACGGTCGAGGAGCCCGCCGAGGAGCCCGCGGCGCGGGAGCCGGCCGGCCGGCAGCCGGTCCTCGTCGGCTACGGCGTCGCCGAGTCCTCCACCAGGCGGCGCGCCCGCAAGGACCCGGCCGCCGCCAACGGCACCGCGGCGGCCGTCCTCACCGAGCAGCGCCCGCTGGCCAAGCCGCCGGTGCGCAAGCTGGCCAAGGACCTCGGGGTCGACCTGACCACCGTGGTCCCGGCCGGCGCCGACGGGATCATCACGCGGGAGGACGTGCGCGCGGCGCTCGCCGCGGTCGCGCCCGCCGAGCCCGCGGCCCCCCAGGCCCCGGCCCCGGCGCAGACCCCCGCCCCGGCCGGGGCGCCGGCCGCGGCGTCCGCGCCCGCCGCCGCGCACGACACGGCGCGCGAGACCCGGATCCCGGTCAAGGGCGTCCGCAAGGCGACCGCGCAGGCGATGGTGGCCTCGAAGTTCACGGCGCCGCACGTCACCGAGTTCGTGACGGTCGACGTGACGCGCACGATGAAGCTCGTCGAGGAGCTGAAGTCCGACAAGGACCTGGCGGGGCTGCGGGTCAATCCGCTGCTGCTCGTCGCCAAGGCGCTGCTCGTCGCCATCCGGCGCAACCCGGAGGTCAACGCGTCGTGGGACGAGGGGACCGACGGGAAGGCGGAGATCGTCCAGAAGCACTACGTGAATCTGGGCATCGCCGCCGCCACGCCCCGCGGGCTGATCGTCCCGAACATCAAGGACGCCCACGCCAAGACGCTGCCCGAACTGGCGTCCGCGCTGGGGGAGCTGGTGGCCACGGCCCGCGAGGGCCGGACGTCGCCGGGTGCCATGCAGGGGGGCACCGTCACCATCACCAACGTCGGTGTGTTCGGCATCGACACCGGGACGCCCATCCTGAACCCGGGCGAGTCGGCGATCCTCGCCGTCGGGGCGATCAGGCTCCAGCCCTGGGTGCACAAGGGCAAGGTCAGGCCGCGGCACGTGATGACGCTGGCGCTCTCCTTCGACCACCGGCTGGTGGACGGGGAGCTGGGATCCAGGGTGCTGGCGGACGTGGCGGCCGTGCTGGAGCGGCCGAAGCGGCTGCTGACCTGGGGCTGACCGATGTGCGAAGGACCCGCGCGCCCGGCGTTCGCCGGCCGCGCGGGTCCTTCGCTCCCCTCGCGGGGTCCTACCGCTTGAAGCCGTAGTCCATGAGCTTCTTGGCGTCCGAGGTGCGCGCCGAGACCGACGACGACTTCAGGACCGTGCCGATCACCGTCTTGCCGCTGCGGGTCGCCGCGAACACCAGGCAGTAGCCCGCCTCCGGGCCGGAGCCGGTCTTCACGCCGATGGCGCCCGAGTACGAACCCAGCAGGGTGTTCGTGTTGGTCCACGTCATGTAGCGGTAGCCACCGGACTTCGTGGTGACCTTGCGCTTCGTCGACTTGGTCTTCACGACCGCGCGGAACGTCGAGTTCTTCATGGCGCTGCTCGCGATCTTCGTGAGATCACGCGGCGTCGAGTAGTTCGACCCGTTGCCTATGCCGTCGAACGAGTCGAAGTGGGTGTTCTTCAGGTTGAGCTTCTTCGCCTCGGCGTTCATCTTGCCGATGAACGACTTCACGCGCGCCGATCGCGTCGAGCCCGAGCCGAACTTGTCCGCGAGGGCGTAGGCCGCGTCGCAGCCCGACGGCAGCATCAGCCCGTAGAGCAGCTGGCGGACGGTGGGCTTGTCGCCGACGATCAGGCGCGCCGACGAGGCGTTGTTGCGGACGATGTAGTCGCTGTACGCCTTCTGGACCGTGACCTTGCTGTCCAGGTTCAGGTGCGACTGGGCCAGCACGACCTTCGCGGTCATGATCTTGGTGGTGGAGCCGGTCGACCGCCGGGTGTCGGCGGCCTTGGTGAACAGCGTCGAGCCCGTTCCGTTGTTCATCACGAAGCCGCCCTTGGCGGCGATGGTCGGCTTGACCGGTGCGGCGGCCTGGGCGGAGGTGGTCACGGCTCCGCTGGTGAGCATGGTTCCCGCGACGAGAACGGCGATGCCCGTTATGCGAGTTTTCAAGGTTTACGCTCCAAATGCCCCTGGGGGGCGGCCCGTTGGGATAGGGCGCCCGCACTGAAGAGACGAATGAGGCGGGTGAAGGGTTGCACTGCCTCCGGTATCCCGCATGGTGGACGGCGGTCGGCTTGCGTACGTGATGTATCTATGATGTGCGCATGCCCTCGACCGTCACCGAAAAACGCCCGCCCGCCGCGGAGCGCGTCTACGCCCACGTGAAGCGCGCCGTACTCGAACGCCGTTACGAGGGAGGGACGTTGCTCACCGAGGGCGAGCTGGCCGAGGCGGTCGGCGTCTCCCGCACGCCGGTCCGCGAGGCCCTGCTGAAGCTGGAGGTCGAGGGGCTGCTGCGGCTCTACCCCAAGAAGGGCGCGCTGGTGCTGCCCGTCTCCGCGCAGGAGATCGCCGACGTCGTGGAGACCCGGCTGCTCGTCGAGGAGCACGCGGTCCGCAAGGCGGTGCCCGCCTCCCCGTACCTGATCGGGCGGCTGACCGAACTGCTCGCGTTGCAGCGCACCCAGGTCGCCGCCGGGGACCTCGCCGAGGCCGCCGCCACCGACCGCTGCTTCCACGCGGAGATCGTGCGCAGCGCCGGGAACGCGATCCTGGCCCGCGTCTACGACCAGATGCGCGACCGGCAGCTGCGGATGGGCGTCGTCGTGATGCAGGCCCACCCGGACCGCACGGCGAAGACCCTCGCCGAGCACGAGGAGATCCTGGACGCGCTGCGCGCCGGGGACATGGAGGCCGCCGTGGCGGTGGTCCGCCGGCACGTCACGCGCGTGCGCGTCCTGGCCCGGGGTGAGGACCGATGAGCAGCTCCGCCGCCGCCCCTTCCCTGCCCGGCGATCCGCCCGGCGGCCGCCGGGCCGTCCTCGTGTGGTCGATCGGGGTCGCCGTCTACTTCGTCGCCGTCGTCTTCCGCACGTCGCTGGGCGTGGCCGGGCTCGACGCCGTCGAGCGCTTCCACATCAACGCCTCGGCCCTGTCGACCTTCTCCATCCTCCAGCTGCTCGTGTACGCGGGCATGCAGATACCCGTCGGCCTGATGGTCGACCGGCTCGGCACCAAGAAGGTCCTCACCCTCGGCGTGGTGCTGTTCACCGTCGGACAGCTCGGCTTCGCCTTCTCGTCCTCGTACGGCATGGCGCTCGCCTCGCGCGCGATGCTGGGCTGCGGGGACGCCATGACGTTCATCAGCGTGCTGCGGCTGGGCACCCGCTGGTTCCCCGCGCGGCGCGGTCCGCTCGTCGCGCAGCTCGCCGGCCTGGTCGGCATGGCGGGCAATCTGGTCTCCACCCTGGTGCTCGCCCGGCTGCTGCACGGGGTCGGCTGGGAGACGGCGTTCGCGGGCAGCGCGCTGCTGGGCGTCCTCGTCCTGGTCCTGATGGTGCTGTTCCTCAAGGACCACCCCGAGGGCTTCGAGCCCGCGCCGCTGCCGACGACGCACAAGGGCGCCGCGTACGTGCGCGCCCAGATCGCCGCGTCCTGGCGCGAGCCGGGCACCCGGCTCGGCCTGTGGGTGCACTTCACCACGCAGTTCCCCGCGATGGTGTTCCTGCTGCTGTGGGGGCTGCCGTTCCTGGTGGAGGCGCAGGGGCTGTCCCGCGGCACGGCCGGTGAGCTGCTGACGCTCGTGGTGCTCTCGAACATGGTCGTCGGGCTCGTCTACGGGCAGGTGGTCGCCCGGCACCACACGGCGCGGCTGCCGCTGGCGCTCGGCACGGTCGGCGTCGTGGCGGTGCTGTGGGCGGCGCCCATGGCGTGGCCGGGGCACGCGCCGATGTGGCTGCTGCTCGTGATGTGCGTGGGCCTGGGCGCGTGCGGCCCCGCCTCGATGATCGGCTTCGACTTCGCGCGGCCCGCGAACCCGCCGGAGCGGCAGGGCACCGGGTCCGGGATCGTCAACATGGGGGGCTTCGTCGCCTCGATGACGACCCTGCTGGCCGTCGGTGTGCTGCTCGACGCGACCGGCGACAACTACCGGATCGCGTTCGCCGCGGTGTTCGTCCTCCAGGCGCTCGGCGTGAGCCAGATCCTGCGGCTGCGCAAGCGGGCGGCGCGGGCGGAGCGGGAGCGGCTGGTCGCTTCCCGGGTGGCCTCGGTGCACGTGCCCGTGTGATCCGGGGGAGTCCCGCCCCCGGCGCCGGGGCTAGTGGGTGACGACCATCGCGTGCAGGATCGCCGACGCCAGGTCCGCGTCGCCCTCGATCTTCAGCCGGTCCGCGACCGCCTCGGGAGTGACCCGGCCGCAGGCGAGACGGACGTACGTCTCCCAGTCCAGGGCGAGCGTCGCCGCCGGGCCGAGCGAGGGGGCGCCGTCGATCGTGCCCCGGCCGTCGGCGTCCACCCGGACCGTGCGCAGGAACTCGACCGGGCCGTGCACGTCGAAGACCACCGCCGAGTTCGCCGGGGCGCCCGCGTCCTTCGCGACGGTCTTCGGGAGCACGGCGAGGAGCATGTCCCGCACGACGAGCGCGCCCGGGGAGTCCAGGTTGCCCGGGCGGCCGAGCGCCGCCCGCAGGTCCTGCTCGTGCACCCAGATGTCGAACGCGCGCCGCCGCAGGGCGAACTCCAGCGTCTCCTCGGCCGCGCGCGGGCCGCGCACCACGGTGCCGGGCTCGCGGCTCTCGTTGCGCAGCTGACGGGAGCGGCGAATGATCGTGTACTCCAGCTCGGAGACCATCTCCGGCGCCGTGTGGTGGCGGCGGACGTCGACCTGGACCTCCGTGTACCGCTGGGCCTCCGTCTTCACGTGGTAGAGGTCGCGGGGCAGGGTGTGGATGGGCCGGGGGTCGCCGAGCATCTCGCAGTCCATGCCGATGACGTGCGAGACGATGTCCCGCACCGACCAGCCGGGGCACGGGGTGGCCCGGCTCCACTCGCCCTCCGCGAGCGGGGTGACCAGCTCGGATATCGCTTCCACGGAGTGGGTCCAGGCGTCGGCGTAGGACTGAAGGCTGGGGTGGAGACTCACGGAAGGGGACCCCTCGAGCGGTTGGTACACGGGCGGTGACGTGTGCTGCGGGCACGTGCGGCGTGGGTGTCTTGAGAGGCTAAGTTACGCTGCCCGGAGGCACCCCTGCAGTGCTTTCGTGTGACGATCGTAGGCCGTTGTTGACGTGAAGCCGACGGCTCGAATGCCAGGACGGTGGTACTGTGCGCGCCTCTCTCATCCAGATCGCGGTAAACGAGGACGAATCGGTCAACTCCCGTCGGGACCGTGTCGGTTCGCTGGTACGGGATCAGGCCGGTTCCGCCGATCTCGTCGTGCTCCCCGAGCTGTGGCCGACCGGGGCCTTCGCCTACGAGCTGTTCGCGTCCGAGGCCGAGCCGCTGGAGGGGCCGACCTTCGAGGCGATGGCCGCGGCGGCGCGGGACGCGGGTGTGTGGCTGCACGCCGGGTCGATCCCCGAGCGGGACCCGGACGGTCCGCTCTACAACACGGCGCTTGTTTTCTCCCCCGACGGCGAGCTGGCCGCCGCCTACCGCAAGATCCACCGGTTCGGCTTCGACAAGGGCGAGGCGGTGCTCATGAGCGCCGGGCGGGAGCTGGTGACGGTCCGTCTGCCGGAGACCGTCGCCGGTGTGACGACCTGTTACGACCTGCGCTTCCCCGAGCTGTACCGGGGGCTGGTGGCGCGCGGCGCCGAGACGCTGATCGTCTCCGCCGGGTGGCCGGAGCGGCGGCGTGCGCACTGGACGCTGCTGGCGCGGGCGCGGGCGGTCGAGAACCAGGCGTACGTGCTGGCCTGCGGGACCGGCGGGGGGCATGCCGGGGTGGCGCAGGCGGGGCACAGTCTCGTGGTGGATCCGTGGGGGGAGGTGCTCGGCGAGGCCGGCGCCGGGGAGGAAGTGCTCCGCGTCGAGTTCGATCCCGCTCGGGTCGGGGCCATCCGTGAGCAGTTCCCGGCGCTCAAGGACCGGGTGCTGGGGTTGGACGCCCCGCACCACTGATCCGGCCGCCGCTCATGCGGGTCCCCGCGCTCGCGGCCTGTCCTCCACCCGCGGGGCGGTGGCCGCTTCTCGCGCGGTTCCTCGCGCCCCCTGTGGCGAGCTGCGCTCGCCTTCGGGGTTCGTTTTTGTCTGTGGGGCGGTGGCCGCTTCTCGCGCAGTTCCTCGCGCCCCCTGTGGCGAGCTGCGCTCGCTTTGGGGTTCGTTTTTGTCTGTGGGGCGGTGGCTGCTTCTCGCGCGGTTCCCCGCGCCCCTGTGGCGAGCTGCGCTCGCTTTGGGGTTCGTTTTTGTCTGTGGGGCGGTGGCTGCTTCTCGCGCGGTTCCCCGCGCAGCTGAAGCGAGCTCGGGGAACCGTATGAGTGGTCGTGATGGTCAGTCCGTGGCGCCGTGTTCCTTCTCCGCGAGATGGATCACGCAGACCGCCACCGCGATCAGCAGCGCCGGATCGGCGTCCTCCCGGATCACGTTCACCCCGTACGTGTCGCGCACCCGCAGCCAGCGCCGGGAGATCTCGGCGAGGAGTTCGCCCTCGTACTCCACGGCGAACTCGCGGTCCAGGATCTTGCCGCTGACGTCGAGTTCGGTCCGGCCGTCGGCGAGCGCGACCCGGTAGTGGTTGCGCAGCAGGGAGAGCCGCTTGCGCTTGACGCGCGCCAGCTCCTCGTCGGCGCGCTCGATCACCATCGTGTCGCGCAGCGCGAACATCTTCTGGTGGATGTCGATGAGGACGCGCCCGTCGGGCCCCTTCAGCTCGAAGGTGTCGCGCAGCCGCATCGCCTTGCCGTCGACGAGGAACGCCTTGCGGCCGTTCTCGTCCTCGATCCAGTAGTCCTCGCCGACGGCGAAGAGCCGTTCCCTCACTTCGTAGCGCATACGTCGAGGGTTCCCCCGGGCCGCCGCCCGGACCCCTCCCGGAGCCCTAAAGGAGCAGTGCCGGCTCAAGACCCGCAGAAAACAAGACAGTTCAGTGGTAGCTGCAACCATTAGTGGAACGGCCGGGTCCTAAGAGGTGGACGTGACTCGACGACCTGACCAATCGAAGGAACTCCTCACATGGCACGCGCACGACTTCGTCTCACCGCACCGCTGATGGCCGCAGCTCTCGTCGGCGCCGGCCTCGCCGCCCTGTCGCTGGCCCCGGGCCAGGCGGCGGCCGCGACCGCCGGCAGGGCCGACCGCGCCGACGACTTCAACGGCGACGGCTACGCCGACCTCGTCTCCGGCGCGGCGGGCGGCACCGTCTCCGGCGCGGCGGGCGCCGGCTACGTCGCGGTGACCTACGGGTCGCCGACCGGCCTGAAGGCCACGAACAAGGCCCTGATCAGCCGCTCGACGGCCGGGGTCCCCGGTTCCGCCGCCGCCAAGGAGGGCTTCGGCGCGTCCGTCACCAAGGGCGACCTCGACGGGGACGGCTTCAGCGACCTCGTCATAGGCAGCACCAAGTCCACCACCGGCGCCGTCGTCCTGTGGGGCTCCGCCTCCGGCCTGACCGGCGGCACCGCGATCGCCACCTACGGCCGCACGCCCCGGATCGGCGACTTCGACGGCGACGGCCGGGCCGACCTGGCGCTGCTCGCCGCGATGGGCTCCTACGGCGACGACCCCGAGCACCAGGCCGCCGCGCTGTGGAAGGGCCCGCTCACCCGGGCGGGCGCCCCCGCCAAGAAGCTCTCCTTCATGGACAAATCCGAGTGGTGGGGCTACGGCCAGGACGGCGCGGGCTGCGTCGACGACGAGAGCGGCTGTGTCGACGGCCCGGACTCCACGACCGGCCCCGTCTTCTTCGAGGCCACCGGCGACCTCAACGGCGACGGCCGCGACGACCTCGCGCTGCGCTCGTACAACGGCGACGGCATGTGGAACAACACGGTGCTCTACGGCAGCGCGGCGGGCTTCAAGCGCGGCTGGGCCCCGGAGACCCAGGGCGCCCTCGCGGTCGGTGACGTCAACGGCGACGGCCGCGACGACCTCGTCGTCGGCTCCGACCCCGAGGACTCCGACATCGGCGAGACGAACCAGAAGATCACGCTGGCCCTCGGCACCGCGAGCGGGCTCGACGGCGACCACCTCCAGACCTTCGACCAGTCGCTGCCCGGCTTCTACGGCGCCCAGGAGGACGGCGACCACCTCGGCTCGTGCGTCGCGGTCGGCGACGTCACCGGCGACGGCAGGGCCGACGTCGCGCTCGGCATCTCCGGCGAGAACTTCAGCGGCCAGACCGACGCGGGCGCGGTCGCGCTGCTGCCCGGCTCCGCGACCGGCGTCACCGGCACCGGCTCCGTCGTCCTGAACCAGAACTCGGCGGACGTGCCCGGCGTCGCGGAGAGCGGCGACCTGTTCGGCTCCGACTGCGCGCTGCTCGACGTGGACGGCGACGGCCACCGCGACCTGGCGGCCTCCGCCACCGGGGAGAACGCCGCGTCCGGCGCGGTCTGGGCGTTCCCGGGCTCCGCGAGCGGCGTGAGCGGCACCGGCTCGGTCGCGATCAACCCGACCGACCTCGGCGCCCCCGACGTCAAGTCCCTCTTCGGCAGCCCCCTCGAGTAACACCCCCGCCTGGACGCGGCCGACCCGGCACCGGGCGGCCGCGTCCGCGCGTTCCGGGCGCCGTCCGACAGGCGGAATCCGCACACGTCACGTCTCCTTGACCCATGACCAGGGACGACGAGCTCGCCGCGCTGAAGGCCCGGGTGCGCGAACTGGAGGCCGCGCGCCGCCCGCCGCGCCGCTTCCGCGCGACGTCGGCCCTCGCCGTGGTCCTCGTCGCCCTCGCGGCGCTCCTCACCCCGCTGGGCGTGGTCTCCGTCTGGGCGCACGACCTGATCGGCGACACCGACCGCTACGTGCGGACCATGGCGCCGCTCGCCGACGACCCGGAGGTGCGCCGCGCCGTCAGCGACCGGGTGACCACCGCCGTCATGGACCGGATCGACGTCGCGGACCTGCTCTCCGGCATCGCCCCCGCCGACCGGCCCCTCCTGGAGAAGGCGCTGTCGGCGGCCGACGGCCCCCTGACCAGCGGCCTGACCTCCCTGGTCCGGGGCACCACCGAACGGTTCGTGGCGAGCGCCGCCTTCACCACCCTGTGGGAGCGGCTCAACCGCACCGCCCACACCGCCGTCGACAAGGCCCTCACCGGCCGCACCGACGGCGCCGTGCGGGTCCGCGACGGCGAGGTCACCCTCGATCTCGCCCCGGTCGTCGACCAGGTCAAGGCGGCCCTCGTCGACCAGGGCCTCACCGTCGCCGGGAACCTGCCCGAGGTGCACACCAGCATCACCCTGATGGAGTCCACCGGCGCCCTGGCCCGGGCCCGCACCGGATTCCGGCTGCTCCAGCTGCTGTCCTGGGCGCTGCCGCTGCTCGTCGTCGTGCTCGCCGCCGGTGCGGTGCTGTGCGCCCGCCGCAGGCGGCGCGCCCTGGTCACCGCCGCCCTCGCGATCGCCGCGGGCGCGCTCGTCCTCGGCCTCGCGCTCTGGATCGGCCGGGCCGTCTACCTGGACGCGCTGCCCGCCGACGTCTCCCGGCCCGCCGCCGGGGTCGTCTACGACACCCTGGTCCGCTTCCTGCGCGCCGCGGTCCGCGTCGTCGCCACCGTCGGCGTGGTCGTCGCCCTCGCCTCCTGGCTGAGCGGGCCCGGCCGCTGGGCGCGGGCGGTGCGCGGCGCGTGGACGGGCGCGATCCGTTCCGTACGGGAGACCCTCGTCGGCGAGGGCTCCGGCACGTTCGGCCCGGTCGGGCCGTGGGTGCACCGGATGCGGACGTGGCTGGACCTGACGGTCGCCGCCGTCGCCGCGGCCGTGCTCCTCGCGTGGTCGTACCCCACCGCTGCGGTGGTGCTCTGGATCGCGGTCGTCGCCGTCTGCGTCCTCGCCGTCCTCGAATTCCTCGACGCCCCGGCCCTCCCGGACGAGCCCGCCCCGGCCGCCGCCGCACCGCCGCCACCCACCCGTGGCACCCTTGGATCATGAACGACCCCGCTTCCGCCCCCGCCCGCCGCCGCGCCCGGGTCCGGGCCCCCGAACTGGTCGGCCGCGGTGGCTGGCTGAACACCGGCGGGGTCGAGTACACCCTCGCCGACCTGCGCGGACGCATCGTCGTCCTGGATTTCTGGACGTTCTGCTGCATCAACTGCCTGCACGTCCTCGACGAGCTGCGGGAGCTGGAGGAGCGGCACCGGGACACCGTGGTGATCATCGGGGTGCACTCGCCGAAGTTCGTGCACGAGGCCGAGCACGCGGCGGTCGTCGACGCCGTCGAGCGGTACGGGGTGGAGCACCCGGTGCTGGACGACCCGGAGCTGGCGACCTGGAAGCAGTACGCGGTGCGGGCCTGGCCCACGCTCGTCGTGATCGACCCCGAGGGGTACGTCGTCGCGCAGCACGCCGGTGAGGGGCACGCCCACGCGATCGCCGCGCTGGTCGAGGAGCTGGCGGCCGAGCACGCGGCGAAGGGCACGCTGCGGCGCGGCAACGGCCCGTACGTGGCGCCCGAGCCGGTCGCCACCGATCTGCGCTTCCCCGGCAAGGCGCTGCTGCTGCCGTCGGGGAACTTCCTGGTCAGCGACACCACCCGGCACCAGCTGGTGGAGCTGGCGGCGGACGGCGAGTCCGTCGTGCGGCGGATCGGCAGCGGTCGGCGCGGCTTCGGTCCGGAGTCGTTCAACGAGCCGCAGGGGCTCGCCCTGCTCGACGCGGACACCGTCGTCGTCGCCGACACCGTCAACCACGCGCTGCGCGCCGTCGACCTCACGACCGGCGCGATCAGCACCCTCGCGGGCACCGGCAGGCAGTGGTGGCAGGGGTCGCCGACCAGCGGCCCGGCCCGGGCGACCGATCTGTCCTCGCCGTGGGACGTGGCCGTCTTCGGCGGCAGGGTGTGGATCGCCATGGCCGGGGTGCACCAGCTGTGGACGTACGACCCGGAGCGGGGGACGGTCGCCGTCGCGGCCGGGACCACGAACGAGGGGCTGGTCGACGGACCGGGCGCCGAGGCGTGGTTCGCGCAGCCGTCCGGGCTCGCGGCCACCGACGACCGGCTGTGGGTGGCGGACTCCGAGACGTCGGCGCTGCGCTGGGTGGACCTCGACGGCGCCGTCCACACGGCCGTCGGCACCGGCCTGTTCGACTTCGGGCACCGCGACGGCGACGCGGGGCAGGCGCTGTTGCAGCACCCGCTGGGCGTCACCGCGCTGCCCGACGGCTCGGTCGCGGTGTCGGACACGTACAACCACGCGCTGCGCCGCTACGACCCGGCGACCGGCCGGGTCAGCACCCTCGCCACCGATCTGCGCGAGCCGAGCGACGCGGTCCTCACGGGGGACGGGGACATCGTCGTCGTGGAGTCCGCGCGGCACCGGCTGACCCGGCTGCGGCTGCCCGAGGAGGCGGTGCGCGTCGCGCCCGTCGCCCACCGCACGCGGCGCGCCGCCACCGAGATGGCGGGCGGCAGGGTGCGGCTGGACGTCGTCTTCCGGGCGCCGGCCGGGCAGAAGCTCGACGAGCGGTACGGGCCGTCGACCCGGCTCCTCGTCTCCGCGACACCGCCCGCGCTGCTCGCGGCCGGGGACGGGCCCGGCACCGACCTCTCGCGTGAACTGGTGCTGGACCCGGCGGTGCCGGAGGGGGTGCTGCACGTGTCCGCCATGGCCGCGTCCTGCGACGACGACCCGGCCCAGGCGTACCCGGCGTGCCACGTCCACCAGCAGGACTGGGGGGTGCCCGTCGTGGTGGTCGCGGACGGCGGGGCGCGGCGGCTGCCGCTGGTGCTCGCGGGCCTGGACGCCTAGGGCGCCGCCCGCGCGGTGGGGCCGGGATCAGATGCGGTGGTCCCGCTCCTCCTCGATCACCGTCGTGTGACCGCCCGCCATGCCCCGCCGCTTGCCGATGCTGCGGAAGGCGAAGACCCCGATCAGGCCGACGATCATCAAGATCCAGCCGACGAGGTCGAGATTGACGTCCTGAATGTGCCAGTCGGTCGCGAACGCGAGGATCGCACCGACGGCGATCAGGATGATGCAACCGCCCAGGCTCATGAGGTCCGCCTCCTGCCGTGTGTCCGTGTACGTGCTCGGATGTGCTTGCGAAGCCCGGGTACCCGGACTCCGGTGCATCACACGGCAGTTGAGGCGATCCCTCCGGTCAGCCCTCCGGTCGGCCCTCCGCTCAGCCCGCCAGGAAGGCGGTGAGCGCGTTCGCCAGGTGGAACGGGTCGTCCGCGCCGCACAGTTCGCGCACGCTGTGCATGGAGAGGATCGCCGCGCCGATGTCGACGGTCTTGATCCCGTGCCGGGCGGCGGTGATCGGGCCGATCGTCGTCCCGCACGGCATCGCGTTGTTGGAGACGAACGCCTGGTAGGGCACGCCCGCCTTCTCGCACGCGGCGACGAAGACGGCGCGGCCCACGCCGTCGGTGGCGTACCGGTTGTTGACGTTCACCTTCAGGATCGGTCCGCCGTTGGCCCGCGGGTGGTGCGTGGGGTCGTGGCGCTCGGCGTAGTTGGGGTGCACGGCGTGCCCGGTGTCCGAGGAGAGGCAGATGGTGCCGGCGAGGGCGCGGGCCCGGTCCTCCAGGGAGCCGCCGCGGGCGAGGACCGACCGCTCCAGCACGTTCCCGAGCAGCGGGCCGTCGGCGCCGGTGTCGGACTGCGACCCGTTCTCCTCGTGGTCGAACGCGGCGAGCACCGGGATGTACGGCAGCTCGTCGTGCTTGCCGACCTCGGTGAGGGCGGCGGTGCAGGCGTGCACGGACAGCAGGTTGTCCATGCGGGGCCCGGCGACCAGCTCCTTGTCGCGGCCCAGGTAGGCGGGGGCCTCGAGGGCGTACGGCATGAGGTCCCAGCCGGTGACGGAGCCGCGCTCCAGCTCGTACTCGTCCTCGACGAAGCCCAGCAGGTCGCCCTCGTGGACGTCGCCGCCCAGGCCCCAGATGGGCTGCATGTGGCGCTGCTTGTCGAGCTTCAGGCCGTCCGTGTTGACCCCGCGGTCGAGGTGGACGGCGAGCTGGGGCACGCGCAGCAGGGGCCGGTCGATGTCGATCAGGCGCTCGCTGCCGTCGCGCAGGGTGAGCCGGCCGGCGAGGCCGAGGTCGCGGTCGAGCCAGGAGTTGAGCAGCGGGCCGCCGTAGATCTCGACGGCGATCTGGCGCCAGCCGTTGCTGCCCATGTCGGGTTGCGGCTTGACGCGCAGGTTCGGGGAGTCGGTGTGGCCGCCGACGATCCGGTACGGGGTGTGGGGCTTCGCTCCGCGCGGCACGTACCAGGCGATGAGCGCGCCGCCCCGCGTGACGTACTTTCCACCGGTCTCGCCGTTCCAGGCGTCGGTCTCGGCGACCTGCTGGAAACCGGCCTTCTCCAGGCGGGCGGCTGCCGTGGCCACCGCGTGGTACGGGGTGGGGCTCTCCGCGAGGAAGGTCATCAGGTCGTCGGTGTGGCCGCGGTCGAAGGGGCCGGTGGAGGTGCTCATGCCGCCAGGGTAGTGCGGGGTGGGCGGGCTGTGCCTGTGGCGGTCCCGGGCCGTCCTGTCTGCCCGGCCCTGTCCTGCTTGCCCCCGGCTCCCACCGTCTCCGTCCGCGGGCCGGTGGGGCTTCTCGCGCAGTTCCCCGCGCCCCTGAAGCCTTGCGCTGCGCGCGGCTTCCCTCGTGTTCGGCCGCGGGCCGGTGGTCGCTTCTCGCGCCGTTCCTCGCGCCCCTGAAGCCTTGCGCTGCGCGCGGCTTCCCTCGTGTTCGTCCGCGGGCCGGTGGCCGCTTCTCGCGCCGTTCCCCGCGCCCCTGAAGCCTTGCGCTGCGCGCGGCTTCCCTCGTTTTCGTCCGCGGGTCGGTGGTCGCTTCTCGCGCCGGTCCCCGCGCCCCCTGGGGGGCGCGGGGGCGGGGCGGTCAGAAGGCCGACTCGTCCAGGGTCATGACGTCCAGGCCGGACTCGCTGGTGGACTGGGCCAGCTTGCGGGCGCCGGTGACGCCGGGGAGGACGTTCGCCGCGAAGAACTTGGCGGCGGCGACCTTGCCCTGGTAGAACGCGGCGTCCTTGCCGGAGGCACCGGCGGCGAGCCGCTCGGTGGCGACGGCGGCGCCCTTGACCAGGAGGTAGCCGACGACCACGTCGCCGGAGGCCATCAGCAGGCGGGTGGTGTTCAGGCCCACCTTGTAGATGTTCTGGGCGTCCTGCTCGGTGGCGGCCAGGTCGGTCAGCATGACGCCGACGATGGCCTCCAGCTCGACGGCGGCCTTGGCCAGCGACTCGCGGGCCCCGGCCAGCTCCTCGCCGCCGCTCTCCACGGCGAGGAACTTCTTGATCTCCTCGGCCAGGCCGTTCAGCGCGGCGCCCTGGTTGCGGACGATCTTGCGGAAGAAGAAGTCCTGGCCCTGGATGGCCGTGGTGCCCTCGTAGAGGGTGTCGATCTTGGAGTCCCGGATGTACTGCTCGATCGGGTACTCCTGGAGGAAGCCGGAGCCGCCGAAGGTCTGGAGCGACTGCGCGAGCTGCTCGTAGCCCTTCTCCGAGCCGTAGCCCTTCACGATCGGCAGGAGCAGGTCGTTCAGCGCGTGCTCGGCCGAGGCGTCCTCGCCCGCGGTCTCCTTGACCTGGATCGCGTCCTGCACCGAGGCGGTGTAGAGGACCAGCGAGCGCATGCCCTCCGCGTACGCCTTCTGCGTGAGCAGCGAGCGGCGCACGTCCGGGTGGTGCGTGACGGTGACCTTGGGCGCGGCCTTGTCGCCGAAGGCGGCGAGGTCGGAGCCCTGGACGCGCTCCTTGGCGTACTCCAGCGCGTTCAGGTAGCCCGTCGACAGCGTCGAGATCGCCTTCGTGCCGACCATCATGCGGGCGAACTCGATGATGCGGAACATCTGGCGGATGCCGTCGTGCTTGTCGCCGATCAGCCAGCCCTTGGCGGGGTGCTGGTCGCCGAAGGTCATCTCGCAGGTGTTGGACGCCTTGAGGCCCATCTTGTGCTCGACGTTGGTCGCGTACACGCCGTTGCGCTCGCCCAGCTCGCCGGTCTCCCAGTCGAACTCGAACTTCGGGACCAGGAAGAGCGACAGGCCCTTGGTGCCGGGGCCGTGGCCCTCGGGGCGGGCGAGGACGTAGTGGAGGATGTTCTCCGACATGTCGTGCTCACCGGACGTGATGAACCGCTTCACGCCCTCGATGTGCCACGAGCCGTCGTCCTGCTGCACGGCCTTGGTGCGGCCGGCGCCGACGTCCGAGCCGGCGTCCGGCTCGGTCAGCACCATCGTCGAGCCCCACTGCTTCTCGACGGCGATCTCGGCGACCTTCTTCTGCGCCTCGTTGCCCTCCTCGAAGAGGATGCCCGCGAAGGCGGGGCCCGAGGAATACATCCAGATCGCCGGGTTCGCGCCCAGGATCAGCTCGGCGAAGGCCCAGATCAGGGAGCGCGGGGCGGTGGTGCCGCCGATCTCCTCGGGCAGGCCGAGGCGCCAGTACTCGGCGTCCATGAAGGCCTTGTAGGACTTCTTGAACGACTCCGGGACCGGCGCGGTGTTCGTCGTCGGGTCGAAGACCGGCGGGGTGCGGTCCGCGTCCGCGAACGACTCGGCCAGGTCGTTCTCGGCGAGACGGGTCGTCTCTTCGAGGATGCTCCTGGCTGTGTCGACGTCCATCTCCCCGAACGGTCCGGTGCCGTACAGCTTGTCGCGGCCGAGCACCTCGAAGAGGTTGAACTCGATGTCGCGGAGATTCGACTTGTAGTGCCCCATGGCGACGGCTCCGTAAAGGCTCGGGAGAGACCGGCCGCGGCCGGTCTCGTATGCATACCAACTAGTAACCACCAGGATGCTACCCGTCGGTAATAAGATGCAACCCCTGCGGGGCCGACTGTGACGGAACGCTCGGCCGCGGGGGGCCGTCGCGTGCCGGAATTCCACCACCAACAGCCCCTGGATGTCCGGCAGTTCGGTGAACACGGGCCGCTCGGCCGCGCCGCCCCGCCGGCCCTCGGTACTCTTGGCCCCATGTACGGATACGAGCGGGCCCCGGGCGGGGCGGGCGGCCAGCAGCAGTACGCGCCGCCGCAGCAGGGCATGCCCCCGCAGGCCGGCATGGGCGGGTACGGGCAGCAGGCGCCGCCGCTGTACCCGGAGCCGTCGCCGCCGTCGCTCGCCGACGCGGTCCGCGCGTTCACCACCGGCTCGATGTCCGCCGAGGACTTCCAGCAGATCTTCGCCACGTCGAAGGTCTACTGCCCGCGCGGCGACAACCCGGGGTTCCTGGCGCTGCACAACACGCAGCAGCCGGTGATCCCGATGTTCACCACGCTCAAGGAGCTGCGCCGGTACGCGGGCAAGGAGTCCAAGTATTTCGTCATCACCGGCGCCGAGGTGATCGACCTGCTGCCCACCGGATACGGCTTCGTCCTCGACATGGAGGGCGAGCACCGGATGGTCTTCGACGCGAAGGCCGTCGAACAGATGGTCGATTTCGCCATGCGGCGGATGTACGGCTGAGCCGCGGGCGGCCGAGCGCCATGACCCCGCACCCCGAACGCCCGGAGGGAATGCCCTCCGGGCGTTCGGCGTTCCAGGTGGCAGAAAGTTCTACGTTCAACTAATATCGAGGCACGAGGAACCGAGGAGGTCCCCAAAATGCCCGCTGTGACCGTCGAGAACCCGCTGACCCTGCCCCGTGTGACCGCGCCGGCCGACTCCGTGGCGCGCCCCGTGCTCGCCGTGACGACCGCGCCCACCGGCTTCGAGGGCGAGGGCTTCCCGGTGCGCCGCGCGTTCGCCGGGATCAACTACCGCCACCTCGACCCGTTCATCATGATGGACCAGATGGGCGAGGTGGAGTACGCGCCCGGAGAGCCCAAGGGCACCCCCTGGCACCCGCACCGCGGCTTCGAGACCGTCACGTACATCATCGACGGCACCTTCATCCACCAGGACAGCCACGGCGGCGGCGGCACCATCACCGACGGCGACACCCAGTGGATGACGGCCGGCTCGGGCCTGCTGCACATCGAGGCGCCGCCGGAGTCCCTCGTCATGTCCGGCGGCCTCTTCCACGGCCTCCAGCTGTGGGTGAACCTGCCCGCCAAGGACAAGATGCAGGACCCGCGCTACCAGGACATCCGCGGCGGCCAGGTCAAGCTGCTCACCACCGAGGACGGCGGCGCGCTGCTCCGCGTCATCGCCGGTGACTTCGACGGCCACGAGGGCCCCGGCATCACCCACACGCCGATCACGATGGTGCACGCCACCGTCCGCCCCGGCGCCGAGGCGACCCTGCCCTGGCGCGAGGACTACAACGGACTGGTCTACGTCCTCGCCGGACGCGGCACCGTCGGCACCGACCGGCGGCCCGTCCACACGGGGCAGACGGCCGTGTTCGGCGCGGGCTCGTCCCTGACCGTGCGGGCCGACGCGTCGCAGGACGCGCACACCCCCGACCTGGAGGTCGTGATCCTGGGCGGCCGGCCGATCCGCGAGCCCATGGCGCACTACGGCCCGTTCGTGATGAACACCAAGGCCGAACTCCAGCAGGCCTTCGACGACTTCCAGGCCGGCCGCCTGGGCGTCGTCCCCAGCGCGGAGCGGCTGCCGCACACCAGCTGACAGCACGTCACCCGCGTGGCCCCGCCCGGAAGGTCGGGGCCACGCGCGCGTGATGGCCTGGGGGAGTGCAGACGACCCGAGAGTCCCAGGAACCGGCCGCAGGACGCCCCAGGAGCACGCCCCTGCTCCCCGAGGGGGCCCGGCGCACCGCCGCCTGGTGCACGGTGGCCCTGCTCGTCACCGGGGTCGCCGCCGTCGGCATCTGGCTCTGCGTCGTGTTCAAGTCGGCGGTCACCCCGGTCCTGCTCGCACTGCTCGGGACCGCGCTGCTCGCCCCCGTGTTCGAGTGGCTGAACAAGCACAAGGTGCCCCGCGCCCTCGCCGCCGTGCTGACCTGCGTCGCCCTGGTCGCCGTCGTCGGCGGCGCCGGGTACATCGTGGTCAAGGCGCTCATCGACACCGGCGACCAGATCGTCGACTCCGTGCAGGACGCGGGCGACTGGATCCGCGCGCACTTCGGCCTGTCCGGCGCCGACGACCTCGGCAACGTCGCCGACAACGCCAAGAGCCTGCTCTCCAAGTGGGGCTCAAGCCTGGCCGGCGGCGTGCTCACCGGGCTCTCCGTGATCGGCTCGCTGCTCGCGACCTCCGTGCTCGCGCTGCTGCTCACGTTCTTCTTCCTCAAGGACTCCGACCGGGCCGTCGGACTGGCCCACGCCGTCGCCCCGCGCGGCGCCGGCGAGGTCATCGAGGCCATGGGCCGCCGCGCCTACGAGGCGATCTCGGGATTCATGCGCGGGACGACCTTCATCGCGCTCATCGACGCCCTGTGCATCACCATCGGCCTGCTGATCCTGGGCGTGCCGGGCGCGGTGGGACTGGGCGCGCTCGTCTTCGTCGGCGCCTACATCCCCTACCTCGGCGCCACCATCTCCGGCGCCGTCGCCGTCCTCGTCGCCCTCGCCGACCGCGGCTTCGTCATCGCCCTGTGGACGCTCGGCGTGATCCTCGCGGTGCAGCAGCTGGAGGGGCACATCCTCCAGCCCATGATCCAGTCGCGCACGGTGCAGATGCACCCGGCCATGGTGATGCTGGCCATCGCCGCGGGGGCCTCCGTCGCCGGCATCCTCGGGATGCTGCTCGCGGTGCCGCTGACGGCCGCCGCGTTCGGGATCATCGGGGAGCTGAAGGGACGTTACAGCGGTCCGCCGGAGCCCGCGGTCCCCCGGGAGACCGCCGACTGAGCGACGCCCGGCCCGCCGCGGTCCGCCGGGTCCGGGTCCGGGGCCGGGGCCGGGTCCCGCACCGGGGCCGGCGGCTCGTACAGCTCGAACCAGATGCTCTTGCCCTCGCCCCGCGGGTCGACGCCCCACTTCTGCGCGAGCAGCTCCATCAGCACCAGGCCGCGCCCGGACGACGCCAGCTCGCCCGGCCTGCGCTTGTGCGGCAGGTCGTCCGAGGCGTCGGCGACCTCCACCCGCAGCCGCCGCGGCCCCTCGCAGCCGCGGCCGACCTCCGCGACCAGCAGCGCGTCGCCGTCGGTGTGCACCAGCACATTGGTGACCATCTCGGAGACCATCAGGACCGCCGAGTCGACCTGGTCCTCGTCGGTCCAGTCGTGCAGCAGCTCGCGCAGCTGCTGACGGGCGACGGCGATCCGCTCCGGCTCGGCCTGCGCGACGGTCATGGCGGTGCGCCGGGCCGTGACGGGCACCCGCGACTCGGTCGCCCGGCGCAGCAGGAGCAGGGCTATGTCGTCCTCGCGGCGGTCCGCGAGCGGGCCCGTGGTGTGGTGTGAGGACGGCCCGTGGACCGCCTGGACGAGGGCGTCCGCCAGCTCCTCCAGATTGTCGGCGGGGACCGTCTCCAGCGTCGTACGGATCCGGGACCAGCCCGAGTCGAGATCGTGCCCGCCCGTCTCGATCAGGCCGTCCGTGCAGATCAGCAGGGTCTCGGACGGTTCGAGGGCGAGCGGGGTCGTCGGATAGTCGGCGTCCGGGTCGATGCCGAGCGGCAGTCCGCCCGCGGTGGGACGCATCATCACCGTGCCGTCGGCGGTGCGTATCGCGGGGTCCGGGTGGCCCGCGCGGGCCACCTCCAGGGTGCCCGTGACCGGGTCGGCCTCGACGTACAGGCAGGTCGCGAAGCGCTGGTCCGCCGGGCCCGCCGGGTCGGCGGCGCCGGCGGTGATCCCGTACAGGAAGCGGGAGGCGCGGGAGAGGACCGCGTCGGGGCGGTGCCCCTCCGACGCGTAGGCGCGCAGCGCGATCCGCAGCTGGCCCATGAGGCCCGCCGCCTGCACGTCGTGGCCCTGGACGTCACCGATGACCAGCGCGATCCGCCCGCTGGGCAGCGGAATCATGTCGTACCAGTCGCCGCCGACCTGGAGCCCGCCGCCGGTCGGGACGTAGCGGGCCGCGATGGTCATGCCGGGGATCTCGGGGCCGATCGTGGGCAGCATCGACTTCTGGAGCCCGTCGGTCAGCGCCCGCTCCGACTCCGTGACCCCGGCCCGGGAGAGGGCCTGCGCCAGCATCCGGGCCACCGTGGTCAGCACCGAGCGCTCGTCGGGGGTGAACGTGACCCGGTAGGCGAAGCCCGCCATCCACGCGCCGATGGTGCGCCCGGCGACGACCAGCGGCAGGAACGCCCACGACTGCCGGTTGAAGCGGGCCGCGAGCGGCCAGGCCGCCGGATAGCGGCGCCGGTACTCCTCGGGCGCGGAGAGGTAGACGGCGCGACCGGTGCGGCAGACCTCCGCCGCCGGATAGTCCGTGGCGAGGTCCATGTCCGTGAAGGGGCCCTCGGAGCCCGGCTGGTGGCCGTGGTGGCCGATGACGGTGAGCCGGTCGCCCGCGACGCCGAACACGGCGAGCCCGTCGGGCGAGAAGCCCGGCATGGACAGGCCGGCCGCGACCCGCAGCACCTCCGCCGTGGAGTCCGCCTCGGCGAGGGCGCGCCCCGCGTCCAGCAGGAACGCCTCGCGGGAGCGCCGCCAGTCGCCGGTGACGGGGGTGCGGGCGGAGGCGCCGGGCGGCGGCTCGGCCACCTCCTGAAGGGTGCCGATCACCTCGAACAGGTCCGGGGCGTCGCCCGCCACCACCGGCTTGGAGCGGCTGCGCACGGTCCGCACGACCCGGCCCCGGTCGTCCATGATGCGCAACCGGGCCTCGGCGAGGGTGCCCTCGGCGACGGCGAGCCGGATGATGCCGTCGATCTCGTTCCAGTCCACCGGGTGGAAGCGGGCGCGGGCGCCGGACTCCGAGAGGGTCGTGTGCCGTGCGGGCAGCCCGACGAGCCGGGCGGCCTCCGCGTCGAAGGTGACGGTGCCCGTCCGGTTGTCCCAGCGCCACAGGCCGGTCGCGAGGGCGGAGAGGACGTCCTCCACCGGAGGGAGGGGGTCACCAGTGCGCATTGCTCCACTCTAGGAAGAGGTGATCGGTCCCTGCCACCGAGAGTGTTCGGCGGGCGGCCGCCGGGCGGCCGGTACCCTTGGGGAGATCCGGGTTGTCTCCCCGGGAACCCCAAGCGCAAAGGCTGGATGAACGACGATGCATCGGTACAGGTCCCACACCTGCGGCGAGCTCCGCGCCTCTGACGTCGGCTCCGACGTCCGGCTGAGCGGCTGGCTGCACAATCGCCGAGACCTGGGCGGCATCCTCTTCATCGATCTCCGCGACCACTACGGCATCACGCAGCTCGTCGCCCGCCCGGGCACGAAGGCCGCCGAGGTCCTGGACAAGCTCACCAAGGAGACCGTCGTCCGGGTGGACGGCAAGGTCGTCTCCCGCGGCGCGGACAACGTGAACGGCGAGCTGCCGACCGGCGAGATCGAGATCGAGGCCGCCGAGGTCGAGGTCCTGGGCGCGGCCCAGCAGATCCCCTTCACGATCAACGCGGACGACGGGGTGAACGAGGAGCGGCGCCTGGAGTACCGCTTCCTCGACCTGCGCCGCGAGCGCATGCACCGCAACATCATGCTGCGCAGCGCGGTCATCGCCTCGATCCGCTCGAAGATGGTCGCCCTCGGCTTCAACGAGATGGCGACGCCGATCCTCACCGCGACCTCCCCCGAGGGCGCCCGGGACTTCGTCGTCCCCTCCCGCCTGAACCCCGGCAAGTTCTACGCGCTGCCGCAGGCCCCGCAGCAGTTCAAGCAGCTGCTGATGATCTCGGGCTTCGACCGCTACTTCCAGATCGCGCCGTGCTTCCGCGACGAGGACGCGCGCGCCGACCGCTCGCCGGGCGAGTTCTACCAGCTCGACGTCGAGATGAGCTTCGTGGAGCAGGAGGACGTCTTCCGGCCCATCGAGAAGCTCATGACGGAGCTGTTCACGGAGTTCGGCGGCGGCCGCGAGGTCACCAGCCCGTTCCCGCGCATCCCGTTCCGCGAGTCGATGCTGAAGTACGGCAACGACAAGCCGGACCTGCGCGCCCAGCTCGAACTCGTCGACATCACCGACGTGTTCGAGGGCTCCGAGTTCAAGGCGTTCGCCGGCAAGCACGTGCGCGCGCTGCCCGTGCCGGACACGGCCGGGCAGTCCCGCAAGTTCTTCGACGGCCTCGGTGACTACGCGGTGGAGCAGGGCGCCAAGGGCCTGGCCTGGATCCGCGTCGGCGAGGACGGCGCGTTCGCCGGCCCGATCGCGAAGTTCCTGACGGAGGAGAACGTCAAGGTCCTCACCGACCGCCTCGGCCTGAAGGCCGGTCACGCCGTGTTCTTCGGCGCCGGCGAGTTCGACGAGGTCTCCAAGATCATGGGCGCCGTCCGCGTCGAGGCCGCCAAGCGCGCCGGCCACTTCGAGGAGGGCGTGTTCCGGTTCTGCTGGATCGTCGACTTCCCGATGTACGAGAAGGACGAGGAGACCGGGAAGATCGACTTCTCCCACAACCCGTTCTCCATGCCGCAGGGCGGCATGCAGGACCTGGAGGAGAAGGACCCGCTCGACATCCTGGCCTGGCAGTACGACATCGTCTGCAACGGCATCGAGCTGTCCTCCGGCGCGATCCGCAACCACGAGCCCGACATCATGCTCAAGGCCTTCGAGATCGCGGGCTACGACCGTGACACCGTCGAGGCCGAGTTCGCGGGCATGCTCCGCGCGTTCCGCTTCGGCGCCCCGCCGCACGGCGGGATCGCCCCGGGCGTCGACCGCATCGTCATGCTCCTCGCCGACGAGCCGAACATCCGGGAGACGATCTCCTTCCCGCTGAACGGCAACGCGCAGGACCTGATGATGGGCGCCCCGACCGAGCTGGACGAGTCGCGTCTGCGCGAGCTCAACATCCAGCTGCGCAAGCCGGTCGAGAAGAAGTAGCACCCGCTCCACCCGCAGGGGCCCGGAACCGTCCGCCGGTTCCGGGCCCCTGGCGTGTACCGGGGGCGGCGGCCGTGTACCGGGGGGTGGCGGCCGTGTACCGGGGGCGGTGGCCGCGTCACCCCGAGCGCGGCACCACCAGCCCCGACTCGTACGCCGCCACCACCGCCTGCGCCCGGTCGCGCACCCCCAGCTTGGCCAGCACCCGGCTGACATGGGTCTTCACCGTCTCCCCGCCGACCACGAGCCGCGCCGCGATCTCCTGGTTCGACAGCCCCTCCGCGATCAGCCGCAGCACCTCGCGCTCGCGCGGGGTCAGCGCGTCGACGGCGCGGGCCCGCTCGGGGACCGCGCGCGGGCGCAGCCGGGTGAACTCGGAGATCAGCCGCCGGGTGACGGTCGGCGCGAGCAGCGCCTCGCCCGCCGCGACCACCCGCACCGCCTCGAACAGCCGCTCGGCCTGCATGTCCTTGAGGAGGAAGCCGCTGGCACCGGCCGCGAGCGCGTCGTACACGTACTCGTCGAGGTCGAAGGTCGTCAGCATCACGACGCGGATGCCGGGCTGTTCCCGGATGATGCGGCGGGTGGCCTCGATGCCGTCCATGCCCGGCATCCGGACGTCCATGAGGACGAGATCGGGGTGCGTCTCCCGGCAGACCCGGACCGCCTGCGCGCCGCCGCTCGCGCTGCCGACGACCGTGAAGTCCGGCCGGCTGTCGAGGAGGGCGCCGAACCCGGCGCGCACGACGTCCTGGTCGTCGGCGACGACGAGGCGGATGGGGGTGCTCACGGGGTCTCCGGGCGGCGGACCGGCAGCGCCGCCTCCACCAGGAAGCCGCCGGCCGGGGCCGGACCCGTGTGCAGGGTGCCGCCCGCCACCGCGGTGCGCTCGCGCATGCCGAGCAGGCCGTGGCCGCCGTCCCGGAGCGGGCCGCCGCCGGGTCCGCAGTCGCGTATCCGGAGTCTCAACTCATCCTCCCCGTAGTGCAGTTCCACATCGGTCGCGGCGCCGGGGGCGTGCCGGCGCGCGTTGGTCAGGGCTTCCTGGACGATGCGGTACGCGGTCAGTTCCAGCCCGGGTCCGAGGGGGCGGACCGGGCCGCGCACGATGAGCCGGACCGCGCCGCCGGACGTCGCGCGGGCCTCGTCGACGAGCGCGAGCAGCTGGTCGAGGCCCGGCTGCGGGGCCCGGGCCCGGGCCGCCTCCTCGGGCACGTCCGCGCGCAGCACGCCCAGCAGCCGGCGCATCTCGGTCAGCGCAAGCCGGGCCGTGCCGCCGATCGCCAGGAACTTCTCCGCGCCCTCGGGCGGCAGCCCCGGCGTCGTGTACCGGGCCGTCTCCGCCTGCACCGAGACCGTCGAGATGTGGTGGGCGACGATGTCGTGCAACTCCCGTGCGATGCGCGCCCGTTCGCCGAGGGTCGCGTGGGCGAGGGCGGTGTCGGCGTGCGCCCAGTCGACCGCGGCGCGGTGGTCGTGCTCGGCGCGGATGCGGCGGGCGTGCCCGGCGGCCAGGGCGGTACCGGCGCCGACGAGGAGCGGCGTGCCGTGGGGGACGCCGGCCAGCGCGCAGCCGGCGAACGGGACGGCGAACGCCACCGTGGTGGTGCCCGCCGACCGCCGGCCCACCGTGTACAGGACCGCCGCCAGCGCCGGGAGCCCGGAGAGCAGGACCCGGTCGTACGTGGGCGGGGTGAGCAGCGCCGCCGCGGTCACGGTCACCGCGGTGAGGAGGGGCTGGGAGCGCAGGAAGGCGAGCGGGACCGTGGCGCCGAGGCCCAGGGCGAGCAGGCCGAGAAGGGTGTCGGGGCGGGCCGGGGTGGCCGGGCCGAGGGTCTCCGCGAGGGCCAGGGCGGTGAGGGCCGCTGCCGCGGTCAGCGGGAGGTCGGGGTGGGCCAGGGCTCTCCGGGCGGTCGCGGTCCCCTTCATGCCGGTCATTATCGGGGGCGCGGCCGGGCCGCGGCGTCCCCCTGCGGGGGGAGCGGGGGCGGGCGGAAAGCACGCCGGGGCGGGACGCCGCGGCGGGGCCGGGTTCCTACCTTCTGGGTATGAGCGGATTCAGGGACGGACCGAGCATCGAGGCTCGGGGACTGTGCAAGCGGTACGGCGGGCGGACGGCCGTCGACGGGCTGAGTTTCACGGTGCCGCCGGGGCGGGTCACCGGGTTCGTGGGGCCCAACGGCGCCGGGAAGTCGACGACGCTGCGGATGCTCCTCGGGCTCGACACCCCCGACAGCGGCACCGCGCTGATCGGCGGACGCCCGTACACGCGACTCGGCGAACCCCTCGCCACGGTCGGCGCGCTGCTCGACAGCGAGGCGCTGCACCCGGGCCGCCGGGCCCGGGACCACCTGCTCTGGCTCGCCCACTACAGCGGCTTCCCGGCCCGCCGCGTCGACCTCGTCCTGGACCGGGTCGGCCTGACCCCGGCGGCCCGCAAACGCGCCGGCGGCTTCTCGCTCGGCATGCGGCAACGCCTCGGCATCGCCGCCGCGCTGCTCGGCGACCCGCCCGTCCTGATCCTCGACGAGCCGGTCAACGGCCTCGACCCCGAGGGCGTCCGGTGGATCCGCCGCCTCCTCAGGTCCCTCGCCGCCGAAGGCCGTACGGTGCTGGTCTCCTCCCACCTGATGAGCGAACTGGAGGACACCGCGGACCACCTCCTCGTGATCGGCCGGGGCCGGCTGCTCGCCGACACCGAGGTGTCCGACCTGCTCGACGCGGTGTCCGGCGACCGCGTCGCCCTGCGCACCGACCGGCGCGCCGAGGCGCTGACGGTGCTCAGCGGCGCCGGGGCCACGGTCGTCATGAACGGCCCCGACTCCCTCACCGTCACCGGACTGCCCGCGCAGCAGGTCGCCCGGCTGCTCGGCGCGGACTCCGTCCCCTTCCGCGAACTCACCCGGCACCGGGCCACGCTGGAGGAGGCGTACATGGAACTGACCTCCGACGACGCCGAGTTCACCGCGCGGGAGGCGTCATGAACGCGTCCGTGCGGGCCCTGCGCGCCGAGTGGACCAAGCTGCGGTCCGTGCGCAGCACCGGCTTCGCGCTCGTCGCCATGGCGGCGCTGCTGCTCCTGCTGACCCTCGTGTCGGCCAGCGGCAGCAGGACCGGCTACGACGGGCCCACCGAGTTCGACAGCCTCACCTTCGCGCACCGCACGGCCACGACCGCCGACGGCACCTACACCGCGCGCGTCTCCGGCCAGCGGGGCGGCGAACCCTGGGCCAAGGCGGGCCTGTTGCTCAAGGACGGCACGACGAGCGGATCGTCGTACGCGGCCCTGATGGTGACGCCCGGGCACGGCCTGCGCATGATGACCGACGGCACGCACGAGCTGACCGGCGGCGGCGACGTGCGGGCGCCCGTCTGGCTGCGGCTGACCCGGGTGGGCGCGCGGGTCACCGGCGCCCACTCGGCCGACGGCCGCTCCTGGCACACCCTCGGCACGCTGCCGGTGGCGCACCTGCCGGCGACGGGCGCGCGGGCGGGCGTCTTCGTCGCCTCCCCGCAGCACACGGTCGAGCGGCGGACCGGCCCCACCATGGTCGCCGCCCACCCCGTGCCGACGACGGGCCGGGCCACCTTCGACCACGTCACGATGCCGGTGCGCGGCGGCTGGACCCGCACGGACGTCGTGCAGCCGCGCCCGAAGGACCAACCGCCGCTGGAGCGGGCCGCCCCCGGCACCCTGCACCGCAGCGCCTCCGGCGCCCTCACCGTCACCGGCAGCGGTGACCTGGGCGGCCTCGGCATGGCCGGGGCGGGCGAGGGGCCCGGCGTCGACCTCGTCGCCCAGGCGCTGGAGAGCGGCACCCGGCTCGCCGCGCTCGCCGTGATCGCGCTCGGCGTCCTGTTCGTCACCTCCGAGTACAGGACGGGCACGGTCCGCACGACGTTCACCGCGAGTCCGCGCCGCGGCCGGGTCCTGGCCGCGAAGGCGGTGGTGCTCGGCGCGGCCGTCTTCGCCGTCGCGCTGCCGGCCACGGTCGCCGCGTTCCTCCTGGCCCGCCCCTACCAGCGCGCGAACGGCTTCCGGCCGCCCCTGTTCACCACCCCCTCGCTCACCGACCCCGCCAGCGTCCGTGCCGTCGTCGGCAGCGCCGCGTTCCTCGCCCTGATCGCCGTCCTCGGCCTGGGCGTGGGCGCGCTGCTGCGCCGCACGGTCCCGGCGATCGTCCTCATGTTCGTGGCCGTGGTGGTACTGCCGATCGTGGCGTCGACCACCTCGATCACCTTCGGCGACGTCGTCGGCAGCGCGACGCCCGCGGCCGGACTGGCGATCCAGCAGACCCGGCGCCTCATCGACGACCCGACCACGCCGTGGGCGGGCTTCGGCGTGCTGTGCCTGTACGTGGTGGCGGTCCTGGCCGCCGCCCGCCTCCGGCTCGTGCGGCGGGACGTGTGAAGGGGCCGGTGGCGCGCGCCCTGCGCGGCGAGTGGACCAAGCTGCGCACCGTGCCGGGGCAGGCGTGGACCCTGGCCGCGCTGCCCCTGACGATGGTCGGCTGCACGGTCCTCGTCGCCGCGGTCGCGCACCCGGAGCAGTCCGGCACCCTCGACGCGACGGCGCTGTCGCTGTCCGGCGTCTACTTCGCGCAGGCCGTCGCCGTGCTCGTCGCCGTGGCGGTGGTGTCGTCGGAGTACCCGCGCACGATCCGGACGACGCTGCTGGCCGACCCGCGCCGCGGCCGGGTCTTCGCCGCGAAGACGCTGCTGGTCGCCGGGGCGGTCGCGGGGCTCGCCGTCCCGGCGGTGGCGGTGGCGCTGGCGGCCGGGCGGGGCGTGCTCGACGGGGCGGGGCAGCTGCCCCTGTCGTCGGGCGCGGTGTGGCGGGCGGCGTCCGGCACGGCGGCCTATCTGCTGCTGACGGCGCTGCTGGCCGCGGGGATCGCCCTGGTCGTGCGGCACGCGGCGGCCGCGGTGGGGGTGGCGCTGACGCTGCTGTACGGCCCGTATCTGGCGATCCTCGTCGTCCCGATGCCGGACCATGTGCTGCACGCGGTGCAGAAGGCGTCCCCGATGACGGCCGGCCTCGCCGTCCAGACGGCGACGGGCACCGGGACGGCCCCCCTGTCACCGGGCGCGGGGCTGGCGGTGCTGGCCGGGTACGCGGGGGTGGCCCTGGTGGCGGGGTGGGCGGTGCTGCGGGCGAGGGACGCCTGAGGCCCGGCGCGGTGTCCGTACGGTGTGCGGGGGCGTATCTGCCCATGGGGGTGAATCCCTCCGCACCGACGGCGAACGGCCCGGACCGCGGCGTGCTGCCGTGGTCCGGGCCGTGGGCGGCTGTGCGGGAAGGGCCGGGCCTACTGGTCCTTCTTCTCCTCCAGGCGCGGGAAGAGCACCGCGCCCTTGGTCACCGTGGCGCCCGCGGACAGCTGCCCCCAGGTGCCGGCGGACTGCACCGGCTGCTGTGCGAGGGCGCCCAGCGACGCCTCGGCGCCGAGCGACTCCCACAGCTTCTGCGAGGTCTCCGGCATCACCGGGTTCAGCAGGACGGCGACGCCGCGCAGCGCCTCGGCGGCCGTGTACAGGATCGTCGCGAGGCGGGCCCTGCCCTCCTCCGACGTGTCCTTGGCGACCTTCCAGGGCTCCTGCTCCGTGATGTAGCCGTTGACCTGCTTCACGAAGTCGAAGATCGCCAGGATGCCGCCCTGGAAGTCCAGGTCGTCGCCGATCTTCCGGTCGGCCTCGGCGACGGCCGTGGTCAGGCCGTCCTGGACGGCCTGCTCGGCCGCGCCCGCGGCGGTGGCCTGCGGCAGCGCGCCGTCGAAGTACTTGCCGACCATCGCGGCCACGCGCGAGGCGAGGTTGCCGTAGTCGTTGGCCAGCTCGGACGTGTAGCGGGCGGTGAAGTCCTCCCACGAGAACGAGCCGTCGCTGCCGAACGCGATCGCGCGCAGGAAGTACCAGCGGTACGCGTCCACGCCGAAGTGCGAGGTGAGGTCCTGCGGCTTGATGCCGGTCAGGTTCGACTTCGACATCTTCTCGCCGCCGACCATCAGCCAGCCGTTCGCCGCGACCCTGCCGGGGACCGGCAGGCCCTGCGCCATCAGCATGGCGGGCCAGATGACGGCGTGGAACCGGAGGATGTCCTTGCCGACCAGGTGCACGTCGGCCGGGAACGTCGCGTCGAACTTCTCCTGGTTCGCGCCGTAGCCCACGGCCGTCGCGTAGTTGAGGAGCGCGTCGATCCACACGTAGATGACGTGCTTGTCGTCCCACGGGACCGGGACGCCCCAGTCGAACGTCGAGCGCGAGATCGACAGGTCCTGAAGGCCCTGCTTGACGAAGTTCACGACCTCGTTGCGCGCGGACTCCGGCTGGATGAAGCCGGGGTTCGCCTCGTAGAGGGCGAGGAGCCTGTCGCCGTACTCGCTCAGCTTGAAGAAGTAGTTCTCCTCCTTGAGGATCTCCACCGGCGTCTTGTGGATCGGGCACAGCTTCGTGCCGTTCCCGTCCTCGATGAGGTCGCCGGGGAGCTTGTACTCCTCACAGCCGACGCAGTACGGGCCCTCGTAGCCGCCCTTGTAGATCTCGCCCTTGTCGTGGAGATCCTGGACGAACTCCTGCACGCGGTCCGTGTGCCGCTTCTCCGTCGTGCGGATGAAGTCGTCGTTCGCGATGTTGAGGTGCTCCCAGAGGGGCTTCCAGGCCTCGGTGACGAGCTTGTCGCACCACTCCTGGGGAGTCACTCCGTTCGCGTCGGCCGTGCGCATGATCTTCTGACCGTGCTCGTCCGTGCCGGTGAGGTACCACACCTTCTCGCCGCGCTGACGGTGCCAGCGCGTGAGCACGTCCCCTGCGACGGTCGTGTAGGCGTGGCCCAGGTGAGGAGCGTCGTTTACGTAATAGATCGGGGTGGAGACGTAGTACGCCTTCGCACCCTGCTTCTCGGTTCCAGTGGCCGCCATGGGCGAAATCCTACTGGCCCGGACGAGGGCGGTTCACCCGCGTTTCAGCGGGTGGACCGCCCTCGTCCGGTTCGGCCGGGGGTCACGGGCGCCAGGTGGCCAGTACGCCCTCGTACAGCTCGGCGTCGGTCAGCTCCAGCGGGGACGGGCCCGCGTGGAAGTAGCCGGCGTTGTCGGCCCGCAGCTTGCGCAGGTAGTCGAAGTTCTTCGACTCCGGGTCGCCGAAGCCCACGAACTGGAAGTGGACCGGGTGGCTCGCCGCCTTCGCGAGGGCCTCGTTCGCCGGGCGCTGCACGTCCGGCGGGCCGTCGGTCTGGAAGACGACCAGCGCCGGGACGGTCGGGTCCGCCGACGCCCCGTGGTGGGCGACGATCTCCTCGATGGCGCGGTGGTAGCTGGTGCGGCCCATCCGGCCCGCCTCCGCGTGCCAGGCGTCGATCCTGCCCTCGTGGCCCTCGGTGTCGAGCGTGAGGTCGCCGGTGGCGTCGATCTCCGTGGAGAAGAACACCGTGTGCACGGTCGGGGTCTCGCGCTCGTCGAGGTGGGCGGCGAGGGCGAGGGTCTGCTCGGCGAGCGCCGCCGCCGAGCCGTCCTTGTAGTAGGGCCGCATCGACCCGGACCGGTCGAGCACGAGGTACACGGTGGCCCGCGCCCCGGTCAGCCCGTTCTTCTCCAGGGCGGCACCCGCGGCCTGGTAGGCGGCGGTGAGGCCCGGGGCGCGGCTCTTGACGCGAGCCGCGGAGTGGGCCGCCCCCGCCGCACCGCCCCCGGCGCCCACCGTCACCTCACCGACCGCGTCGGCCTCGGCCTCGGCCTTGACCGCTGCGGCCTTGGTGCTGGTGGCCTTGCTGGCGGGCTTGGCCTTGGCCGGTGCGGCCTTCACCTCGGGTTCGGCCTTCGCCTGGGTGGCGGGCTTGGCCTTGGCGCGGGTCTTGGCGGCGGGTTCGGCGGCCGGGGTCTCGGCGACCGGCTCGGCGGGGATGGCCTTCGCCTCGGGCTCGGTCACGGCTTCCGGCTCGGCGCCCGCCACGGCCGGGGCCTCGGTGGCCTTGGCCTTCGCGGCGGGCTTGGCCTTGGCCGGTGCGGCCTCGGGCTTGGTCACGGCTTCCGGCTCGGCGTCCGCCACGGCCGGGGCCTCGGTGGCCTTGGCCTTCGCGGCGGGCTTGGCCTTGGCCGATGCGACCTTGGCCTCGGGTTCGGCCTTCGCCTTGGTGGCGGGCTTGGCCTTGGCGCGGGTCTTGGCGGCGGGCTCGGCGACCGGCTTGGTCACGGCTTCCGGCTCGGCGTCCGCCACGGCCGGGGTCCCGGTGGCCTTGGGTTCGGCCTTCGCCTCGGGCTCGGCCTTCGCCCTGGTGGCGGGCTTCGCCTTGGCGCGAGTCTTGGCGGCGGGTTCGGCGGCCGGGGTCTCGGCGACCGGCTCGGCGGGCGCGGCCTCAGCGGCGGGCTCGGTCACGGCTTCCGGCTGGGCGTCTGCCACGGCCGGGGCCTCGGTGGCCTTGGCCTTCACGGCGGGCTTGGCCTTGGCCAGTGCGGCCTTCGCCTCGGGCTCGGCCTTCGCCTCGGTGGCCGGATCCGGCGTGGCGTCCGCGACGGGCTCCGCGACGGGCTCCGCGACGGGCTCCGCGACGGGCTCGGTGGGCGTCTCGGTCACGGCCGCGACGGTGGCCTCGGCCTCGGTCGCCGCCTCGGCACGAGCCTCGGTCGCCGCCTCGGTGGGCTGCTGCGCCGGGGTGTCCGTGGACGCGGCCGTGGACCGGGACCCGGTCCTGGCCTTGGTCTCGGCCTCGGTGACGGCCTGTGAGGCCTCTCTCGCGGCGGCCTTCGCCACGTCCGGGGTCTCGTCCGGGGCGGTCGGCGCGGCGGCGACCCGCTCGCCGCCCACCGGGTCGGCCGGCTTCGGCACCGAGACGTTGTCGAACGCGGCGGCGACGAGGTCGTCGGCGGCGCCGGCCTTCTTCGGGGCGGGGACCCTGGCCGTCGACGCCTCCTTGGCCGGCGCGGGGACGGTCGGCGTCTCCGGCGCGGCGGGCGCGGGGGCCGCCACGGCCTCCGGTTCCGGCGCGGCCGGGGTCTCGTCCTTCTTGCGGGACCGCCCGAACGCGTTCCGCAGCAGATCCAGAATGCCCATGTGCGCAACCTTCCGCATGAATTGGTCGAGTTGGTCCCGGCTCCCCTGGAACCCCTGGCCAGGGCGGACACGTAAGGTTAGCCGCCACCGGGGGCGATCTTGGGCAGGGGCAAGCCGATCGACCTCGACGTATCACCGCCGATCTGCGGTTCTGTGCACATTGGTGGGGGGCGCAAAGCCCCCCGGAACGCCCTCGGGTCGGCTTCCGGTTTCCGTGCGGCGACCGGCCCCGGCCGTCAACTGGACGTGCGGTCCGCCCGGTTCGGGCCCGCTGCCGCGCGCGGGTCACCCGTATGCGGCGCGACAGCCGCCGGGCGGGCGGCGGCCGGGCCGCTCAGCCCGCGGCCGGCCGACCCCCGGCGGGCCCGTCGGCGACGCCGACGGCCCGCGCGGCCGCCACCTCCTGCCGTACGTGTTCCAGGACCCCCTCCCGCGGCCCGGCCGCGCCGAAGTCGGCCCGCACCCCCCGCAGCACCACCGAGCCGCGCAGCCCGTCCGCCAACTCCCGCAGCTGGCCCGCCACCTGGGCCACCTCGGGCGCCGGCGGCGGCGCGGAGCCGTGCCGGACCCGGACCCGCGCCGCGGTCGTCGCGTCCACGATCCGCTCGACGGCGACGACCAGCGGCCACCAGGCGGCCGCCCGCCTGCCCATCGGCGGCGGCTCGGTCAGCGCCCGCTGGAACTCGGCGCGGACGGCGGACAGGTCGCGGTACAGGCGGCGCCGCATCCGCGCCCGCGCGGCCGGGTCGGCGGCGTCCGCCGGGCCGAACGCGCACTCCACATAGGCGGCCGCGTCCGCGACGGCGTCGGCGAGCCGGTCGCCGATCCGGGTGTGCCAGCTCTCCGGCCACAGCAGGTATCCGGCGACGAGCGCGATGGCGCAGCCCATCAGGCTGTCCAGGAGCCGGGGCCCGAGCAGCGCGGTGCCCTGGTGGTTGAGGAGGTCGGAGAGCAGCAGGATCACCGGGGTGATGGCGGCGGTCTGGAAGCCGTAGCCGCGCGGGGTGAGGGCGGGGATCAGCGGCGCGAGCAGCATCATCACCGGCACGTCCCACCAGCCCAGCGGCACCTGGGAGAGCACCGCCGCCGCCAGGACCAGGCCCGCCGCGGTGCCGAGGGCGCGCAGCACGGCCCGTGAGAACACCGATCCGAAGTCGGGCTTCATGACGAAGGTGATGGTCAGCGCCACCCAGTACGAGCGCGGCACGGGCACGATCGACACCAGCGCCTGCGCGAGCCCGATGCACAGGGCGAGGCGCAGGCCGTAGCGCCAGGAGGCGCCGGAGAGCAGGACGTTGCGGGTGGCGCGGCGGGCGCGGACCCGGAGCGCGGCCGGGCGGCCGAGGCGGTCGTCGCCGTCGCCCGCGCCGTCGGGACCGCTCCCGGTGACGTACGTGAAGTCGGGGTCGCCGCGCCGGGAGGCGACCTCGGCGGCGTGCCGCAGCGCGTGGTCGACGGCGCGCAGGGCCGGGCCGTCCGGGGCGGGCAGGTCGAGGGCGCCGACGTCGCCGGGGCGGGCCGCGGCGATGGTGTCGGCGAGGTGCCGTACGGCGGCGGGCACGGACGGCGGCAGCGGGACGCCGCACTGGTGGGCGGCGGGCGCGGCCTCCACGATGGGCGTGATGGCGTTCAACTCGCTGACCAGGCGCACCAGTTCGGGATTGCGGCCGTGGGCGAGGGCGCGCCGGGCGAGCACCAGGTCGTAGGCCTGGTCCAGGGACCGGGTGACGGCGGTGCGGCTCTCGGCGTAGGCGAGGTCGTCGGTGCCGGCGGCCTCCAGGAGGTGGGCGACGCCGCGGTAGGCGGCCGCGACGGCGGCCCGTTCCGGCGCGCCGGCCCGCAGCGGCCAGGCGAGCAGGGCCAGCAGCAGGACCAGCAGGCCGCCGCCGGTCATCAGCAGCGGCGCCAGCCACCACGGGCCGGGCATCGGCAGGCCGGCGCCGACCACGCAGTTCAGGAGCAGCAGCAGGCCGGAGACGGAGGCGACGGCGCCGATCGTGGAGATCATGCCGGAGACCAGGGCGACGGCGGTGACGACGGCCACCGCGAGCGGGCCCCGGCCGAACACGGCGGAGCCGGCCGTGACGCCGACCGCGCCGAACAGCTGCGGGACGGCGATGTTGAGGACCCGCATGCGGTAGGCGTCGGCGGTGTCCCCGATGACGCCGGACAGGCCGCCCATCGCGGCGAGGGCGCCGTAGCCCGCGTGGTCCGTGGCGAGGCCCGCCGCGAGCGGGAGGGCCAGCGCCACGGAGGCCCGGGCCGCGGCGGGCCAGGGGACCGGGGCCCGCTGCGGCCGCAGCGCCGCGACCAGCCAGGGGGGCGGGGCGAGGCGGGGCGGCACGGCGCCCCGGCGCGGGGCGCGGGCCGGTCCCGGCCGGTTCAGCGGTTCTGCGCGGGGGCCGTCGCCAGCGACCAGACGACGAAGACCCCGATGCCGATGGAGACCACCGACCACACCGGCGCGTACGGGAGGAACATGAAGTACTCCACGATGTACAGCGCGGCGAGGCCGATGCCCGCGCCGCGGGCCCAGTCGGCGCCCTTGAGCAGGCCCCACCCGGTGAGCACCACGAGGATGCCGATGATCAGGTGGATCCAGCCCCACGCGGTGAGGTTGAAGGAGTACGTGTAGTCGCCGATGCGGCCGTAGACGTCGTCCTTGGCGATCCCGGCGATGCCGTTGAGGATCCCGAGGACGCCGCTGACCAGCATGAGGACACCGGCGAACATCATGCCGCCGGTCGCCCAGCCGCCGCCGGGCCGCTGTCCGGGAGCCGCCGGTCCCGGGCGCGGTGTGCGGTGGTCCGCCGACCAGGCGGCGTCGCTGACTTCGGGGCCGGTTCGGGGTCCGGGGCCGGGTCCGGAGCCCGGTTCGGGAGTGGTCTGGCTCATGGGGCACCCTCCTTCTGCGTCATGGGCAGGTTCCCTCCGGGGCCGTCCGGCGGCATGCCGGGCGCGGCCGGACGGGTGACGCCGCGCCGCCGCCCCGCGGGCCACCGGCGGCCGGTCAGCCAGGACACCAGGGCCACGGCAAGCCCGACGCCGACGATCACCCAGGACGTGGTGCGCAGCGTCGCGGTGAGCGCGTCGTAGACCGCGCCGGCCGCCGCCTCGTCGGCGCTGTCGGAGAGGTCGCCGAGGGTGAGGGAGCGGGCGATGGCGAGGGCGAGCAGCAGCGCGCCCGCGCCGAGGGCCGCGCCGAGCGCGGTGGCGGTGACCGCGCGGCGGCGGCGCACGGCGAGGGCGAGGCCCGCGACGGCGCACACGACGGCCGCCGACGGCAGCCACGGCCCGGCCACCTGGAGCGCGTGGAGTGCCGTGCGCAGGGAGTCGAGGTCGCCGGCGGGCAGGAGGGTGATCTCGGTGTGGGGGACGGGCAGCTGGGACGCGAACGGCACGTTCTCGTCCTGGAGTTGCCGCTTGACCTGCTCGGTGACGGGCGCGAGGTCGAGGGTGACGGGTCCGGAGCTGTCGTCGTCGATGGCCTGCTGGACGGCGTCGTGGGCGGCCCGGTTCGCGGTGTTCCACGCCTTCTGGAAGGCGGCGGTGCCGGTGAACGAGACGACGGCGTCGTGCAGATAGCTCTCGACGGTGGACTGGAGCGGGCCCACGTCGAGGTTCCGCACGACGCCGTCGGTGACCGCGTCCGCGACGGCGTTCTGCACGTCCGGCTGGGTGGCGAGCGGCGCCATCGCGGCGACGTAGCGGTCGCTGTCCCCGATCTCGTACTTCGCCCAGGTGGACAGCGTGCCCAGCGGCACGAGGAGGCAGGCGAGGACGAGCAGCACGGGCGCCAGCAGGGTTCGGGTCACCGTCCCAGGCAAGGGTGGGCCGGGCCGGGCCGCGACCGGGACGCCTGCATACGGCCTACGGCGGGTCCGCCGGACGGGCGGGCGGCTTCCGGTGGTCCGTTGGGCCGAACGGGTGTTACCTGGAACGGGGAGCTTGGAGGTCGATCATGCGTCGTACGCCCATGGCCCTGACCGCGTCCGCCCTTCTCGCGGGTGGCGTGATCGCCGTGTCGGCGGCGGCCCCCGCCAGTGCGAACAGTGGTGGCGGGGACGTCGTCTGGGGCACGGTGGCCTCGTCCACGGACCTCAATCTCCGGTCCGGTCCGCATACGTGGGACCCGGTCGTCTACCGGATGGCGCCGGGCAGCCAGGACCGCATCGAGTGCGTGACGAACGGTTCGTCCGTGCACGGCACCTCGTCCTGGTACTGGTTCACCGGAGCCCACGGCTGGGCCAGTGCCGCCTACGTGTCCATCAGCGACAACCCGCCGGACTGCTCCGGTACGTCGGTGCCGTGTCCGCCCGACCGGCAGGGGCACGAGAAGAACAGTCCGAGCACCTTCTACTTCCGCTCCGACTACCGCGTGGAGTTCGGGGTCACCGGCTAGGAGGGACCGCGGGAACCGGCTCGCGCGGGAGCGGGGCGGAAGGGACCGGGAGGGTCCCTTCCGCCCCGCTCCCCGTGCGCCGGGGGTCACCGTGCGCCGGGGGTCACACCGGGTCGGCCGCCGTGTAGTAGCGGTAGTACGTCATGACGGTCGTGGCCGCCGCGACGATGAGGCCGAGGATGATCGGCCAGAGCACCAGGCCGGTGCCCAGCGAGCGCAGGAAGCCCACGGCGATGCCCGCGAAGGCGCCCCAGGTCGCCGCGCGCAGCCCGAGATGGCGGCCGGCCTGCTGCCGGGACCACTGGTGGATGGCGAAGCAGAGGGCGGCGACGACGATGCCGGTGACGAAGCCGAGCGCGACGTTGCCGCCGGTGACGCCGTGCCCGAAGCGGGCGATGTTCGCCGCCCAGAAGCCGTAGAGGATGCCGGTGATCACCGGCACGGCCACGGCCGCGCTGCCGAGGGAGTGGCCGGAGGCGGCGCGTCGGGGCGCCGGGGCCGCATGCTGAGCCATGACAGGCTCCTTTCCGCGGAGGCCCGCAGGTGCGGGCGGGTCCGCGCGTAGCCGCGAAGGGTCCCCCGCTCTCCATTGACCTCTGATGGCGTACGTTCCGCAACATGCGCGGCACGGGGCGTCGTGCTTCGCTGTGATCATGTCCCTCAACATCGTGCTGTTCGGAGCCACCGGCATGGTCGGCAGTCGTATCGCCGCGGAGGCCGTGGTGCGCGGCCACCGCGTCACGGCCGTGAGCCGCTCGGGCGCCGCGCCCGTGCCGGGCGTGACGGCGGTCTCGGCGAACCTGACCGACCTCGCGCGGGTGGCGGAGGTGACGGCGGGACACGACGTGGTGGCCTCGGCGGTGGCGCCGCCGCGCGACGGCGGCGACCCGGCGGCGCCGTTCCTGAACATGAACGAGACGCTGGTCGCCGGGGTCCGCAGGGCGGGCCTGGGACGGCTGGTGGTGGTCGGCGGCGCGGGCAGCCTGGAGGTGGCGCCGGGCGAGGCACTGGCGGACCAGCCGGGCTTCCCCGACGCCTTCCTGGGCGAGGCGCTGGCCCACCGGGACGTGCTGGCGTTCCTGCGCACGGTCGACGACCTGGATTGGACGTACATCTCACCGGCGGCGGAGATCGCGCCGGGGGAGCGCACGGGTGACTTCCGGATCGGCGGCGACCGGCTGATGGCGGACGCCGACGGCAACAGCCGGATCAGCGCCGAGGACTACGCGATCGCCTTCGTCGACGAGGTCGAGCGGGACGGGCACGCGCGCTCGCGCATGTCGGTCGCGTACTGATCCCGGGGCGGCTGCGCGCGGGCGGGCTCGTACAGCACGGCGTCCGTGTCCGCCGCGTACGGCGCCACGTTCCCGGCCGTGCGCCGCACGACGGTGATCGCGGTGTCGTCGCTGGTCGACCCGTGCCGGTGCCCGTGCAGGTCGTGGACGAGGCGGCGCAGCAGTTCGCCGGGCGGCGCGTCCGCGGGCAGCTCCCGCACGAGGCCGGGCAGCCGGTCCCGTACGGGGTAGAAGACGCCGTCGTCGTCGCGGCTCTCGGTGACGCCGTCGGTGAACAGCACGAGGGTGTCGCCGACCCCGAACGGCAGCCGCACCGGCTCGGGCAGCGCGGCGCCGAGCGCGCCCATGCCGAGCGGCACGCCGGGCGGGACCTCGGGGGTGTGCACGCGGCCGTCGGCGCCGACGACGAGCGGCGGCTCGTGGCCGAAGTTCACGATGTCGACGGCGTCGGTGCCGGGCGGGAAGTGCAGCAGCAGCGCCGTGGAGAACGCGTCGGGCAGCTCCTCCTCGCCCATGACGCGGGCCCACGCGCTGTAGCGCTGCATGCCGATCTCCAGGCGGCGGGCCACCTCGCGCACGTCGGCCTCGTGGTACCCGGCCTCGCGGAACGCGCCGAGCAGCGACGCCGACGCGGACACCGCGGGCAGCCCCTTGCCGCTGACGTCGCCGAGGACGGCGCGCACGCCGTGCGGGGAGGGCTGGACGTCGTACCAGTCGCCGCCGACCCGGGCCGCGCGGGCGGCGGGCTGGTAGAAGTCGGCGATGTGCAGGTTCCCGACGTGCTCGGGCACGGCGCGCATCACGGCCCGCTGGGTGGCCTCGGCGATGGCGGTGACGGCCTGGAGGCGGGCGTGCTGCTCCTCGCGGCGGCGCGCGATCAGTACGCCGAGCAGCCCGCCGGTGGCGATGAGCAGCGGGCCGACCACGCCCCAGCCGCCGGACGGGACGGGCGACACCAGCTGGAGTCCGATGTAGACGACGAGCATGCCGCCCGTGACCATGGCGGTCGTCATGACCGAGGTCAGGACGGCCACGCCCATCGGGAGGAGGCCCAGCAGCGCGCGGGTGCGGAAGTCGGCCGGGGTGGCCAGGTCCAGAGAGACGACGGTGACGACGCCCACCAGCATGACCAGCAGCACGGCACGCCAGCCGCCCGTGGGGCGCACGGTGGGCCGTGCCTCACGGGTGGGCGAGGTGAAGCTGCTGGAGCCGGAGAAGGGCATAGGAGTCAAGGCTCCGGGGATTTGGTCGGGCCGGGTAGGGCCTAAGGTCCGTACGCGGCTGAGACCCGCGTCTCGTGACGCCCGGCAGCCGGGGCGCTGCCGTCAGTGGTGGGGGACGGTCACGAACCGCGAGGTCACGCGCAGGTCGGCCTCGATCAGGGCGGCCGTCGCCCGCAGCGCGTCCGCCCACGCGGTGCGCTCGCCGCGGCCCCGGTGGGCGGTGACGTCGAGCGCGGAGACGACCTCCCCGTCCCGTCCGCGCAGCGGTACGGCGACCGACCACAGCCCGTCCTCGGGCCCGTCGGCGACGGCCTCGGCGGCCCCGGCGGCCCCGGCGCGCGCGGCCAGCACCTGTCCGGCGGCGGTCGCCGCGGCGGGCAGCCGGGTGCCGACGCCGAGGTCGACGCTCAGCACCCGGCGCGGCGCGACCCGCGCGGTGACGCGCACGTACTCCCCGCCGGGCTCCCCGTCGGGCACGGACAGTCCCACCGATTCGCCGAGCGCGCCGGACAGCGCGGCCAGGTGCGGGGCGGCGATCCGGGGCAGCGTCGTCCGGGACAGCGGCGCGCAGCCCAGGCCGAGGACGCGGGGGGTGAGCCGGTAGGCGTGGCCGTCGTGGCGCACGTAGCCCAGGTGCTCGTAGGTGAGGAGGGCGCGGCGGGCGGTGGCGCGGGGCAGGCCGGTGGCCTCGGCGAGCTGCGCCAGGGTCGGCGCGGGCAGGTGCGCGCCGAACGCGGTGAGCACGCCGAGGCCGCGGGCCAGCGACCGGACGGCTCCGCCGGGCGCGGGGGCCGGCCCCGGTCCCGGCCCGTCGGCCGTCGGCGGGGTGTCGTGCGCCAGCGCCGTCTCCATCGCGCGGACGGCCGCCGACAGCGGCCCGAGCACGGCGGCCGGCAGCCGCTCGGCGCGGTGCCGGCTGGTGTGGCTCACCACGCTGACGGCGCACACGACCGCTCCGGAGGGCCCCCGCACGGGCAGGGCCACGGCGACGAGCCCGGGTTCGACGAGCTGATCGTCGACGGCATGGGCGGCATGGGCGGCGTGGGCGGTGTGGCCGGTGTGGTCGGTGTGGTCGGCGCCCCGCCGGAACACGAGTCCCGGCGCCGAGCCCGCGCCGGGCAGCAGGTCCCCCACCCGGAAGCTGATCGACAGGGCGCGGCGGCGCAGGACCTGGTGGACGAAGCGGATGTCGTCGCCGTCCGGCACGGCGAGGGAGACGGACTCGTCGAGTTCGCCGGCGAGCCGGTCGGCGAGCGGTCCCAGCAGCGCGGGCACCCGCAGCGCGCCGAGGAAGGCGTTGGCGACGCCCATCAGCGGCGGGGCGAGGGTGGCGTCCCGCCCGTCGAGGCGGAGGTATCCGAGGTGGGCGAGGGTGGCGCAGATCCGGTCCACCGTGGAGCGGGCGAGACCGGTGACCCGGGTCAGCTCGGCGAGGGCGAGCGTGCCGTCCGCGTCCGTGAGGTGCCGCAGGACGTCGAGGCCGCGCGCCAGCGGGACGACGGCCTCGGCGGGCGGCGCGGGCGCGGGGGACACGGACGGGGACGGCGGAGCGGGCACGGGGCAACGGTAAGCCCCCGCGCCGCGTGGTCGTGCCCGCCGGCTCAGTGGCGCAGTAGCTCCAGGACGCGGTCCAGGGCGGCCGGGGCGAGGTGGCGGCGCAGGGCCTCCACGATCTCCTCCGGCGTCGCTCGGCTGTCGAGCTCGATTACGCCGTAATCACCCCGGCGCCGCTCGCGCTTCCCGGTCCGGGCCGCCGGGACCGCCGCCCCGGTCACCGGGCCGGGCAGCTCCTGCTCGGCGCGGGGGAGCCGGGCGATGCGGCGGGCGTCCTCGACGGAGACCCGGCCGTCGGCCAGCGCCTCCTGGAGGTCCTCGCGCAGCTTCATCAGGGACAGCCGCTGCGAGACGAACCCCTGGGTCTTGCCGATGCGGGCGGCGACCTGCCGCTGCGAGTAGCCGTAGGCGCCGATCAGGCCCTGGATCGCCTGGGCCTGCTCCAGTTCGGTGAGGTCGTCGCGCTGGACGTTCTCGATGAGCGCGTCCTCATCGGAGCGCGAGGCGTCGTCCCGGACCAGGACGGGCACCTCGTCCAGGCCCGCGATCTTCGCGGCGGCCAGGCGGCGGTGGCCGTGCAGGACCACGTACGGGAACGAGCCGACAGCGTCCTTGTGGTGCGGGTGGGCGGCGAGGAAGACGGCGGCCGGGACGACGCCCAGCGCCTGGAGGACCCCGCGCTCGCGGACCGTCTCGGCGAGTCCGTCCAGGTCGCGCAGTTCGTGGCGCGGGTTGTCGGGGTTCTCGGCGAGGTCGGTGACGCGGGCGGTGAGCGGCCGGGTGTCGGGGCGTCTGCGCACGGCCGTCGCCATGGCCGGCTCGCCGTTCCCGGCGGCGGCCAGCAGGGAGGACAGGTCGGTCCTGCGGCCCATCAGGCGGTCACCTTCTTCTTCGCGCGGGTCGTCTTCCGCGTGCGGCGGGCCGGCTGGGGGATGGCGGCGAGGCCCACTTCCAGGGCGAGCCGGAAGAAGTCCTCGCGGGCTTGGAGGGCGACCTTGTTGGCGCCGTACTGGGTGACGACCAGGCCGTCCGCGCTGGCCCGGGTGTGCAGCTTGTAGTGGCGCACCACGGTGCGGGCGAGCGGCCAGCCCTGGCCCTCGACGAACGCGCGCGTCTGCTCCAGGTCGGCCCTGCCGTCGCGCGGGTCCCAATTGTTGATGACGACGCGGAACGGCAGCCCGCGCGGCTTCACGACCTTCTCGATGGTGCGCTGGGTGGGCTGGAAGCCGAGCGGTTCGGGCTCGACGGGGACGATGACGTCGGTGGCGTTGGACAGCACCGCGCGCAGCGCGTCGGCCGCCGCGCCCTTGCCGAGCGGGTCGGCGCCGTCGTCCTCGGAGAGGTCGAGCCAGCCCGGGGTGTCGACGAAGACGTGCTGGGCGGACGGGATGCGGGACAGGGCGGCCAGGCCCGCGAGGTCGTCGTGGGCCTGCACGAAGTCGAAGGGGAGGCCGTCGCCGACGCGCTCGGACCACCACACGGCCGAGCCCTGCGGGTCGATGGAGACGGCGACGACCGGCGGCCTGCCGCCGTCGCCGGTCAGCGGGCCGCCGAGGACGTCGGCCGTCACGGCCGCGAGGTTCACGGCGAGCGTGGACTTTCCGACGCCGCCCTTCTGATTGAGGATCACGTGTACGTGTGCCACGAAAGCTCCCTATACCGGTACGGGACCGATGAAATCGGGGTGAGGGGGGTATTCGTGGTCACTGTGGCAGTGGGGGCGGTGGGGGTGGGGGTGTACACGCCGTGGGGGGCGCGGGAGATGCGCGGGGCCCGGCCCTAGCCGCCGACGTCCTCCCGCCGCGCGTCGCACTCGAACCACACCGCCTTGCCCGGCGGCCGCACCTGCGACCCCCAGCGGTCCGTCACCGCCGCCACGAGCATCAACCCCCTCCCTCCCTCGTCGAGTTGGCCCGCCTCGCGCAGCACCGGCGGGCGCGGGTCCGGGTCCGTCACCTCGACCCGCAGCCCGCCCTCCAGGCGCAGGATCAGGAGCGAGCACCTGCGCCCCGGCACGTGCCGCACCACGTTCGCCAGCAGTTCGGTGGCGGCCAGTTCGGCCGCGTCCGCCGTCTCCGCCATGCCCCATTGCCGGGCGTAGGCCCGGATGATCCTGCGGATGTGGCGGGCCGAGTGGTCACCGACCGTGAAGAGGTTCAGGGCGTGCTGCATCGTGACTCCCGTAGGGGGTGGGCTGTCGAGCCCGATCAGCGTGCTGGCCTGCGGGGGTCCTCCGGGAGGGGGTGCGCGCCAACAACCCGGTCTGTTTTGCCGATGCCAACAAGTGGGAGCGTTGGGGGTGGAGTTCGGGGTGTTCGAGTGCCCCGCGCGGTCTTCTCTGGCTACCGTCGGTCACGGCGGGGAAATGAACCACGGCTCCTGTTGGGGGACGGCCATGGCACACATTCGGCAACTCGACCCGAGCGCGTCGCCGCTCGACCACTTCGGCTCCGAGCTGCGCTACTGGCGCGAGGCGGCGGGTTTCAGCCAGCCCCAGCTCGGCGCCAAGCTCTTCTGCACCGCGTCACTGATCGGCCAGATCGAGACCGCCCACAAGGTTCCGACCAGGGATTTCGCCGAGCGCGTGGACTCCGTCCTGGGGACCGGGGGAGCGTTCGCCCGCCTGGTGGGGCTGGTACTCCGGTCGCAGCTTCCGGCGTGGTTCCAGGAGTACGCGGGCCTGGAGGCGAAGGCGACGTACATCTCGACCTATCAGGCTCAGGTCGTGCACGGGCTGCTCCAGACGGAGGCGTACGCCCGTGCCGTCATCGAGTCGGCGCTGCCGGACAACCCGGAGGAACTGCTTGGCGCGCGGCTGGACCGGCAGCGCGTCCTGGACCGGAGGGTCCCACCTCAACTCTGGGTGGTTCTGGATGAGGCGGTGCTGGTCCGCAAGACCGGTGGCAGGGAAGTGATGTGGAACCAACTCGCCTACTTGTTGGGGTTCCGCAACAGCCGGACCGTGAAGATCCAGGTGCTGCCGTTCTTGGCAGGGCAACACGCCAGCCTCGCAGGGGCGTTCACCCTGATGCGATTCGAGAGCGATCCAGACATCCTCTACACGGAGGACTTCGCGCAGGGCCACGCGACGGCCAACCAAGAGATCCTCAGGGTCGGTTCGCTCAGTTACGCTCGCTTGCAGGCAACTGCCTTGTCCGTCGAGGACTCGGCAGCACTGATCAGCCGCGTAATGGAGGAGCGTTATGGGGATCGCGCAGAACCTGACGAGCGTGACCTGGCGTAAGTCGAGTTACAGCGGCAACGCAGGCGGCGAATGCGTCGAGTGCGCCCCCCTCGAAGGCGCCACCTGGCACAAGTCCTCGTACAGCAGTGACACCGGCGGGCAGTGCGTCGAGTACACCCCCCTCAACCCCCACATCGCCCTGCGCGACTCCAAGAACCCCGGCGCCGGGCTGATCACGGTCCGGGCCGAGGCGTTCGCGGGGCTGGTGCGGGCCGCTCGGCGCGGGGAGCTCTAGGAGCCGGTCAGCGCGGAATCGTCCAGCCCGGTGTCCAGGTCCCGGCACCCCCGTGCCCGGCCGTCGCGGCGAGGTGGGTGCGCAGGGTGGCCAGCGCCGGGTGGGGATTGTCGCGGTGCCAGAGGAGCGAGTGCGGATAGACGGGCGTCGGGTCGACGACGGGGATGCGGCGCAGGCCGTGGTCCGCGGGCCAGATGAGCCGGCTGTCCGCGCCCATGAAGGTGGCCAGGGCCGGGGTGTCGGAGATGGTGTCGAGGAGCGCGTCGGAGCCGAAGTTGGGGCCGGTCACCTCGATGGTGAGGCCGAACTCGGCGACGAGGTCGTCGTAGTAGGCGCCCCACTCGGTACCGGGGGCGATGCCGGGCATCCAGATCCGGTGCCCGGCGAGCTGGGCGAGGGTCACCGACCGGGCGCCCGCCAGCGCGTGGGCGGGGCCGGTGAGGAGCTGGAGCGACTCGTCGAGCACCCGGACGGAGGCGATGTCCTCGGGCAGGGGCCGACCGGGCGCGGCGACCGCGCGGAAGGACGCGTCGATCGCGCCGGAGCGGATGGCGGTGACGGCCGTCTCGATGTCGAACAGCATCATCACGTCGAGGTCGATCTCCGGGTGCGCGCGGTGGAAGCCGCGCATCAGGCCCGACTGCGCGCTGCGCGAGGCGATCACGTCGACGCGCAGCGGACGGCGGCCGGGACGCACCGACGCGCCCGCACGCTCGGCGACGCGCAGCAGCTCGCGCGCGTGCGGCAGGAACGCCTGACCGTCGATGGTGAGCCCGGCGCCGCGCGGGGCGCGCGTGAACAACCGCACGCCGAGATCCCGCTCCAGCGCGGCGACGCGCTTGGACACCGCCTGCTGGGTGATCGACAGGTCGGTGGCGGCCTTCTGGAACTGGCCCGCTTCCGCGACGGCGACAAAGGTGCGTACGGCTTCGAGGTCCACGCCGACCCACCTTAATGAACAACCGCTGGTTGTGGATCGATGGCGGGTCAGTTGTTTGACCTGCTGTTGTCCCGGCCGCTTACCTCTCACGGGTCAACGTCGGTTTGTTCGGATGAGACCTCACGGGAGTGCGCCGCGCATGGTGGGCAGGAGACGGTTGGGCCGGCCGTTCGGCTGGCTGTGGGCGTCGTACGCGGTGAGCGCCTACGGGTCCGGGCTGGGCTTCGGGGCGTTGCCGCTGATCGCCGTGCTGGTGCTGCGTGCCGGGCCCGCCGAGGTGTCCGCGCTGTCCGCGGTGGGGCCCGCGGTGGGTGCGCTGGTCGCGGTGCCGCTCGCGCCGTGGATGGAGTTCCGGCGCAAACGCCCGGTCATGATCATGATGGACCTGGTCCGGAGCGCGGCCATGGCGACGATCCCGCTGGCCTACGCCTTCGGACGGCTCGGCTTCGTCCAGCTCCTCGTGGTGTCGGCCGTGGTCGCCGCGGCCAAGATCGCCTTCAACGCGGCCAGCGGCGCCTACCTGAAGGCCCTCGTGCGGCCGGACGACCTGCTCGTGGCCAACGCGCGGTTCGAGTCCACCAACTGGAGCTCCATCGCGGTGGGGCCACCGCTGGGCGGCGCGGCGATCGGCCTGTTCGGGCCGGTCGTCACCGTGGTGGCCGACGCGCTCAGCTACCTCCTCTCCGCGCTGGGCATCACCGCGATCCGCGGCCGGGAAGAAGCGCCGCGACCGGTGGACAGGAGCCCGCTCCGGGCGGGTGCGCTGCTCGACGGCTGGCGGCACATCATGGGCCACCCCGGTCTGCGCCCGCTCTACCTCAACCAACTGCTCGTCGCCGGCCTGATCATGGCCACCGAGCCGCTGCTGGCCGTGCTCCTGCTGCGCCGGCTCGGCTTCCCGCCCTGGCAGTACGCCCTCGCCTTCGCCGCCCCCTGCCTCGGCGGACTCATCGGCTCCCGGCTGGCCCGCCGGGTCGTGGCCCGCTTCGGCCCGCACCGGGTCTTCCGGACCGTCGGCACCCTGCGCGCCGTCTGGCTGATCGGCCTGGCCCTCGTCCGCCCCGGCGTCGTCGGTCTCGTCACCGTGATCGCCGTCGAACTGGCGATCATCATCAACATGAGCCTGTACAGCCCGGTACTCGCCACCTACCGGCTCGCACACACCCCCGGGCATCTCGTCGCCCGCACCCTGTCCGCCTGGTCGATCGGTCAGCAGCTCGCCATCGCCGTCCTCACCGCGCTCGCCGGGCTGCTCGCCGACGTCACCGGCCCGCGCACCGCGCTCACGGTCGCGGGACTGCTCATCCTGACCACCCCGCTCCTGCTCCCCCGCCGGGACCCGACCGCCCGACCGCGGGGCGGTGGCGTGCCGCAGTGACATTTGTACGGGCCGAGTGAGGACGGCTCGCTCTGCCGGGCGACCCCCCTTCTCCGCGAAGCTCGGTGACGTCGGGAAGAACCCCGGCACCGACTTCAGGGGGACGGACATGAGCACGGACACGGCGACGGCGACGGCGACGGCTTCGGTTCAGCGGCACGTGGACTTCACGGGATCCGACGCCAAGGGACCCGGCGTCACGGGACCCGGCGTCAAGGGCTCCGACGTCAAGGGACTGCCCGCCTGGTATTTCCCCATCGCCGGCTGCTTCGTGGGCGTCTTCGACGTCGCCCGCGCCCACCCGACCGCGTACGCCGTGCTCCCCGTCCTGATCGTCCTCAACCTGACGCTCTCCCTCACCGTCCTCAAGACCCGGATGCGGCTCATGAAGGCGCTGTGGAAGAACAAGCGGACCCGGCTGCTCGCCCTCGGCCTGGTCGCCGTCCGCTTCGCCGTGCACGCGCTGCTCGGCGCGGCCGGATTCGCGGTCGGCACCGCCGCCGGCGGGGTGACCGTCGGCGTCGTGACGGGCCTGCTCGGCACCGCGATGGCCTACGGCGACCAGTGGCTGATCCTGCGCACCCTGCGCCGCGCTCAGTCCTGAGCGCCGGCGGCGGGCGGCGGGTCCTGCGGCGGCCCGTCAGGCTGCTCCCGGGCCCGCCGCCTGCGCACGTTCCGCATCCGCACGGCGGCGGCCAGCACGATCAGCGCGACCCCGACGGCGACCACCGTGATCGCGCCCGCCGACACCGAGGCGACGTCCACCTCGAACGTCATCGGCCCGCCCCACGGCCTGCCGTCGCTCGTCGTGTACAGCTGCGCGGTGAGCCGCGCCTTGCCGTTGGCCTTCGCGGTGACGGACAGCTGGTTGGTGTGGCTCGCCGAACCGGCCGCCTCCACCGCCAGCGTCGCGTCGTTGATCCGCAGCCGCTCCGCGTCGCTGGACGTCACCCGCAGTTCGAGGCCGGCGACCGGCTGCTGGAGGCCGTTGTCGACCGTCACCGGGATCGTGGCGTCGCCCGAGGTCACCGTGACCGTCGACTTCGGCACCAGCCGCAGCGACGCCTCCGACGTGCTCAGGAACGAACCCGTGCGCCGCTGGAACGTCTCCTGGTCCGTGTCGTCCAGCACCCGCCACGCCGTCGACAGGGCGCGGGCCATCGCCGCGTGCACGGACGCCGTGGTCGCCTTCGGGTCGGCGAGCACCTTCGACAGCGTGGCCAGCCCGTCCAGGTCCGCCGCCACCGCCCCGAGCTGCGCGGCCGTCAGCTCACCCGCCCGCAGCCGCGACGGATACCCCGACGGCGGCCCGGCCCGCCCGGCGACCGGGTCGTCGTCGACCGTCCTGATGCCCTCCGGGGTCAGCCAGCCGTCGTCGGAGCCCGAGTCCATCGCGGCGGCGAGCGCCTTCGCGGCGGTGCCGGACAGCCCGCGGGGCGGGACGACGACCGGGCGGGTGTTCGCCTTCAGGAGCGCGGTGATCCGGTCGACGGTCCTGGCGTCCGGGGTCTCGGCCCGCTCCGACGCGGACGGGGAGGGCGAGGGGGAGCCGCTCGCGCCCGAGCCGCTGGGCGACGCGGCGGGCGTCCCGCCGGACGGCGCCGTCGCACCCGGCGACGCCCCGGGGCTCGCCGACGCGTCCCCCGTCCCGTCCTGCCCCGGCTCCCGCCCCTTCTCCTGCTCCTTCTCCTGCTGCTTCTCCGGGTCCTTCTTCGCGTCCTTGATGCGGGCCAGCGCCGTCGTCACGTCCGTGTCGTACGGCAGCGCCGTGAGCGCGTCGTCGCCGGTGCCGAGGGTCACCGGGCCGCTGCCGGACGGGCCGAGGCCCTCGCCCGAGGCGAGCGTCCAGGTCAGGCCCAGCTCGACCGCGAGCCCGGTGATCCGGGTGTCGAGGGCGCCGTCGGCGGGCCAGCCCAGGCCGGTGCGGGTGCCGGTGCCGAGGATCGTGTCGACGCTCTTCCTGGTGTCCTCGCCGAGGTTCGCCACCACCTCGGCCAGGTCGTCGGTGTCGGCGGACGGATGATGGGCGAGCGAGGCCAGATCGGCGTCCGCGTACGGCAGCAGCCACACGTCGCGCCCGCGCACCGCGCCCTTCAGGTCGGCCAGCCAGTCGCGGGCGGCGCTCTGCCCGGTGCCCTGCGTGCTGTCCTGCGGATTGGAGGATGCGGCGCTGTCCGCGACGCGGTAGCCGCGCGCCATCGCCTGCGCGGCGAGCACCAGATCCGGGTCGACCACCCACGTCACCTCGCGGCCCTTTCCCGCCGCGACGACCTCGCGCAGCCGCCCGCCGTCCGCGAACAGCCCGGCCAGCTCGTCCGAGTCGAAGACCGCCCGCGCGTCGGCGCCCGAACCCAGCGCCGCCGCCGTCATGTGCGGGGTCGCCGTCACCGGCCACACCACGGCGGCGTGCCCGGCGTCCGCGCCGTCCCCGTCGGCGGCGTGCGCCGGCAGCCCGGCCGCCGACGCCCCCAGCACCACGGCGGACACGACCCAGGCCCGCGCCGCCCCGTACCTGGCCATGTGCGCCTCGTTCCTCCCGCTCGGTGTCCCGGAGGTTCGAGGTAACACCGTGGAGCGGGCGGTTGCGCGGACCGCGTCGCCCGGCGGCGCGTCGGTCCGCCGCCCCGCCCCCCGCCGCGTCAGCCCTCGGTGGCCTCCAGCACGGACCCCACCCGCAGCAGGTTCCCGTCCGGGTCGACGAGCGCGAACTCCCGCATCCCGTACACCGTGTCGTCGGGCTCCACCAGCCGCGGCGTCGCGTACGGGTCGGTGGTCAGGCCGGTCAGGCGCCACTGCGCGTACAGCGCGTCGGCGAGGTGCGCGCCGCCGTCGAGCCGCAGGTACGCCCCGTGCGCCGTGGTCAGCGGGTCGGTGCGGGGCGCGTGGAAGAAGTGCAGCTCGGCGTCGTCGCTCTCGAGGATCAGATAGCCGTCGTCGGGCAGGTGCGTGGTGGCCCCGAACCCCAGCGCGGCGTAGAAGTCGACGGTCCGCGACAGGACACGGCTCGGCATGATCGGTGCGACACGGCCGGTGAGGGGGGTGCGGGCGGTGCGGGACAAGGGGCCTCCCTGGGGCGCTCGGCGGGGGAGCGGGTGTCGCCCGATAGAGTGCGGCTCCCACGATGACGTCCTTGACGTCCTTGACGTCTTTTCCGTTTTCCCGAGCATGACGCACCCGGCACGAGGTACCAGGCAGTGACTCCCGCGCATCCGACACCCGTGACGGTCGTCGGGATCGGCGCCGACGGCTGGCCGGGCCTGCCGCCCGCCTCCCGGGCCGCGCTCGCCGCCGCCGAGGTCGTCATCGGCGGCCCGCGCCAGCTCGACCTGCTCCCGGCCGACGCCTGCCCCGGGGAGCGCGTCGCGTGGCCGTCACCGCTGCGGCCCGCCGTGCCCGGCCTCCTGGAGCGCCACCGGGGTGCCCGGATCGCGGTCCTGGCCAGCGGCGACCCCATGTTCTACGGCATCGGCCGCACCCTCACCGAGACGGCCGGCGCCGACGCGCTGCGGGTCCTGCCGCACCCGTCGTCCCTGTCCTACGCGTGCGCCCGTGTCGGCTGGCCGCTGGAGGGCACCGAGACGGTGTCGCTGGTGGGGCGCCCCCCGGACCGGCTCGCCGCCGCCCTGCACGACGGACGCCGGGTGCTGGTCCTGTCGGCGGGCGCGGACACCCCGGCGACCGTCGCCGCGCTGCTGACCGACCGGGGCTTCGGCCCGAGCCGGATGACCGTCCTGGAACAGCTCGGCGCGGAGACCGAGGCGGCGCACACCGGCGTGGCCGAGGACTGGACGCACCCGCCCGGCGACGCCCTGAACGTCATCGCCGTCGCGTGCGTCCGCGCCCCCGGCGCGCTGCGGCTCGGCGCGGTGCCGGGGCTGCCCGACGCCGCGTACGAGCACGACGGGCAGCTCACCAAGCGCCACGTGCGGGCCGCGACGCTGGCCGCGCTGGCGCCCGCCCCCGGCGAACTGCTCTGGGACATCGGCGGCGGCTCCGGCTCGATCGCCGTGGAGTGGCTGCGCACCCACCCGTCGTGCCGCGCGCACACCGTGGAACGCTCGGCGGAACGCGCCGCGCGCATCACCCGCAACGCGGCGCGCCTCGGCGTGCCCGGCCTGCACGTCGTCACCGGCGCCGCCCCGGCGGCCCTGGCCGAACTCCCGCCGCCCGACGCGGTGTTCATCGGCGGCGGGCTGACCGCGCCGGGCCTGCTCGACGCCTGCTGGCAGGCGCTGGGCGCGGGCGGACGGCTGGTCGCCAACACGGTGACGCTGGAGTCCGAGGGGCTGCTCACCGAGTGGTACCGGCGCCACGGCGGCGACCTGACGAGACTCTCCGTCGCCCACGCCGTGCCGGTCGGCGGCTTCACGGGCTGGCGGCAGGCGATGCCCGTCACCCAATGGTCAGCAACGAAAGCAGGGGCTGAGGAACGATGACCGTCCACTTCGTCGGAGCGGGCCCCGGCGCCGCCGACCTGATCACGCTGCGCGGCGCGCGCACCCTGGCCGCCTGCCAGGTGTGCCTGTACGCGGGCTCGCTGGTGCCGGCCGAACTGCTCGCCGAGTGCCCGCCGGGCGCCCGGCTGGTCGACACCGCCGACCTCGATCTCGACGCCATCGAAAGGGAGTTCGTCGCCGCGCACGCGGCCGGGCTCGACGTGGCCCGGCTGCACTCCGGCGACCCGTCGGTCTTCTCGGCGGTCGCGGAACAGATGCGCCGCCTGGACGCGCACGGCATCCCGTACGAGGTCGTGCCCGGGGTGCCCGCGTTCGCGGCGGCGGCGGCGGCCCTCAAGCGGGAACTGACGGTGCCGACGGTCGGCCAGACCGTCATCCTGACGCGCGTCGCCCAGCAGGCCACCCCCATGCCGCCCGGCGAGGACCTGGCGACGCTGGGCGCGTCCGGCGCCCTGCTGGTCCTGCACCTCGGCGCCCGCTACGTGGACCGCATCGTCGCGGAGCTGCTGCCGCACTACGGCGCCGACTGCCCCGCCGCGATCGTCGCCTACGCCAGCCGCCCCGACGAACTCGTGCTGCGCGGCACCCTCGGCGACATCGCGGACCGGCTCAAGGCGTCCGGCGTGCAGCGCACCGCCGTCATCCTGGTCGGCCGCACCCTCGCCGCCGCCCAGTTCCGCGACAGCCACCTGTACTCCGCGGACCGCGACCGGCACGCCTGCTGACGCGGAAAACGGCTACCGGCCCGGCCCGCCCGGCGCCTACCATCCGGGCATGCCCCGCCCCTCCGGCTTCACCTGCGAACAGCGGCCCGACGGCAGCGTCCTGATCACCCATCAGGGCCGCGCCGCCGGCACGCTGCGCGGCGCGCGCGCCGAGAAGTTCCTCGCCGAGGTCGCGGCGGGCGACGCCCAGTTGGTGATGGCGCGCTGGACCGGCGCCTACAAGCACGGCAACGAACGCACGGCGCGCGACCACCCCCGCAACCGCAGGCCCTAGCCCCCGGCTCGCCGCCGGCCCGACGGCGGCGCGGGACCGGCCGCCGGGCCCGCGCGGCTAGCGGGCGGTGACGCTGTCCCCGCCGGCCGTCGCCGTGGCGGTGGTGCCGGTCCCGGCGAACTTCCAGCGCCAGGTGCCGGACGCCTTCGCCGTGACCTTCGTCCTCAGCCCGCCCCTGCTGTCCGTGGTCACCGTCTTGACGGTGGCGTACGAGGAGCTGCCGGACTTCTTGAACTGGAGCGCGACGTGCTGCGCGGCGAACCCGGCGTACGTGTTCTTGTTCCAGTCCGCCCGGGTCAGGGCGCCGGTGACGGTGAGGGTGCGGCCCTTGGCGACGGGCTCCGGGCCCGCCTTGGTGACGGACAGCTTCGCGTACCGCTTGACCTTGACCGACTTGCTGCTGTCCAGCGTGTAGAAGTCCTGGTCCTTGGCGGCGGCCTCGGCGTCCAGCACCCAGGTGCCGGCCTCGGCGTTCCTCAGGTCGGCGTAGTCGTCGGAGTCGTTCGCGTCCAGCACGTACTTCCAGACGCACTTCATCGTCGTCGACGTCGGACGGGAGCACGAGCCGTCGTCGGGGAAGGCGATGTGCCGGTCGGGGCTGACCAGCTTGCCGCCGTAGATGCCGCTGATCCCCGAGTCGTCCTTGGCGGTCGCCGTGACGGTGAGGGTCTGTGCCGCGCTGACCCCGACGTTCACGGTCGACCTGCTGAAGGTCACCGACGTGAAGCGGGTGTCGCCCTTGTGGCTGTCCGCGTGCGCGGCGGGCGCGACGACGGCGAGCAGGGTCAGGGTGCCGCACGCGGCGGTGGCGGCCGTTCTGAATCGCATGGTTCTCCCAGCGGGAATGAGCCGGATCTCGGTCCGGGCGAGAAGGAGACACCCGGCGGGGCCGCTTGGTTGTACGGGGTGCGGCGGGAGGGCCGTGCGGCGGTGTGTTTGAGTGGCCGTGCCCTGTCGTCGCCGCCCCCTGGAGCCCCCCTTGCCGCACGTCCTCGTCCTCGGCGGGACCACCGAGGCCCGTCGGCTGGCCGGCGTGCTGGCCGGTGTGCCGGACGGGCGGCTGCGGGTCACCAGCTCGCTCGCGGGGCGGGTCGCCGCGCCCCGGCTGCCCGTCGGCGAGGTGCGGGTCGGGGGATTCGGCGGGGTGGACGGGCTCGTCCGGTGGGTGCGGACGCACGGGGTGGACGCCGTGGTCGACGCCACCCATCCGTTCGCGGAGCGGATCAGCCTCAACGCCGCGCGGGCCGCCGCCGTCACCGGGGTCCCGCTGCTCGCGCTGCGCCGGCCCGGCTGGAGCGCGCGGGACGGCGACGACTGGCGGGAGGCCGGATCGCTGGCGGAGGCGGCGCGGGCCGTCGCCGGGTACGAGCGGGTGTTCCTCACCACCGGGCGGCAGGGGCTCGCCGCGTTCGCGGACGTCACCGGCGCCCACTTCCTCGTACGGGCCGTGGACCCGCCCGAGCCGCCGTTCCCGCCGCGCATGGACGTGCTGCTGGACCGCGGGCCGTTCACGCTGGACGGCGAGCGGGCGATCCTGGCCCGGCACCGCATCGACGTCCTCGTCACCAAGGACAGCGGCGGCGCCGCCACCGCGCCCAAGCTGACCGCCGCCCGCGAGGCCGGCGTCCCGGTCGTCGTCGTGCGGCGGCCCCCCGCGCCGGAGGGCGTGCCGGCGGCGGCCACCGTGGCGGAGGCCGCCGCCTGGGTTCAGACGGTCGCGGGCGTCTCCGGATAGCGGCGCGGGGTCCACGCGACGGCGCCGCCGGCGCCCCGGGCCACCGCCCGGGTCTGCGACGAACCGACGATCAGCAGCGTCCGCATGTCGACCGACCCCGGGTCCAGATCGGCCAGCGCCACCACGCGCACCGCCTCCTCGGGGCCGCCGACGTCCCGGGCGACCACCACGGGCGTGTCCGGCGCCCGGTGTTCGAGGAACAGCTCGCGGGCCTTCGCCACCTGCCAGGTGCGGCTGCGCGAACCGGGGTTGTACAGCGCCACGACCAGGTCGGCGGCGGCCGCCGCGTGCAGCCGCTCCGCGATCACCTCCCACGGCTTCAGCCGGTCGGACAGCGAGATCGTCGCGTAGTCGTGGCCGAGCGGGGCGCCCGCCCGCGCCGCCGCCGCGTTGGCCGCCGTGACCCCCGGCAGGACGCGCACCGGAAGATCCGCGTACCGCTCCTCGCAGGCCACCTCGAGGACTGCCGTCGCCATCGCGAAGACGCCCGGGTCGCCGCCCGACACGACCGCGACCCGGCGTCCGCGCCGGGCCAGCTCCAGGGCGAACTCGGCGCGCTCCGACTCCACCTTGTTGTCCGAACCGTGCCGCCGCTGCCACGGCCGGACCGGCACCCGGTCCAGGTACGTCGTGTAGCCGACCAGGTCGTCGCAGTTGGCCAGCGCGCCGCGCGACTCCGGCGTCAGCCAGGGCGCCCCCGCGGGGCCGGTGCCGACCACCACGACCTCGCCGCGCCCCGGCGCCTGGGCCGGACCGGTCTCCACCCGCGACGGCAGCACCGCGACCGAGAAGTACGGGACGGTGTCCGGGTCGACGTCGGCGAGCGGGCCGGTCCGCTCGCCCGCCATGAACGCCCGCTCCACGTACCGGGCGTCGTCGAGCCGGCCCGAACTCTCCAGCGCGGCCCGGACCTTGGTGAAGGTGCGGCCCAGCTTCATCACGACCGCCGAGTCCGCCGCCGCGAGCCGCGCCGCCAGCTCGTCCTCGTCCAGCGTCCCCGGGATGACGGTCAGCGTCTCCTTGTCCTCGCACAGGGGCTGCCCGAGCCGGGCCGCCGCGGCGCTGACCGAGGTGACACCGGGGATGACCACCGTGTCGTAGCGGTCCGCGAGCCGCTTGTGCATGTGCTGGTACGAGCCGTAGAAGAACGGGTCGCCCTCCGCGAGCACCGCGACCGTGCGGCCCGCGTCCAGATGCGCGGCGAGGGTGCCCGCCGCCTGCGCGTAGAAGTCGTCGAGCGCGCCCCGGTAGCCGCCCGGGTGGTCCGTCGTCTCCACGGTGAGCGGATACATCAGCCGCTCCTCGATCTGGTCGTCGCGCAGGTACGGCGCGGCGATCGAGCGGGCGATGGACCGGCCGTGCCGGGCGCAGTGGTACGCGATGACGTCGGCCTCGCCGATCGCCTTCACGGCCGCCACGGTCAGCAGTTCCGGGTCGCCGGGCCCGAGCCCCACCCCGTACAGCCGGCCCGTGCCCGCGCGGGTCGCAGCGGTCTCGCTCATGCCCGGTCCTCCAGGATCTCCGCCTCGGTCGCTATCGCGTTCAGTGCCGCGGCCGTCATCGCGCTGCCGCCGCGCCGGCCCCGCACGACCAGGTATTCCAGGCCGAGACCGGACGCGGCGAGCGCGTCCTTCGACTCGGCGGCGCCGACGAAGCCGACCGGGATGCCGAGGACCGCCGCCGGACGCGGGGCGCCTGCGGCGATCATCTCCAGGAGGTGGAACAGGGCGGTGGGGGCGTTGCCGATCGCCACGACGGAGCCGTCGAGGCGGTCGCGCCACAGCTCCAGCGCGGCGGCGCTGCGCGTGGTGCCCAACTCGGCGGCCAGCGCCGGTACTCCGGGCGCGTCGAGGGTGCAGAGCACCTCGTTGTCCGCGGGCAGCCGCCTGCGGGTGACGCCGCTCGCGACCATCCGGGCGTCGCACAGGATCGGCGCCCCGGCCCGCAGGGCCGCGCGGGCCTTCGCCACCACGCTGGGGGAGTGCGCGATGTCCGGTACGAGATCCACCTGGCCGCAGGCGTGGATCATGCGGACCGCGACCTGGGCGACATCGGCGGGCAGCGCGGCCAGGCCGGCCGCGGCCTCGGCGCGGATGGTGGCGAAGGACTCGCGGTAGATCGCCGCGCCGTCCTTCTCGTAGTCGTACAGGGACATGGGGTTCGGCTCTCTCAACGGGGGTCTGGGGCAAGGGTGGTGGTGTCGTAGCCGCCGTCCGGGCGGGCCGTGACGTCCACGTAGGTCCCGGCCGGGCGGCCGCAGCGGCGGGCGCAGCCGGACCAGTAGGTGGGCAGGACCGGGTGGGCCCCGGCCAGCGCGGCCGTGGCGTCGGCGCGGACGTCGGTGTGGGACCGGGCGCAGCCGGGCCGGCCGATGCAGGCGCCGACGCGGGTCCAGGGGGTGTCGGGGGGCGGTTCGTGTTCGGTGGCGCCGGGGATGACGACCCGGCGCCAGGGGGTGAGCCTGAGCTCCCGCGCGGGCAGCCCGGCCGCCCGGTCGACCAGCGCCGCCCAGCGGTCGGGGCCGGCGGTGCCGAAGGGGAGCGGGATCCCGGGCACCGCCGCGCCCCCGGTCCGCTCCCCGCGCTCGCGCTCCCCGTGCTCCGGCGCGCCGGCTCCGGACCAGCCGGCCCCGCCGACGGCCGGGGAGCCGGGTCCGGGCCGGTTCAGAAGAGCCGTCAACGCGGCTGTGGACAGGCCCAGTTCGCGGACCCGCCACACCCGGCGGCCGGAGACCTCCCGCGCCGCCGCCACGAACACCTCGGCGGCGCGCACGGCGGCCCGCGCCGCGTCCTCGTACGGCAGGCGGAGCGACGCGCCCCCGACGGACAGCAGCCCGTCGCCCCCGGGCAGCCCCCGCACCAGGACGTCGGGGCCGAGCCCGGCGACGTCCCCGCGCCCGTCGTCCAGGGCGAAGAGGAAGCGGCCCGACAGCTCCGGCGTGACGGGGCTCGCGCACAGCGCCGCGTCCAGCTCCCGCAGCCAGCCCCGCACGTCCACGTGCCCGCCGCCGTCGAGCCCCGACATCGGCGAGGCGACCACGTTGCGCACCCGCTCGTGCGCCGGTGACGGCAGCAGCCCGGCCGCGCCGAGCGCGTCCGCGAGCTCCCCGCCGCACCCGTCGCGCAGCCCGCGCAGTTGCACGTTCCCGCGCGACGTGAGGTGCAGCGACCCGTCCCCGAGCCGCCCCGCGAGCCCGCCCAGCGCCCGCGCCTGCGCCACCGTGAGGACCCCGCCGGGAATCCGCACCCGCGCCAGGGAACCGTCGTCCGCCGCGTGCAGCCGCAGCGCGCCCGGGCAGGCGTCGCCCCGGCCGGGATCAGCGGATATGTGAGTGGGGGACATGCCGGGGAGCATACCCATGGGCCTGTGACGAGCACCCCGTACCGGGGCGGGGCCCCGCCCCGTACGATGGCGCACAGACCAACATCGCCAGCGACGGCGACAGGGGAGGAAGCCGGTGCGAGTCCGGCGCGGTCCCGCCACTGTGAGTCCCGTGCCCCGGCACGGGACGAGCCAGGAACTCCTGCCGTCGAACGACCACCCGGGGCGCGGACACCCCGAGGAAGGCCAGCCGACGCATGCCCCAGCAGCTGCTGCTCCTGTCGACCTCCGACACCGACCTGCTCAGCGCCCGAGCGGCGGACACCGCCGACGCCGGGACCCCGGCCCCGGTCGAGTACCGCTTCGCGAACCCCTCCCGGATCACCGTCGAGCACGACCTCGACGCGCTCCTCGACGGCGCCGACCTCGTCGTCGTCCGGCTGCTCGGCGGTGTCCGCGCCTGGCAGGACGGCATCGACCGGCTGACCGCCGCCGGGGTGCCGCTGGTCGTCCTCACCGGCGAACAGGCCCCGGACGCCCAGCTGATGGCGGCCTCCACGGTGCCCGTCGGCATCGCGGCCGAGGCCCACAAGTACCTGGCGCACGGCGGCCCGGAGAACCTGGCGCAGCTCGCCCGCTTCCTCTCCGACACCGTGCTGCTCACCGGCCACGGCTTCGACCCGCCGCGGCCCGCGCCCTCCTGGGGCCCGCTGGAGCGCCCGGTCGGCGCCGCCGACGGCCCCACGGTCGCCGTGCTCTACTACCGCGCCCACCACATGAGCGGCAACACCGCCTTCGTGCACACCCTGTGCGACGCGATCGAGGCCGCCGGCGCCCGCCCGCTGCCGCTGTACGTGGCGTCGCTGCGCACCCCCGAACCCGCGCTGATCGAGGCGCTGAGCGGCGCCGGAGCCATCGTCACCACCGTCCTCGCGGCGGGCGGCACCCGCCCCGCCGAGGCGAGCGCGGGCGGCGACGACGAGGCGTGGGACGCGGGCGCGCTCACCGGTCTCGACGTGCCGATCCTCCAGGCGCTGTGCCTGACCTCGTCCCGCGCGGACTGGGCGGAGAACGACGAGGGCGTCTCCCCGCTCGACGCGGCCACCCAGATCGCCGTGCCGGAGTTCGACGGCCGCCTGATCACCGTCCCGTTCTCCTTCAAGGAGATCGACGAGGACGGGCTGCCCGCCTACATCGGCGACCCCGAGCGCGCCGCCCGCGTCGCCGGGATCGCGGTGCGCCACGCCCGCCTCCGGCACATACCCGCCCGGGACAAGAAGCTCGCGCTGGTCCTGTCCGCGTACCCGACCAAGCACTCCCGGATCGGCAACGCGGTGGGCCTCGACACCCCCGCCTCCGCGATCGTGCTGCTCAAGCGGCTCATCGCCGAGGGCTACGACTTCGGGGACGGCGCCGACCTCCCCGGCCTCGCCTCCGGCGACGGCGACGAACTGATCCGCGCGCTCATCGACGCCGGCGGCCACGACCAGGAGTGGCTGACCGAGGAGCAGCTGGCCCGCAACCCGGTCCGCATCCCGGCCGCCGACTACAAGCGCTGGTACGCGACGCTGCCGCGGGAGCTGCGGGACGCCGTCGAGCGGCACTGGGGCCCGCCGCCCGGCGAGATGTTCCTCGACCGCAGCCGGGTCGGGCACGGCGGCGACCCGGAGGGCGACATCGTCCTCGCCGGACTGCGCCGCGGGAACCTGCTCGTCCTCATCCAGCCGCCGCGCGGCTTCGGCGAGAACCCCATCGCGATCTACCACGACCCCGATCTGCCGCCGTCCCACCACTACTTGGCGGCCTACCGCTGGATCGCGGCGCCCGCCGCCGACGGCGGCTTCGGCGCCGACGCGATGATCCACCTCGGCAAGCACGGCAACCTGGAGTGGCTGCCCGGCAAGAACGCCGGCCTGTCCGCCGCCTGCGCGCCCGACGCGGCCCTCGGCGACCTGCCGCTGGTGTACCCGTTCCTCGTGAACGACCCGGGCGAGGGCACCCAGGCCAAGCGCCGGGTGCACGCCACCCTCATCGACCACCTGGTGCCGCCGATGGCGCGCGCCGACTCCTACGGCGACATCGCGCGCCTGGAGCAACTCCTCGACGAATACGCGCAGATCAGCGCGATGGACCCGGCGAAGCTGCCCGCGATCCGCGCCCAGATCTGGACGCTGATCCAGGCCGCGAGGCTCGACCACGACCTCGGGCTCGAGGCGCGGCCCGACGACGACGGCTTCGACGACTTCCTGCTGCACGTCGACGGCTGGCTGTGCGAGGTCAAGGACGCGCAGATCCGCGACGGGCTGCACGTGCTCGGGCAGGCGCCGACCGGCGCCGACCGGGTCAATCTGGTGCTCGCCATCCTGCGGGCGCGGCAGATCTGGGGCGGGAGCTCGGCGCTTCCCGGGCTGCGCGAGGCGCTCGGGCTCGACGAGTCGAAGGCGACCCGCACCGACGCCGATGCCGCCGAGGCGGCGGCCCGCGCTCTCGTCGAGGCCATGGAGGCCGGGGGCTGGGACCCCGAGGGCGTTCCCGCCGCGATCGAGCTGGCGTCCCGGGGCCCCGCCCCGGTCCCCGCTCCCCGGTCGCCGGAGGGGCCCGGTGCGGGGGCGGACGACGCCGTCGCCGCCATCCTCACCTTCGCCGCCCGCGAGGTCGTGCCCCGGCTCGACGCCACCACCGCCGAACTCGACCACTCCGTGCGGGCGCTGGAAGGCCGCTTCGTGCCCGCCGGGCCGTCCGGGTCGCCGCTGCGCGGGCTGGTCAACGTGCTGCCGACCGGGCGGAACTTCTACTCCGTCGACCCCAAGGCCGTCCCCTCCCGGCTCGCCTGGGAGACCGGGCAGGCGCTCGCCGAGTCGCTGGTGGACCGCTACCGGCAGGACAACGACGGGCGGTACCCGACGTCCGTCGGCCTCTCCCTGTGGGGCACCAGCGCGATGCGCACGGCGGGCGACGACATCGCGGAGGCGTTCGCGCTGCTCGGCGTCCGCCCGGTGTGGGACGACGCCTCGCGCCGGGTCACGGGCCTGGAGCCGATCCCGTACGAGGAGCTGGGCCGCCCGCGCATCGACGTCACCCTGCGCATCTCCGGGTTCTTCCGCGACGCGTTCCCGCACACCATCGGGCTGCTCGACGACGCGGTGCGGCTCGCGGCCTCCCTCGACGAGCCCGCCGAGCACAACCACGTCCGCGCCCACACCCAGGCCGACCTCGCCGAGCACGGCGACGAGCGCCGCGCGACGACCCGCATCTTCGGCTCCCGGCCCGGCACCTACGGCGCGGGCCTGCTCCAGCTCATCGACTCCAAGGACTGGCGCACCGACGCCGACCTCGCCGAGGTCTACACGGTGTGGGGCGGCTACGCGTACGGGCGCGGGCTCGACGGGAAGGCGGCCCGCGGCGAGATGGAGACCGCCTACCGGCGGATCGCCGTCGCCGCGAAGAACACCGACACCCGCGAGCACGACATCGCCGACTCGGACGACTACTTCCAGTACCACGGCGGCATGGTCGCCACCGTGCGCGCGCTGCGCGGCACCGCGCCCGAGGCGTACATCGGCGACTCGACGCGCCCCGAGACGGTCCGCACCCGCACCCTGGTCGAGGAGACCAGCCGCGTCTTCCGGGCCCGGGTCGTGAACCCCAGGTGGATCGAGGCGATGCGCCGCCACGGCTACAAGGGCGCCTTCGAACTCGCCGCCACGGTGGACTACTTGTTCGGCTACGACGCCACGACCGGCGTCATCGCCGACTGGATGTACGACAAGCTCACGGAGACGTACGTCCTCGACGAGACGAACCGCCGGTTCCTGTCCGAGGCCAACCCCTGGGCCCTGCACGGCATCGCCGAGCGGCTCCTGGAGGCCGAGTCGCGCGGCATGTGGGAGAAGCCGGACCCGCAGGTCCTCGAAGCGCTGCGGCAGGTGTACCTGGAGACCGAGGGCGACCTGGAGTCCGACGAGTAGCCCGGCCGCCGAAAGGTTGTACGGGGTCCGCGCGAAAGATGTCACAGCCGTCGCGCCGCCGATATTCCTCCCCGCGGGCCCCCGGGGTGACTTACGATGCTGCCGTCTTAGAGCCCGCGTTGACCCGTGGCGTCCCCGGTGGGGGTGATCCGGGGCCCGGACGTCCGTGAGCTCTCGCAGCCCGTACCGGCGGCCCCGCCGCCGGTTCACCCCTGGGGGTTCCACACTCGTGCGCAGACGCGCTCTCTCCTCCGCGACCGCTCTCGCGGTCCTCGCCGGTTCGGCCGCGCTCACCGTGGCCGTGTCCGGCGGCACCGCCGTCGCCGACTCGGCGAAGGCACTCGGCGTCAAGTCCGTCGGCGACATCGCCGTCGACGGCGTCCACCGGCGGGTCTATCTCTCGGACCCGCAGAGCGGCGCCATCGTCGTCACCGACTACGCCGGCACCCAGGTGCGGCGCATCTCCGGCCTGGACGGCGTGCACGGCCTCGCCCTGTCCCCGGACTCCTCCCGCCTGTACGCGGCCGTCACCGGCACCGACACCGTCGCGGCCATCGACACCGCCGCGGGCACCGAGGTCGCCTCCTACCGGCTGGGCGGCGCGGACGCCCCGCTGGACCTCGCGGTGGCCGGCTCCGTCCTGTGGTTCAGCTACGGCCCGTCCGGCGACGGAGCCCTCGGCTCCCTCGACACCGCGCAGGAGACCCCCGAGCCCGTCCTCGACCCGCCCGGTTCGTACTCCTTCTACGGGGCGCCGGTCATCGCGGTGTCCCCGGACGGCACCGAGCTGGCCGCGGGGGACCCCAACACCTCCAGCGGCGTCGCCGCCGTGTACGACCTGTCCGGCACCACCGCCACCGAGCGCGTCGTCAAGGACCTGCACGGGCCCTCGTTCTACCGGCAGCTCGCCTTCTCCCCGGACGGCAGCGAGCTGTTCGTGGCGAGCGCCCACGCGGGCGCGGCGTCCGCCTACGCGGCCCGCGACCTCACCCCGGTGCGCGACTACCCGGAGGCCGGCTTCGGCTCGGCCGTGGCGGTCTCCCGCACCGGCGCCGTGGCCGAGGGCAGTTCGCCGCTGTACGACTCCGCGGTGAACGTCTACCGGCCGGGCGGCACCGTCCCGGTCCGCACCTACGCGCTGGGCCGCACCTCCACCATCTCCAGCGGGGACGACACCCTGGTCGGCGGGACGGTGGCCTGGACCCCCGACGGCTCCACGCTGTTCGCGGTCTCCGACAACTACGAGGGCGCCTTCCGCTTCCACGCCTACACCGACCCCAACCGCACGCTGCCCGCCCTGACGGTGAAGGCCCCGTCGACGGCGACCCGGGCCAAGCCGCTGACGGTCAGCGGCAGGATCACCTCGGTCATCCCGTTCGGCGCCCCGGTCAGGCTGACGGTCACCAAGACGGACCTGGACCACCCGGACGGCAGGGCCGTCGCGACGGTCACCGCGAAGGCGGACGGCTCGTACACGTTCGGCGACACCCCGGCCGTCGGCGGCAAGGTCACCTACAAGGTCGCCTACGCGGGCGACACCGACCACGCGGCGGTCACCCGGACCGACGCGGTCGAGGTGTCCCGCAGCAGCACCTCGCTGACCCTGAACAAGAACAAGAACGTCTACGAGTACGGCTCCGACGTCACGTTCACCGCGCACCTCGGCAGCACGTACAAGAACCGCACGGTCGCGGTCTACGCCGACCCCTACGGCAGCGACAAGCCGAAGAAGCTGGTGAGGTCCGGCAAGGTCAACTCCAGCGGCAACCTCTCCGTCACCCTGGACCTGACCCGCGACGTCACCCTCTCCGCGGTCTTCACGGGCGACGCCCGCTCCAAGCCGAAGACGGTCACCAACACGGTCTACACGCGGGCCCGTTCCTCGGTCGCCCTCTCCAACCACTACAAGAGCGGCACCATCGGCTCGCACACGTACTACTACTTCCACAAGAACTCGACCGTGTACGAGACGACGTCGATGAACTACTACAAGGGCCGCAAGTTCCGCCTGGACCTCCAGGTGTACGCGAACGGCTCCTGGCACGCCACCGACAGCCAGTACATCAAGCTCGGCACCTCCGGGAAGACGAAGGTGAACATGGGCGCGGTCGGCAGCGCGGGCTACAAGTTCCGGATGCGCGCCGCGTACATCAACAACACGTCGGGCGACAACGTGAACACGGCGAAGTACAGCACCTGGAAGTACCTGTACTCGACGAACTGACCCCGCCCCTAGCGCAGCGTCACGGTGAAGGTCCGGCCGTACGCGTGCCGGGTGCGCACCGTGAGCCGGGTCCCGCCGGGGGCCCGGCTCACGTGTGTCCCCGGGTCGCCGCCGGTCCGGCGCAGGGGGCGTCCGGGGAGCAGGAGGGTGAGCGTGTCGCGGGCCGTCGTGGGGTCGCAGACGGCGACGGTGAGGGTTCCGGCCCGGCGGCGCAGCAGCACCGACGCCGGGCCGTCGACCATGAGCCCGGGCAGCCGGTGGGTGCCGGACGTGAAGGTGTTGGCGGCGGTCAGGGCGAGGGCGGGGTGGTGGACGGCCTGGCGGCGCGGGGTGTTGGCGAGGAGGCGGACCGGGGCGGGCGGGCGCGCCGCGGGCGCGTTCGGCAGCAGCGCGTACGCGAAGGCGGCGGGGCGGGCGCCCGGCGGCTGGTCCACGGTCAGCGCGAAGACCTGCTTGGTCACCGCCGTGTCCGGGTTCGCGGTGCGCACGGCGCGCAGGCTGCGGGTCACCGTGGTGAGCCGGGGGCGCGGCGCCGGGCCCGCGAGGCGCAGGTAGCCGACGCGGGCGTGCTGGGTGGCGTTCTCCCAGTGGGTCCAGTGGCCGTCGCCGGTGACCCGGACCAGGTCGTCCGGGTCGGCGGTCCGCGCGTCGACCGTCGTGGTCACGGCCCGGCCGCCGCCCGGCGCGTCCCCGACGCCCGCCGAGAGGACCACGATCTCGTCGTCGAGGAGGAACCACGACCGGGTCGCCCGCGCCTTGCGGTAGGCCACGAAGTCGTCGGGGAGGATCCCGGCCGCCTTGTCGCGCCACGGCACGTCGTCGGACAGCACCCACCCGGCCGCCCCGTACCGCCCGTCGAGGACCGCGCCGCCCGAGTACGCCTGGGTGGCCGTCGGGAAGTAGACGTACGTGTTCTGCGACGCGGAGGAGGCCGTGAAGTTCAGCGGGTGCGAGGGGTTGTCGTAGAAGAGGTCGCCGCCGTACGACTCCGGGACGGTGCGGCGCCGTTCGACGGGCGCGGTCACGCCGGCCAGGCCGTGGGGCGGGACGGTCGTGAGGTGGTCGACGCCGAACGCCCGCGTCTGGTCCTGGCCGGACAGGTAGAGGTGGTGGGCGCCGTCGCCCTGGAACCAGGGCATCAGGTTCTCGCCGCTCATGTACTCGTAGGTGCTGATCCGGCGCGAGCTGCGGGACAGCGCGAACGCGTAGCCGGGCCGCCGGTGCACCGTGCGGTCCATGGCGTTGAAGGCGACGGAGCGGGCCGGCGGGTTGAGGTCGGCGGCCGGGACGGAGGCGTCGGCGAGGATCGCGGTGTAGCGGACGACGCTCAGCGGCGACCCGAACGACGCGGGGTCGAGCGGCGCCCGCGACGTGGCCCGCAGGTGCTTGACGTACCCGGCGAGCGCCGCCGCCCGCTCGCCCGTCGCCAGCGAGGCCAGGTCGACCACCGCCTCGACGACCGCCGCCACGTCCGCGTACCCGGTCCCGGGGCGGGAGACCGCGCGCCCCTTCACCGCCTCCATCATCCAGCCCTCGAAGATCAGCGGGGCGAACCCGTCGCGGACCCAGCCGTCGACGACGGGCACCAGCGCGGCGACGTCCGCGAAGCCCGTCCCCTCCACGGTCCGCAGGGTCTGCACGACCCGGCTGAGCAGGCCCTTGCCGTACGAGCCGGTGTACGCGACCGACGCGTGCTGGAGGAACGACCCGTCCGCGTAGTAGCCGTCCGTCACCCCGTGCCGCGGCGCGTACGGGTCGATGGTCGCGAAGACGGTCAGCTGGTCGGCGAGCGCCTTGCGGACGCGGCCCCCGTCGGCGGTGAGGGCGCCCTGGAGGATGCGGTTCGTGGTGATGTCGGCGAGGTTGGCGCCGGTGTGGAACCGCGAGTCCAGGTCGACGTCGCCGTCCCGGCCGTTGCGCAGGTAGGCGTCCATGGAGGCGAGGTAGGCGCCGGTGAGGGCGGCGGTGGCGCCCGGGGTGCCGGCGAGCAGGACGAGGGTGCGGGTCACGTACTGGGAGATGCCGATCTCCCAGGTGAACCAGTTGCCGTAGTAGCCGCGCGCCTGGTCGCCGTAGAAGTGCGTGTGCAGCCACGACAGGCCGTCCGCGATCCGCCGCTGGACGGCCGCGCTCGCGTACAGGCCGGGGGAGACGCCCGGGGTGCGGGTCGCCAGCGCCGTCTCGTACAGCCGCTGGTAGGTGGTGGAGAGGTGCGCGTCGGAGGTGCCGAGCGGTATCCCGGCGAACAGCTCGCCGTCGCCGCCGGCCGCGTCCCACGACGCCAGGTTCGCGCGGGCCGTCCGCTCGACCGCCGCGACCTTGGCGGCCGTCTCCGGACGGGAGTTGGACGCCTCGGTCCCCGCCAGCATCGCCACCGTGTTGGCGAGCAGCCGCTCCATGTCCTCCCCGGCGGCGGCCCCGCGCCCGGCGGGGACGGCGGCCAGCACCCCGCCCGCCGCCAGGGCGCCGAGCAGTCGTCTGCGGGCGATCTCCATCGGGTTCCTCCGCGGTGACGAGAGGGGCCGGGCGGCCGGAGTCAAGCAGAGGAGCCGGGGGGCGACAAGAGGGCGTGCGGTTCGCGCAGGTCCGTACGACCGCGTCGCACGGCCCGGCGATCAGCGGCAGGATGGTCCACCGGGCGCGCGCAGGAGCCCGGGACGGGGGAGGTCCACGCGTATGTCGAACGGCACGCAGGAGTGGCCCGCACGCAGCCTGCTGGGGGTGCTCTCCCCGCCGGCGCGCAAGGAGATGCTGGAGCTGGGCACCGCGGCCGTCTTCGAACAGGGCGAGGTGCTGCTGCACGAGGGGCGGCGCGACCGGCACGTCGTGCTCCTGCTGTCGGGCTTCGCCAAGGTCACGGCCGGGGTGGAGAACGGGGAGGTGTCGCTGCTCGCCGTGCGCGTCGGCGGCGACACCGTGGGCGAGATGGCCGCCATGGACGGCTCGCCGCGCTCGGCGACGGTCACCGCCTGCGGCCGGGTCACCAGCCGGATCCTCCAACAGGCCGACCTGCACGCCCTGTTGATGCGGCGCCCGGAGATCGCCATGGCCCTGGCGGGCATCGTCAGCGACCGGCTGCGCTGGGCCAACCGGCGCCGCCTCGACTTCCGCGGCTACTCCGCCAAGGCCCGCCTCGCCCGCCTCCTCGTGGAGCTGGCCACCGCCTACGGGCGGCCCGGTGACGGCGGCGTGGTCATCGGCTGCCGCCTCACCCACGCGCGTCGAGCGGATCCTGCGGGGCGCGCGCCACTGACGGCCCGCGGCGGGCGCCCGCCGCGGGCCCGGGGGGCGGCCATGGCACCGGGTTAGGATCCGGTGCCATGGCCGTGACCGTGCGCGACGTGGACCGCTTCGAGGCCGCCAGGCCCCGCCTGGAGGCCCTCGCCTACCGGCTGCTCGGCTCGGCGAGCGAGGCCGAGGACGCCGCGCAGGAGACGTACCTGCGCTGGCAGGCCGCCGACACCGGGCGGATCGAGGTGCCCGAGGCCTGGCTGACCAAGGTGCTCACCAACCACTGCCTCAACCAGCTGGCGTCGGCCCGCGCCCGCCGCGAGACGTACGTCGGGGCGTGGCTGCCGGAGCCGCTGCTCGCCGGTGACCCGATGCTCGGCCCGGCCGGCACCGCCGAGCAGCGCGAGTCGGTCTCGTACGCGGTCCTCGTGCTGCTGGAGCGGCTGAGCCCGAACGAGCGGGCGGTGTACGTCCTGAAGGAGGCGTTCGCGTACTCCCACCGGGAGATCGCCGAGATCCTCGATCTCAGCGAGTCCGCCAGCCAGCAGCTCTTCCACCGCGCCCGGCGGCACGTCGCGGAGGGCCGCACCCGCGCCGAGGTCGACGAGGCCGCCGCGCGGCGCGTCGTCACCGAGTTCCTGCTGGCCGCCGCCAGTGGCCGCACCGAGCCGCTGGTCGCGCTGCTCACCGAGGACGCCACCGCGCTCGGCGACGGCGGCGGGAAGGTCCCGGCGCGGGCCGCCGCGTTCGTCGGCGCGAAGGCGGTCGCCACCTTCATGCGCGGCCTGTTCACGCCCGGCCGGGCCAAGCGGGACCTCGTCGGCGGCTCGCCCGCGGTGTACGTCACGGCGGCCAACGGCGCGGTGGCGGCCGTCGCGGTCCTGGACGGCCGGGTCGTCGGGATCATGTGCCCGGAGGTCGGGGCCGACGGCATCGCCGCGTTCCGCAACCAGGTCAACCCCGACAAGCTGGCGCGCGCCACCCGCCGCTGGGCCGCCGCCGACCACGGGGAGCCGGTGCTGACGGTGGCCTTCTGACCGGGCCGCGGCCGTGTGGCGCACGTCACGCGCAGGGGTGTCAGGAAACGGCGGGCCGTCCGGTTCAAGAGGTGAGCCCGCCCGCCGACGGGGCGGCCAGAACCACGGGAGCCCGCCATGCAGCAGCATCGCATCGTCGTCCTCGGCGCCGGTTACGCCGGAGCCGGCGCGGCCGGCCGCCTCGCCCGGCGACTGCACCGCGACGACGTCCGCATCACCCTCGTCAACGCGGAACCCGACTTCGTCGAGCGCGTCCGCCTGCACCAGCTCGCCACCGGACACGACCTCGCCCGCCGCCCGCTGCGCGACCTGTTCGCCGGGACGGGCGTCGAGGTGCGGATCGCGCGGGTCACCGCCGTCGACGCCGACCGCAAGGAGGTGACCCTCACGACCGGCGACGGCGACGGCGCCGGTGACGGCGCGGGGGTCCTGCCGTACGACACCCTCGTGTACGCCCTCGGCAGCGGCTGGGACGACCGGGGCGTCCCCGGCGCCGCCGCGCACGCCGACCAGATCGCGAGCCGCCCCGGCGCCCTGCGGCTGCGCGGGCGGCTGGCCGCACTCGCCGCGGGACGGCCGGTGGTCGTGGTCGGCGGCGGCCTCACCGGCCTGGAGGCCGCCACCGAGATCGCCGAGACCCGCCCCGACCTGGCCGTCACGCTCGTCGTCCGCGGCGGGCTCGGCGCGGAGTTCTCCCCCAGGGGGCGCGCCCACCTGCGCCGGGTCACGGCCCGGCTCGGCATCACGGTGCGCGAGCACACCGAGGTGACGGCCGTCGGGGAGGACCGGGTCACCACCGCCGACGGCACGGCGCTGCCCGCCGCGGTGACCCTGTGGACCACCGGGTTCGCCGTCCACCCGATCGCGAAGGCGACCACCCTGGAGGTCTCCGACACCGGCCGGATCATCGTCGACGGCACGCTGCGCGCCGCCTCCCACCCCGACGTCTACGCCGTCGGCGACGCGGCGCTCGTGGAGGGCGCGGGCGGCAGGCCGCTGCGGATGTCGTGCGCCTCGGGCCTGCCCATGTCCTGGCAGGCCGCCGACGCGATCGCGGCCCGCCTGACCGGCGGCAGGATGCCGCACGTGTCGTTCCGCTACGTCAACCGGTGCGTCTCGCTGGGCCGCCGGGAGGCCCTGATCCAGTACGTCACCGCCGACGACCGCGCGGTCCGCGCGGCCCTGACCGGCCGCACGGCCGCCCGCTACAAGGAACTCGTCTGCAAGGGCGCCGCCTGGAGCGTCGCCCACCCCACCTTCGGCCTGCCCGGCGGCCACCGCAGGACGACGGCGGCCTGACGGCTGCCTGCCCGGTAACTGCCCGGTGCCCGCCCGGCGCCCGGAGGGTCAGGCGGGCAGCCGGTCGAGGAGGGCCGCGAAGTCCGTCGACGGCGGCAGCGTGCCGAACGCCAGGCCCTGGTCGCCGCCGAGCCGCGACGCGCAGAACGCGTCGGCGACCGGGCCCGGCGCGTGCCGCACGAGCAGCGCGCCCTGGAGCACCAGGGCCGCCCGCTCGATGACGCGGCGGGCCCGCACCGGGGCGTCCTCGGTGAGCACCAGCTGCTCCTTCAGCTCCCGCCAGGCGGTGTCGAGGCGCCGGTCCGCGCCGGACGCGGCCTCGACCTCCGTGCGGAACGCCTCCAGGGACGCGGGCTCGCGGGCCAGGGCGCGCAGCATGTCGAGCGCGTTGACGTTGCCCGAGCCCTCCCAGATCCCGTTCAGCGGCGCCTCGCGGTACAGCCTCGGCATGCCCGACGCCTCGTCGTAGCCGTTGCCGCCGAGGCACTCCAGGGCCTCCGCGACGAACCCGGGCTGCCGCTTGCACACCCAGTACTTGGCGACGGCGGTCGCGAGCCGCAGGAACGCGCGCTCGCCGGAGTCGCCGCGCTGGGCCCGGTCGGCCGCCCCCGCCAGGCGGAGCCCGAGCGTGGTGGCGGCCTCCGACTCCAGGCCCAGGTCGGCCAGGACGTTGCGCATCAGCGGCTGGTCGATCAGCTTGGCGCCGAACACCGCGCGGTGGCGGGTGTGGTGGGCGGCCTGGGCCAGCGCCTCGCGGAGGTGTCCGGCCGAGCCGAGGACGCAGTCGAGGCGGGTCATCGTCACCATGTCGATGATGGTGCGCACGCCCTTGCCCTCCTCGCCGACCAGCCAGGCGACGGTGTCGTCGAACTCGGGCTCGCTGGAGGCGTTGGAGCGGTTGCCGAGCTTGTCCTTCAGGCGCTGGATGCGGAAGGTGTTGCGGCTGCCGTCGGGGAGCACGCGCGGCAGCAGGAAGCAGGACAGCCCGCCGGGCGCCTGCGCGAGGACGAGGAACAGGTCGTTCATGGGGGCGCTGGTGAACCACTTGTGGCCGCGCAACCGCCAGCTGCCGTCGGCCTGTTCGACCGCCGCCGTGGTGTTGGCGCGCACGTCGGTGCCGCCCTGCTTCTCCGTCATGCCCATCCCGGCGAGCAGCCCGCGCTTGTCCGTGGGGGTGCGCAGTCCCGGGTCGTAGACGGTGGAGGTGAGCAGCGGTTCATAGGTCTTGGCGAGGTCGGGCGCGCGGCGCAGGGCGGGGATCACCGCGTAGGTCATGGAGACCGGGCACATGTGGCCCTGCTCCATCATGGTGGCCACCATGAACGTCGCGGCGCGGGCGACGTGCGCGCCCGGCCGCTCGTCGGCCCAGGCCGCGCCGGCGGCGCCCGCGCCGACGGTGGCGTGCATCAGGGAGTGGTAGGCGGGGTGGAAGTCGACCTCGTCGATCCGGTGGCCGTAGCGGTCGTGGGTGCGCAGTTCGGGCTCGTGGCGGTTGGCCTGCTCGGCCCAGGCGCGGGCCTCCTCGCTGCCGGCGAGCCTGCCGAAGCGGTGCAGGTCGTCGAGGTGCCAGCCGGCGCCCTCGCGCCGCACGCCGGCCAGCAGCACCGGGTCGTCGGCGGCGTCGTGGCCGGTGAGGGGCGGGGCCTGGTTGGTGACCTCGTGGGTGGCGGATGCCGGGCGGCTCGGCGCGGTCATGAGGGCTCCTGCGGGTCGGGGCGGGCGGGTCCGGTCGGCCGGTCGCGGGCGGGGTCGGCGCCCGCGCAGCGCAGCACGGCGGCGGTGAGTTCGGCGAGCAGAGCATCGGTGGATCCGGTGGATCCGGTGGATCCGGTGGTGCCGGTGGCGTCGTCGGCGGTGCCGTCCGGGGCGCCCAGCGGGTACGCGAGGACCTCGCCGACGGCGCCGGTGAGCGCGGCGGCGGTGATCCCGGGGTGCTGCGCGGGCAGCAGGCCGGCCGCGACGCCCTCGCGGACCACGTCGGCGAAGAGCGCGCGGTAGCGGCGGCGGAAGTCGAGGCGCTCGGCGCCGACCGCCGGTTCGGCGGGGGCGGCGAGCAGCGCGTAGGCCAGGCCGCGGTTCTCCAGCGCGCGGCGGGCGAACACGCCGACGCCGTGGGCCAGTCGCGCGACGGCGTCGCCGGGGCCGTGCAGCACCTCGTCCAGGACCGCCACCTCGTGTCCGGCGGCCCGCCGGAAGACCTCGACGGCGAGCGCGGACTTCGACGGGAAGTGCTGGTAGACGGAGCCCGCCGCGATGCCCGCCGAGTCCGCGACGGCCGTCACCGACGCCTGGGCCCAGCCGACCTCGGCGACGACGGCGGTGGCGCGGGCGATCAGGTGCTCGCGGGCGGCGTCGAGGCGGCGCAGTTCGGCGGGCGTCTTGCGGTAGGCCATGCAAGCAGTGAACCACCATTCAGACCATCGCGCCATGGCCCCCGGCGCCGCGTCCGCACGGGCCCGGGCGCCGGAGGGTCAGTCCTCGCCCTCCTCGCCCTCCTCGCCCTCCTCGTCGTCCTCGTCATCCTCGTCGTCCTCGAAGAAGTCCCCCACCTCGTCGACGACTTCGGCGGCGACGAGCCCGCCGGCCACGCCCACGGCGAGCCCGGCCGCGCCCGCCGCGACGGCCGTCCCGACGCCGGGCCCCGAGCGGTCTCCGCCCTCGTACCCGTGGTCGTGTCCGCCGTCGTACCCGTGGTCGTACGCGGGGTCGTACGCGGGGTGCGCGCCGTACGCCGCGCGGTGCTCCACGAGCTGCCGGACCCAGCCGTCGACCAGCGCGTTCCAGTCGTGGTGGTGGAGGCCCTCGTGCGCGACGGTGAAGCGGGTGAGCGCGTCGTGGCCGTGGCGCCGGCCGGCCTCCAGGATCACCTCCATGCCGTCGGGGGCGGCGAGGAAGGTCACCTCGATCTCGTCGACCGCGTGCGCGTACCGCGGCGCCGGGGTCAGCTCGATCTCCTGGTAGAAGGGGAGCCGCTGGCCGGTGCCGCCGATACGCCCGTACTCCAGATCGGCCGACCTGAAGCCGAACCCGAGCCGGCCGAACGCCTCCAGGACCGCCTCCTGCGCCGGGAGCGGGGCGACGGCGAGCGGGTCGAGGTCGCCCTTGTCCCGGGCGCCGGCCACCGACAGCTCGGTGCGCACCCCCAGGGCGACGCCGAGCCCCTGCCCGTACAGCTCGGTGACCGGGGTCTCCCAGGGCAGCGGCACCGAGAACGGCACGGTGTGCTCGGCGCCCGCCGTCAGCCGGAAGCCGCCGCCGACCACGAACCGGTCGAAGACGACACCGCCGTGGCCGTCCCCGCCGGTGCCGGAGTCCTCGGTCTCGACCCGGGCGACCAGCTCCAGGGCGAGGTGCTCGACGTCGAAGTCGCCGCTGCCGCCGGTGAGCCGGATCTGGCCCGCCAGGGTGGAGCCGGGCGCGGCGGCCCCGGGAGCGAGGACGGTGTCGACGGTCGGGCCGCCCACGCCGAGTGAGCCGAGCAGTCGTTTGAACACCATCGGGGCGTTCACTCCCTTGTGTGCGGGCCCGCGCGCGCGGACCATGTTCTACAGACGCGTAGAACAATAGACGGGGCGGCGGGGCGGAACCTTTTCGCGGGGCGGAGAGTTTCTACAGTGTTGTAGAAGAAAGCCCGCCCTCGACCGAAGGAACACGCGTGGCCCTGTGGGACCGCATCAAGGAATCCGCGTCGACGATGCAGACGCAGCTGGTGGCGAAGAAGAACGATCTGAAGTCGGGCGCCTTCCGGGACGCCTCGATGGCGATGTGCGCGCTGGTCGCCGCCGCGGACGGCACCATCGACGCCTCGGAGCGCCGCCGCGTCGCCCAACTCATCACGGGCAACGAGGTGTTGCAGAACTTCCCGGCGGACGACCTTCAGCGCCGCTTCGAGGCCAACCTGGACAGGCTGGCCGCCGACTTCGACCTCGGCAGGGTCGGCGTCCTCCAGGAGGTCGCCAAGGCCAGGAAGAAGGAGGCCGAGGCGCGCGCCGTCATCCAGATCGGCATCGTCATCGGCGGCGCCGACGGCGACTTCGACGCCACCGAGCGGGCCGCCGTGCGCGAGGCGTGTCAGATGCTGGGCCTGCCCCCGCACGAGTTCGACCTCTAGGGCCGGTCGCCGAACTCCCGCCCGCCGCACGGCGCCCGGCCCGCCCGCCCGGGATCACCACGGGGTCGCGGCGTGCAGGGTGAAGGCCAGGGTCACCGCCGAGTTCGCCGACGCCGTCGCCGAGGCCGCCGCCCCCGCCCCCGCCGTCCACACGGCGAGACCCACGGGGGTGAACGCGGCGGGCCGGACCGGCGCGGGCGGGGCCGGTGCCAGCAGGGCCGCGATCCGGCGCGGCACCGGCCCCGGCGCGGCCAGCCCCGCGAAGAGCGGCTCGCGGGCCGGGCCGCCGGACAGGGCCGCCTTGCCGATGGCCCGCGCGACCGCCCTGCGGTCACCCACCCGGGCGGCGGCCTCCTCGTCCGCCCAGCGCTCCGCCGCGTACGACACGGCCGAACTCAGCGGCCGCAGAAAGGGATTGAGCCGCGCCGCCAGCCGGACGGTGAGCAGATGCCGGTGGTGCCGGGCCGCCAGATGCGCCCGCTCATGGGCGAACACGGCCCGCCGCTCGGCCGGCCGCAGCCGCGCGAGCAGCGCGGTGCTGACGACGACCCGCCCGCGCCCGCCGCGCCGCCCGGGCAGCGCGTACGCGTACGCCTGCGCGTCGGGCAGCACCGCGACCTCGGTGGCGGGCAGCCCGGCCAGCGCCGTGTGGGCCCGCCGCCGCAGCGCCGCGTGCCGCCACAGCGTGCGCGCCCCGGCCGCGACGACCGCGAGCAGCGCCGGGATGGCCGCCTTGCCCGCGATCTCGTCCTGCGGCACCGCGGCCCGCACCTCCGGGTCCGACCAGCCGTCCGGGAGCGGATTGCCCGGCAGCTGCGCCGTGCCGACCACCATCAGCAGCGCCAGGCACAGCGTGCTGCACCCGGCCATCACCCCGGCCACGGCCGTGAGCAGCCGGGTCGCCGTGCGCGGATGGAGCCGGTGCGCGGCGAGCCTGGCCACCGGCCAGGCCGTCAGCGGCAGCACCAGCGGCAGGAAGACGAAGACGCCCACGGCCTCAGGATCCGGCTTCCTCGTCGGCGCGCTCCAGCAGGGCCCGCAGCACCTGCTCGTCGCCCTCCGGCAGCGAGGTGACGAAGCTGGCCAGGACGGCCTCCCGGTCCGGTTCCCCGTCCAGCACCTTGCGCATCTTCAGCGCGGCCAGCCCCGCCTCGTCGGACGTCGGGGTCCACACGAACGACCGCCCCGCGCGCTCGCGCGTGACGACGTCCTTGGCGTGCAGCCGGGCCAGGATCGTGATGACCGTGGTGTACGCGAGGTCGCCGCCGAGCCGGTCGCGCACCCAGCCGGCGTTGGCCGGCCCGTCCGCCGAGCGCAGCGCGGCCAGGACCGCGAGCTCCAGTTCGCCCTGCGCGCGGCGACGGTGCTGTCGACGTGGATCCGGCACGCTGCTCCTCCAGGTGTCACGGGGGCCGCCCCCTGCGGCGTCGGGCCCCTCCATCATCCCCGCTCGCCCGCTCCGGAGCGGCCCCGGGCCCGCCGCCCCTAGACTTGCGGCCGGAACCGCGGGTGCGGAGCGCCCGATTCCGGACGGCCGGCATTCCGGGCGGCCGGCGGGCGGGACACGGGACAGGAGTGGATCGGTGAGGTCAGGGTCTGGCGGTTCGGGGCGGTCCGACGATCCGTCCGCCGACGTGCTCGGCCAGGCGGCCGAGGCGTTCGGCCTCCTCGCCTCCCCGGTCCGGCTGCACATGGTGTGGGCGCTCGCCCAGGGCGAGAGCGACGTCACCGGCCTCGCCGAGCGGGTGGGCGGCGCGCTGCCCGCCGTCAGCCAGCACCTGACGAAACTGAAGCTCGCCGGACTCGTCCGCTCCCGCCGGGAGGGCCGCCGGCAGGTGTACTACGTCGACGACCCCGACGTCGTCACCGTCGTGCGGCTGATGGTCGGACAGCTGACCGAGCGTGCCGAGCTGGCCGGGGCCCCCGTGCGCCGGCTGCGTGGCGCGGGAGCCTGAAGGCACCGCCGTGGCCCTGTCCGACCCCGGCCCGGGACCCCGGCCGGCGCCCCCCGCGGGCCCGGCCGCCGGTGACCGGACCGTCCTGCTGACCCTGCGCGCCCTGGACACCGGACCGCGCGGCCTGACCGAGGCCGAGGCCGGCCGGCGGCTGGCCCGGCACGGCCCGAACACCCTGCCCACCGCCCGGCACATCTCCCTGCCCGCACGGTTCTGGCACAGCCTGCGCGACCCGTTCACCGCCGTCCTGTTCTGCCTCGGGCTGGTCTCCGCCGTCGTCTCCGCGTGGGGCACCGCCTGCGTCATCCTCGCCCTGGTGGTCGTCAGCTGTGCGCTGCGCGCGCACGGCGAGCACCGCGCCGACCGGGCGGGCGCCGGGCTGCGCGAGCTGGTCGCGGGGACCGCCACCGTGCGGCGCAGGGACCGCGCCGACGCCGAACCCCGGACCCGCGAGATCCCCGTCGACGACCTGGTGCCGGGGGACGTGGTGCGGCTCGCGCCGGGCGACCTCGTCCCCGCCGACCTGCGCCTGCTCAAGGCCCACGGGCTCACCGTCCAGCAGGCGGCGCTCACCGGCGAGTCGGCACCGGCCGCCAAACGCCCCGCGGACGCCCCGGCCGCCGGGGACACCGCGCACCTGTGCTTCCAGGGCAGCAGCGTCGCCTCGGGCGGCGGCACCGGCGTCGTCGTGGCGAGCGGCGCGGACACCCGGTTCGCCGCCGTCCGCGGCACCGGGCGCGGCCGGGACGCCGAGCGCGCCCCGGGCGGCGCGGACCCGGCCCCGCTCAGCGCCTTCGACCGCAGCGTGCACGGCATCTCCTGGACCCTGATCCGCTTCATGCTGATCACCCCGCCGCTGGTGCTGATGGCGAACGCCGCGCTGCGCGGCCGCGGCCTGGAGACCCTGCCGTTCGCCGTCGCCGTCGCGGTCGGACTGACCCCGGAGATGCTGCCGGTCATCGTCACCACCTGCCTCGCGCGCGGCGCGGCCCTGCTCGCCCGCGGCCACGGCGTCATCGTGCGGCGCCTGCCCGCCCTGCACGACCTCGGCGCCGTCGACGTGCTCTGCGTCGACAAGACCGGCACCCTCACCCGGGACCGGCCGGTCGTCGACACCGGGCGCACCGACCCCGAGGCCCTGCACTGGGCCGCCGTCAGCGCCTGGTGGACGCTCCAGGCGGCCGAACTGCCGCACCCCGACCCGCTGGACGGGGCCCTGCTCGACGGCGCCGACCTCGACCGCGTCGAGGCCTACGACCCCGTCGACGCGCTCCCCTTCGACCCCGTCCGCCGCCTCGCCACCGCCGTCGTGCGCGAACCCGGCGCGCTCGGCACCCACCTCCTCGTCGTCAAGGGCGCGGTGGAGGAGGTCGTCGAGCGGTGCGCGTTCGACGACCCGGCCGACCGCGCCGGGCTGCTGGCCCGCGCCACCGAGGCCGCCGGCGAGGGCGTGCGGCTGCTGGCCGTGGGCACCGCGCGACGCCCCGCCCGGGCCCGCGGCCACACCCCGGCCGACGAGCGCGGGCTGACCTTCCGCGGTCTCGTCGCCTTCCACGACGCGCTCGCCGACACCGCCCACGACGCCGTACGGGCCCTCGCCGGCCGGGGCGTCACCGTCAAGGTCCTCACCGGCGACCACCCGGCCACCGCCGCCCGCGCCTGCCGCGACCTGGGCATCGACCCCGGCGAGGTGGCCACGGGCGCGCGCACCGCGGACCTCGGCGACCGGGAACTCGCCGAACTCGCCGCCCGCACCACGGTCTTCGCCCGCTGCGCCCCCGCCGACAAGGCCCGCGTCGTCGCCGCCCTGCGCCGGGCCGGGCACACCGTCGGCTTCCTCGGCGACGGCGTCAACGACCTGCCCGCGCTGCGCGCCGCCGACGTCGGGGTCTGCCCCCGCGACGGCGTCGACGTGGCCCGCGAGGACGCCGACGTGGTGCTCGCCGAGAAGGACCTCACCGCCATCGGCCACGCCGTCGACGCGGGCCGGCACTCCAGCGCGAACATCGCCTCCTACCTGCGCATCACGCTCTCCTCCAACCTCGGCAACGTCATCGCGATGCTCGCCGCCGGCCTGCTGCTGCCGTTCCTGCCGATGCTCCCGGCACAGGTCCTGGTGCAGAACCTGTGCTCCGACGGCGCCCAGCTCGCCCTCGCCCACGACCGCCCCGACCCCGCCGCGCTGCGCCGCCCCACGGTCCTGCGCCCGCGCGCCTTCCTGCGCTCGCTCACCGGCTTCGGCGTGCTGGGCGCGCTCGCCGACCTCACCACCTTCGGCGTCCTCGCCTGGTGCCTGCCGGGCGCCCTGGACCTCGGCGACCAGGAGGGCTTCCACGCCGGGTGGTTCACCGAGAACCTGCTGACGCAGGCCCTCGTCATGCTGCTGCTGCGCACCGGCCGCCGGGCCGCCGAGGGCCGCACGCCCCGCCCGGTGCGCGGCGCGGCGACCGCCCTCGCGGCCGTCGGCGTGCTGCTGCCGCTCACCCCGCTCGGCCCGCCGCTGGGCATGACGGGCCTGCCGCTCGTCTACTACCCGCTGCTCGCCGCGGTCCTCGCGCTGTACGCGGCGGCGCTGGTGGCCCTGCGCCGCCGGATGCCGCAACTCCCCGACCCGGCCCGGCCGTAGACCCCGGCCCGCCGCCCGTGGGGCCCGTCGGCCGTCAGCCGTAGGACAGGCCGTCAGCCGTAGGACAGGCCGTCAGCCGTAGGACAGGTGGGAGCAGATGTCGTCGTCGGCGGAGCGGGCCCCGGCGGCGACGCCGGACGGCACGGCGGTCGGCGCCGGGGCCGGGGCCGCGGTGGCCGGTGCCGTGGCCCCGGGGGCGTAGCCGGAGCCGAGCACGACGCTCAGTCCGGTCCCGCCGGTGAGGACGGCGCCGGGGAAGAGCCGGGCGAGGTCCTGCGCGGCGGCCCGCTGCCCGGCGCCGTAGGTGACGGTGGTCGTGGCGTGGTCCTGGGCGGCGGCGTTGGCGGTGGCGCTGACGGCGAAGCCGTGCGCGGTGAGCAGCCGGGCGGCGTCCCCGGCGAGACCGGCGGTCGTGGTGCCGTTGTAGACGGCGACGGACGCACCCGCGCCGTCCACGTCCCCGGTGGCGGCGGCCGACGGCGCCGCGACGGCCCGGGCCGCCCTCCCGCCGCTGGCGTCCTTCCCGTCGAGGGTGCGGTCGTCCTTGAGGGAGGCCCACAGGGCGTCGGCGTCGGGCTGCACGACGGCGACCCGGCTGCCCTGGTACTTCCAGGGGACGGTGAGGAACTTGGTGTTGTGCAGGTCCACGTCCTTGATCGACATGGCGAACGACAGGAGCTTGTCGGCCGAGCCCAGCCCGCTGTCGACGGTCATCGACTTCGTCGCGGCGTCGGCGAGCGGCAGCAGCCGGGTGGGTGTGAACCCGTCGTCCTTGATCTTCTTGATGAGGCTGGACACGAACGCCTGCTGGCGTCTGATGCGGCCGATGTCGGAGCCGTCGCCGATGCCGTGCCGGATGCGCACGTAGTCCAGGGCCCGCTGCCCGGACACGCTCTGCACGCCCTTCGTGAAGATCCGCGCGCCCCGGCTCGCGCGGTGCGGGTCGAGGTCCTGCTGGTAGAGGTCGTCGGGCAGGCAGACCCGCACCCCGCCGACGACCTCGGTGAGCTTGGAGAAGCCCAGGAAGTCGACGACGACGGTGTGGTCGACGCGCAGCCCGGTCAGCTTCTCCACCGTGTTCTGGGTGCAGGCGGGGTTGCCCTCGGCGGTCTCGCCGGTCGAGTACGCGGCGTTGAACATCACGTCGGTCCGCGTCGGGCTCCACGATCCGTCGGGCAGCTTGCACGGCGGGACGGTGACCAGGGTGTCGCGGGGTATGGAGACGCCGACGGCGTGCCGGTGATCGGCGTAGACGTGCAGCAGGAACGCGGTGTCGGAGCGGCCGACGTCGCTCTTGTCGCCGCCGCCGAGGTCGCTGTTGCCGCCGGTCCGCGCGTCGGTGCCGATGACCAGGACGTTCTCGCCCTTGGAGGCGTCGGCGTCCGGCCGGTTCTTGGAGACGCCGTCGGCGGAGAAGGTGTCGATGTTGCCGCTCAGCCGCAGGTAGAGCCAGCCCGCGCCCGCGGTGACCAGCACGAGGAACGACAGCCCGACCACGAGCGCCGGCCGCAGCCGCCGCCGCTGCCGCCGCCCGGTCCGGCGCCGGGCGCCCCCGCCGCGCGCCTCGGATGTCCGCGTCATCTGTGTGCCCTCGTCCTGTGGATGCGGAAAGCAGTACGCAAGGTTGTACGGTTGCGCAATGTAGCAAGTGAACCTGAGAGAGGTGGCCCCATGTTCCGCAACGCCCTAGAGCCCTGGCACCTGTTGGTCGTCGCTCTCGTGATCATCCTGCTCTTCGGCTCGAAGAAGCTCCCGGACACCGCCCGTTCCCTGGGCAGGTCGCTGCGCATCCTGAAGAGCGAGACGCAGGCGATGAAGGACGGGAGTGGCGAGGGTGACGAGGGTGACGAGGGTACGGAGCGGCGGGCGCGGCCGGGCGACACGGAGGGGGCCGCGGAGGGGGTCGCGGGGCCGCGCTAGCCCGGAGCGGGCCGCCTCACGGGCTGGCTCCGTCGAATCCGTAGCGCAAAGGTTCGTCGTGGCGGCTCAGGTCGCGCCGGTAGACGTAGAGGGCCTCGGCGCGCAGTCCCGGCGGTGTCCCGGGCGGCCCCTCCAGCGCGCAGGGGCGGGTGATCTGCACGACCGGCGGCCGGTCCGTGACGCGCAGCCGCAGCCCGTGGGCGGGCCCGCCGTCGAGGACGGCGAGCTCCCCGGCTGCTGGAACGTGTGGGTTCATGGTCATTACTTTAAACATTGCGCAACCGTAGGAACGATCGCCCCGGCGCACGCGTTGACGGGGTGACGGCCCGCCGGGCCACGGGGCGCGGCGACGTGAGCGACGTGAGCGACGGAGCGACGGAGGTAGGAGCAGTGGGAGTTTCCCTGGCCAAGGGTGGCAACGTGTCCCTGAGCAAGGAGGCGCCCGGACTGACCGCGGTCCTGGTGGGCCTGGGCTGGGACGTGCGCACCACGACGGGCGCCGACTACGACCTCGACGCGAGCGCGCTGCTGTGCGACGCGTCCGGAAAGGTCCTCTCGGACCGGCACTTCATCTTCTACAACAACCTCACCAGCCCGGACGGCTCCGTCGAGCACACCGGTGACAACCTCACGGGTGAGGGCGAGGGCGACGACGAGAGCGTGAAGGTGGACCTGGCGGCCGTCCCCGCCGAGGTCGACAAGATCGTCTTCCCGGTGTCGATCCATGACGCGGAGTCGCGCGGCCAGAGCTTCGGCCAGGTCCGCAACGCGTTCATCAGGGTCGTGAACCAGGCGGGCGGCGCCGAGATCGCCCGCTACGACCTCTCCGAGGACGCCTCGTCCGAGACGGCGATGGTCTTCGGCGAGCTGTACCGGCACGGCGGCGACTGGAAGTTCCGCGCGGTGGGCCAGGGGTACGCCTCGGGCCTGCGCGGCATCGCCCTGGACTTCGGGGTGAACGTCTGACACGGCTCCTGTCGCGGGTACGGGCGTCAGGCGTCGGCCTCCGGTGGTGGAGGCGGGCGGCGCCGGACGCCCGCCCCTGGCCGCCCGGGTGTGCCGCGCGCCCGTAGTCGCGATCAGCCGCAGCCGCAGCCGCAGCCGCAGCCGCAGCCGTTTGCCGGATCCGGCGTCACCGCCGCCTCGGGTTCGCCGCCGGTGCGGGGGTGTTCGCCGCCCGCCCCGGCCCGGGCGCTCGGGCCGAGGGTGTCGGCGTCGGCCTTGACCACGTACACCTCCCACGGCTCCCGGCCGGGGCCGTGCACCCAGACCTTGTCCTGGAGGGCGTAGCAGCAGGACGTGTCGTTCTCCTCGAAGGTCGCCAGGCCGGCGTCCGCGAGGCGGCCGGTGGCGGCGGTGACCTGGTCCGTGGAGTCGACCTCGATGCCCAGGTGGTCGAGGCGCGTCTCCTGGCCGGGCTCGCCCGCGATGAGGACGAGCTTCAGCGGCGGCTCGGTGAGCGCGAAGTTGGCGTAGCCCTCGCGCCGCTTGGCCGGCGGGGTGCCGAACAGTTTCGCGTAGAAGGTGATCGACGCTTCCAGGTCGCTGACGCGCAGGGCGAGTTGAGCGCGGGCCATGACGAACTCCCATCCATGCTGCATTGATGTCTGTCGATGCAGCATTGCGCTCTGATTCGAAGAATGTCAACATAGACGCATGTCGAATCAAGAGCGTGCGGGGACCGGCCGGGACGGCGATCCGGACGGCTGCTGCCCGGGGCTGCTGACCGCGCCGCTGGACGAGGACCAGGCCGCTGAGCTGGCGAAGGTCTTCAAGGCCCTCGGCGACCCGGTGCGGTTGCGGCTGCTGTCGATGATCGCCTCCCGGGCGGGCGGGGAGGTCTGCGTCTGCGATCTGACGCCCGCCTTCGACCTGTCGCAGCCGACCATCTCGCACCACCTCAAGCTGCTGCGGCAGGCCGGGCTGATCGACTGCGAGCGGCGCGGCACGTGGGTCTACTACTGGCTCCTGCCGGAGATGACGGACCGTCTCGCGGCCGTCCTGACCCGCCCCGCGGGCGCCTCCGCGGCGCGGGCGGCGGCCGACGCGTGAGCACCGGCGCACCGGACACCGGCGTACCGGACACCGGCGCACCGGACACCGGATCGAAGGAGACCGGCGCACCGGAGACCGGCGCACCGGAGACCGGCGCACCGGAGACCGGCGCACCGCACCCGGCGGATGCTCCCGGGCGGCGGGATGCGGTGGCGGGACGCCTGTCGTTCCTGGACCGCTACCTGGCGGTGTGGATCCTCGCCGCGATGGCCGCCGGGCTCGGCCTGGGCCGCCTGGTACCGGGGATCGGGGACGCGCTGGCGGCGGTGACCGTGAGCGGGGTGTCCCTGCCGATCGCGCTGGGCCTGCTCGTGATGATGTACCCGGTGCTGGCCAAGGTCCGCTACGACCGGCTGGACACCGTGACCCGCGACCGGCGCCTGCTGCTGCCCTCACTGTTCCTGAACTGGATCGTCGGCCCGGCCCTGATGTTCGCGCTGGCCTGGCTGTTCCTGCCGGACCTGCCGGAGTACCGTACCGGCCTGATCATCGTCGGGCTGGCGCGCTGCATCGCCATGGTCATCATCTGGAACGACCTGGCCCACGGCCACCGGGAGGCGGCGGCGGTGCTGGTCGCGCTCAACTCGGTGTTCCAGGTGGTCGCGTTCTCCGCGCTCGGCTGGATCTACCTCCAGGTCCTGCCCGGCCTGCTGGGCCTGCGGCAGACCGGACTCCACGTGTCCGTCCTGGAGATCGCCGGCAGCGTGCTCGTCTTCCTCGGGGTCCCGCTGGTGGCCGGCTTCCTGACCCGCCGCATCGGCGAGCGGGTCCGGGGCCGCGCCCGCTACGAGTCCGAACTGCTGCCGCGCATCGCCCCGTTCGCCCTGTACGGGCTGCTGTTCACCATCGTCGTGCTCTTCGCGCTCCAGGGCGACGCCCTCACCGCCCACCCCCTGGACGTGCTCCGGATCGCGCTGCCGCTGCTGGTCTACTTCGCTCTGATGTGGACCGGATCCATGCTGCTGGGCAGGGCGGTCGGCCTGGACCACCCGCGCGCCACCACGCTCGCCTTCACCGCCGCGGGCAACAACTTCGAGCTGGCCATCGCCGTCGCCATCGCCACGTTCGGCGCCTCCTCCGGTCAGGCGCTCGCCGGGGTCGTCGGCCCGCTCATCGAAGTGCCCGTCCTCATCGGTCTGGTGCACGTCGCCCTGTACGCGCGCCGCTACTTCGACACCCCGACCGCCGCCGCCCCCCGGGAGGACTCCGCCCGTGCCTGAGACCACCACGCCGTCGGTACTGTTCGTCTGCGTCCACAACACCGGCCGCTCCCAGATGGCGGCGGCCCTCCTCACCCACCTCGCCGCGGGCCGCGTCCAGGTCCGCTCCGCGGGTTCCGCCCCGGCCGAGACGGTGCACCCGGCCGTGACGGAAGCGCTCGCCGAGGCCGGCATCGACATCTCCGCCGAGGTCCCCAAGATCCTGACCGCGGACGCCGTCCGGGCCTCCGACATCGTCATCACCATGGGCTGCGGCGACGCCTGCCCCGTCTTCCCCGGCAAGCGCTACCTCGACTGGCGCCTCCCCGACCCGGCGGGCCAGGACATCACGGCCGTCCGCCCAGTCCGCGACGAGATCGAACGCCGCGTCCGAGCCCTGCTCGACGAGATCGCCCCGGCAGGCCCCGGGACAGCGGGCGACGGGCGCTGACCCCCGGCGGGCGGCGGGGGCCAGCGGAGCAGCTCGGGCGCGGCCCGGCCCCGCGCGCCGCGGCGGCACGGCGAGGCCCCTCGACGCACGCGCGCGGCATCAGCACTTCTTCTTCAGCACGTCGTAGAAGTCGTCGGCGAACTCGTCCCGCGACTCCTGCGACGCATACGTCGGGATCTTGATCGGGCGCTGCGGGTCGTTCGCGCGGTAGGCCGCGCAGTACTCCGCGCGCTCGGCCCTGGTGCTCTTGAACCAGGCCCCCTCCCCGGCCGACCGGGCGGGCCGCAGCTCAGGCTTCTCCTGCGCGCACGCCGTGAGCAGGGCGGCGGACAGGACCGCCACGGTGAGCAGGGGTGCGCGCTTCATGATGCCTCCGCGGAGTGGGGACCACGATCCTAGAGACCCACCCCACACCCACCCGCACCCGCCCACCCACCATCGAGCCCGCCCGGAGAACCAGATCAACCACCGGTGCGTCAGCCCGTCCGCGTCGTTTCATCACGGGGCGACCCCTCACGCCGACGGGGTGGCCAACGGGCAAGGAGACAGACCGACATGAACGAACGAGTCCGAGCCGTCCTCGTCACCGCGCACGACACGATGCTGGTCCTCCGCCGCACCAGGCCCGGAATCCCCGTGTACTGGGTGCTCCCCGGTGGCGGCGTCGAGGAGAGCGACGCCTCCCGGGAGGCCGCCCTCCACAGGGAGATCCACGAGGAGATCGCGGGGAAGGCCGACATCGTCCGCCTCCTGCACACGATGGAGTCCGCCGACGAGTGCCAGTTCTTCTACCTCGCCCGCATCGCGGCGTGGTCCTTCGAGAACCGCACCGGCCCCGAGTTCGGCGCCGAGGGACGCGGCGAGTACGCGCTGGAGGAGATCCCGCTGACCGCGGAGGCACTGGACGGCATCGACCTCAAGCCCGAGGAGATCACCCGCGTCCTGCGCGGCGCGATCGCCGCCGGCGCGCTCGGGGCCGGGGGCGTGGCCTAGTCGTATGACCCGCGGACCTGCCGCCAGAGGGTCCTCGACGTTGAGGGCCGGTTGCCCCGGCAGCCGGCATCGTGCTCAGCGGCATCCCCCTCATCGACGGCGGCTTCCCCCGCTCCCGCGATGCGCTGCACTGCGGGCCTGTCCGGATCCGCGTGGCGGACGGCCGGACGAGCACCTGGCAGTGCGTCCTGTTTCCGGTCTGCTGGGAACGGATGGGGTACGAAAGCCTCGTTACGGACCGATCAATCGGGGGCGGGCTTCTGGGCGTCCGTATCGCAGGATGCGTGGCAGGACTTCCCGCATACGTGCCAAGTCCTCCGACGGGGCACGAAGGAGCGCCTCAACGACCGCGTCGGTCAGTCCGAGGTCGTCCAGCGACTCAGGATTCAGGGTCACCCGCAGTACGTCGTTGTCCAGCCGCACTTCGCGTACGCAGCCGTAGGCAGTGCCCTGGTCAGGTGTGACAAGGCAGTGCGTGTCCATGCCCAGGGACACTTCCTGCGCGTCGGGCTCGTCGAAGTCGCACATGAATATCGGGTTCTCGCTTGCCGCCGCCGAGAGTGGACAGCAAAAAGCCCCGAGCCGCCGGCCCGGGGCTTCACTATGGAGCGGGTGACGAGAATCGAACTCGCGCTCTGAGCTTGGGAGGCTTGGGTGTCCTAGGGGAAGTTGGGCGTCTGACCTGCGGGGGAGAGGCCTAACGGACCGTCGGCGCCGATGCCTCGGTGCCCGTCATTCCCCGCGGCTCCCTGCCCAACCTGGCACAGGTCTGGCACGGGCCCAAGTAGAGCGGTAGATGAGCCGCTCCCCGATCCTCTTAGAGCGCGCCAGCTCAGTTCTCCGGGCTTGCTGCCCAAGGACGTCGCTGTCGCCATCGCAGTAACCCTCCAGAAGAAGTGGTTTCCGAAGCGTCTTGGCTCGCCGTTCAGCCTGGACAGGCCCGACGCATTCGCCCCCTGACCCGGACCTGCCAGACTGTGGACGTACGCCTTCGTGGATGTCAGGCGGTCCGAGCCAGGATGCTCACAGCGGGATACTCGTACCCGTCCTGCTTGAAGCCGGGCGCTTCTCTCTTGAGGTCGACCTGTTGTCCGGCCGACAGCGTGCGGAAGCCGGTCGCCTGGATGCCGGTGTAGTGGCCGAAGTAGGCGCCGGAGGTTTCTCGGGGGAGTCGAGAACGCCCCATCCTCGCTCGTCGTCCCACTCACGGACAGCCGCAGTCACCATGGTCGGAACCTCACGGCTTCCGTGGCCGGCCGAGAGCTGCGAGCCGGAAGAGTCTGCGGAAGGGATGGGGAAGTGCGGTGGATCCAGCTCGCCAGGCCGCGCGGTGGCCGTGCTGGATCCACGTTCGGGGGAAGATCGATTGGAGACCCTGCGGGGTAGGGGGTACTTCGGTTAGCTTCCGGCTCATGGCAGAGATGGGCTTTGAAGAAGCGCTGAAGACCGTCCGCAACATCATTGCGGAGAAGGCGGAGTGTGAGCTGGAAGAGGTGGGCCCGGACGTCGACCTCCAGGAGGCACTCGGTATGGACTCGATGACGGTTACCCGGGTTGTGGGCGCACTGGAAGAGAAGTTCGACATCACCATCACGGACAACGAAGTGTTCAAGGTGTATGAGGCGAAGACGCCCACCGCACTGACACATGTGGCCCTTGAACTCCAGGCCGCTGCGCGCGCGGCGTCCGCCAAGTAGCACACCCACCGCGGCAGTGAGAGGGGCGACTGTTGCCCCTCTCACTGCCCGCGTCAGCGGGCTGGTTCTGGAGGCGCAGCCGGAAGGACTGTCAGGCGGGGGAGCGCAGCGGACCCGCCGGGAGCGCCCCGCGCTCCCCAACTCTTCTACAGGAGGCCCCACCAGCCGCACTCGCGGACCCCATCGGCCGGCCCCACTGCCTCCAGGAGCGCAGCGAAGGGAGGCGAGCTCGGGTATCAGGTGATCCAGGTCGTAGGCGGTCCAGCAAAACTCTAGGTCACGGACGGGACCCCCTCCTCGTCGAACTACGCTGGCACCTGGAGTCCTTCGCCGAGGAGGGCCCCGATGGGCTGCTCTTCGTCGGTGAGCGCGGCAAGCCCTTCCGCCGCAGCACCTTCGGCCGGTACCGGCGCAAGGCCCGTGCTGTCGCGGGCCTGCCCGATCACTTCCGCTTCTACGACCTGCGCCACACCGGGCACACGCTGTCCACGCGGTCCGGCGCCACGCTGAAGGACACGATGGTGCGCGCCGGCCAGTCCTCGGAGAAGGCGGTGATGATCTACCAGCACTCCGAGAAGGAGCGGCACCAGGAGGTCGCCGGGATGCTCGATCGGAGTGTCAGGAGCGCTCGGCAGGCTGTGGCACGGAAGCCAGGTGATCGAGCATCTGGCAGAGATCTGGCTCGCGGCGACTGAGTGGAATCGCGCAGCAAAAAGCCCCGAGCCGCTGGCCCGGGGCTTCACTATGGAGCGGGTGACGAGAATCGAACTCGCGCTCTAAGCTTGGGAAGCTTATGTTCTACCATTAAACTACACCCGCGTGGTACCGCCGTTGAACGGCCTGTACTGCCGGACACTGTACCTCATGCCGGGCCCCGGGCGCTGAAGCCGCCGGGGCCCGGCTGCGTTGTGCGGCCTGGAAGTGACTGCGGGTGAAGGGAGTTGAGGCGTACGGTGGGCGGACCGCGCGAGGGTTTTTCCGGGGGGTCCCGGGGCCGGAGCGCCGCCTGGATCCGCGTCCCTTTCATCCCGTAATGTGACCCCGTCGTCGGTCAGGAAACTGGCCCAATGGCTCGTGGGGAAGGGATTCCGGGACTTTGATGGACTCGTTGGAGCGCACTGTCGTCCGTTGTGCCGAAGGGCACGTGTTCAGTACCGCTTCGTTCCCGATGCAGCAGGCCGACCGCCTCGGTCCCGGCCGGCTCATCCGGTGTCCGAAGTGTGCTCGGCTGCGGCACGCCGTTCCTGTGGGACCGCGACAGCGGTAGGCACGGCAGAGGCGGCAGCGGTAGTCGTAGGGACGGCCCGGAGCGCGCGGGTCCGCCGATTGTGGCGGGCCCGCGCGCTCTGCGTATCCTCGGTGCGTGCTTCTCTCAGACAAGGACATCCGGGCCGAGATCGACTCCGGACGGGTTCGGATCGATCCCTACGACGAATCGATGGTTCAGCCGTCGAGCATCGATGTGCGGCTCGACCGCTACTTCCGGGTGTTCGAGAACCACAAGTATCCGCACATCGACCCGAGCGTGGAGCAGGCCGACCTGACCCGGCTGGTGGAGCCGGAGGGCGACGAGCCGTTCATCCTGCACCCGGGCGAGTTCGTGCTGGCCTCCACCTACGAGGTCATCTCGCTGCCCGAGGACATCGCCTCGCGGCTGGAGGGCAAGAGCTCGCTCGGGCGGCTCGGGCTCGTCACGCACTCCACCGCCGGGTTCATCGACCCCGGGTTCAGCGGGCACGTCACGCTGGAGCTGTCGAACCTCGCCACGCTGCCCATCAAGCTGTGGCCGGGCATGAAGATCGGCCAGCTGTGCCTGTTCCGGCTCTCGTCCCCCGCCGAGTTCCCCTACGGCAGCGAGCGCTACGGTTCGCGGTACCAGGGACAGCGCGGCCCGACCGCTTCGCGTTCCTTCCTCAATTTCCATCGGACCCAGGTGTGAGCAGCAGCGACATGAGTGACGTCAGCCCCGTGCGCGAGAACCTTACGTACGAGAAGTTCGGGGTCGCGATCCGCGAGCTCGCGCAGACCATCGCCGACGACGGCTACGAGCCCGACATCATCCTGAGCATTGCGCGCGGCGGCGTCTTCGTCGCGGGCGGCCTCGGGTACGCGCTGGACGTCAAGAACCTGAACCTGGTCAACGTCGAGTTCTACACCGGCGTCGGCGAGACGCTGGAGATGCCGGTGATGCTGGCGCCGGTGCCGAACGCCATCGACTTCTCCAACAAGAAGGTCCTGATCACCGACGACGTCGCCGACACCGGCAAGACGCTGAAGCTGGTGTACGACTTCTGCCTGGACGCGGTCGCCGAGGTGCGGTCGGCCGTCGTCTATGAGAAGTCCCACTCGCTCGTGAAGTGCGAGTACGTGTGGAAGCGGACCGACGACTGGATCAACTTCCCGTGGAGCGTCGAGCCGCCCGTGGTGAAGCGCGACGGTCAGGTGCTCGACGCCTGAGGCACGGCGGGTGAGCAGCGACGAGGGGCCCGGCACCGTTCGAACGGTGCCGGGCCCCTTCGCGTGCCGGTGCGGCCGGGCGCTAGAACGTGCCCAGCTTGATGATCGACAGCAGCGCGACCAGCTGGATCGCCGAGGCGGCCAGCGCCTTCGGCCACGGCAGGTCGTGGGACCGGGAGACCATCGTGGTGAGCAGCGCGCCGGCGGCCACCCAGGTCGCCCAGCCGAGGAGCTGGACGAACATCTCGTTGCCGCCGAGGAACATGCCGACCAGCAGGCGCGGGGTGTCCGTGAGGCAGGCGATCAGCATGGACAGGCCGACCGTGGGCTGCCAGGCGCCGTCGCCGCCGAGCTGGCGGGCCAGGGTGTGGGTGACCACGCCGAGGATGAAGAACGAGATCGTGACCGCGACGCCCGTGGTCAGGACGTACGGGATCGCCGACGAGAGCGTGGCGTTGATCACGTCCTCGCGGGCGCCGTCGAAGCCGAAGATGGCGAGCAGGCCGTAGAGGAACGTGACGAGGAGCGCGGGGCCCCACATCGCGTAGTCGCGCATCCGCAGGTAGGTCGGCGCGGGGCGGAAGACGACCCCGGTGAGGAGGTCCTTCCAGTGCAGGCGGGGGCCGACGGGGCCCGCGGCGGCCGCGCCCGCCTGATAGGTGGAGCCCTGGCCGTACGGGTCCTCGTTCACGGAGAACGCCTGGGTGTGGCCCGGGTTGTTGGCCGCGTACGGGTCGTGGCCGCCGCCCTGCTGCGGGTGGGGCGCGTACCGCGGGTCGCCGAAGTACTCGGGCTCGCCGTAGCCGCCGCCGTGGTTGCCGCCGTGGTTGCCGCCGCCCTGCGGCCACTGCTGCTGACCACCGCCGCCGCCGTAGTGCTGCGGGGGGCCCTGGGGCGCTTCGCGGTTGTCCCGGCCGCGTCCGTTCCTGAATCCAGCCACGTAGTCGAACGTACCTGGTTTTGCGGGGTGCGATGCCGGGCCCGGGGGATCGGGCCCGGCATTGCGGCTGAGCTGTGACATCCCCTACGGGACGTCCCTGAGGCACTCCCGCGGGCGCCGGTGCGCCCGCGGGTGGGGTCAGTTGGCGGCGTTCGCGCCGAACTGCGGGTAGCCCGCGGTGCTCACGGCGACCGAGGAGGCCGAGAGGGAGCGGGCGCCCGTCGTGGTGATCTTCGTGCCGTTCGACGGGAGGTAGGTGAGCGCGCCGTTGTAGTCGTTCTCGCCGGGGGCGCCGACGACCAGGTCCGCCTTGCCGTCCTTGTTGGCGTCGGTGAGCTTCACCTCGCCGCCGAACAGGTCGTTCTTCTCGTCGCTGCCGGGCACACCCGCCGTGGACTGGGCGAAGAACTGCGTGCCCGACGTGGTGTTCAGGCCGTTCGCGGAGCCGTACAGGACGGTGACGGCACCGGTGTGGACGGCCGAGCCGAGCTTCTCGCCGGGGGCGCTGACGACGACGTCGGCGAAGGAGTCGCCGTTGATGTCGCCGAGGGCCAGCTCGCTGCCGAACGCGTCGCCGCGCTCCGAACTGCCGGGCACGTTGCCGCTGTTCTGCGTGATGTTGGTGACGGCGGCCGGGCCGGACGCGGAGCCGTACGTGACGTGGATCTGGCCGCCGGTGACGGACTCCGGGACGGTGTAGACGTTGCCGTCGGCGTCCTTCAGGTTCGGGTCCCAGTCCTGGCCGGTGACGATGTCGCCGAAGCCGTCGCCGTTGACGTCGCCGATACCGGTGATCACGCCGCGCTTGAGCTTCTTGGCGCCGCTCGTGGTCAGGCCGGACGCGGAGCCGGGCAGGTAGTAGTTGGTGTTCCAGCCGTCGGCGCTGGTGGTCTCGTAGCCGTTGGCGACGAGGTCGGTCCTGCGGTCGCCGTTCACATCGCCCGCGAAGAGGCTGAGCGGGCCCGCGCCGCTGCCACTGATGATGTTCGCCTTGACGGTGTAGTGGCCGCCCAGGGAGGCGGACTTGGTCGTGCTGCCCTTGTAGACGTACAGGGTGGCGGCGGACGAGCCGATGGCCAGGTCGTCCTTGCCGTCGCCGTTGAAGTCGCCCGCGGCCATGGCCTGGCCCCAGCGGTCGTGCCCGGAGACGGCCGGGTCGGGGATCGTGGTGCCGCCGCTGAGGCCGCTCGGCGAGCCCCACAGGAGGGCGACGGTGCCCCCGTCGACGTCGGTGCCGACCTTCTCGTAGGAGGCGGCGACGGCGAGGTCGTCGTAGCCGTCGTGGTTGAAGTCGCCGTAGGCGCTGCTCCACCCGAAGTGGTCGTACGCCTCGGCGGAGCCGGGCACGCCCGCCGTGTTCTGGCTGATCGTGGAGCGCTTGGCGGAGGTGATGCCGCTCGCCGACCCGTACAGGGCCACGATCTGGCCGGCTTCCTTGTACCCGGCCACGGTGGCGCTGCCCGCGGAGACCGCCAGGTCGCCGTAGCCGTCGCCGTTGAAGTCCGGCTGCTGGTGGTGGACGGAGTCGGCGGCGCCCGCCGACCCCGCGGACGCGGCGAGCAGCCCGCCCGTCAGCGTCGCCGCGACGGCCGTCGCCGTGGCGATGCGGAGGCGGGTGGGGGACGGGGCGGGGGTGCGCTTGTGCTTGGCGGTGCTCGACATCGCGAGTGCTCCTGCGGGAAGGGGATGCCTGGCCGGCATCCCGCGACAAAGGGCGTACGGAGTGCCGTTCGGCGGGTGTTTGCCAGGACTTGTCCCGTGCATGACCTGCCGGTCGGCGCAAGGAAGACTCGTTGGGGGGTGCAAGGGTTGTACGGGACGGGTGAGGATCTCGCGATGTCGCGGGCGACCGGCGGGCGGAGGTCAGCGGCCCAGGACCGCCCCGTGCCGGACCGCACCCGTCAGGCCCAGCCTCGCCGGGGTCACGGCGACCGTGTCCGGGAACGGCGGCTGCGCCGCGGGCCGGTACCAGACGCCGCCGGTGGCGCCGTTCTCGCCGGGGGTGCCGATGGCGGCGTCCGCGTGCCCGTCGCCGTCGAAGTCGGCCGCCGCGACGGCGGTGCCGAAGCGGTCGCCGGTCTCCGCGGTCCCGGCGACCCGGGCCGTGTTCTGCGTGGCCGGCGCGCCGGTCAGGAGCGGGGAGCCGGGGGCCGTGCCGAGCAGGGCGTAGGCCCCCGCCGCCCGCCGGGTGCCGACCGCCTCGTGCGGGACGCCGACGAGGAGGCTGTCGCGGCCGGTGCCGTGGACGGTGGCGAGGGCGGCGCCGAAGTCGTCCTCGGGCTCGGCGGCGCCGCCGACGCCCGGGGTGTCCTGGGTGGTGCAGTCGGCGGCGCCGCCGAGGACGGTGCCGGGGGCGCCGGTGACGACGGCGACGGCGCCGCCGGTGCGGTCCTTCGGGCAGTCCGTCCGCTCCGTCTCGGAGTTGGGCACGACCAGGCCGATGGCCAGGTCCGTGCGGCGGTCCCCGTCGAAGTCGCCGGCCGCGAGCGCGGAGCCGTGGTCGCCGGTGGACCAGGAGGTCGTCCAGGCGCCCGCCGCGAGCGACGCCACGAAGGTGCCCTGGTCCTCGGAGCCGCCGTAGGTGACGGCCAGATCGTCGCGGCCGTCGCCGTCGAAGTCGGCGGTGGTCAGCGCGGCGGGCCGGGAGAAGTGCCAGCCGCGGACGGTGGCCGGGGTGGCGGCGGCGGTCTGCGGTCCGCGGCGCAGCAGGATCCCGGAGGTCTCGTCGCCGGTGGTGTCGAGGACGAGGTCGCCGTGGCCGTCGTGGTCGTAGTCGCCGGTGTCGAGGAGCCCGCCGATGCGGGCGTCGTCGTGCGAGCCCTTCGCGGTGGTGGTGCCGGAGGTGAGGCCCCGGGCCGAGCCCCACAGGACGTAGACGGCGCCCTGGTGGCTCGCGCCGGGGGTGTCGAGGGTCTCGTCGGGGGCGGACACGGCGAGGTCGGCGTAGCCGTCGCCGTTCAGGTCGCCGGGGGCGACGGCGTGGCCGAAGTGGTCGCCGGTCTCGGCGGTGCCGGGGACGCCGGGGGAGTCCTGTCCGTAGTCGGCCGAGCCGTGCGCGCCGAGGCCGCGGGGTCCGCCCCAGACGACGCTCACCCGGCCCGCGCCGGTGCGGCCCGCGGCGCTCGCGTCGGGCATCCCGGCGGCGAGGTCGGCGTAGCCGTCGCCGTTGAAGTCGCCCCGCACGGGGGGCGCGGGCGCCGGCCGGGCGGCGGCGGCCGGGACGCCCGCGCCGCCCAGCAGGGCGCAGGTCAGGGTGGAGGTCAGGGTCAGGTGGCGCAGGCGCACAGGTCGTTCTCCCCCGGGAGTCGTGTCGCTCGGCGGCGCCGACGGCATGGTCGGTGGCGACGCCGATGTCACCCAGGTGACCCGTGAGGTGGACGAAAAGTTGTGCGGCGGTCAGCGTGCGGTGAACAGCGCGGTGGAGAAGGAGAGTCGGGGCCGCGCCGCGAGCAGCGCCGCGGACCGGGTGCCCGCGAGCACCACCACGGAGTCCTCGGCGGGGTCGGCGTCGGAGGTGCGCTGGACGGCGATGTCGTCCCGTCCGTCCCCATCGAAGTCGGCGACGGCGAGCACCCGGCCGCCGCCCGGGGAGCCCGGCACCGGCCGCGAACCGGCCGCCAGCAGGCGCAGTCCGGGGCCGCCGGACACGATCAGGTCCGTGCTGCCGTCGCCGTCGAGGTCGCCGGTGTCGAGCGCGGTGCCGGTGACGGCGACCGTGCGGCCGCCCTTGAGCAGGACGCCGTCGCCGGTCAGGACGGCCGTGCCGAACCGGCCGAACGCCACGTCGGTGCCCGTCGGGTGGCTCGCCCCTGCCGTGCGGGGGCCGGTGGGGCCGCCCAGGGCGACGGTCGAGCGGGCGGCGCCGCCGTGCGCGCGGACCAGGACGTCGTCGGTGCCGTCGCCGTTCACGTCGGCGGCGGGGCCGGTGGGGACGTCGCCGGAGGAGGGCACGAGCCGGGCCGTGCCGCGGGGGGCGCCGGACCGGGTGAACGGGCCCGGCAGGAACGACAGCGAGCCGTTGCTGGCGTGCACCACGAGGTCGGCGCGGCCGTCGCCGTCGAAGTCGCCGCACACCGGCTGGTCGGGCCAGTCGTTGCCGAGCCGGGCCGCGGCGGGGATCGCGACCTTCACGCCCTTGCCGGCGATGCCGCGGGGCGAGCCGAAGAGGATCTGGAGGGGGACGGGCGGGCGGCCCCGGCCGTCGTAGGGCGGGTCGGTGGAGACGACGAGATCGGTGAAGCCGTCGGCGTCCAGGTCGCAGCCCGCCTCGGAGGCGAACGCCGCCGGTGTCCGGCCCTTCGTCGGTGCCGCGTACCGCGCCGGGGTCAGCAACTGCCGTACGGACGGGGTCAGGCCGTGCCCCTTCCTGCCGTAGACGATGCCGATGCCGGCGTCGTCGCCGAGCCCGTCGTGCGCCAGGTCGTCCAGTACGAGGTCGGGGGCGCCGTCCCCGTTGAAGTCGGAGGCGGTCCGCGATCCGGTGCCGCGCGGCACCGGCCGGACGGCGGTCCGGGCGTCCTTGCCGGTCAGCGCGGTGGGGTGGCCGCTCGCCGGGGCAGTGGCCGGGCCGCCGCCGCAGCCGGCCAGCGCGGCGAGGAGGAGGGCGGCGCCGGTGGCCGAGGCCGCCACGGCGGTGCGCCGGGGGCGGGGCCGGGGCCCGGGGTGTCCCGGGCCGCTGGTGCCGTCGCTCCTGCTGCCTGTCATCGCAACGACCCCGCTCGCCTCATGAGTGCACAACCCGCACATCATCGCGCCCGCCGGGTGCGCCGTTAAGGGGTGCGGGGTGCCGCGTTCGTCACGTCCGGGCCGGTGCGGGGCTGCGCGGGTCGGTGCGGGGCGGGCGAGCGGCTGGCGGGGCCGTGCGAACGGCGGGAGGGCACCCCGCTCGTGCGGGGTGCCCTCCTGGTGGCGCGGGGTGGGGCTACTTCACGGGTTCCGGCTCCGGCGCGTCCTCGGTCTCCGGCTCGCCCGCCGGGTCGGCGGGGGTCCTGACGGAGTCGAGCAGGAGCTGGGCGACGTCCACGACCTGGACGGACTCCTTGGCCTTGCCGTCGTTCTTCTTGCCGTTGACCGAGTCGGTCAGCATGACGAGGCAGAACGGGCAGGCGGTGGAGACGATGTCGGGATCGAGGGAGAGGGCTTCGTCGACGCGCTCGTTGTTGATGCGCTTGCCGATCCGCTCCTCCATCCACATCCGCGCGCCGCCGGCGCCGCAGCAGAAGCCGCGCTCCTTGTGGCGGTGCATCTCCTCGTTGCGCAGGCCCGGGACCTTGCCGATGATCTCGCGCGGCGGCGTGTAGATCTTGTTGTGGCGGCCCAGGTAGCACGGGTCGTGGTACGTGATGATGCCCTCGACCGGGGTGACCGGCACCAGCTTGCCCTCGTCGACGAGGTGCTGGAGCAGCTGCGTGTGGTGGACGACCTCGTAGTCGCCGCCGATCTGCGGGTATTCGTTGCCGATCGTGTTGAGGCAGTGCGGGCAGGTCGCGACGATCTTCTTGGCCGTGCGCGGCTTCCTGGAGTCCTCGGTGACCTTGCCGTCGTCGTCGTACTCCTCGCCGAACGCCATGTTCAGCGCCATGACGTTCTCCTGGCCCAGCTGCTGGAACAGCGGCTCGTTGCCGAGGCGGCGGGCGGAGTCGCCGGTGCACTTCTCGTCGCCGCCCATGATCGCGAACTTGACGCCCGCGATGTGCAGGAGTTCGGCGAAGGCCTTGGTGGTCTTCTTCGCGCGGTCCTCCAGGGCGCCGGCGCAGCCGACCCAGTACAGGTACTCGACCTCGGTGAGGTCCTCGATGTCCTGGCCGACGACCGGGACCTCGAAGTCCAGCTCCTTGAGCCACTCCAGGCGCTGCTTCTTCGCCAGGCCCCAGGGGTTGCCCTTCTTCTCCAGGTTCTTGAGCATCGTGCCCGCCTCGGACGGGAACGCGGACTCGATCATCACCTGGTAGCGGCGCATGTCGACGATGTGGTCGATGTGCTCGATGTCGACCGGGCACTGTTCGACGCAGGCGCCGCAGGTGGTGCAGGACCACAGGACGTCCGGGTCGATGACGCCGTTCTCCTCGGCGGTGCCGATCAGCGGGCGCTCGGCCTCGGCCAGCGCCTCGGCGGGCACGTCCTTGAGCTGCTCCTCGGTGGCCTGCTCCTCGCCCTCCATGGACCTGCCGCCGCCGGCGAGCAGGTAGGGGGCCTTGGCGTGCGCGTGGTCGCGCAGCGACATGATCAGCAGCTTCGGGGAGAGCGGCTTGCCGGTGTTCCAGGCGGGGCACTGCGACTGGCAGCGGCCGCACTCGGTGCAGGTGGAGAAGTCGAGCAGGCCCTTCCAGGAGAAGTGCTCGATCTGCGAGACGCCGTAGACGTCGTCCTCGCCCGGGTCCTCGAAGTCGATCGGCTCGCCCTTGGAGGTCATCGGCAGCAGCCCGCCGAGCGAGGTCCCGCCGTCGGCCCTGCGCTTGAACCAGATGTTGGGGAAGGCGAGGAAGCGGTGCCAGGCGACGCCCATGTCGGTCTTCAGGGCGACCGTGATCATCCAGATGAAGGAGGTCGCGATCTTCAGGCCGGCGAAGAAGTACGTGAGGGTCTGGAGGGTGGAGACGTCCAGGCCCGCGAGCGCGTGCACGACGGGGTACGAGATGAAGAACGACGCCTCGTAGCTGTCGACGTGGTGCTGGGCGCCTTCGAGGGCGTGCAGCATGAAGATGCAGACGCCGACGATGAGGATGACGCCCTCGACGAAGTACGCCTGGCCGAAGTTCGAGCCGGCGAAGCGGGACTTGCGGCCCGGCCTGTCCGGCCGGCTCAGCTGGCGGATCACGATGAGGACGACGATGCCGAGCACGGTCATGGTGCCGATGAACTCGACGAACACGTTGTACGGCGCCCACTCGCCGATGATCGGCAGCAGCCAGTCGGCCTGGAAGAGCTGGCCGATGGCGTTGACGATCGTCAGCAGCAGCGAGAAGAAGCCCACCGCCACGAACCAGTGCGCGACACCGATGATGCCCCAGCGGTTCATCCGGGTGTGGCCGAGGAACTCCTTGGCCACGGTCACGGTGCGCTGGACGGGTTCGTCGGTGCGGGTGCCTGCGGGGACGTTCTGGCCGAGCCGCATGAAGCGGTAGATCTGGGCGATGGCCCGGACGAACAGGGCCGTGCCGACCACGATCAGGGCCAGCGACACGATGATCGCGGCGAGTTGCATTTTGGGGGCTCCTCGGGCCTGCGAGGGGAGTCTTCTCGGGACACGTACTCGGAACGAAGCTGATTACTAAGCGGTAACTTATGCAGTCTGTCCGAGGGTACCCACTTACGCCCTCGCAATGTAGTCGGCCCGGTGGTGATCTGCGTCGCTGAGGGTCCCCTCACGCGCCGCCCGCGTCCGGACCAAAGCTGATCGTGTTATTCGCCCCATATTTGGACATAACGGAATAACTTATGTAGGGCTCCGGGTGGGCGCGACCCACCGTTGTCACCCCGACACCGCACCCGCAACCCACCGAGGGGCCCATGACGACCGCACCTCTGACACATCTGGTCACCGGCGGCGCGGGCTTCATCGGCTCGCACCTGACGGACGCGATGCTCGCCCAGGGCCACACGGTCGTCGTCCTGGACGACCTGTCCACCGGGGACCGCGCCAACCTCGCCGTCGCCTGGCCGAACCCGCGGCTGCGCTTCGTGCGCGGCTCCGTCCTCGACGCCCGCCTGGTCGACGAACTCACCGCCCGCTGCGACCGGGTGACCCACCTGGCCGCGGCGGGCGGGGTCCGGCGCGCGGCCGAACAGCCGCTGCGCTCCTTCACGGCGACCGTGCGCGGCACCGAGCACGTCGTCACCGCCGCCCACCGCCACCACCGCCCGCTGCTGCTCGCCTCCACCGGCGAGGTCTACGGCAAGAACGGCGCGGACCCGGTCGCCGAGACCGCCAACCGGGTGCTCGGCCCGACCACCGTCGCCCGCTGGGCGTACCCCACGGCGAAGGCCGTCGACGAGCTGTACGCGCTCGGCCACCACCGCGAGTACGGCCTGCCGGTGACGGTGGCCCGGCTGTTCACCACGGCCGGCCCGCGCCAGTCGCCCGCCGGGGGCGCCGTCGTCCCCCGGCTCGCCGCGCAGGCCGTCGCCGGGCAGCCGCTCACCGTGCACGGCGACGGCACCCAGCGCCGCTGCTTCGCGCACGTCGCGGACGTCGTCGACGCACTGCTCGCCCTGCTCGTCCACCCCGGCGCGAACGGCGAGGTCCTCAACGTCGGCAGCACCGAGGAGACCACCATCGGCGACCTCGCGGGCATCGTCGTCGAGCGCGCGGGCTCCCCGTCGCCGCTGCGGTTTCTCCCGTACGAGGAGGTGTACGGCGGCGCGGCGAGCGGCTTCGACGAACCGGCCCGGCGCGTCCCCGACACCCGCAGACTGCGCGGGCTGACCGGCTGGGAGCCGCGCCGCGGCCTCGTCGACATCGTGGACGCCGCGCTGCTCGACGCGGGCGGCGCCCTCCCCGGCCCCGCCGCCCCCGCGCACGTCCCGCCCGCCGCACCGGCCCGGGCCTGACGTGCTGTACGGAGCGGCCGCCGCCGCGACCGCGCTGCTGCTCACCGCCGCCCTCGCCGCGGCGCTGCGCACCCTCGCCCTGCGCACGGCCCGGCCCGCCAGAGCCGCCCGCGCGGGCCGGGCCCGGCCCGCGCCGCGCGTCGGCGGGGCCGCCGTCGCCCTCGCCACCGGCGCCGTCGCGGCCGTCGGCGCCGCCACCGGGCTCGCCCCGCTCGGCCCCGGCACCGGGACGCTGCTGCTCGCCGCGGGCGCCGTCGCCCTCCTCGGCCTGCTGCACGACCTGCGGCCGATGGGCGCGCGGGCCCGGGTGATCGTGCAGGCCGGCGCGGCCACCCTCGTCGTGCACGGCACCCCGCTCGGCCTGGTCACCGGCGCGCTGGCCGTGCTGTGGATCGTCTTCGTGACCAACGCCTTCCAGCTGCTGGACAACTCCGACGGGGCGGCCGGCACGGTCGGCGTGGTCACCGCGCTCGGGCTGTGCGGGGCCGCGGGCGCCGCCGGGGACGCCTCGACGGCCGTCGTCCTCGCGGTGGTCGCCGCCTCGCTCACCGGGTTCCTGATGCACAACTGGCACCCCGCGCGCGTGGTCCTCGGCGACGGCGGCGCCCTGGCCACCGGGTTCCTCGTGGCGGGCGCCGCGCTGGTGGTGCCCGCCGGGCCCGGGGCGTCCGCCGCGCCCGCCGCCCTGTTCGCGCTCACCGCGGTGGCCACCACCGACACCGTGCTCGTCGTGGTCTCCCGCCGCCGCGCGGGCCGCGCTCTGCTGCGCGGCGGGAGCGACCACATCGCCCACCGGCTGCGCCGCCTGGGCCTGACCGCGCGCGGCGTCGCCGTCGTGCTCGGCGCGGCCACGGCGCTCGCCACGGCGACCGGGGTGCTGCTGCACCGCGGCGTCCTCGGCGCGGCCGTGGCGTGGTGGCCGGTCGCGGCGGCGGCCGTCGCGGTGGTGCTGCTGCTGCGGGTGCCGGTCTACGCGCGGGCACGGCGGCCGGGGCCCGGGGTGGCCTGGGACCTGGGGGGAAGCGGGGGAGCCATGGGACGCAAGGGAGCAGAGAGATGCTGAGCTTCGGCCGGGCGCGCCGTCTGGTGCGCCAACTCGCCAGCCACGAGATCGACCTGGTGCTGGAGTCGGGCGCGCCCGACGGGGCCTTCGGGCGCGCGCTGCGCCGGGCGGGCTACCGGGGCCGGATCGTGTCCTTCGAACCGTTCGCCGGGGACCGCGCCGGAGTGCGCAGGGCCGCCGCCCGCGACACCGCCTGGCAGGTGCTGCCGTACGCGCTCGGCGACCGGGACAGCGCCTGGATCCGGCGGCTCGACGGCATGTGGGACGAGGTCGTCGCGCCCGGCGAGCGGGTCCTGCTGCACGTCGGGCACCGGCCCGAGCTGCCCGAGGCCGTCGCGGGCGCCGGCGCGTTCGGCGACGACCTGACGCTCGTACGGTCCGGGACGGCCGGCGCGTGAGGATCGCGCTCGTCCACGACTTCTCCGGCGCGTCCGTGCCCGGCGGCGAGAACGACGCCGTCCGCGACCAGGCCGCCGCCCTGACCCGCGCCGGGCACGCGGTGCGCCTGGTCACCGGCGGGGCCGGGGCGCCGCGGGAGCTGCGGGCGTTCGCGCCGGACGTCGTGCACGTCCACCAGCTGTCCCCGGCCGCCGACCGGGCCCGCGCCGCCGCCTGGCCCGGACCGCTGGTGGTGACCCTGCACCGGCACCGGCCGCCGCGCCGGGACCCGCTGCTGCGCCGCGCCGACCGGGCCGTGGTGCTGTCCGAGCCGAGCCGGGACGGCTGGCTCGCCGCCGGGATGCCGCCGGAGCGGCTGGCGCTGATCCCCGACCACGTCCCCCCGGTGCCCGACCCCGGCCCCGCGCAGCGCACGGCGTGGGTGTGCGTGGGGCGGCTCGCCGTGGAGCGGGGCGTCCTGGACCTGCTGCGCCGCTGGCCCGCCCGCCGCCGCCTCGACGTGGTGGGCACGGGCCCGCTGGAGCGCGAGTGCCGGGCCGCCGCGCCCCCCTCCGTCCGGTTCCTCGGCGTGGGCGGGCGGGACGCGCTGCGCCGCTCGCTGACCGGGTACCTGGGCCTGGTCTTCCCCAGCCGCTGGCACGAGGGCGCCGTCCCGCTGGTCTACCTGGAGGCGCTGGCGGCGGGGCTGCCCGTGCTCGCCTTCGAGGGCTCGGCCCTGCCGCGCGCGGTCCGCGCCGAGGGCACCGGCACCGTCACCGCGCCGGACGCCCCGCTGCCCGCCGCCCTCGCCGCCGCCGACCGCGTCTTCCCGACCCTGCGCGAGCACTGCCGCGCCGTCCACGCCAAGCGGTACGGGGAGGCGGCCTGGGTCGAGCGCGCCGAGCGCCTGTACGCGGCCGTGCGCGCGGAACACCGCTCGGCGGAGCACCGATCGGGGGAGCGCCGATGACGCCGCCGGACCGCACCCGCGCCCTCGCGGCCGCCCGGGACCGGGTCACCGAGCCGGAGGTGCGCCGGGCCCGGACCCGGTACGGGCTGCGCGCCGGGCTCACCGCGCTGTACCCGGGCGGGCCCGACGCCGCCGCCCGGCTGCCGTTCCTGCTGGCCGCCGCCGACCGCACCGCCGCCCTGCTGCCCGGATTCCGGCTGCTGGTCACCGGGGACGGTCCGCTGCGGGCGGCGGTCGGCGGGCACGGGCCGCACGTGGTGTGCGCGGGGGGCGTGGGGGAGGCGGGGGACGGTCTCGCGGGGCCCGTACGGGAGGACCGGGCGCTGCTCGGGGCCGTGGCCGAGGTGCTGCTCGCGCCCGGCGCGGTGGGCGGGCTCGCGGCCGAGTCGTTCGCGCTGCGCACCCCGCTGGTGGTCACGGACCGGACGGGCCACGGCCCGGGGTTCGGCTGTCTGGAGGACGGCCGCAATGTCGTCGTCGCGCCCGACGACCCCGCCGCCTACGGCTCGGCCGTCGCCGAACTCCTCACCCGGCCCCGGAAGTTGGCGTGCCTGCGGCGGGCCTGCCGGGCCGCCGCGCAGCGGTACACGGTCGAGGGGAGGACGGCTCGCACGGCGCACGGCGTGGAAGACCTGGTGCATGGCATTCCGTGATCTCCTCCCGGCCCGGCGCTGGGTGCGCCGCACGCTGCTCGGCGTCGTCCTGCTGCTGACGACGGCGGCGGGCGCGGGCGCCTGGGCGTACGCCCGGCTCGACGGCAACATCCGCACCGACGAGGCCACCGACCAGGCCCTGCACGCCGACCACCACCGGCGCCCCGCCGCCCTGCGCGCGGGCGCCCAGAACATCCTGATCATGGGCTCGGACATCGAGGCCACGAAGGACAGCCAGCGCTCGGACACCACGATCCTGCTGCACGTGTCGGCCGACCGGAAGCGGGCCGCGATGGTGAGCGTGCCGCGCGACCTGATGGTCGACATCCCGGACTGCCGGCTGCCCGACGGGGAGCGCAGCGAGCCCGAGTACGCGCAGTTCAACTGGGCCTTCGAGCGGGGCGGCGCGGCCTGCGCGATCCGCACCTTCGAGGACCTGACGGGCGTGCGCGTCGACCACCACCTGGTCCTGGACTTCACCGGGTTCCGGAAGGTGGTGGACGCGCTGGGCGGCGTCGACGTGCGGGTGCCGCAGCGGATGCGGGTGCCCGGCGGCCGGGTCGTCCTGGACGCGGGCAGGCACCACCTGAGCGGCGAGCAGGCGCTGGTCTTCGTCCGGGGCAGGACCGGCGTCGGCGACGGCAGCGACCTCCAGCGCATCGAGCGGCAGAAGGAGTTCGTGCGGGTGCTGCTCGGGCAGGTGCGCCGGGCGGGGCTGCTCGACCACACCTCGCGGCTGTACCCGGTGCTCGACGCGGCGACCGCGTCGCTGACCGCGGACCGGGGCCTCGACTCGCTGGGCGAGCTGTACGGGCTGGCGGAGGCGGCCGGCCAGGTGCCCGCGTCGCGGACCGCGATCGTCACCGTGCCGAGCGTGGAGCACCCGGACTACTGGGGCCGCTACATGCCGGTCGAGGACCAGTCGGAGGCGCTCTTCGCGGCGCTGCGGGAGGACAGGGAGCTGCCCGCCCACCTCTACAACGCCTATGACCCGGAGAATGACGAACTCTGACCGGGGTACTGAACCCGCAGCTCAGAGGGGTTTTCTACGCCTCTTGCAGATAAGCGCAGGATAAAACTTGAGTGGGGTCGACTCAGGTCTGTTGACTCTGGGGCGGGTGTCGTGCACCCTTGAGTCAGATCCACTCAAGTAAGCACTCTGGAGGAATCGAAATGGCACGTGCGGTCGGCATCGACCTGGGCACGACTAACTCCGTCGTCAGCGTTCTCGAAGGCGGCGAGCCCACCGTCATCACGAACGCGGAGGGCGCCAGGACCACGCCGTCCGTCGTCGCCTTCGCGAAGAACGGCGAGGTGCTGGTCGGCGAGGTCGCCAAGCGCCAGGCGGTCACGAACGTGGACCGGACCATCCGCTCCGTCAAGCGCCACATGGGCACTGACTGGAAGATCAACCTGGATGGCAAGGACTTCAACCCCCAGCAGATCAGCGCGTTCGTGCTGCAGAAGCTGAAGCGGGACGCCGAGGCGTACCTGGGCGAGAAGGTCACGGACGCGGTCATCACCGTTCCCGCGTACTTCAACGACTCCGAGCGTCAGGCGACGAAGGAGGCCGGCGAGATCGCGGGCCTGAACGTCCTGCGTATTGTCAATGAGCCGACGGCCGCCGCCCTGGCCTACGGCCTCGACAAGGACGACCAGACCATTCTCGTCTTCGACCTCGGTGGCGGCACCTTCGACGTCTCGCTCCTCGAGATCGGCGACGGCGTCGTCGAGGTGAAGGCCACGAACGGCGACAACCACCTCGGTGGTGACGACTGGGACCAGCGCGTCGTCGACTACCTGGTCAAGCAGTTCAACAACGGCCACGGCGTGGACCTGTCCAAGGACAAGATGGCGCTCCAGCGCCTGCGCGAGGCCGCCGAGAAGGCGAAGATCGAGCTCTCGTCCTCGACGGAGACCACGATCAACCTGCCCTACATCACGGCGTCCGCCGAGGGCCCGCTGCACCTGGACGAGAAGCTCACGCGCGCCCAGTTCCAGCAGCTCACGTCCGACCTGCTGGAGCGCTGCAAGACGCCGTTCCACAACGTCATCAAGGACGCGGGCATCCAGCTCTCCGAGATCGACCACGTCGTTCTCGTCGGTGGCTCGACCCGTATGCCGGCCGTCGCCGAGCTGGTCAAGGAACTGACCGCGGGCAACGAGGCCAACAAGGGCGTCAACCCGGACGAGGTCGTCGCCATCGGCGCCGCTCTCCAGGCCGGTGTCCTCAAGGGCGAGGTCAAGGACGTCCTGCTCCTCGACGTCACCCCGCTGTCGCTTGGTATCGAGACCAAGGGCGGCATCATGACGAAGCTCATCGAGCGCAACACCACGATCCCGACGAAGCGCTCCGAGATCTTCACGACGGCCGAGGACAACCAGCCGTCGGTGCAGATCCAGGTCTACCAGGGCGAGCGCGAGATCGCGGCCTACAACAAGAAGCTCGGGATGTTCGAGCTGACCGGTCTGCCGCCGGCGCCGCGCGGTGTCCCGCAGATCGAGGTCTCCTTCGACATCGACGCCAACGGCATCATGCACGTGACCGCGAAGGACCTCGGCACGGGCAAGGAGCAGAAGATGACCGTCACCGGTGGCTCCTCGCTGCCGAAGGACGAGGTCAACCGGATGCGCGAAGAGGCCGAGAAGTACGCGGAGGAGGACCACGCCCGCCGCGAGGCCGCCGAGTCGCGCAACCAGGGCGAGCAGCTCGTCTACCAGACGGAGAAGTTCCTCGCCGACAACGCCGACAAGGTGCCCGGCGACGTGAAGACCGAGGTCGAGGAAGCCGTCACCGAGCTGAAGGAGAAGCTCAAGGGCGAGGACCCGGCCGAGATCCGCACCGCCACCGAGAAGGTCGCCGCCGTCTCGCAGAAGCTGGGCCAGGCCATGTACGCCGACGCCCAGGGCACGCAGGCCGCCGGTGGCGCCGAGGCCCCGCAGGGTGACGCCAAGGCCGACGACGACGTCGTGGACGCCGAGATCGTCGACGAGGACCGCAAGGACGGTGCCGCGTGACGGAGGAGACCCCGGGCTTCGAGGAGAACGAGAAGCCTGACGTCCCCTCCGGCGCGACCTCCGACGACGCCGAGCCGAAGACCGCCGCCTCGCCCGACAAGGGCGAGGGGGCGGCCCCGGCCGGGGACTCAGCTTCCAGCAACCAAGACGCCCAAGACGTCGCCCTGACGGCGCAGCTGGACCAGGTGCGGACCGCTCTGAGCGAGCGCACCACGGACCTCCAGCGCCTCCAGGCCGAATACCAGAACTACCGTCGCCGGGTGGAGCGGGACCGCGTCACGGTCAAGGAGGTCGCCGTCGCGAACCTCCTGTCCGAGCTGCTTCCCGTCCTCGACGACATCGGCCGCGCCCGTGAGCACGGCGAACTCGTCGGCGGCTTCAAGTCCGTCGCCGAGTCGCTGGAGACGGTCGCCGCCAAGATGGGTCTCCAGCAGTTCGGCAAGGAGGGCGAGCCCTTCGACCCGACCGTGCACGAGGCCCTGATGCACAGCTACGCGCCGGACGTCACCGAGACGACCTGTGTGGCGATCCTGCAACCGGGCTACCGGATCGGCGAGCGCACCATCCGCCCCGCGCGGGTGGCGGTCGCGGAGCCGCAGCCCGGCGCGCAGACGGTCACGTCCGACGACGCGTCCGAGTCCACGGACGCCGAGAAGGAGACCGGTGGCCCGGACGAGGGCTGACCGTGACCAGGTGCCGACCGATGTGAGTGAGCCCGGTAAGGAGGGACGTCGAGGCCGATGAGCACCAAGGACTTCATCGAGAAGGACTACTACAAGGTCCTCGGCGTCCCCAAGGACGCCACGGACGCCGAGATCAAGAAGGCGTACCGCAAGCTCGCGCGGGAGAACCACCCCGACGCCAACAAGGGCAACCCGAAGGCGGAGGACCGCTTCAAGGAGATCTCCGAGGCGAACGACATCCTCGGCGACCCCAAGAAGCGCAAGGAGTACGACGAGGCGCGTGCCCTGTTCGCGGGCGGCGGGTTCCGGCCCGGCGGCGCGGGCGGGGGCGGCACGTTCAACTTCGACCTGGGCGACCTCTTCGGCGGCGGCCCCCAGGGCGGCGCCGGCGGGGCCCAGGGCGGGTTCGGCGGAGGCATCGGCGATGTCTTCGGCGGCCTGTTCAACCGGGGCGGCGCGGGTCCGGGCACCCGGACCCAGCCGCGCCGCGGCCAGGACATCGAGTCCGAGGTGACGCTCAGCTTCACCGAGGCGGTGGACGGGGCCACGGTCCCGCTGCGGATGTCCTCCCAGGCGCCCTGCAAGGCGTGCTCGGGCACCGGCGACAAGAACGGCACGCCGCGCGTGTGCCCGACCTGCGTCGGCACCGGGCAGGTCTCGCGGGGCGGCGGCGGCGGCTTCTCCCTCACCGATCCGTGCGTCGACTGCAAGGGCCGCGGCCTGATCGCCGAGACCCCCTGCGAGGTCTGCAAGGGGTCGGGCCGCGCCAAGTCCTCGCGCACCATGCAGGTCCGCATCCCCGCGGGGGTGTCGGACGGGCAGCGCATCAGGCTCCGCGGCAAGGGCGCGCCCGGCGAGCGGGGCGGCCCGGCGGGCGACCTGTACGTGGTCGTGCACGTCGACAAGCACCCGGTCTTCGACCGCAAGGGCGACAACCTCACGGTGACCGTGCCCGTCACGTACACCGAGGCGGCGCTCGGCGGCGAGGTGAAGGTGCCCACGCTCGGCGGCCCCGCCGTCACCCTGAAGCTGCCCGCGGGCACGCCGAACGGGCGGACGATGCGGGCCCGCGGCAAGGGGGCCGTGCGCAAGGACGGCACCCGCGGGGACCTGCTGGTCACCGTCGAGGTCGCGGTCCCCAAGGACCTGTCCGAAGAGGCCCGTTCGGCCCTGGAGTCGTACCGCGAGGCGACTGAGGGCACCGATGTGCGGGCAGAACTGTTCCAGGCCGCGAAGGGAGCTTGAGCCAGATGGATGGCCGTCGCCGCAACCCGTACGAGCTGACCGACGAGACACCGGTGTACGTGATCTCGGTGGCGGCCCAGCTGTCCGGCCTGCACCCGCAGACCCTGCGCCAGTACGACCGCCTCGGCCTGGTCTCGCCCGACCGCACGGCCGGGCGCGGCCGGCGCTACTCGGCCCGCGACATCGAGCTCCTGCGCACGGTGCAGGAGCTGTCGCAGACCGAGGGCATCAACCTGGCGGGCATCAAGCGCATCATCGAGCTGGAGAACCAGGTCGCGGCGCTCCAGTCCCGGGTGGCGGAGCTGTCCGCCGCCGTGGAGGGGGCCGCCGCCGCCATCCAGCAGCGTGAGGCGGCGGTGCACGCCTCGTACCGCCGCGACCTGGTCCCGTACCAGGAGGTGCAGCAGACCAGCGCGCTGGTGGTGTGGCGGCCGAAGAGACCGCAGGACTGAGGAACAGCGTCCGAAGGGGCCCCGGAGTCACCGACTCCGGGGCCCCTTCCGCCGTGCGGGGCGGGGCCGGAGCCCGCGGGCGGGGCGCGCTCCCCGGGCGAGGGTGCGGCCCCGGATGACGGAGGATGGCCCCATGACCGAGATCCGTACCCCCCGCCTCCTCCTGCGCCGCTGGCTCCCCGACGACGACCTGGGGCCGCTCGCCGAGATCCAGGGCGACCCGGCCGTGATGCGCCTCGTCGGCGACGGCGCGCCGCGCTCCCTCGACGAGAGCGCCGAGGACATCGAGCGCTGGGAGGAGGAGTGGGACGACGAGGGCTTCGGGCTGTTCGCCGTCGAGCTCCTCGGCTCGGGCGAGCTGGCGGGCGCGGTCGGGCTCTTCGTGCCGGACGCCCCGGCGCGCGTGGCCGGGCACATCGGCATCCAGTGGCGGCTCGCCCGCCAGTTCTGGGGTCAGGGATACGCCTCGGAGGCGGCCCAGGCGACCCTGGAGTTCGCCCTCCAGGACCGCGGCATCGACCGCGTCGTGGCCGCCGCCGCCCCCGACGACGCGTCCTCGATGAAGGTTCTCCACAAGCTGGGGATGACGCCGACGGGTGAGGACGGCGGGCTGCGGCTCTACGCGATCGACCTCACCGAGTTCGAGGGATAGCCCCGGCGGGCGGGGCGGCGCTGCGGGCCGGGCCGGTGAGGAACCTGTGAACGTGGGACCGATGTCCAGTATTCGCCCCTTGGGGGGACTTCCGACTTCATGTGGGGAAGTAACGGACGCGGTTTCATTGCGTTATTGGTTCACCTCTTGACGACGCATGGGGGGCCGAGTTGGCTTCGAGCCACCTCGGTCGCACCGTCGCGGCCACGTCAGGGAGGTATCCGTCATGAACACGCGAATGCGATGCGCCACGAAGGCGGGCGCCGCATCCGTCCTGCTGGTATCGCTCACGGCCTGCGGTGGTCTGCTGCCCGGGGGGAGCAGCGGCAGCGGTGAACCCGTGCGCAAGGGCAACGATGTCACGATAGGTCTGCTGCTGCCGGAGAAGGAGACCGCCCGGTACGAGAAGTTCGACCGGCCGATCATCGAGCAGCAGGTTTCCGAACTCACGGACCGCAAGGGCAAGTTCGTATACGCCAACGCGGACCAGGACCCCGACCTCCAGAGCCGCCAGCTTCAGAAGATGATCGACGAGAAGGTCGACACGATCATCGTCGACGCCGTGGACGCGCACACGATCGCCGCATCGGTGAAGAAGGCGAAGGACGCGGGCATCCACGTCATCGCCTACGACCGTCTCGCCGAGGGCCCGGTCGACGCGTACGTCGGCTTCGACAACGACCTCGTCGGCCAGACCCAGGGCAAGGAGCTCGTCGCCGCGATCGGCACGGACAAGGGCAAGCGGGCCCAGGTCGTGATGATCAACGGCTCGCCGACCGACCCGAACGCCGCCGCCTACAAGAAGAGCGCGCGCGCCGAGATGGAGAGCACGGTCACGGTCGCGAAGTCGTACGACACCGTGGCCTGGAAGCCGCAGAACGCCAAGGCCAACATGGAGCAGGCCATCGCCGCGCTCGGCGCCGGGAACATCGCGGGCGTCTACTCGGCGAACGACGGCATGGCCGCCGGGGTGATCGCGGCGCTGAAGCAGGCCGGCGTCACCAAGATGCCGCCCATCACCGGCCAGGACGCCGAACTCGCCGCCGTGCGCCGCATCCTCACCGGCGACCAGTACATGAGCGTCTACAAGCCCTACCCCGACGAGGCCGCGACCGCCGCCGAGATGGCGGTCCGCGTCGCGCAGGGCCGTGACATCGAGTTCGAGTCGCTGGCCACCAGCCGCACCGACAGCCCGACCACCCAGCAGATCCACACGGCGAGCATCAGCGTCGTCGCGCTGAAGCGGTCCAACATCAAGCAGACGGTGGTCAAGGACAAGATCTACACCGTCAAGCAGATCTGCTCGGGCGAGTACGCGGCCGCCTGCGCCGAGGCCGGGCTGAAGTAGCGGTCCGGGCGCGGCCGGGGATTCAGGACTCCTGGTCCAGGATCCCCGACCGGCCGATGAGATAGCCGAGCTGGGCCCTGCTGTCGCTGCCGAGGGTGGTCGCCAGCTTGGCGATGTGGACCCGCACGGTGCGGATGTTCACCCCGAGGCGCTCGGCGATGACCGCGTCGGTGTGGCCCTCGGTGAGCAGCGCGGCGATCGTGCGCTGCCGGGTGGTGACACTGCCCGGCGACGGCTCCTCGCCCAGGTCCAGCGGGAACATGGGGGTCGCCAGCCGCCACAGCCGCTCGAAGGTGGTGGCCAGATAGCTGATCAGCGCCGGGTGCCGGATCTCCAGGGCGACCGTGCGGTCCGGGTTCGCGGGGATGAACGCCACGGTCCGGTCGAGCATGACGAGCCGCTCGGTCACCTCGTCGAGGGTGCGGACCTGGACGTCCCCGGTCAGTTCCTCGTAGTGCGCGAGGACGGCCGGCGAGTGCCGCGAGGTGTGCTGGTACAGCGTGCGCATCCGGCCGCCCCGGCTGAGGAGTTCCTGCTCGCGCGGGAGCGAACCGGCGAGGAGGGACGCGGGCCGCGCCGGGCCCGGCTGGATGGTCAGCAGCTCGCTGCACGACTCGGCGGTGGCCTCCGCGATCGCCTCGTTGATCCGCCGCAGCCCGAGCAGCACGCTGATCAGCGGCGCGTTCGGCACCGCGGCGCGCTCCGCGTCCAGCGCCATCAGCGACGCGAACGTGTCGGCGAGCCGCGCCTCCTGGCTGCGCCGCTGCACGATGTCCTGCTCGATCGCCTTGAGCAGGCCCGGCAGCGCGATCGCGGGCGGCACGGGGCGCAGCCACTGGGGGTCCTCGGCGTCCGGGTGGAGCAGCCCGTACGCCTCCAGGCACGGGGTGGGGGCGGTGTCCTGCCGCAGCACACGGCCTTCGCGCAGGGTGTGCGTGTACAGGCTCATTCCGGCCTCGCACAGTTCGCCGACGCCGTGGGGGTGGCCCTGCGCGGTCACGAATGACTCTCTCTGTTCGGTTCGGGTGTCGCGGAGTCGAGCAGGCCCGAGCGGGCGATGAGGTAGCCGAGCTGCGCCCGGCTGCCGCTGCCCAGGGCCGCCGCCAGCTTGGCGATGTGCGCCCGGCAGGTACGGACGTTCATCCCGAGGCGGCGGGCGATGGCCTCGTCGACATGGCCGTCGACCAGGAGCTTGGCGATCGAGCGCTGCACCCCGGTGATGCCGTCGGTGGGCGGCGCGTACGGCGCCTCCTCCAGCAGGGGCACCGCCCGCCCCCACAACTGCTCGAAGACGGTGGTCAGATACTCGACCAGGCCGGGATGGCGCAGCTCCAGGGCGACCTCGGTGTCGCCGCGGGTGGGGATGAAGGCCACGGTGCGGTCGAAGATCATCAGGCGCTCGATGAGCTCTTCCAGCGTGCGGATCTCGACGTTCCCGCGCGCCATGTGCTCGGCGTAGACCAGCGTCCCCTGGCTGTGCCGGGCCGTGTGCTGGTAGAGGGTGCGCATGGTGATGCCGCGCGCGATGACGTCCTGGCCGCGCTCCAGGGCCTCGGTGAGCGAGGTCTCGCTGCGGCCGCCGCCCGGCTGGACCGTGAGTATCTCGGACGAGCACTCCGCGATGGCCAGCTCGATGGCCGAGTTGATGCGGTTGATGCCTTCGAGCACGGTGATCGCGTGGGTCGTCGCCGGATCCTGTGCGCTGATCGCCATGAAAGGTTCGAAATAGTTGGTGAGGTCGACGGCGAGGCTCCTGCGCTCCTGTATCTCGCGCTCGATGGGGTGCAGTCGCTGCGCCAGCGCCGCCGCGGGCGGCACCGGGCGCAGCCAGTTGGCGTCGTCCGGATCCGGGTGGAGCAGGGCGAAGTCCAGCAGACATGGAGCGGGCACCACTTCGGTGCGCGCGATACGCCCGGCGTGCAGGGCATGGGCGTACAACCGCCGGCCCTCGTCACACAATTCGGCCGCAGCATGGGGATGTGTCCCATGTGGCTGTTTTGGTATCACTTGCTCACCCCCCAGGGTCCTGAACGTGCAGGAACATGATGCATCGATCCTGTGGTGTTTGCGTGGCCGAATGAGCCATCGTCTTGGGGAGCCGGGGGAAGAGTAGCCATGGAAGTGAGGACGAAGCCCACTATGCGCAAGGAAATGCTTCGCTCGATACTGGTGGGTGCCTTCTCCGCCGGGCTGGCCTTCGGCGCTGCCGGCGCCCTGGATCTGTCGTGGAGTTCGGCGCCCGCCGGTTCGGGTACTTCGGGGTCGCGGGCCGTGGCTCCCCCGGACCTGTCCTGGAGTTCGGCCCCGGCCGGCGCGGTCGCGCGGCCCGCGGACCTGTCCTGGAGCAGGGCGTCCGCCGGCCCGGCGGTCCGGCCCGCGGACCTGTCGTGGAGTTCGGCGCCGGCCGACGCCGCGGCGGCCCTGCTCGTGGACCTGTCGTGGAGCAAGGGCCCCGCCGCCGGCTCGGTGGTGCGCCCCGCTGACCTGTCCTGGAGCAAGGCACCCGCCGGCGGGAGCACGACGGCCCGGCAGGCCGTGGTCCCCCCGGACCTCTCCTGGAGCACCGCCCCCGTGGACGGTGCTGCATGATCACGCCACCGGACGACAGAACCCTGCGCCGGGAGATGGCGATCGCCTACCGCTCCGGTTGGCACACCATCGACCTCGTGACGGCGATCCCGAACGCCGGTGACTCCCTCATGGTCACCCTGTTCGGCGAACCGATCGTCGTGGTGCGGGAGGACGACGACGACATCCGGGCCTTCCGGTGTCTGCGTCGGCCGCGCGGCGCCCCACAGCCGGTGCGGTCCGTCGTCCGGTACGGAATGATTTTCGTCAATCTCGACCAGCGGGACCATCAACTGGTCGGCGAGGCAGGACCCGAGGCCTCGCAGGCGCCCCGAGAGGCGTCCCCCCGCACAGCCACCCCCCGCAGTGCCTGACGCGATGCCCCCGTCGTTGTAGATCGCGCAGGTGCTTCCCCCCGGCAGCGGCGCCACCGTGGACCTGAAACACGGTGGCGCCGCTGCTGTTTTACGTGTCCGTCCGCGGTTACCCGGTGACCTGTGTGCCCGTGGGTCGTGCGTCGGAGTCGAAGACGGCGTTGCCCGTCGCGCGGGTCACCGCGATCTCGATGACCACCCGGTCCGGATTCGGCCGCGGTGTCCTGTAGCGCTCGGCGTACCGGCGCTCGGCATCGGCCACGCTGTCCGGATCCGTGCGCACCGTGGCCCGCCCCTCCAGCGTGACCCAGCGCCGCCCGTCCACCTGGCAGACCGCGACCGGCCCCGGCCCGTCGAGCAGGTGCGCCGCCTTGCGGGTCGTCCTGCCGGTGATCACCCGGGCCACCCGCGTCCCGGCGTCGTAGGTCACCCCGACCGGGACGACGTGCGGGGTCCCGTCGCGGCGCAGGGTCGTCAGGGTGCACAGATGCCGTTCCCGCCAGAAGCTGAGAAAGGCGTCGGGCGGATGGTCGAGGTCGATCCGTTGGGCCATGTCCGGGAACTTACCTCCCGCCGCCAAGGTTGAGTGGAATAGACTCAACTTTATCTCCGTTGAGAGAGTCAGAGTCATCACCGTCATCACGGTCGGTCACCTCATCGGGGCCGCCGGTCACATCGGGTACAGGAGGAGAACAGGCACGTGGACGCCGAGCTGACGAACCGGAGCCGCGACGCGATCAACGCGGCGAGCAGCCGGGCCGTGTCCGGGGGACACCCGGATCTGACCCCGGCACATCTGCTGCTTGCCCTGCTGGAGGGGCAGGACAACGAGAACATCGTCGATCTGCTGGCCGCCGTCGACGCGGACCAGGCGCGGATCAGGGCGGGTGCCGAGCGCGTCCTGGCGTCCCTGCCCAGTGTGACCGGGTCGACCGTCCCGCCGCCGCAGCCCAGCCGCGACCTGCTCGCGGTCATCGCGGACGCGAACGAGCGGGCCAGGGAGCTGGGCGACGAGTACCTCTCCACCGAGCACCTGCTGATCGCCCTCGCCGCCAAGGGCGGCGCCGCCGGCGAGGTGCTGACCGAGAATGGAGCCAGTGCGAAGAAGCTGGCCGAGGCGTTCGCGAAGAGCAGGGGAGGGCGCCGGGTGACCACACCCGACCCCGAAGGGTCCTACAAGGCACTGGAGAAGTTCGGCACGGACTTCACGGCCGCCGCCCGCGAGGGCAAGCTCGACCCCGTCATCGGGCGCGACCAGGAGATCCGCCGGGTCGTCCAGGTGCTGTCCCGCCGCACCAAGAACAACCCGGTGCTCATCGGCGAGCCCGGCGTCGGCAAGACCGCCGTCGTCGAGGGCCTGGCCCAGCGCATCGTGAAGGGCGACGTCCCGGAGTCCCTGAAGGACAAGCGGCTCGTCTCCCTCGACCTCGGCGCGATGGTCGCCGGCGCGAAGTACCGCGGCGAGTTCGAGGAGCGGCTGAAGACCGTCCTCTCCGAGATCAAGGAGAGCGACGGCCAGGTCATCACGTTCATCGACGAGCTGCACACCGTCGTGGGCGCGGGCGCGGGCGGCGACTCCGCCATGGACGCGGGCAACATGCTGAAGCCGATGCTCGCCCGCGGTGAGCTGCGCATGGTCGGCGCCACGACGCTCGACGAGTACCGCGAGCGCATCGAGAAGGACCCGGCGCTGGAGCGCCGCTTCCAGCAGGTGCTGGTCGCCGAGCCGTCCGTCGAGGACTCCATCGCGATCCTGCGCGGGCTCAAGGGCCGCTACGAGGCGCACCACAAGGTGCAGATCGCGGACAGCGCCCTGGTGGCCGCCGCGACGCTCTCCGACCGGTACATCACCTCCCGCTTCCTGCCCGACAAGGCCATCGACCTCGTCGACGAGGCCGCGTCCCGGCTGCGCATGGAGATCGACTCGTCCCCGGTCGAGATCGACGAGCTCCAGCGCGCCGTCGACCGGCTGAAGATGGAGGAGCTGGCGATCGGCAAGGAGACCGATCCGGCCAGCCGGCAGCGGCTGGAGAAGCTGCGCCGCGACCTCGCCGACAAGGAGGAGGAGCTGCGCGGACTCACCGCCCGCTGGGAGAAGGAGAAGCAGTCCCTCAACCGCGTCGGTGAGCTGAAGGAGAAGCTCGACGAGCTGCGCGGCCAGGCCGAGCGGGCCCAGCGCGACGGCGACTTCGACACCGCCAGCAAGCTGCTGTACGGCGAGATCCCCACCCTGGAGCGCGACCTGGAGGAAGCCTCCGAGGCCGAGGAGGAGGTCGCCCGGGACACCATGGTGAAGGAGGAGGTCGGCTCCGACGACATCGCGGACGTCGTCGCCTCCTGGACCGGCATCCCCGCCGGACGCCTCCTGGAGGGCGAGACGCAGAAGCTGCTGCGCATGGAGGACGAGCTGGGCAAGCGCCTCATCGGCCAGTCCGAGGCCGTCCGCGCCGTGTCCGACGCCGTCCGCCGCACCCGCGCGGGCATCGCCGACCCGGACCGCCCCACCGGCTCCTTCCTCTTCCTCGGCCCCACGGGCGTGGGCAAGACGGAGCTGGCCAAGGCGCTCGCCGACTTCCTCTTCGACGACGAGCGGGCCATGATCCGCATCGACATGAGCGAGTACGGCGAGAAGCACAGCGTCGCCCGGCTCGTCGGAGCCCCGCCCGGCTACGTCGGCTACGAGGAGGGCGGCCAGCTCACGGAGGCGGTGCGCAGGCGCCCGTACTCGGTCGTGCTGCTCGACGAGGTCGAGAAGGCGCACCCGGAGGTCTTCGACATCCTGCTCCAGGTGCTCGACGACGGCCGGCTCACCGACGGGCAGGGCCGCACGGTCGACTTCCGCAACACGATCCTGGTCCTCACGTCGAACCTGGGCAGCCAGTTCCTGATCGACCCGATGTCCTCGGCGGACGAGAAGAAGCAGCAGGTCCTCGAAGTCGTCCGGGCCTCCTTCAAGCCGGAGTTCCTGAACCGGCTCGACGACCTGGTCGTCTTCTCCGCCCTGGAGAAGGACGAGCTGCGCCGCATCGCGGCCCTCCAGCTCGACCGCCTCGCCAAGCGCCTCGCGGACCGCCGCCTGACGCTCGACGTCAGCGACGCCGCGCTGACCTGGCTCGCGGACGAGGGCAACGACCCGGCGTACGGCGCCCGGCCGCTGCGCCGCCTGGTCCAGACGGCCATCGGCGACCGGCTCGCCAAGGAGATCCTGTCCGGCGAGATCACGGACGGCGACACGGTCCGGGTGGACGTGTTCGAGAACGGGCTGATCGTGGGGCCCGAGGCCACGGCCGGGACCGGAAGGCCGTAGCGGGCCGCGTCGGTCCCCGGTGTCGCGCAGCCGGAAGCGAACACCGGGGACCGACGCGGTGCCGGGCTTGCCCCCGGGGGGCCCTTCTGGGAGAGGATGGCCGCATCCATACGAAGGGAACAAGCGCGTGAGCATCGACCCGTCCTCGATTCCGAATTTCGGGGGACAGCCCCAGCCGCAGCAGGGGGCGGGACCGGCGGGCCCCGTCATTCCCGACCAGGACCTGGTCAAGCAGCTGCTCGACCAGATGGAGCTCAAGCACGTCATCGACGACGAGGGCGACCTCGCCGCGCCGTGGGAGGAGTTCCGCACCTACTTCATGTTCCGCGGCGAGGGGGACCAGCAGGTCTTCTCGGTGCGGACGTTCTACGACCGGCCGCACGGCATCGAGGCCAAGCCGCAGCTCCTGGAGTCCATCGACGACTGGAACCGGCGCACCCTGTGGCCGAAGGTCTACAGCCACACCCACGACGACGGCACGGTCCGTCTCATCGGTGAGGCCCAGATGCTGATCGGCACCGGAGTCTCCCTGGAGCACTTCGTGTCGTCGACCGTCAGCTGGGTGCGCGCCGCGATCGAGTTCGACCGCTGGCTGATCGAGGAGCTCGGCCTGGAGGCCGACGTCGACTCGGCCGTGGACGACGAGAAGCCCGGCGACGACACCGAGTAGGCACCACCCCGGCTACAGCGGCCTGTGGGCGTGGACCAGCAGGTACGTTCCGTACGCCACCGAGAGCCCGGCCAGCGCACCCACCACCAGGAGGGCCTGCGCGGGCCGGGTTCTCGCCGTTCTGGCCAGCGCGCACGCCACCGGCAGCAGCAGCGGGAACGCGGGCAGCAGGAAGCGCGGCTTCGACTCGAAGAACCCCGAGCCGCACACCGCGATGGACAGGAGCACACCGCTGTGGACGAGCAGCGGCAGCGGCGCCCGGTCCAGGACCAGCAGCGCGAACAGCAGGACGCCCACCGCCACGATCAGCAGCGCCACCGGGAACACGAAGGCGTCCCCGCGCAGCAGCATCCGCTTCACGAACCGGGCCGACCCGGCCCCCAGGTCGAACGTCGACCCCCACGCCCGCTGCACCGCGAAGTACCCGCCGAGGAGATCGCCCTGGCGCCGTCCCACCCACAGGACGTACGCGGCCCAGCCGGCCGGGGCGAGCAGCGCGCCCGCCCACAGCCCGGGGGGAACACGGCCGCGCCGCCGGAACAGTTCGCAGGCGGCGGTCGCCAGCACGGCGGCGGCCACCGCGAAGCCGTTCGGCCGGGCGAGGCCCGCCAGCGCGGCCAGCGCGCCCGCCCAGAGCCAGCGGCCGGTCAGCAGCGCGTACAGCGCCCACGCGGCCAGCGCCGTGAGCACCGGTTCCGTGTACCCCATGGACAGCACCACCGAGTGCGGCAGCACCCCCCACAGCACGACGAGCAGCGCGGCCACCGCCGGGCCGTGCAGCCGCAGCCCGATGCGGTGGATGCCGAGCGCGGCGGCGGCCGTCGCCGCCCAGGCGATCAGCAGGCCGCAGGTGCTCGCGCCGATCATCGGCAGCGCGGTGTGCGCGGCGCGGATCAGCGCCGGGTACAGCGGGAAGAAGGCGAGGTCCTGGTAGAGGAGGCCCGGGGCCGGGTGCAGGGTCCGGGCGCCGTAGCCGTGGGTGGCGATACTGACGTACCAGAGCGAGTCCCAGGAGCGGCCGAGCAGCGCCCAGGGCCGGTCGCCGGCGAGGGCGAGCGCCGCGATCCCGGCCAGCCGGGCGGCGGCGAACAGGCCGAGGGCGCTAAGCGCGGGGGAGGCCGTCGTGGCTGAGGGGGCGTCATGGACGACGATGCTGCTCGACTCGGTCACATCCGAACCCTGCGGTGCGGGCGGCGCCCCCGCGAGCGGTGCTGCGCCGACCGGGTCCGCCGCCCCTACCGGGCCTTCAGGCGGCCCACGGCCTCCGTCAGGACGCTCTCCCGCTTGCAGAACGCGAACCGGACGAACGGCGCCCCGGCCTCCCGGTCGTCGTAGAACACGGCGTTGGGCACCGCGACGACCCCGCACCGCTCGGGCAGCGCCCGGCAGAACGCGAACCCGTCGGTGAACCCGAGCGGCCGGATGTCGGTCGTCACGAAGTACGTGCCCTGCGGCCGGAACACGCCGAACCCGGCGTCGGAGAGCCCCGCGACGAGCAGGTCCCGCTTGGCCGTCATGTCGGCGCGCAGGTCCGAGAAGTAGGAGTCGGGAAGGGCGAGCGCCTCGGCGACCGCGTACTGGAACGGTCCCGCCGAGACGTACGTGAGGAACTGCTTGGCCGAGCGGACGGCCGTCACCAGCTCCGGCGACGACGTCACCCATCCGACCTTCCACCCGGTGAACGAGAACGTCTTGCCGGCCGACCCGATCGTCACCGTCCGCTCGCGCATCCCCGGCAGCGTCGCAAGCGGGACGTGCTCGGCGTCGCCGTACGTCAGGTGCTCGTACACCTCGTCGGTGACGACGAGCAGGTCCCGCTCGACGGCCAGTTCGGCGACGGCGGTCAGCTCGGCGCGGGTGAGGACGGTGCCGGTCGGGTTGTGCGGGGTGTTGATGAGCAGCAGCCGGGTGCGCGGGGTGACGGCGGCGCGCAGCTCGTCGAGGTCGAGGCGGAAGGCGCCGTCGTGCGGGCGCAGGGTGACCGGGACGCGGGTGCCGCCCGCCAGCGCGATGCTCGCCGCGTACGAGTCGTAGTACGGCTCCAGGGCGATCACCTCGTCCCCGGGCTCGACCAGGGCGAGCAGCGACGCCGCGATGGCCTCGGTCGCGCCGGCGGTCACCAGCACCTCGCGGTCGGGGTCCGCCTCCAGGCCGTACCGCCGCTTCTGGTGCGCCGCGATCGCGGCCCGCAGCTCGGGGACGCCGGGCCCCGGCGGGTACTGGTTCCCGCGCCCGTCCCGCAGCGCCCGCACCGCGGCCTCGCGCACCTGCTCGGGCCCGTCGGTGTCGGGAAAGCCCTGCCCGAGGTTGAGGGCGCCGGTGGAGACGGCCAGCGCGGACATCTCCGCGAAGATCGTGGTCCCGAACTCGGCGAGGCGGCGGTTGAGGAGGGGGCGGCTGCGGGAGGTCATGCCCGTCATCCTGCGCCGGATGCCGGGGCTTCATCAACTCGCGGGGGCGGTCCGTCCGGTTGCGGCTCCCCCGGGTGCGGGCGGCGCCGGGCCCGGCGCGCGACGGCGAGGTTGTTGCGCCAGATCACCGTGCTGGGATGGGCGTCGCCCAGGACCCGCTCGGCCTGCGCCAGCGTGGTCTCGTACAGCGGGATGGCCCGGTCGAGGTCGCCCGCGACATGGTAGGCGTGGGCGAGGTTGTTGCGGCTGGTGAGGGTGTTGGGGTGGGTGTGGCCCACGGCCTGTTCGGACTGGGCGAGGGTGGCCTCGAACAGCGGGATGGCCCGGTCGAGGTCGCCGGCGGCCTGGTAGGCGCAGGCGAGGTTGTTGCGGCTGCTGAGGGTGTTGACGTGGGTGTCGCCGAGGACCCGCACGCGCTGTTCGAGGGTGGCCTCGAACAGCGGGATGGCCCGGTCCCGCTCGCCCGCCGACTCGTAGGCCCTGGCCAGGTTGTTGCGCGTGGTGAGGGTGTCGGGGTGGGTGTCGCCCAGGACGTGCACGCGCTGGGCGAGGCTGGTCTCGAACAGCGGGATGGCCAGCTCGGGCCGGCCCGCCGTGCGGTAGGCGACGCCGAGGTTGTTGCGGTTGTTCAGGGTGTCGGGATGCGTGTCGCCGAGGACCTGCTCGCACTGGGCGAGCGTGCTCTCGAACAGGGGGACGGCGAGGTCCAGGCGGCCCGCCGCCCAGTAGGCGACGCCGAGGTTGATCCGCCCGTTCAGCGTCGCGGGGTGGGTGTCGCCCAGGGCCCGCTCCCGCTCGGCGAGGACGGCCGTGCGCAGCGCGACGCTGTGCGCGTCCCGCCCCTGGCGGTACAGGTACTGCGACGCGGCGTCGTACACGTCCGCGAGCGCGGGCGAGGACGGGTGGTGGGCCGGCGTGGACTCCAGCAGCGCCGTGATGTGCGGCAGCAGCTGTTCCCACGGCGGGGGTTCGGGGCCGTCCTCGGCCGCCGCCAGCCGGACGAGCAGCTCGGCGCTCGCGCGGCCGGGCGGAGGATCCGTGCCGGGGCCGCCGCGATGGCGCAGGACCGTCTGCACCAGGCGGTGCACGGCGACGCTCCGCCGGTCGGCGCCGAACGCCACCATGTTGTAGGCGTGCAGCGCGCCCAGGGCCTCGCCGAGCGCGAGGGGATCGGGGAACAGCGGGGCGAACAGCGAGCGGGGGATGTCGTCGGGGGCCAGCCAGGCCATCGCGGTCAGGAGCCCGACCGCGCGGGGATCGCGCCGCTCGACCGCGGTGAGGGTGTGCTTCCAGATGCGCGCGACGGTGCGTTCCGGGTCGACGCCGCCGGGGGCCCGGTCGATGACGTGGCCCAGCAGGGCCCGGTAGTCGCTCACCGCGGTGCCGGTCTCGTGGAGATAGGCGCCCGCCTGCTCCAGCGCCAGCGGCAGGTGGCCCAGTTCGGCGGCGAGGGCCCGTGCCTCCCGGCGCTGCGCGGCGTCGGGGAGGCGGCCGGGTCCGAAGGCGAGGGTGCACAGCAGGGTCTCGGCGGCGTCCGCGTCGAGCAGGCCCAGGGCCATGGTGGGGGCGACGGAGTGCCAGCCGGTCCCGACCCGGCTGGTGGCCAGGTGGTGCCCGTCGGGCAGGGCGCCGAGGTAGTGGCGCAGCTGGGCGGGGTCCTCCACGTTGTCGAAGACCAGCAGCCAGCCGGGGTGCCACTGCAACCACAGCAGCGCCCACGCGGCCCGTTCCGCGGGGTCCGTGGCCGCCGCCAGGTGGGGGCACAGGTGCAGGGCGAGGTCGGCCAGGCCGCTGACGATCTGCTCGACGTCGCTGGCGGTGATCCACCACACCAGCGTGTAGTCCTGCCGGTGGCGGTGGGCGTAGTGCAGGGCGAGGGTGCTCTTGCCGATGCCGCCGAGGCCGTGGATCGCCCGCGTCCCGGACAGCTGCGTGACGGCGGCCTCGCCGGAGCCGGTCAGCAGGCGCCGCACCTTGTCGAGCTCGCGCTCCCGCCCCACGAACACCCCGCTCGCCGAGCCGGGAAGGTTCCCGGCGCCGGCCGGCGCCCCGGTCTCCCGCGCCCAGCGCACCGCCTCCGCCGGCACCACCACCAGCCGCGCGCCGTCGCCGGTGACCGCCACCCCGATGTCGCCCCCCGCGGCGATGGCGCGCGGCCCCTGGGCCCGCGCGCCGCCCTCCTCAGCCATCAGGCATCCGCCCGCCCGTCACCGCCGCCCCGTACTGCCACGCCCGCTCCTCCACGCGCACCGGCTCGGCACTCATGCGCTCCCCCGCCCCCCCGCTCCCCCGCTCCCCGTTCCCCCGCTCCCCCGATGCCTCGCGGTCCCGGGGGACCAAGCCTAGGACCTCCGGTCCGGCGCGCGCCCGTGGTTGCGCAACTCGCGGACCGGGAAGGCCGGGGAGCCGGAGGAGCAGTCGGCGGGAGAGGGAGGAAACGTTGTACGTCCGGTTCCAGGGCACCCAGCGGCACGAGCGGGGGCACTACCCCGGGGTCTTCGTGCTGGCGAACGAGCTGGCCGCGCAGGGCAGGCTGACGGAGGAGCAGTACCGGTTCTGGCGGGCCGGCAACGACTGGTACGACACCCACTACCCCAACCCGTCCCACGTGGACGCCCGGGTCTACGACCGTGAACTGCATCCCGGCGCGGTCGCCTGGTTCAAGGAGTCCGCCGGGCACCTCATCGGCCGGGTGGCCGGCTACCTGGAACTCCTGGCCGCGCACGGCGTGGAGTGCCACCGCCTGGAGTCCACCGACCCCGGCCGGGTCGTCTACGAGGACGCCTATCAGATCGTCGTGGTGCCGGCGGGGGACCCCGGACGCCGGCCGCCCGGCCGGGCCTGAAGGCCGGGCGGGCCGGGAAAGCTCTGGAGTTGCTCAACTCTGCTTTGGCCGCGTCCGGGCAGGGGCATCCCCCTGTCACGCCCGCACGGGGCGCCCCTCGGGGGATTCGGGGGAAGCGAAAGGAGGGCCGGTGATGGACATCGTCGTCATCGTGGTCTTCGTGGTGCTGGTCGTGGCTCTCGTCGTCGGTACGGCCAAGGCGGGCGACAGCGGTCGCGCGTCCGGTCCGTCGTTCAAGAAGAAGAACGGCAAGCGGCGTTCGCACGGGTCGAGCGGCAGCTGGTGGGCCGGGGGCGGTGCCGCGAGCGGCGGCGGGGCCTCGTGCTCGTCCGGGTCGTCCGGCCATCACGGGCACTCCTGCGGGGGCGGCCACTCGTGCGGCGGCGGCAGCAGCTCCTGCGGGGGCGGCTCGTCGTGCGGCGGCGGGGGCGGGTGCGGCGGCGGCAGCTGACGCCCCGCCACGGGGACGCGGGCGGCCCGCATGGAGGCGACTGACACGGGGCAGTCGGTCTGTGCGGGCCGTCCGCATGCCGGGACACCGTCCCCGTACATGTGTCCAGGAAGAACCCGAAGGGTGTGCGCCGGGCGCGTTCGGGAGCCCGTGGAAGTTGAACAGTTGAGCTGTGCAGCGCTCGGGGGGATGGAAACCCCGCCAAGTTGGGTAAAAACGCTGTGACGTCGCCACCGCCCATGATTCCCTTTTAACCGTCAACTCAGCCCTCGCACCGCGCATTCACCGCGTTCGCGTGGGCACGAGCCGGTCCCTTCGAGACAGCCGGCCCCACGTCCCTTTGCGCGCCAGCGGAGCCGACCCATGCTCACGACCCTGAACACCGCCTACACCGACACCAGCGCGGACGACCTGGCCTGGACCCTGGGCCGCGAGCCGCTTCCCGCGCTGGCCACCCTGGACCTGCAACTTTCCGGCGCCACGCTCCAGTTGAGGCTGCTCGGCGCCTCCCACCAGGTGCTCCTGGAGGAGGAGAACGGCAGCTGCTCGGAGACCGTGGCCTGCATCCCGGGCAGCAGCACCCCGCTGCCGCTCGGCGTCGCCGAGCGCGTCGGCGACTGGGAGTACGAGTTCGCGGCCCGCGTCGAGGACCTCACCCCGGGGCAGTTCGCGGGACGCGCCCAGGAACTGCTCGCCCTCGTCTCCGACCACCCGAACGGTCTGGCCGGGGTCTTCCCGGGCAGTCCGCACGCCTTCACCGCGATGCTCGCCCAGCGGCACGAGGGTCAGGTGCACTGGCGCACCTGGCACGCGTATCCGCAGGACGGTCAACTCGTCGCCACCCGCACCCGGGTGGGTGTGCGCCGCTCCGCCGCCGTGCTGCTCTAGCGACCCGGTGCGGCGCGGGTATGTCTCCGCGCCGCTTTTCCACACGTGTGGGTGACCAGGTGGAGTTGCGCGGTGACGTAGCGTTCCCCGAGTGATCGATCCGCACGCCCCTGCCCCGCACTCGGGGGTCCCGCGGTCCCGGGGCGAGCCGGGCCGGGCCCCGCTCCCGGTCAAGCCGGGTACCGGCCGGTTCCTGGTCCTCGCCGGCGTCTTCGTCTGCGCGGCCTGTGGACTGGTGTACGAACTGGAACTGGTCGCGCTCGCCTCGTACTTGATGGGCGACTCGGTCACCCAGGCGTCCGTGGTCCTGTCCGTCATGGTCTTCGCCATGGGCCTCGGCTCGCTCGCCGCGAAGCGGCTGCGCTGCCGTCCCGCGGCGGGCTTCGGGATGCTGGAGACCCTGCTCGCCCTGGTCGGCGGGTGCAGCGCCATGGCCCTGTACGCCGTGTTCGCCTGGACCGGCGGCTGGGGCGGGGTCTGGGGCGACGGGCCGAGATACCTGCTGGTCGGCTTCTCGCTGGCCATCGGCGTGCTGATCGGGGCCGAGGTGCCGCTGCTGATGGTGCTCATCCAGCGCATCCGCAGACAGGACCCCGGCGGCGCGGTCGCCGACCTGTTCGCCGCCGACTACGTGGGCGCGCTCGTGGGCGGCCTGGCCTTCCCCTTCGTCCTGCTGCCGCTGTTCGGGCAGTTGACGGGCGCGCTGCTGACCGGCGCGGTCAACGCCGTGGCGGGCGGGGCGCTCGTCCTGGGGCTGTTCCGGCGCGACCTGAGCGCGCGGGGCCGCTGGCTGCTGCTCGTCGCCAATGTGACGGTGCTCGCGCTGCTGGCCGCCGCCTGGGTCCTCGTCGACGACTTCGAGCGGGCGGCCCGGCACGCGATGTTCGGTGCGCCGGTGCGGGTCGCCGTGCAGAGCCCGGTGCAGGAGGTCGTGCTGACCGGCGGTGAGCGGGGGCGGCCGCTCGGGCTCTACCTCGACGGCCGGCTGCGGGTGCGCGGCGACGAGGCCGCGCGCTACCGCGCCGATCTCGTCGATCCCGCCCTGCGCGGCGGGCCGCGCGGGCGGGTGCTCGTCGTGGGGGGCGGGGACGGGATCGCGGCGCGCGAGGTGCTGCGGTTCGGCGGGGTGCGCCGGGTCGACGTCGTCGACGCCGACCCCGCGGTGGTGCGGCTCGCGCGCCGCGATCCGGGGCTCAGCGCGCTGAACGGGCGGGCGTTGAGCGATCCGCGCGTGCGGGTGGTCACCGGGGACGTGTTCGGACTGCTGCGCGGCGGGGGGTCGCTCCGGGGGCCGTACGACGCCGTGATCTGCGATCTGCCCGATCCGGCGCTCACCAGTGCGACGAAGCTGTACTCGCAGGAGTTCTACGGGCTCGTGGCGCGGGTGCTGGGGGAGCGGGGGCGGGTCGTGGTGCACGGGGGGCCGGTGTCGGAGCGGTTCTGGACCGTCGCCGGGACCGTGCGGTCGGCGGGGTTGCGGGTGGTTTCGTACCGGGGGAGTGAGGGGGCCGGCTTTGTGCTGGGTGGGTGGCGGGTGCCGGTGGGTGGTGCCGCCCACGTTCTCCGACCGCCGCACCCGTCCCCTCCGTCGACCTTGGTCCACCCCCGCTACTGACCCTCCGGGCACTTGCCTGGCCGCTAGGTGGTCCTTCGTGTGCGGCCCGGCGGGGGCTGGTCGCGCAGTTCCCCGCGCCCCTGGGTGGTTTTTCGGGTGCGCCGTCGTCGTGGCTGGTCGCGCAGTTCCCCGCGCCCCTGAGGCATGCGCTGCGCGCAGCCTCCCCCTGAGGCTGCGCTTCGTGCGCCTCTCCTTTGGGAGCGGGCCGGTGGGCCGCCCCTGATGAGATGCCGCACGCAGTGCGCATCTCAGGGGCGCGGGGAACTGCGCGAGAAGCGGCCACCGGGCCGCGGATGACGAACCGCCCAGGGGCGCGGGGGAATGAATCAGAGGGGGCTCGGGGGAAGCGGGGGCGGGTGGGGGGTGGAGTCGGTAGGGTCGGCTGGCATGGAGCATGAGGTGTTCGTTCCGGTTCCGGCGGAGTCCGTGAGGGCGGTGCTCGGCGACCCCCTTCGGGTGGCCCGGGCCCTGCCCGGGTTCCAGCGCGACGCGTCCGGCGACGCCGGCCGCCTGAAGGTCAGGATCGACGGCCACACCATCACGTACCGCGGCAGCATCACGGTCGACCGCACCCCGGACGGCTCGTTCGAGGTGACCGGCGAGGGCGTCGAGGCCCGCGGCACCGGCACGGTGACGTTCCTGCTGACCGCCCGCGCCGCGGCGACGGAGGGCGGCACCACGCTCACCTTCACCGCCGCGGCCACCGGCGACGGCCGCGTCGCCGAATTTCCCGGCGACGCAGTGGAAGCGACGGCGCAGCGCCTGCTGAACCGTTTCGCGGAGAACCTCGCGGCGGCGGAGCAGGAGCCGGGCACCGACCCCGACCCGGAAACGGATCCGGAAACGGACCCAACGGCCCCGGAGGACAGCGAGACCGACAGCGACACCGGCCCGGAAGCGGACCCGGAGCTGGAGGTGACCGTGTACGAGACCGACGTGCCGCCCTCGTCCCTCGACCCCGAGACGGACCTGCCGTCCGAGCCGGCCGCCGCCCACGCCCGCCGCACGATGATCGGCCGCAGCGCGGAGGAGGTCGACCACGCCCCGCCGCGCGGCCGCTACGCCCCCGTGCCCGCCCCCTCCGGCGCCACGGCGACCGCCACCCTGCGCTGGGCGGCCCCCGCCGCCGCCCTCGCCGTGGCCTCCGCGATCGTGGTCGGCCGGGCGCTGCGCAGGCGCCGCTGAGCGCTCCGGGGCCCGCCCCGCATAGGGTCAGTGGTCGTGACGACACAGGAAACGACGCTGACCGCGGGCGACGCGGAAGTGACCGTGGCGCCGGGCAACGGCTGCCGCATCAGCAGTCTGAAGATCGCCGGGACCGAGCTGCTCCGGCAGGGCGAGCGCTACGGCTGCTTCCCGATGGTGCCGTGGTGCGGCCGGATCGCGGAGGGCCGTTTCATGGACGGCGGCCGGGTCCACCAGATGCCGCTGAACTCCCCGCCGCACGCCATCCACGGCTTCGCCCGGGACGCCGAGTGGACCACGGCGCGGGCGTCGGCGACCGAGGCGGCGTTCACGTACGACCTCACCGACCCGTGGCCGTACACCGGCCGGGTCACCCAGGTCGTCGCCCTCACCGAGGACGCGCTGACGCTGACGCTCGGCATCGAGACGTACGGCGACTCGTTCCCGGCGCAGGCCGGCTGGCACCCCTGGTTCAACCGGCGGCTGCCCGCGGCGGACGGCGCCGAGGCAGAGGCCGCCATCGCCTTCGACCCCGCCTGGCAGGAGCGGCGCGGGGCGGACCACCTGCCCACCGGCGAGCGCATCGACGTACAGCCGCAGCCGTGGGACGACTGCTTCGGGATGCCCGACGGGGTGGACGTCACCCTGACCTGGCCCGGGGTGCTCGCCGTGCGGGTCACCAGCCGTGAGCCGTGGGTCGTGGTCTACGACGAGCAGGACGCGGCCGTGTGCGTCGAGCCGCAGACCGGCCCGCCCAACGGGCTCAACACCGCCCCCCGCCTGGTCACCCCCGTGGACCCGCTGGAGGCCAGCACCACCTGGACCTGGCGGCGCCTTTAAGCTCATAGGCATGACGACGAACGACGTGCGGGACGCCCTGCTCCAGCAGATCAAGGACAAGGCCGTGGTGCACGGCAAGGTGACGCTCTCCTCCGGTCTGGAGGCCGACTACTACATCGACCTGCGCCGCGTCACCCTCGACGGCGAGGCCGCCCCGCTGGTCGGACAGGTGCTGCTCGACCTCACGAAGGACCTGGAGTTCGACGCGGTCGGCGGTCTCACCATGGGCGCCGACCCCGTCGCCGGCGCGATGCTGCACGCCTCCGCCGCCCGCGGCGGGCGGCTCGACGCGTTCGTCGTCCGCAAGGCCGCCAAGGCGCACGGCATGCAGCGCCGGGTCGAGGGCCCCGACATCGCGGGCCGCCGGGTCCTCGTCGTCGAGGACACCTCCACCACCGGCGGCTCCCCGCTGGAGGCCGTCCAGGCGGTGCGCGAGGCGGGCGCCGAGGTCGTCGGCGTCGCCACCATCGTCGACCGGGCCACCGGCGCCGCCGAGAAGATCACCGAGGGCGCCGGGGTCCCGTACCTCTTCGCGTACTCCAAGGACGAGCTGGGCCTGGACTAGGGCCGTACGTCCCGCCGAGCCGGGCCTTCCCCGGACTGGAGCATTCGCACAAGTCTGGAAGGATGGGGCCGACGATGATGTCACCCCATGGTGCTTGGTGAGGTCGGACCACCGGTCAGGACACCAGAACAACCTCAACCCGCAATCCCGCGCTTCACGAGGAGACGGCAGATGCCCATCGCAACCCCGGACCAGTACAACGAGATGCTCGACCGGGCCAAGGCGGGGAAGTTCGCCTACCCGGCCATCAACGTCTCCTCGACGCAGACCCTGAACGCGGCGCTCCAGGGCTTCGCCGAGGCCGAGTCCGACGGCATCATCCAGATCTCCACCGGTGGCGCCGAGTACCTGTCGGGCCAGGGTGTGAAGGACATGGTCGTCGGCGCGCAGGCGCTCGCCGAGTTCGCCCACGTCGCCGCCGAGCGCTACGGCAACAAGATCGCGCTGCACACCGACCACTGCCCCAAGGGCAAGCTGGACGGGTACGTGCGCCCGCTGCTCGACATCTCCGCCAAGCGCGTCGAGGCCGGCGGCCTGCCGCTGTTCCAGTCGCACATGTGGGACGGCTCGGCCGAGACGCTCGCCGACAACCTGGAGATCGCCCAGGAGCTGCTCGCCAAGGCCAAGGCCGCGCACATCATCCTGGAGATCGAGATCACCCCGACCGGCGGTGAGGAGGACGGCGTCTCGCACGAGATCAACGACAACCTCTACACCACGGTCGACGACGCGGTGCGCACCGTCGAGGCGCTGGGCCTGGGCGAGAAGGGCCGCTACCTCCTGGCCGCCTCGTTCGGCAACGTGCACGGCGTGTACAAGCCGGGCAACGTCGTGCTCCGCCCCGACCTGCTCGCCGAGCTGAACTCGGGCATCGCCGAGAAGTACGGCAAGCCGGCCGGCTCCAAGCCGTTCGACTTCGTCTTCCACGGCGGCTCGGGCTCCACGCTGGAGGAGATCCGCACCGCGCTGGAGAACGGCGTCGTGAAGATGAACCTCGACACCGACACCCAGTACGCCTTCACCCGGCCCATCGCCGGTCACATGTTCGAGAACTACGACGGCGTCCTGAAGGTCGACGGCGAGGTCGGCAACAAGAAGACGTACGACCCGCGCGTGTGGGGCAAGAAGGCCGAGACCGGCATGACCGCCCGCATCGTCGAGGCCTGCGAGAGCCTGCGCTCGACGGGCACCCGCATCAAGTAGGCGCTCGTCCGTGTGCGGGCCCGGTCCCCTCGGGGGCCGGGCCCGCGCCATGTCTGGAGGTCTTCAGTGACGTACGACTTCGACACCGTCGTCGACCGGCGCGGCACCTGGTGCGTGCAGTGGGACGGCATCACGGACCGGTTCCCCGAGGCGGACCTGCTCCCGTTCACCATCTCCGACATGGACTTCCGGTCCCCGCCCGAGGTGCTCGACGCCCTCGGCGCGCGCATCGGGCACGGCGTGTTCGGCTACACGGACTGGCACACCGACGCCTTCCGCGGCGCGGTACGCGACTGGTACCGGCAGCGGTACGCGACCGAGGTGGACGTCGAGCGGCTGGTGTACGCGCCCTCCGTGCTGAACCAGATCGCCCAGCTGTTGCGCATGTGGACCGCGCCGGGGGACGCCGTCGTCGCGCACACCCCGACCTACGACGGGTTCACCAAGTGCGTCACCGGGCTCGGCCGCGAGCTGCGCGCCGTCGGCGTCGACGACTGGGACGGGCTGGAGCGGGAGCTGGCCCGCGCGGACGCCCGCGTCCTGTTCCTGTGCTCGCCGCACAACCCGACCGGGCACGTGTGGACCGACGCCGAGCTGCGGCGGATCGCCGGCCTCGCGCGCGCCCATGACATCGCTGTCATCAGCGACGAGATCCACTCCGACCTCACCCACGACGGCTTCGTCCACCGCCCGTGGACGGCGTACGGCGACGGGCTGCGCTGGGCGCTCGTCACCTCCGGCAGCAAGTCGTTCAACTTCCCCGCGCTCACGGGCAGCTACGGCTTCGTCGGCGACGCCGCCGACCACGCCGAGTTCGTCCGGCGCATGGGCCACGACGAGGGCCTGGAGTCGCCGGCCGTGCTCGCGCTGACCGCGCACATCGCCGCGTACCGCGAGGGCGGCGCCTGGCTGGACGAGCTGCGCGCGTACACGTACGGCAATCTGCGGCTCCTGGCGGACCGGCTCCGGGAGGCGTTCCCCGAGCTGGGCTGGCGGGTGCCCGAGGCCGGGTACCTCGCCTGGATCGATCTGCGGCCCCTCGGCATCACCGCCGACGAGGAGGTGCAGCGGGTCCTCGTCGAGCGCGAGCGGGTGGCGATCATGCCGGGCGGGACGTACGGCGCGCCGGGTTTCGTGCGGCTGAACCTCGGCTGCCCGCGGAGCAAGGCCGAGGCCGGGATCGAGGCGCTCGTCAGGGGCGTCGCGGCCCTCCGTGCCGATGGCGCAGACTGGAACCCATGAGCCTTCACGAGAATCTGCTCGGGGGACCGCCCCCGACCCACCTGCCCGACGACCCGGAGCCCCGCGAGCTGCTGGCGGGCGGCACCGCCCCGGCCGACGTCGCCGCGAAGTACCCGACGTCCTCGCTCGCCTGGGCGCAGCTCGCCGACGCCGCCTTCGAGCGGGGCAGCGTCGTGGAGTCGTACGCGTACGCGCGCACCGGCTACCACCGCGGCCTGGACTCCCTGCGCCGCAGCGGCTGGAAGGGCCACGGGCCCGTGCCGTGGGAGCACGAGCCCAACCGCGGCTTCCTGCGCGCCCTGCACGGCCTGGCCCGCGCCGCCGGCGCGATCGGCGAGCAGGAGGAGTACGAGCGCTGCACGCAGTTCCTGAAGGACTCCTCGGCGACAGCCGCGCAGACCCTCGGCTAGGGCGGGCACGCCCCGGCTCCCGGCACCCGCGAGGCCCGCCTGTGACCAGGCGGGCCTTGCGGTTTCGGGGGACGATTGCGGAGGATGCCGATGGGGACCGGGGCCCCGTGCCGGTAACGGCAGGGCGGACCGCTACCCGTAGTACGCAACAGGAGACAGCGATGTCCCACGACGCGGATCACGCGGCGGACCACGACCAGGTGGCGGAGCCCGTGACGGAGGAAGAGACCGCCGCACCGCATCTCGACTTCGCGGGCACCACGCCCTACGAGGACTACGTCCAGGCGGATGTCCTCACCCACCTCCAGACCCTGCGCTCGGACGATCCCGGCGAGATGGTCTTCCTGGTGACGACCCAGGTCATGGAGTTGTGGTTCACCGTCATCGTGCACGAGTGGGAGACCGCGAGCCGGGCCCTCGCCGCCGACGACGTGCCCACCGCCGTCGCCGCGCTCAAGCGGTCCGTGCGGGAGCTGGAGGCGCTGAACGCGTCGTGGCGGCCGCTCGCCCAGCTCACCCCCGGCCAGTTCAACTCCTACCGCGCCGCGCTCGGCGAGGGCTCCGGCTTCCAGTCGGCGATGTACCGGCGCATGGAGTTCCTGCTCGGCGACAAGTCCGCGTCGATGCTGGTCCCGCACCGCGGCGCCCCGCGCGTCCACGCCGAGCTGGAGAAGGCGCTGCACGAGCCGAGCCTGTACGACGAGGTGCTGCGGCTGCTCGCCCGGCGCGGCCACGACGTGCCGCGCGCCGTCCTGGACCGGGACGTCTCCCGCCGCTACGAGCCGTCGCCCGAGGTCGAGGCGGTGTGGACGACCCTGTACGCGGGCGACGAGAGCGTCGAGACCGCCCGGCTCGGCGAGGCGCTGAGTGACGTCGCCGAACTGGTGTGGCGCTGGCGCAACGACCACCTGGTGGCGACCCGGCGCGCGATGGGCGCCAAGACCGGCACCGGCGGTTCCGCGGGCGTCGCGTGGCTGGAGAAGCGCGCACGCGGCACCGTCTTCCCCGAGCTGTGGACGGCGAGGTCCCATGTCTGATCTGCGAGAGCGCGCGCGGGAGCTGGACGCCGCCGACGAACTGGCCGCCGTCCGCGCGGACTTCGTCCTGGACGGCCCGGAGGACCTGGTCTACCTGGACGGGAACTCGCTGGGCGCGCTGCCGGTGAACGTACCGGGCGCGGTCGAGGACGTCGTGCGCCGCCAGTGGGGCGAGCTGCGCATCCGCTCCTGGACCGAGTCGGGCTGGTGGACGGCGCCGGAGCGGATCGGCGACCGCGTCGCCCCGCTGCTGGGCGCCGCCCCGGGGCAGGTCGTGGTCGGCGACTCCACCAGCGTCAACGTGTTCAAGGCGCTGGTGGGCGCGGTGCGCCTGGCCCCCGAGGGGCGCGACGAGATCCTGGTGGACGCGGCGACCTTCCCCACGGACGGCTACATCGCCGGGTCGGCGGCCCGGATGACCGGGTGCACGGTGCGGCCCGTGGACCCGGGGGCGGTGCCGGACGCGCTGGGCCCGCGCACGGCGGCGGTGCTGCTCAACCAGGTCGACTACCGCAGCGGGCGGCTGCACGACCTGCCGACGCTGACGGCGGCGGTCCGCGCGGCGGGCGCCGTCAGCGTCTGGGACCTTTGCCACAGCGCGGGCGCGCTCTCCGTCGGGCTCGACGAGCACGGCGTGGACCTGGCGGTCGGCTGCACGTACAAGTTCCTCAACGGCGGTCCCGGTGCGCCCGCCTACCTGTACGTGCGCGCGGAGCACCAGGCGCGGTTCGACTCGCCGCTGCCGGGCTGGAACTCGCACGCCGAGCCGTTCGGGATGCGCGCCGCGTACGAGCCCGCCGACGGCGCGGTGCGCGGCCGGGTCGGCACCCCGGACATCCTGTCGATGCTCGCCCTGGAGGCGGCCCTCGACGTGTGGTCGCGGCCGGACGTCTCGGTCGCCGCGGTGCGCGCGAAGTCCCTCGCGCTGACGGACTTCTTCCTGGAGTGCGTGGCGGGGTACGTGCCCGGGGACCGGGTCGAGGTCGTCACCCCGGCCGCGCACGCCGAGCGGGGCAGCCAGGTCGCGCTGCGCTGCGCGGACGCCGGGGCGGTCATGGGGCGGCTGATCGCGGCCGGTGTCGTCGGCGACTTCCGGGCGCCGGACGTGCTGCGCTTCGGATTCACCCCGCTGTACCTGGGGTTCGCCGAGGTGGAGCGGGCGGCGCGGGTGCTGGCCCGCGAACTCAGCCGGACGGACTGACGAACACGCCCGCGCCGGCCGCCGCGACGGCGGCGGCCACGGCCCGGTCCGCGTCCGCCCCGGTGGGCGCGGCGCCGGTCGTCAGCAGCCGGTAGTAGAGCGGGGCGGACACCGCGCGGACGACCTCGGCGGCGTCCGTACCGGGCGGCAACTCGCCGCGGGCGACGGCCTCGTCGACCGCCGGGGCCCACTCGGCGACGCGGACCGCGTAGAACCGGCCGAGCGCCCGCGCGGTCCGCTCGTCGCAGGCCGCGGCGGCGATCACCGCGCGGAACAGCGGGCCCTGCCGGGGGTCGGCCAGCGTCCGCCGCACCAGGTGGGCGTTGGCGCTCAGGTCCTCGCGCAGGGAGCCGGTCGCGGTGCGCGGCAGCGACTCCTCGGCCATCTCGGCGAGCAGGTCCGTGACGAGGCCGGTGGGGGAGGACCAGCGCCGGTAGACGGTGGTCTTGCCGACCTCGGCGCGGCGCGCGACGTCGGCGAGGTCGAGCCCGGCGAAGCCCTGCTCGGCCAGGACGTCGCCCGCGGCGGCGAGCACCGCGGCACGCACCCGCGCGGTGCGTCCGCCGGGGCGCAGGGTGCCGGGCTCGGGGTCGCTGCTCGGATGACTCATACCCGAAGGGTAACGGAACCTCAGGACCGTTTGCCCGGCGATCCGGTGACTGTGCGTGTCGGCGGCCGTGATCACCCTGGTAGCGTCCGCTTACCCCGCTGGTTCCGCGCGGGTTCTCTGCTGGTCCCCCCTGTGCGCTGAGAGGTCGGAGCATGCCGGACGAAGCCGCCGCTCGCGAGAAGGCCGAGGAGACGTCGGCCTTCTCGCACCCCGCCGTCCCCCCGGACGTCACTGCCGCGTACGGCGATCACCCGGATCAGGTCGTCGACTTCTACGCGCCGCGCGACGGGGCGAGCCGGGCCCCGCTGGTCGTCGCCCTGCACGGCGGCGCCTGGCGGGCGCCGTACGACCGGGCGCACCTGAGCCCGCTGTGCGACTTCCTGGCCCGGCGCGGCTTCGCCGTCGCCAACGTCGAGTACCGGCGCGGGAGTTCGCTGCCCCACCAGGGCGCGGACGGCCCGGTGGCGGGGCGCTGGCCGGAGACGTTCGACGACGTGGCCGCCGCCTTCGACGCGCTGCCCGCGCTGGCCGCCGAGCACCTGCCGACGGCGGACGCCCGGCGCGTCGTCGCGGTCGGGCACTCGGCGGGCGGCCAGCTCGCGCTGTGGGCGGCGGCCCGGCACGTACTGCCCGAGGACGCGCCCTGGTTCACCCGGGCCCCGGTCGCGCTGCGCGGTGTGGTCGCGCTCGCCCCGGTCGCCGACTTCGCGCTGGCCGAGGAGCTGGGCGTGTGCGGCGGCGCCGCGGGCCAACTGCTGGGCGGGGACGACGCGTCGTTCGCCGCGCGGCGGCCGTACGCCGATCCGGCGCTGCTGCTGCCGACGGGCATCGCCACCACGCTCGTCCAGGGCCGCGCCGACACCACGGTGCCGTTCGCGCTCGCGGAGGCGTACGCGGACGCGGCGGCGCAGGCGGGGGAGGTCGTGGGCGTCACGTTCCTGGCGGACGTCGGCCACTTCCCGCTGATCGACCCGGCGGCCGACGCCTGCGCGGTGGTCGCGGAGGAGATCGCCCAACTGGCCTGGTGAGGGGCCCCCGCTGCATACCCGGGTATGACGCGGGAGGCGCGTGTCATACCGGGGAGCCAGGAGCGGAGTCGGCACCGTGGTGTGACGCCGACTACGGCGTGTGATCCCTACCTTGCTTCTCGTGGGCACCGGGCGACGGTGCCGGACGGAAGGGGCGGGTCATGGGCGAGCGGGTCGGAAGGCGGCGCGGGGCGGGGCGGCTGCGGCGGGCGCTGCTCGCCACTCTCGTGACGGCCGCGGTCGTGGTGCCGGTGTCGGCCGCCGCGCACCCCGTGGTCCCGGCCCCCGCGCCGGCCCGGCTCGGCCCGGTCACGGCGGGGACGCTGGAGGCGGCCTACGCGGCGAACCGGGCGACGGCGGCGCGGGCCGCCGCAATGGCCGCGGCCCACGGCGCCGACGGCCGCGCCCGCGCGCTGCGGGCCATGGCGTCCCGCGGGCGTACGTTCCTGAGCCTCGACCCGCGCGGTCCCGGCCGGGCCGCCGAGGTCGTCGGCGACCTGGCGCACGCCGGGCGGATCGCCGTGCTGGTGCCCGGCTCGGACACCTCGCTCGACACCTTCGGCCGGTTCCGCGCGGGCGCCACCGCCCTGCGCGGGCGGCTCGGCGCGCGGGCGGCGGTGGTGGCCTGGCTCGGATACCCGACACCGGGGACGGTGAGCACGGCGGTCCTCACGCCGGGCCGCGCCCGGCGGGCGGCCCCCGAACTGGCCGCCCTCGTCCGGCGCTTGCACGCCATAGCGCCCCGCCGGGCCGCCGTCTCGCTCCTCTGCCACTCCTACGGGTCGGTGGTGTGCGCCGCCGCCGCGCCACGGCTGCGCGGCGCCGCGGCCGTCACCGACCTGGTCCTCGTCGGCAGCCCCGGCACCGGCGCGGACCGGGCGGCGGACCTCGGCACCGGGGCCACCGTGTGGGCGGCGCGCGGCGCCGGAGACCGGATCGCGGACGTGCCGCACGTGCGGGCCGGGTTCCTCGGCACCACGATCGGCTTCGGCCCCGATCCGGTCTCCGCCGCCTTCGGCGCCCGGGTCTTCGCGGCGGGCGACGGCGGCCACAGCGACTACTTCCGCCCCGGCACCCGCTCCCTCGCCAACCTCACCCGGATCGTCCTGGGCCGGTACGCCGAGGTCACGGGCGGCACGGGTGGCACGGGTGGCACGGGCGGCACGGGCGGCACGGGCGGCGCGGGCCGTGCCCGCGACGCGTCGCGGGAGGCCGGCCATGGCTGAACTGCGCGCCGCCGTACGGGCGTTCACGCATCGGATCGACGCGGCGACCCCCGCGCACCGGGACCGCGCGGTGGACGCGCTGCGGGCGTTCGCCGTCTGCGGTGTCGTCCTGGGCCACTGGTGCGTCACGGCCCTGGTGCCCGGCGCCGACGGCACGCTGCACACCGCCAGCCCGCTGCGCGCGCTGCCCCGGCTCGCCCCGGTCTCCTGGCTCCTCCAGACCCTGGCGGTCTTCTTCCTGGTCGGCGGGCACGTGGCGACGAAGAGCCTCACGGCGGCCCGGGCCCGCGGCGACGGGCACGCCCGGTGGCTGCGGGCGCGGCTCGGCCGGCTCTTCCGGCCGGTCGGCGCCCTGCTCGCGCTGTGGACGGTGGCGGCGGCCGGGATGCTGCTCACCGGAGTCCCCCTCGCCACGGTCCGCACCCTGGGCAAGCTCGCGCTGTCCCCGCTGTGGTTCCTGCTGGTCCTCGCGGGGCTGACGGCGGCGACCCCGCTCGTGGCCCGGCTGCACCCGCTGTGGCCGCTCGCCGTCGTGCTGCACGTGGACCTCGTCCGGTTCGGGTTCCACGGCCCGGCCTGGACGGGCTGGATCAATGTGGCGGCGGGCTGGCTCGTCCCGTACACGCTCGGCGCCGCCTGGGCCCGCGCCGAGCCGTCCCGGCGCCACGCCCTGCTGCTGCTCGTCGGCGGGGCCGCGGCGACGGCCGGGCTGGTGCTCCGCGCGGGCTATCCGGCGTCGATGGTCGGCGTCCCCGGCGCCCCCGTGTCGAACCTGGACCCGCCGACGCTCGCCGCGGTCACCTTCGGCCTCGCCCAGTGCGGGCTCGCGCTGCTGCTGCTCGACCGGCTGCGCTCCTGGACCCGGCGTCCCGCGTTCCGGGCCGCTGTCGCCCTCGCCAACGTCTCGGCGATCACGGTCTTCCTCTGGCACCAGACGGCCCTGATGGCGGTCACCGCGACGGGCCTGCTCGCCGGGCGGCTGCCGGGGCTGCACACGGCGCCCGACTCGTGGGCCTGGGTCGCGGTGCGGACGGCCTGGCTGCCGGTGTTCGCGGCGGCGCTCGCGGTGTGCTGGGCGGCGTTCCGCATACCGGAGCCCCACCGTGCCGGGCACGATGGGGCCGCTGTGCGGGGGGCGGACGGGCCGCCGGGTCAGACGGCGCCGAGCGCGCCGGACTTGACGCTCTGAACGAAGGAGGCGAAGGAGGGGGCGGCGACGTCCAGGACCGGGCCCCCGGGGTTCTTGGAGTCACGGACAGGAACCACACCGCGCGCCCCGGCGAGGTTCGCGGCGACCTCGACGCACTGGCCGCCATTGTTGCTGTACGAGGACGTGAACCACTGCGGGTGTTCGGTCGTCACAAGGTGCCCTTTCGTAACGTGCTGATCATGGCTACCGCCTCCGCCTGGGAGCCGGATTCGGCCTGTAACTGATGGTAGGACGTCAGCAAGGGCAGCACGAACGACGATTCGCGCTCCAGATGGCCCCGCTGCGCGGACTCGGCGTAGGCCATCAGGGACCGGTCCGGCAGGGTCAGGACGGTGACGGGCAGGTCGAAGGGGCGCCGGGCGCCCAGGGCGAACGGGGCCACCTGGAGCACCGTGTGGGGGAGCTCCGCGAACTCCAGGAGCCGGTCCAGCTGGGCGTTCATGACGTCGGGTGCGCCGATGGGGCGGCGCAGGCAGCTCTCGTCGAGGACGACGAACACCAGCGGCGGTGGGGTGCGCGCGAGAGCGGCCTGCCGCTCGGCGACGAGCGTGACGCGCTCCTCCGCCTGCTCGTCGGTGATCGCGCCGCGCCGCACGGCGCCGCGGGCGAGGACCGTGGCGTACGCCGGGGTCTGGAGCAGGCCGGGCACGACGCCGACCTCGTAGAGCCGGATCTCGGCCGCCCGGCCCTCGTGCTCCACGAACTGCGGAAAGCCCTCCAGCAGGCCCGCGTTGCGCACGTTCCGGAACGCGCGCTCGAACAGGTCGTCCGTCCCCAGCGCTCCGTCAGCACCACGCGCCAGGCGCAAGGTCGGAAGTTTGCGGCCGGTTTCCACCGACGAGACATGCGTGCTGGAGTACCCGATCCGCTCCGCCAGCTCCTCCTGGGTCCAGCCGCGCTCCTCGCGTGAGCTGCGCAGACGTGCGCCGAAGGCGGCCTGGGGCGAGCTGTCGGGACGCAGGTCCTTGCGGTTCACGGGGGCCGGGCCAACCTTTCGTCCACGTCTGACAAGTTGAAGGGTTCCCCGCGCGGGTCCACGCTGAACCCTGAGAGTAGTCACAGCGCTACGGAGAGGAGCGGCGGTGTCCGCACGGAACATTCCCCCGAACGAGTCCCCCGACGTCCCCGCACCCGGCACCCTCATGGTGGACACCAGCCGGGCCGACCGGGTGGGGGAGTTCCGCGGTGTCGCCGGCCCCTACTGGTCCCTGCGCCCGGTCTGCGGCGGCACGGAGTGGGAGGCGGCCCCCGAGCACGTCCGCCCCGCGGACCCCGGCGAGCGGCTGCACGCCAACAACGCGCGGTGCAACGCGCGGAGCCGGGGCGATGTGCTGTGAGGTCACCGGTGTCCGAACCGCCCGTGCTGTTCCGCGCGGAGGTGTACGCGGGGGACGCCCGCACGACGACGTTCCTCGGCGGCCTCGACGTGCGCGGCCCGCGCCGCGCCCTGCGCTTCCTGCGCCGCCAGGCCCACCGGTTCGCCGACGCCCTGGACCCGTCCCCGTTCACCGAGTGGGTACCGGCCCAGGCACTGCGCCCGGCCGCCCCCACCGAGCGGGACGCCCCCGCCGAGCTGCGCCGCTGGGCCGAGGACCTCGCCCACCAGGACGCCGCGCTGCGTCAGCTCGTCGCCGGCGGCACGTTCGCGTTCACCGCCCGCGACGACCTGTGCTGGTACGTGCTCACCGCCCACGGGCTGCGCCGCCCGGCGCACGGCGGCGCCGGGTAGGACTGGCGCCGGGTAGGACTGGCGCCGGGTAGTACTCAAGACGGATCCCCGTGACCCCTCTCCCTGGGGACGACCGGGGCCGGGCGCGGACCGTACCGTCGTGCCATGACCGAGACGACCACCACCGCGGCTCCCCGGGAGCGCAGCCCCGAGTTCAGCTTCGTGCAGTCGGCGCTGCGCGGGCTGCGCGCGGACCTGTTCCAGGACGTGCGGGCGTACCGTCCGCTGCCCCGCGCCGCCGTCGACGGGCCGCTGGCCCAGCTGCTGCCGGAGCGCAGGCGGCGGGAGCTGGAGCTGCTGCCGCACGCCGTCGTGCTGACCCTCGCGGTGCTCAGCCTGGCCGTCGGCGCGCTCGCCCCGGTCACCGAACTCAGCATGCTGATGGCCGGCCTGCTGGCCGCGACGGCCGTCGCCCTCACCCTGGTGCGGCCGGTGCTCGCCTGGTGGATATCGCTGGCGGCCGCCCCCTGCCTCGCCGTGGCGGGCGGCGACCTCTACCCGTGGGCGGGCGGCAGCATCGTGGCGCACACGACGGTCATGGCGGTCGTCGCGGCCCGCACCCGGCCCCGCACGGCGGCCTGGATGTGGGTGCTCAGCGGGGTGTACGGGGTGTTCGTCGGGGAGGCGCTCGGCGGCTGGTACGACAGCGACGCGCTGCCGATGGCGCTGCTGTCCGGCATCGTGCTCGCCCTCGTCGTGCTGATCCAGGCCAACCGCACCACCAAGCGGCAGGTCGTCGCCGAGCGCACCGTCACCGCCGTCGAGCGCGACAGGCGCACCCTGCTGGAGGAGCGCACCACCATCGCCCGCGAGCTGCACGACGTCGTCGCCCACCACATGTCGGTGGTGGCGATCCAGGCGGAGGCGGCCCCCTACCGCGTCGAGAACCCGCCGCCGGAGCTGGCGCAGGCGTTCGCCACGATCCGGGAGAACGCGGTGGCCGCCCTCACCGAACTGCGCCGGGTCCTGGGCGTGGTCCGGGTGGACTCCGCCGCGTACGCGACCGCGCCGGACGCGCCGCAGCCCACGCTCGCCGACCTCGGCCGGCTCCTGGAGAACGTGCGGGAGGCGGGCCTGACCGTCACCAGGACCGTCACCGGAGCGGTCCGCGAACTGCCGCCCGGCGTCGAGCTGTCGGCGTACCGGATCGTGCAGGAGGCGCTGAGCAACACCCTGCGCCACGCGCCCGGCGCCGAGGCCGCCGTCGAGGTGAGCTACGTGCTCGGCGGGCTCGGCCTGCGCGTCGTCAACGGCCCGCCCACCGGCCTGGTCAAGCCGTCCCCCGGCGCCGGGCACGGCATCACCGGCATGCGCGAGCGGGTCTCCATGCTCAGCGGCGAGATGACGGCGGGCCCGAGCGCGGACGGCGGCTATGAGATCACGGTCTTCGTGCCCGTCGCCGCCGCGCCGGAGGCCGCCGCATGATCAGGGTGCTGATCGCCGACGACCAGATGATGGTCCGCGAGGGCTTCTCGGTGCTGCTCAACGCGATGCCCGACATCGAGGTCGTCGGCGAGGCGGTCAACGGCGTGGAGGCGGTCGCCCGGGTCCGCGAACTGGCCCCCGACGTCGTCCTGATGGACATCCGGATGCCCGAGATGAACGGCCTCGACGCCACCCGCGCGATCGTCGCCGCCGCACCGGCGGCGAACGGCCCCGCCGTCCTCGTCCTGACCACCTTCGACCTCGACGAGTACGTGTACGAGGCGCTGCGCGCCGGCGCCTCCGGGTTCCTGCTCAAGGACGCCTCCGCGCGCCAACTCGCCGAGGGCGTCCGGGTGGTGGCCGCCGGTGAGGCGCTGCTCGCGCCGTCCGTGACCCGCCGCCTGATCACCGAGTTCGCCAAGCTGTCCGACACCCCGGGGCTCCCGGCGGCGCGCGACCCGGGCGCGTACGGCGAGCTCACCGACCGCGAGACGGAGGTCCTGGTCCTCATCGCGCAGGGCCTGTCGAACGCGGAGATCGCCGAACGCCTCGTCGTCGCCGAGTCCACGATCAAGACCCATGTGAGCCGGATCCTGGTGAAGCTGGGCCTGCGCGACCGCACCCAGGCGGCGGTCTTCGCCTACGAGGCACGGCTGGTGACCCCGGGCTAGCCCGGGCCCGAGGCTGTCGCGGCGGCGGTGAGCAGGACTAGCGTCCCCGCATGGAAGCGACTGACACGACGCCCGCGACCGACACGCCCTTCGACCCCTGGTCCCCCGCCTTCCTCGCCGACCCCTACCCCGCGTACGCGGCGCTGCGCGCGGCCGGCCGCGTCCACCCGTACGCGCCGACGAACCAGTACCTGATCCCGCACCACGCCGACGTCTCCGCGCTCCTGCGCGACCGCCGCCTGGGCCGCACCTATCAGCACCGGTTCGCCCACGAGGAGTTCGGGCGGACGGCGCCGCCGCCGGAGCACGAGCCGTTCCACACCCTCAACGACCACGGCATGCTCGACCTGGAGCCGCCGGACCACACCCGGATCCGCCGGCTGGTCTCGAAGGCGTTCACCCCGCGCACGGTCGAGCGGCTGCGGCCGTACGTGGAGCGGCTGGCGTCCGACCTGGTGGCCGGGCTCGTCGCGGACGGCGGCGGCGACCTGCTCACCCGGGTCGCCGAACCCCTCCCGGTCGCGGTCATCGCCGAGATGCTCGGCGTGCCCGAGGCCGACCGGGCGCCGCTGCGCCCCTGGTCGGCGGCGATCTGCGGGATGTACGAGCTGAACCCGCCGCAGGACGTCGCCCGCGCCGCCGTCCGCGCCTCCGTCGAGTTCACCGCCTATCTGCGGGAGCTGATCGCCGAGCGGCGCCGGGCGCCGGGCGACGACCTGGTCTCCGGGCTGATCGCGGCGCACGACGACGGCGACCGGCTCACCGAGCAGGAGATGATCTCGACCTGCGTGCTGCTCCTGAACGCGGGCCACGAGGCGACGGTCAACGCGACGGTGAACGGCTGGGCGGCCCTGTTCCGCCACCCCGAGCAGCTCGCCGCGCTGCGCGCCGACCACTCCCTGGTGCCGTCGGCCGTCGAGGAGCTGATGCGCCACGACACCCCGCTCCAGCTCTTCGAGCGCTGGGTCCTGGAGGACATCGAGATCGCGGGCACCACCATCCCGCGCGGCGCGGAGGTGGCGCTGCTCTTCGGCTCGGCCAACCGCGACCCGGCGGTCTTCACCGATCCGGACCGCCTCGACCTGACCCGCGCCGACAACCCGCACATCTCCTTCTCGGCGGGCATCCACTACTGCATCGGCGCTCCGCTGGCCCGGCTCGAACTCGCCGCGTCCATGCGGGCGTTGCTCACCCGGGCGCCCGCCCTGCGGCTCGCCGCCGAGCCGGTGCGCAAGCCGAACTTCGTCATCCGGGGCCTGGCGGCCCTGACCGTCGAGGTCTGAGCGGCCGGCTCGCCGGGCCGCGGCGGCGCGCGGGCCCGGGACCGACGCGGTGTCCCGTGCCCGGCTCAGCCGGACAGGTCGCGCCGCCGCAGCCCGGCGAGCCCCGCCGCCACGAGCGCCGCCGCGAGCGCGCCCAGCGCCAGGACCGGGCCCCAGGCCATCGCCCCGCCCGGCATCTTCGGCAGGTGCCCGAACGGGGACAGGTCCAGCAGGGCGGGCGGCAGGTCGAGCGCCGGGCCGAGCCAGCCGAGCAGCAGCGCCGCGCCCGCCACCGCCCAGCCGCCGCCGACGGCGGCGCGCGGGGCGACGCCGTGGAGGAGGACCGCCGCCGCGCCGATCGTCCACACGGCCGGGACCTGGACCAGGCAGGCCCCCAGGAGCGGGCCGGGAGCGCCCCCGTGACCGGCGGCCAGGCCGAGCCCGCCGAGCAGCATGAGCAGCACGGCCCCAGCGAACGCGACGACGAGATGGCCCGCCGCCCAGCGCAGCCGGCCCACCGCGCCGGCCAGCACCGGCTCGGCGCGCTGCGCGCTCTCCTCGGCGCGCATCCGCAGGACGGCCTGCACGACGTAGAGCGCGGCGACCGTCCCGAGCAGGCCGGACATCCCGGCGAGGAACGCGTCGGTGAGCCCGGACCGCCCGCCCATCCGCTCGACGATCGCGCGGGTGGCGGCGCTGCCGCCGACCAGGTCCCCGGCCCCGCCGCTCACCCCGCCGAGCACCGCGCCCGCCGCGAGGAACGCCGACGACCAGCCGAGGACGGCGCCGCGCTGGAGCCGCCAGGCCAGCGCGGCCGCCGAGCCGAGCCGCCCGTGCGCCGGTCCCGGCCGGGCCGGCCACAGCCCGGCGCCGGTGTCGCGCCGCCCGGCCAGGACGTGGGCGAGGGCGCCCAGGGCGAGCGCGGCGGCGGCGAAGAGCAGCAGCACCCACCAGCGGTTCCCGGCGTAGGGGCGGGTGTTCTCCAGCCAGCCGACGGGGGAGAGCCAGGTCAGCACGGACGAGCCGGTCGGGCTGCCCGCGTCCCCGGCCGCCCGGAGCGCGAACGCGGCGCCCAGCAGGCCCGCGCTCAGCCCCCGGGCGAGCCGCGCGCTCCCGGTGCACTGGGCGACGACCGCCGCGAGCGTCGCGAACACCAGGCCCGTGCCGCCGGTCGCGAGGCCCAGGGCGAGGCCGCCCGCGAACCCCGACCCGGCGGTCAGCGCCAGGCCCGCCGTGATCAGGACGGCCACGGCCGCGGCGGCGGCGCCCGCGGCGAGCAGCGCGGCGGCCAGCGGCGCCCGGCGGCCCACCACCGCGGCGGACACCAGCTCCTGACGCCCGCTCTCCTCCTCGTCGCGGGTGTGCCGTACGACGATCAGCAGGCTCATCGCCGCCGCGAACAGCCCCGCGTACGCGCCGACCCGCCAGGTGGTGAGACCGCCGAGCGAGTCGTCGAGCGCCGGGCCGTACAGGGCGCGCAGCGAGCCGTCGGCGCGCAGCGTCGACAGCACCCCGGCGCGCTCGGCCGCCGTGCCGTACAGGCCCTTCAGGGTGCGCGGCATGGAGATCACGGTGAGCGCGACGGCGGCGACCCCCAGCGGGAGCACGATCCGGTCGCGGCGCAGGGCGAGCCGCAACAGGGCGCCGGTCCCGGCCAGGTGCCGGGCGGTCCGGCCCGGGGCGGCGGCGCTCACCGGGCGTCCCGGTAGTGGCGCAGGAACAGCTCCTCCAGGGTGGGCGGGGTGCTGGTCAGCGAGCGGACGCCCACGCCGGTGAGCGAGCGCAGCACGGCGTCGATCCTGTCGCCGTCGACCTGGAGGCTGACCCGGTGGCCCTGGACGTCGACGTCGTGGACGCCGGGCAGCGCGGCCAGTTCGGGTGGCGCGCCCGCCAGTTCGGCGCGGACGCTGGTCCGGGTCAGGTGCCGCAGTCCGGCGAGGGTGCCGCTCTCGACGGTCCGCCCGTTCCTGACGAGGGAGACCCGGTCGCACAGCGCCTCGACCTCGCCGAGGATGTGGGACGACAGCAGCACGGTCTGGCCGCGCTCGCGGACGGCCTCCGTCACGCACGACCGGAAGACCTCCTCCATCAGCGGGTCGAGGCCGGAGGTCGGTTCGTCCAGGACGAGCAGGTCGACGCCGGCCGTGGCGAGGGCGGCGACGAGGGCGACCTTCTGCCGGTTGCCCTTGGAGTACGTGCGGCCCTTCTTGGCGGGGTCCAGCTCGAACCGCTCGATCAGCTCGGCCCTGCGCGCCGTGTCGATGCCGCCGCGCAGCCGCCCGTACAGGTCGATGACCTCGCCGCCGCTGAGGTTGCGCCACAGGGTCACGTCACCGGGGACGTACGCGATCCTGCGGTGCAGCTCGACCGCGTCGGTCTAGGGGTCGCGGTCGAAGACCCGGGCGGTGCCGGAGTCCGCGCGCAGCAGCCCGAGGAGCACCCGCAGGGCGGTCGACTTGCCCGCGCCGTTCGGCCCGAGGAAGCCGTGCACCTCCCCGGCGGCGACGTCCAGGTCGAGCCCGTCCAGGGCCGGGGTCCGTCCGAACGACTTGCGCAGGCCGGTGACCGCGATTGCCTTCGTCATGCGGCTGAAATTACGCTCGTTTCACAAATTTGTGAAGTTAAGGAAGCGTATAAACTCGGCGGGGTGCGGCGGGACGGGCCCGGTCGGCGGAGAGGATCGAGCGATGGACACGGAGAGCGCCGCGGCGGAAGCGGGCGGCGGGGCGGCGCGGGCGCGGTCGCGGTTCGTCGAGCACTTCGCGGGCCAGCTCGTCGAGGCGGGCATGGCCCGGATGCCCGCGCGGATCTTCGCGGCGCTGCTCGCGTCCGACGCGGGCGCGCTGACCTCGGCCGAGCTGGGGGAGCGGCTGCGGGTGAGCCCGGCCGCCGTCTCCGGCGCGGTGCGCTATCTGACGCAGCAGCACATGGTCACCCGGGAGCGCGAGCCGGGGAGCCGGCGGGATCTGTTCCGGGTGCGGGACAACCAGTGGTACGAGGCGCTGACCAGCCGTGACAGCGTGCTCGCCCGGTGGGAGGAGGCCCTGCGCGACGGGGTCGACGCCCTCGGCGCCGACTCCCCGGCGGGCCGGCGGCTCACCGAGACGCTGGCCTTCTTCGAGTTCGTCCAGGCCGAGCTGGCCGCGATGATGGAGCGCTGGCGGGAGCACCGCGCGACGCTCGGCCTGGACGGGTAGCCCGGACGCCCTGCCCCCGGACTGCACACCGATCGACGCGGCCGGTCAGGGCTGCGGGGACGGGGCGAGGCCGGCGGGGGCCGGCTCGGCGGCGGTCACCGCCTGCGCCTTGCGGTACGGGATCGTCAGCGTGATCAGCGCGGCGACCACCGAGACGCCGCAGCCGAGGAGCATGCCGGTGCGGAAGGCGTTCTCCGACGGCAGGGTGAACGGGCCGAACCGGACCGTCATCTGGGCCAGCACGACTCCGATGACGGCCGCCGACGCCGAGGTGCCGATGGAGCGCATCAGCGTGTTGAAGCTGTTGGCCGCCGCGGTCTCCGACTGCGGCACGCTGCCCATGATGAGGGCGGGCATGGAGCCGTACGCGAGTCCGACACCGGCGGTGATGACGCACATCGCGACCATCAACTGCCAGGCGGCGCCCATCAGGAACACCGAGACGCCGTAGCCGATCGCGATGACCACCGTGCCGAGCAGCAGCGTCAGCTTCGGGCCGTGCTTGCCGGTGAGCTTTCCGCCCAGCGGCGCGACGACCATCATCATCAGACCGCCCGGCATCATCCACAGGCCCATCGCCATCATCGACTGCCCGAGCCCGTAACCGGTCTCCTTCGGCAGCTGGAGCAGCTGCGGCACCAGCAGCGACGACGCGTACATCGCGAAGCCGACGACGACCGAGGCCGCGTTGGTCAGCAGCACCGTCGGGCGGGCCGTGGTGCGCAGGTCCACCATCGGCTCGGCGGTGCGCAGCTCCCACACGCCCCAGCCGCCGAGGATCACGACGGCGGCGGCGAACAGCCCCAGCGTGGTCCCGCTGCCCCAGCCCCAGTCGGCGCCCTTGGACACGGCGAGCAGCAGGGACACGAGTCCGAGGCCGAGGCCGACGGCGCCCGCGTAGTCGAAGCCGCCGATGTTCTCCCGGCGCCGCTCGTTGTCGGGCACGATCACCTTGTAGAGCACGCCGATGACCAGGCTCAGCGCGGCCGACACCCAGAACAGCACCCGCCAGCTGCCGTAGTCCGCGATGGCGGAGGCGAAGGGCAGGCCGAGGGCGCCGCCGATGCCGAGCGAGGCGCTCATCAGGGCGATGGAGGTGCCGAGCTTCTCCGGCGGTACGAGGTCGCGCAGCAGGCTGATGCCGAGCGGGACCAGGCCGACGCCGAGGCCCTGGAGGGCGCGGCCGGTGATCATCGTCGCCAGGTTGGTGGAGAGCGCCGCGACGACCGAGCCCAGGACCAGCGGCACGGTCGAGACCAGCAGCATCCGCCGCTTGCCGTAGAGGTCGCCGAGGCGGCCCATGATGGGCGTGGCCACGGCGGCGGCGAGCAGGGTGACGGTGGCCACCCAGGTCGCGTTCGACGCGGAGGTGTCGAGGATCGTGGGCAGTTCGCCGAGCAGCGGCACGACCAGCGTCTGCATGATCGAGGCCACGATGCCGCCGAACGCGAGGACGGCGACGATGCGCCCGGAGCCCTCGGCTTCGGGCTTGCTTGCTTCCATGACTGACGGTGCTCCTTGTCGGTGGACGCCGCCGCGGACTTCCGCGCGCAGGCCTGTGCACCGTACAGCTGATATGCATGATGCACAACGTATGTATGGTGCATATCGCGCGTGATATACCTGCGGGGCGGGGCAGGTGCGAGAAAGGCGAAGGTGGACGCGGTGGGCAAGGGCACGGACAAGGACCAGACCACGCGCCGGGTCGAGTTCGAGACCATGCTGCTCGGTCGGCACGGCTACCTGTTCGGTCCGCGCGCCCGGGCCGCCGACTGGCACCTCGACCGCAGCGCCTACATCCTGCTGACCCGGATCCAGATGGTCGGGCCGATGTCGATCGGGCAGCTCAGCGAGGCGACCGGGCTCGACGCGTCCACGCTCAACCGGCAGACGGCGGCCATGATGCGGGCCGGGCTCGTCGAGCGCATCGCGGACCCCGACGGGGGGATCGCCCGCAAGTTCCGGATCACCGGGGAGGGCGGGAAGCTTCTCGATGACGACCGGGCGCGGTATCTCGCCGTGCTGGACGGGCTCATGGCGGACTGGAGCGAGGACGAGGTCGCCGATTTCGCGTCCGCCCTGCACCGTCTGAACCGGGCCATCGAAAACCTGGACGGCCGCCACTGGCCCCGCCCCTGACCACCCCCGGGGCCGTCTTCCAGACGGGCCACCGTGGTGCCGGCCCGCGCCCCTGGGTGGTCCGTCGTCCGCGGCCCGGTGGCCGCTTCTCGCGCAGTTCCCCGCGCCCCTGGGCGGTTCGTCGTCCGCGGCCCGGTGGCCGCTTCTCGCGCAGTTCCCCGAGCCCCTGAGGCATGCGCTGCGCGCAGCCTCCCCCAGAGGCAGCGCTCCGCGCGCCTCCACTGGGAGGCGGGACGGGGGGCGCGCCTCTCCGATGAGATGGCGCACGAAGTGCGCATCTCAGGGGCGCGGGGAACTGCGCGGCCAGCCACGACGGTGGTGCACCCGGACGACGACCTAGGGGCGCGGGGAACTGCGCGGCCAGCCACGACGGTGGTGCACCCGAAAGACACACCCAGGGGTGCGGGGAACTGCGCGCCCAGCCACGACGGTGGCGCACCCGAAAAACACACCCAGGGGCGCGGGGAACTGCGCGCCCAGCCACGACGGTGGCGCACCCGGACGACGACCTAGGGGCGCGGGGAACTGCGCGCCCAGCCACGACGGTGGCGCACCCGAAAGACGACCTAGGGGCGCGGGGAACTGCGCGGCCAGCCACGACGGTGGCGCACCCGAAAGACGACGGCCCAGGGGCGCGGGGAACTGCGCGGCCAGCCGCGACCGTGGCGGACCCGGAAGACCGGCCAGGCGCGACCAGACCCCGCCGAGCCGCGACGGCGGCGTCACGCCCGCCGGTCCGGCGTCGGCGCCGTCACGGCAGAGCCAGACCCCAGGCCCCCGCCCGCACCGTCCAGGTCCGCCGCCGCACCGGCCCCCCGATCGCCACCGAGTCCGAGCGATAGCGGAAGTCCTCGCCGGACACCGTGACCGTCCGGGCCCGCACACTCACCGCCGCCGCATCAGGACACCGCACCTCCACCCGCGCCAACCCCGTCCCCGTCACCGGCCCCACCCGAACCCCCTCCACCACCCGGTCCAGGTCCACCAGGGTCACCCCGTCGGCCTCCACCCGAAGCCGCGCCACCGCCCCGGCCTCCGCCGGGACGGCCCGCGCGGGCCGCGCCCCGAGCGTGCGCACCAGCGACCGGCACGTCCGCAGCCACACCCGGTCCGCCCCGCCGGCGACCGACGCCTCACCCAGCGGCGGGATCCGCAGATCACCGAGCACCACCCCGTCGCTGTCGTCGACCAGCAGATCGAGCCGCCGCTCCGCCCCGAAGAGCGCGGCGCGCGCCGCGGCGACCGCCCCCGACGGCACCCCGAGCGAGCGCGCGAGCGACACCCCGGCCCCCACCGGCACCATCGACAACACCGCCCCGGTCAGCTCCCGCTCCCGGTGCAGCAGCGACACCGCGCGCAGCAGCGCCCGGTCGTCACCGACCACCACGGGCCGCCGCGCACCCCGCCTGGCCAGCGCTTTCGCGAAATCCTCCGGGCCGTCCGGCAGGCACACCCGGGCCGTCGCGCCCGCACACAGCACATCCTTGGCGATCCGCACGGATTCCCCGTCCGAGCGCCGGGCGAACGGGTCGACGAGCACCAGCAACTGCCGGGACAGCTCCTCGCCCGTACGGTCAGATGGAAGGTCCAACGCCGCCACCTCGGCCTTGCCTCGCTTCCTCGGGTAGCATCTTTGTGCAAGAGCCCCTTGCGCTATTGCGCCAGGGGCTTCGTCTATTCCGGGGCACCCCAAGGCTCACGAAGGCCCGCCGCACCGACGCGGCGCCGGCCCCTGACCTTGGACATGCCCCGCCCGGAAGGGGTGTACGCCTGTGCCCGCACTTGTGCTGCTCGGTGCTCAGTGGGGTGACGAAGGCAAGGGAAAGGCCACCGACCTGCTCGGTGGATCCGTGGACTATGTGGTGCGCTACCAGGGCGGCAACAACGCCGGTCACACGGTCGTCGTCGGCGACCAGAAGTATGCGCTCCACCTCCTCCCTTCCGGGATCCTCTCGCCGGAGTGCACACCGGTCATCGGAAACGGTGTCGTCGTCGACCCGTCGGTCCTGCTCTCCGAGCTGAGCGGTCTGAACGAGCGCGGCGTCGACACGTCCAAGCTGCTGCTCAGCGGCAACGCGCACATCATCACGCCGTACAACGTCACGGTCGACAAGGTGACGGAACGCTTCCTCGGCAAGCGGAAGATCGGCACCACCGGCCGCGGCATCGGCCCGACCTACGCGGACAAGATCAACCGCGTCGGCATCCGCGTCCAGGACCTCTACGACGAGTCGATCCTCACCCAGAAGGTCGAGGCGGCCCTCGAGGTCAAGAACCAGCTCCTGACCAAGCTGTACAACCGCCGCGCCATCGAGGCGCAGCAGGTCGTCGAGGAGCTGCTCGGCTACGCGGAGCAGATCAAGGGCTACGTCGCCGACACCACCCTGATCCTCAACAACGCGCTGGACGAGGACAAGGTCGTGCTCTTCGAGGGCGGCCAGGGCACGCTCCTCGACATCGACCACGGCACGTACCCCTTCGTCACCTCGTCGAACCCGACCGCGGGCGGCGCCTGCACCGGCACCGGCGTGGGCCCGACGAAGATCGGCCGGGTCATCGGCATCCTCAAGGCGTACACGACGCGCGTGGGCGCCGGACCGTTCCCCACCGAGCTGTTCGACCAGGACGGCGAGGACCTGCGCCGCATCGGCGGCGAGCGCGGTGTCACCACCGGTCGCGACCGGCGCTGCGGCTGGTTCGACGCGGTGATCGCCCGCTACGCGACCCGCGTGAACGGCCTGACCGACTTCTTCCTCACCAAGCTGGACGTGCTGACCGGCTGGGAGCAGATCCCGGTCTGCGTCGCCTACGAGATCGACGGCGAGCGCGTCGAGGAACTGCCGTACAGCCAGACCGACTTCCACCACGCGAAGCCGGTGTACGAGTACCTGCCCGGCTGGTCGGAGGACATCACGAAGGCCAAGACCTTCGGCGACCTCCCGAAGAACGCGCAGGCGTACGTGAAGGCGCTGGAGGAGATGTCCGGCGCGCCGATCTCGGCCATCGGCGTCGGCCCCGGCCGCGACGAGACGATCGAGATCAACTCGTTCCTCTAGGCGTCCTCCTCCCGTGGGCACCCGCGCGGTGTCCCGCGCGCCCCGGTCCGCTGCGGCGGGCCGGGGCACCGCCTTGTCGCGGCCCGTGGCGGCTCAGCCGCTCTTGGTGTAGGTCAGCGTCTGCTTCTTGCCCGCCGCGTCGGTCATGTCGCGGCGCAGCTCGCCCGAGGGCAGGGCCGTGATGGTGCTGGGCCTGCCCGCGGCGCAGTCCGCCTTCGGCTCGGCGACCACCGCGACGGTGCCGCCGATGTGCAGGGTGGACCCGCTCGCCGAGGTCAGCTCGCCCTGGAAGACGCAGTGGTAGGCGGCGCCCGCCTTGTCGTAGCCGTCCGCCGTCAACGACATGACGGTGTCGCCGCGCTCCCCCTGCTGAATGGTGATCTGGCGCGGGTGGTGCCCCGAGGCGTTGTCGATCGCGCCGGACCACGTGCCGAGGAACCCCGCCGGTATCTCGCCCGCACCCCCGCCCGCCTGCGGCGACGGCGACTCGGCGGGCCCGCTCGACCGCGGCGGCCCCGTCGGCGACTCCTGCGCCTCGGTGGAGGCCAGGGGCGACGGCGACCCCGATCCCGCCCCCGATCCCGATCCCGATCCCGAGGCCGAGTCCGACGTCGCGGACCGGCTGCCGTCGGCCTGCGGCGACCTGCCGCCGCTGTTCCCGTCGCCCTTCATCAGCGCGTACACCGAGCCGCCCGCGCCGAGCGCCACGATCAGCGCCACCGCGACCAGCGCCGCCGACGAGCGGTTGCGGTGCGGCTCCTGCGGGGGCAGCGGCGCGGGACCGTACGGCGGGGTCTGGCCCCAGCCGCCCTGCGGATAGCCGTACGCCGGGGCCTGCGGCGGATAGCCGTACGCGGGCGGGTTCGGCGGCGCGGCGACCGGCGGGTTCGCAGGCGTCGGCGGCCGGTTGACGACCACCGTGGGCAGGTGGTTCACCGGCGCGGCGGAGCCCGGCGCGCCCGGCGGCGGCGGGGCGGGCGCCGGCACGGCCGCCGGGGCGTCGCCGCCGTCGGGGTCCTCCGAGTCGAGCAACCGCACCGCGTGCCGCCCCAGCTGGGCCACCAGCGCGCCGGGCAGCCACGGATCGACGGTGCGGCCCCCGTCGCCCAGCGTGTCCTCGGCGCCGGTGCGCTCCAGGATCTCCTCGGGCGTCGGGCGCCGGCCGGGCTCCTTGCGCAGACAGTCCCGGACCAGCTCGTGCAGCCCCTCCGGCAGGTTCGCCAGGTCCGGCTCCTCCTGGGCTATCCGGAACATCAGGGCGTGCACGCCGCTGTTGGACGTGCCGAACGGCAGCGCGCCGGTCGCCGCGTACGCCAGCACCGAGCCCAGGCAGAACACGTCGCAGGCCGGGGTGATCCGGTCGCCGCGCACCTGCTCGGGCGCCATGAAACCGGGCGAGCCGACCAGCGCCCCGGTCCGCGTCAGACCGCCGTCGGTGATCGTCTCCAGCGCGCGGGCGATGCCGAAGTCGATGACGCGCGGCCCGTCGATCGTCACCAGCACGTTCGACGGCTTCAGGTCGCGGTGGACGATCCCCGCCGCGTGCACGTCCTTGATCGCGTGCGCCAGGCCGGCCGCCAGGATCCGCACGGAACGCTCCGGCAGCGCGCCGTGGTCGTGCGAGACGACCTGCTGGAGCGAGGGGCCCGCCACATAGGCGGTCGCCACCCACGGCACCCGCGCCCCGGTGTCCGCGTCGAGCACGCTCGCCGTCCAGGCGCCGCCCACCTGCCGGGCCGCCTGCACCTCCTGCCGGAACCGGTCCCGGAACTCGTCCTGCTCCGCCAGCTCCTCGCGCACCAGCTTCACGGCGACGGTGCGCCCGCGCTCCGAGCGCGCCAGATACACCTGACCCATGCCCCCCGCGCCGAGCCGGCCGAGCAGCCGGTACGCCCCGATGCGCTGCGGATCCCCGGGCCCCAGGGCTTCCAGTCCGTCCATGTCGCGCCACCCTCCCCCGTACGTGAGCAACAAACCGAGAATAGTGCCGACCTACGACAGAGAGACCCGTACTGGCTTCTACGGTTCCGTAACGGACCTGTCCGGATAAGCGACCCGAATACCGGGCCCGGACCCGGGAGCCGGCGGACCCGGCGCCGCCGGGCGACAGACTGTCGTGTTCCCCGGCGTCCCGCAGACAGGACGCCGATGGCACCCGGGACCGGCGCCCCCTTACCCTCGGCCCCATGACCCCTCAGCCGAATCCCCAGGTCGGCGCAGCCGTCAAGGCCGCGGACCGCAACCACGTGTTCCACTCCTGGTCCGCACAGGAGCTCATCGATCCGCTCGCCGTCGCCGGTGCCGAAGGCTCGTACTTCTGGGACTACGACGGCAACCGCTACCTCGACTTCACCTCCGGGCTCGTCTACACGAACATCGGGTACCAGCACCCGAAGGTCGTCGCCGCGATCCAGGAGCAGGCGGCGACGATGACGACCTTCGCGCCCGCCTTCGCCATCGAGTCGCGCTCCGAGGCCGCACGCCTCATCGCCGAGCGCACCCCCGGCGACCTCGACAAGATCTTCTTCACCAACGGCGGCGCCGACGCCGTCGAGCACGCCCTGCGGATGGCCCGGCTGCACACCGGCCGTCCGAAGGTGCTCGCCGCCTACCGCTCGTACCACGGCGGCACCCAGCAGGCGATCAACGTGACGGGCGACCCGCGCCGCTGGGCCAACGACAGCGCCACCGCGGGCGTCGTCCACTTCTGGGCGCCGTTCCTGTACCGCTCGCGCTTCTACGCCGAGACCGAGGAGCAGGAGTGCGCCCGCGCTCTGGAGCACCTGGAGACGACCATCCGGTTCGAGGGTCCGGCGACCGTCGCCGCGATCATCCTGGAGACCGTCCCGGGCACGGCCGGCATCATGCTGCCGCCCGAGGGCTACCTCGCGGGCGTGCGCGAGCTGTGCGACAAGTACGGCATCGTCTTCGTCCTCGACGAGGTCATGGCGGGCTTCGGCCGCACCGGCAAGTGGTTCGCCGCCGACCTGTACGACGTCGTGCCGGACCTGATGACCTTCGCCAAGGGCGTGAACTCGGGCTACGTGCCGCTGGGCGGCGTCGCCATCTCGGGGGCCGTCGCCGAGACCTTCGCCAAGCGCCCCTACCCGGGCGGCCTGACCTACTCCGGGCACCCGCTGGCCTGCGCCGCCGCCGTCGCCACCATCAACGTGATGGAGGAGGAGGGCATCATCGACCACGCCGCCCGGCTGGGCGCCGAGGTCGTCGGGCCCGCGCTGCGCGCGCTCGCCGAGCGCCACCCGTCGGTGGGCGAGGTGCGCGGCGTCGGCATGTTCTGGGCGCTCGAACTCGTCCGGGACCGGGCCACGCACGAGCCGCTGGTGCCGTACAACGCGGCGGGCGAGGCGAACGCGCCGATGGCGGCGTTCGGCGCCGCCGCCAAGAAGAACGGCCTGTGGCCCTTCGTCAACATGAACCGCACGCACGTCGTGCCGCCGCTGAACGTCTCCGAGGCCGAGGTCAAGGAGGGGCTCGCCGCCCTGGACGCGGCGCTGTCCGTCGCGGACGAGCACGTGGCGTAGGCCGCGCCGGGCGCGGGGCGGGCGCCACGAGCGCGCTCGCCCCGCCGCCCGGCCGGCCCGGCCCGCTCAGCTGAAAATGATCATCGAGCCCTGGGCGAGGCTCCGGGTCGCCGCCTGGTGCAGCCCGAGCCACACATGGCGCTCCCGCGCGAACGGGCTGTCGTCGAGCGGCACCGCCGCCGCGGGCTCCTCCAGCGCGGTGGGGCCGGGGGGCGGCGCGGGCGCCGTCGGCGGGTTCGCCGGGTCGATGCCGATGGCCGGCGCCACGTACTCCAGTTCGCGCAGCAGCGCGTGCGAGGAGCCCAGCGGGCCGCCGCCGGCCAGCAGCTCGTCGTTGGACAGCGGCGTCGGGAAGTCCACGGGCACGTACGCGCCCGCGTGGTCGTAGTGCCACACCAGGTGCGAACCCTGCGCCGTCGGCTCGAACATCTCCAGCAACTGCTCGTAGTCGCCGCCCAGCTCGTCGACCGGGGTCACCGCGAGCCCGCACAGCTGGAGCAGGTACGCGCGGCGCAGGAAGTGCAGCGCGTCGTAGTCGAAACCCGCCACCGGGGCCACGTCGCCCGAGAGCCCCGGCATGTACGCGTAGACCGGCACCGGCGGCAGTCCTGCCTCGTGCAACGCCTTGTCGTAGAGCGCGAGTTCTTCGGCGAAGGGATTGTCGGGGCTGTGGCACAGCACGTCGACGAGGGGGACGAGCCACAGGTCACAGGCCAAGGGGGCTCCTTAGAGTCGAACGTCCTGGCGTCAGCGCCAGGGTAGTGCGCGGCGGGCCGGGGCAGACCTGTCTTGCAGGTTCCCGCTGCAACCGCCGTACCCCGCCGGACCGCGCTTCAGGGGGTGGGCCCGGCGGTGATCCGCTCGATCAGCGCCAGCGAGTCCGCGTTGTACGCGGCGATGATCGCGTGCGCGGCCCCGGGGTCCCGGGCGGAGAGGGCGTCGACCAGGTCGCAGTGCCCGGCCCACAGGCGGCCCCGCAGCTCCCCGGCGCGGCGCAGGTGCGGCACCGTGTACATCCAGGACTGCACGCGCAGCCGGTGGAAGAAGTCGGACAGGTACTGATTGCCGAAGAGCGCCGACAGCTCCCGCCAGAACCGCAGGTCGTAGCCGATCAGCACGTTCAGGTCGCCGGCGCTCGCGGCGCGGGCCGCCTCCTCGCCGCGGCGGCGCACACCGGCCAGGGACTCGTGGGCGGCCGGGTCGGTGGGGGCGCCGTCGGCGAGCCCGCGGAAGATGCCGTCGGCGACCAGGCTGCGGGCCTCGATCATGGCGCGGTGGTCGGCGAGGGAGTACTCGTGGACGCGGAAGCCGCGGTGCTGGGCGGAGTCCAGGAGGCCCTGGGCCGTGAGGTCGACCAGGGCCTCGCGGACCGGGGTGGCCGAGACGCCATAGCCGTCCGCGATCTCCTTGACCGTGAATTCCTGGCCCGGGGTGAGGCGGCCGCTCAGGATCTCGTCGCGCAGGGCGTCCGCTATCTGCTGGCGCAGGGTGGAGCGGGTGACGGTGGGGCCGTCGGATGCGGGCGACACGGGTCCCCTCCGGGGGGCAGCTGGGCTATGTGCTCGGGTCAGCCTAGCCGCGGGGGTGGTTTTCCACGGGTGCGGGGCGGTGGGGGCCTCTCGTGCGGGGCCCCTCGGTCCTGGGTGGGTTTTCGGGTGCGGGTTGGTGGGGGCTGGTCGCGCAGTTCCTCGCGCCCCTGGCGGGGCCGCATAGGTCGGTGTGGCGGCTCATCTTGGTTCTGGGGGGCGTTGGCGGGGCATGTTGGGGCGGGTGCCCGGGGGGAGGGGGAAGCGGGGGAAGCCGTTGGTGTCCGGGGAGCGGGGGGCGGCGGCGGGGATCGAGGACTGCATGACCAGCGGGGCCGGGCCGGAGCGGAACTCCACCATCCAGTCCGCCGTCTCGGCCCGCACCAGCTCCGTCACGTCCTCGCAGAACCGCCGCAGCACCCCCAGACACCGCTCGGCGGCCTCGCTCGCCGTCCCCTCGGCCGGCCCGAGCACCTCGCGCACGCTCTCCGACGCCCAGTCGAACTGGAGCACCAGCAGTCGCCGCTGCACCGCCTGTGCCGTGGCGACATCCCTTATCCAGCCCGAGGTCAGCCCGAAGTACCGGTCGCCCCCGACGCACGCCACGGCGAGCAGCAGGGCCACGTACCCCCACGGCACCGTCCCCGAGACGGCCTGCGTCAGGGCGAGCAGCGGCAGCGCCCCCGCGCACACGGCCCCGAGGACCGCGCCCGCCCGCAGCGCCCGCGCCCCCCGCCGCTTCCAGGCCCGGTCGGCGAGATAGCGGTCCGCGGTCAGCAGGGCGCCCCGCTCGACCCACCGGTACAGCTCGTCGAGCCGCTCGGCGGGCTCGCCCCAGTCGCCGAGCGGGAACGACCGCCCGGTGAGGTCGCCGGCACCCTCCTGGGGCGGTCCTTCGGGCTGCATCTCCGGCTGACTCACCCGGCACTCCCTCGACTGGTCACGGCTGGGGCTCGATGTGCAGCATCTTCCTACCGCCCAATGGGTGGCCAAGGTCCCGTTTTCGCGGGTTTTACCCCTAGACGTGGGCCTTGATCAGGTATAGGGCCGTCGGCGCTCTCACTCGAAAGAGTGCTGTCCAAGGTGCCAGGGCGGTGGCCCCCGGGACCACGTAGGCTCGGTACTACTCAGACCGCACGCACCCGGACCCCAGGAGCTGATCGTGATCCCCGGTGGTGGCCAGCCCAACATGCAGCAGCTGCTTCAGCAGGCCCAGAAGATGCAGCAGGACCTCGCCAATGCCCAGGAGGAGCTGGGCCGGACCGAGGTCGAGGGCCAGGCGGGCGGCGGCCTCGTCAAGGCGACGGTGACGGGCTCGGGCGAGCTGCGGGCCTTGACGATCGACCCGAAGGCGGTCGACCCCGAGGACACCGAGACCCTCGCCGACCTGGTCGTCGCGGCGGTCGCGGCGGCCAACGAGAACGCGCAGACGCTCCAGCAGCAGAAGCTCGGCCCGCTGGCCCAGGGCCTCGGCGGCGGCAGCGGCAGCGGTATCCCGGGCCTCCCCTTCTAGCCCGGGGGCCGACTACCGTACGTATCGAGCGACACCCCACCGGAAGGCGACTGATCCGTGTACGAAGGCGTGGTCCAGGACCTCATCGACGAGTTGGGCAGGCTGCCCGGCGTCGGTCCCAAGAGCGCGCAGCGGATCGCCTTCCACATCCTCCAGGCGGAGCCGACGGACGTGCGGCGCCTCGCGCAGGCCCTGATGGAGGTCAAGGCGAAGGTCCGCTTCTGCGCCACCTGCGGGAACGTGGCGCAGGAAGAGCTGTGCAACATCTGCCGCGACCCGCGCCGCGACCTCACGGTCATCTGCGTGGTCGAGGAGCCCAAGGACGTCGTCGCGATCGAGCGCACCCGTGAGTTCCGCGGGAAGTACCACGTCCTGGGCGGGGCGATCAGCCCCATCGAGGGCGTCGGCCCGGACGATCTGCGGATAAGGGAGCTGCTCGCCCGCCTGGCGGACGGCACGGTCACCGAGCTGATCCTGGCGACCGACCCGAACCTGGAGGGCGAGGCCACGGCGACGTACCTCGCCCGCATGATCAAGCCCATGGGCCTGAAGGTCACCCGCCTGGCCAGCGGCCTCCCCGTCGGGGGCGACCTGGAGTACGCGGACGAGGTCACCCTCGGCCGGGCTTTCGAGGGGAGACGACTCCTAGATGTCTGATGCCAGCCTGCACGCCACCAGCCAGGACCCGAACGACTTCGCGGTCCAGATCTCCGACCAGATCGCGTCGTTCATCGTCGCGGTCACCGAGATCGCCAAGGGCGACGAGCCGGACTCCGCCGTGCCGTTCCTCCTCCTGGAGGTCTCCCAGCTGATGCTGGCGGGCGGCCGGCTCGGCGCGCACGAGGACATCCTCCCGGACGAGCGCTACGAGCCCGACCTCGGCCCCGAGGCCGACGTCGACGAGCTGCGCGAGCGGCTGGCCCGGATGCTCGACCCGATCGACGTCTACTCCGAGGTCTTCGACCCCTACGAGCCCCGCAAGGCGCCCGTCGCGGCCCGGATCTCCGACGACCTCGCCGACGTCGTCACCGACCTGCGGCACGGCATGGCCCACTACCGCGCGGGCCGGGTCACCGAAGCCCTGTGGTGGTGGCAGTTCTCGTACTTCTCCAACTGGGGCTCGACCGCCTCCGCCACCCTGCGCGCCCTCCAGTCCCTGGTGGCGCACGTCCGGCTGAACCAGCCGCTGCCCGAGCTCGACGGCCTGGACACCGACGAGGACCTCGCCGGCGCCGAGGACGCCCTGGAGGAGGAGGCGGGCCGGGTCATGGCCGAGGAGATCGGGGCCCCGCTGGGCCTGCGCACGGTCAAGTAGGACGCCCGTACCGATGTGACCCGCCCCACGATTCCGGTTGATCCCCGGAGGGGCTGGGCATGCGCTTGTCCGGAGCGGCCGGACGCCCGACGGGCTGATGGCCCGGTGATCACTTCGTGGGCGGGACATCTCACGATGCGATATAGCCGGGGCGGAATTCGGCCGCTCGTTAAACTGAGCCGACCGCCATGCACGCGCATGCGCGGTGACAGACGGACTGAGCGAGGAGCGCACGTGGGCCTTGTCGTGCAGAAGTACGGAGGCTCCTCCGTTGCAGATGCCGAGGGCATCAAGCGGGTCGCCAAGCGCATCGTGGACGCCAAGAAGAACGGCAACCAGGTGGTTGTCGTGGTGTCCGCGATGGGCGACACGACGGATGAGTTGATCGATCTCGCCGAGCAGGTATCGCCGATCCCTGCCGGGCGGGAGTTCGACATGCTGCTGACCGCCGGGGAGCGGATCTCCATGGCCCTGCTGGCCATGGCGATCAAAAACCTGGGCCACGAGGCCCAGTCGTTCACGGGCAGCCAGGCCGGTGTCATCACCGACTCGGTCCACAACAAGGCCCGGATCATCGACGTCACGCCGGGGCGCATCAAGGAGTCCCTGGACGACGGCAACATCGCCATCGTCGCCGGGTTCCAGGGTGTCTCGCAGGACAAGAAGGACATCACCACGCTGGGCCGCGGTGGCTCCGACACGACCGCGGTCGCCCTGGCCGCCGCGCTCGACGCGGAGGTCTGCGAGATCTACACGGACGTCGACGGCGTGTTCACCGCCGACCCGCGCGTCGTGAAGAAGGCGCGGAAGATCGACTGGATCTCCTTCGAGGACATGCTGGAGCTCGCCAGCTCCGGTTCGAAGGTGCTGCTCCACCGCTGCGTGGAGTACGCCCGCCGGTACAACATCCCGATCCACGTGCGGTCCAGCTTCAGCGGGCTCCAGGGCACGTGGGTCAGCAACGAACCGCTCGTGAAGAAGCAAGGGGCAGAGGCCGTGGAGCAGGCGATCATCTCCGGTGTCGCGCACGACACCTCCGAGGCGAAGGTCACCGTCGTCGGCGTTCCGGACAAGCCGGGCGAGGCCGCGAAGATCTTCCGGGCCGTCGCGGACGCCGAGATCAACCTCGACATGATCGTGCAGAACGTGTCGGCGGCGTCGACCGGTCTGACGGACATCTCCTTCACGCTGCCCAAGACCGAGGGCCGCAAGGCCATCGACGCCCTGGAGAAGCAGCGGGCCAACGTCGGCTTCGACTCGCTGCGCTACGACGACCAGATCGCCAAGATCTCCCTGGTCGGCGCCGGTATGAAGACCAACCCGGGTGTCACGGCCGGCTTCTTCGAGGCGCTGACCGACGCGGGCGTCAACATCGAGCTGATCTCCACCTCCGAGATCCGCATCTCGGTCGTCACGCGGGCCGACGACGTGAACGAGGCCGTGCGCGCCGTGCACTCCGCCTTCGGGCTCGACTCGGACTCCGACGAGGCCGTGGTCTACGGAGGCACCGGCCGCTGATGGCGGAGAACGCCGGGAACGCCGTACGGCGTCCGACGCTCGCGGTCGTGGGTGCGACCGGGAGCGTCGGCGCCGTTCTGCTCCAGATCCTGTCGCAGCACGCGGACATCTGGGGGGAGATCCGGCTGGTCGCCTCGCCGCGCTCGGCCGGGCGCAAGCTCTCCGTGCGCGGCGTGGAGGTCGAGGTCGTCGCCCTGGAGGAGGCGGTCTTCGACGGGGTCGACGTCGCCATGTTCGACGTGCCCGACGACGTGGCCGCCCGGTGGGCGCCGGTCGCCGCCGCCAAGGGCGCGGTCGTCGTCGACAACTCGGCCGCCTTCCGGATGGACGCCGACGTGCCGCTCGTCGTCCCCGAGGTCAATCCGCACGCCGCGCGCGTGCGGCCGCGCGGCATCGTCGCCAACCCGAACTGCACGACGCTGTCGATGATCGTGGCCGTCGGCGCGCTGCACGCCGAGTTCGGCCTGCGCGAGCTGGTCGTCTCCTCGTACCAGGCGGTGAGCGGGGCGGGCCGCTCCGGCGTCGAGACGCTGCGCGCCCAGCTGTCGCTCGTCGCCGGTACGGAGCTGGGGACCAGCCCCGGCGACGTACGGCGGGCCGTCGGCGACGCCACCGGGCCCTTCCCGGAGCCGGTCGCGCTGAACGTCGTCCCGTGGGCCGGCTCGCTCGCGGAGGACGGCTACTCCTCCGAGGAGATGAAGGTGCGCAACGAGACCCGCAAGATCCTCGGGCTGCCGCACCTGCCCGTCGCCGTCACGTGCGTGCGGGTGCCGGTCGTCACGACGCACTCCCTGACCGTCCACGCCCGCTTCCAGCGGGAGGTCACCGTCGACAAGGCGCGGGAGATCATCGCCACGGCGCCCGGCGTCGTGCTGTTCGACAACCCGGCCGCGGGGGAGTTCCCCACCCCCGCCGACGTGGTGGGCACCGACCCGACCTGGGTCGGCCGGGTGCGCCGTTCGCTCGACGACCCGACCGGACTCGAACTGTTCGTGTGCGGGGACAACCTGCGCAAGGGAGCCGCGCTGAACACCGCGCAGATCGCCGAGTTGGTGGCCGCCGAAATCCGCGTGGGCTGATCCCCGCCCCTATGTCGGGATATGGCGGCCCAGCCGGCGTCCGGTCTGCGGGCCGCCCCTTCCCATATGCGGATCCGTTCATAAGATCTGTGTAGGTTCTGTGTCTGGCTATGGTCTGGACCACCCGCTGACGGGCCGTCGAACGTTCGAAGATTTCCGCCCCGCCCCGCAACCGCACGCGGAGTGGGGGGCGTCTTTAGCGAGCGCCCTCCGAGGTGTTGTCCCGCAGGGCGCAATAGGGGCATAGGGGAAGAGCAGGTACGCATGTCGGCTTGGAGCGCGGCGCCACCGGTGACGGTGTCGAGGTGTGTCGCAAAGGGGGCGCCTGACGCGTACAACCCTGAGGGGGGTAAGCGTGTCCAACAGGCGTGGCAGAGGTTCTCGACTTCACAGCGGTACAAGCGAGAGGCGCGGCGGTGCTCCGTCCGCCCCTCGCACCCCTCGGCGTTCGTCGTGCGCGCGGGCGGGCGCCCGGCGGCATGCCGGTGATCGCCCCCATGCCCGCGCGCATTCCGACGCACGTGCAGGGCGCTGACGACACGATGGCGGCCGGCACCACAGTCGATCACCTCACCGAGACGTACCGCGCCCACTACCGCTCCCTGCTCGGCCTCGCGGCGCTGCTCCTCGACGACACCGCCTCCTGCGAGGACGTCGTGCAGGAGGCGTTCATCCGGGTCCACTCGGCGCGCAAGCGCGTCCGCGACCCCGAGAAGACGCTCGCGTACCTGCGCCAGACGGTGGTGAACCTGTCGCGGTCCACGCTGCGCCGGCGCATCCTCGGCCTGAAGCTGCTCACCAAGCCGATGCCCGACATGGCGAGCGCGGAGGAGGGCGCGTACGACCTCCTGGAGCGCGACGCCCTGAAGAAGGCGCTCAAGGGGCTCCAGCGGCGCCAGCGCGAGGTCCTCGTCCTGCGCTACTTCGCGGACATGACCGAGGCGCAGGTCGCCACGGCGCTCGGGATATCCCTCGGTTCGGTGAAGGCCTACGGCTCGCGCGGCATCGCCGCCCTGCGCATCGCCATGGAGGCGCCGGTATGAGCGCCCCGGAACGCCCCGAGGACCCCTCGGACGAGCGCGACGAGCGCGACGAGCACCACACGCACGACCGACACGCTGGGAACCCGACTGTGAACGACGCACCCCGTCGTCCGGCCGACGCGGAGGCCGACGACGAGCTGGCGCTGCGGCGCATGATGCGGCAGGTCGTCGAGGAGATCGAGCCGTCGGAGGCCGCGCTGGAGAAGCTGCGCCGCGCGGTTCCCGCCCGGCGGGCCCGCAAGCGGCAGGCCGCGGTCGGCGCGGTCGCCGCGGGCGTCTTCGTCGCCATGGCGGTCCCCGCGGTGCTGCACGTGACGCACGCGCGCTCGGCCGGCGACCACCCCTCCATCGCGGGCAACAGCACGGCCACGCACAAGGGCACGTCCCGGGGGCCCGGCGACAAGGACCCGGGCGGCTCGCCCCGGGCGTCCGAGAAGCACGGCAAGGACGGGAAGAAGGACACGAAGGGCGACGGGGGCAGGAGCGCGGGCGGCGCCGCCACCGCGGGCACCGACCCCGCGTCGACCGCCGCCGCGTCCTCCCCGGCCTGTGACGCCGCCGAGCTGGGCACCCCGGTGGCGACGGTCGGCCAGCCCGACGCCGGCGGCGCGGTCTACGGCTCCTTCCGGGTCACCAACACCTCGGCCGCGAACTGCACGGTCGACAGCCCCGGCAGCATCGTCACCCTCGCGCAGGGCGCGGCCAACCCGTCCGCGGTGACCGTCGTCGACCACACCTCGGGCGACCGCGCGAGCGGACTGCCCGACCCGGCGTCCCAGCCGGCCCAGCTGGTCCTGGAGCCCGGCAAGGCGTACGAGGTGCGGTTCGCCTGGGTGCCGTCCGCGCCGTGCTCGACCGGCGGCGACGGCGGGGCGACCGGCGGCACCGGGGGCGGGGAGGCGTCCCCGTCACCGTCGACGAGCCAGGACACGACGCCCACCACGGGCGACGGCTCCGACTCCGCGCAGCTCGCCCCGCAGCTGGGATCGGACGGGGACGCCGGCAGCGTGGTCGTGTCGCACACCCCGGAGCCCGGCGCGCCCACGGCCGCCACGACGATCCCGGACGCCTGCTCCGGGACGGTGTACAAGACGGGGCTGCTGCCCGCGTCCTGACCCGTCCCCGGGCCGGCGGCCCGCAGCCAGGTCCTAGGCCCGCGCGGCGTCCTGTCCGTCGGGGGTGCCCAGGCCCAGCTCGGCGTCCCTGAGGGTCTCGGCCTCGCGGCGAACCAGGCGGAACCACATGAACACCACGAACCCGGCGAAGACGAACCACTCGCCGGTGTAGCCGAGGTTCTGGAACGCCTTCAGGTCCAGGCCGCTGCCCTGCGCGGTCGTGGCCGGGACCGGCGTCATCGACCCGTCGGCCCTGTCGAGCGTGACCCAGGCGTCGTACACGTCGTACGGCACCAGGTTCACCAGCGACGCGGCGCTGATCATGCCGACCTGGCCGGCGGGCAGGCCGCCGGCGGCCGTCACCCCGTTCGACCCCTGGGACTCCGAGGCCTGGAGCGGGCCGGTCACCGTGACCTCGCCCCGGGGCGGGGCGGGCGCCTCGGCGGCCGAGGCGCGGCCCGGCAGCCAGCCGCGGACGACCGGGAGCGCCTTGCCGGTGCCGTCGACCTTGAGCAGCGTCACGACGTAGAAGCCGGTCCGGCCGCCGACGTCGCGGTTCGGGACGAGGAGCTGCTTGCCGTACCGGCCGGTCGCGGTGGCGCGCTTGCCGGAGGTGTCGGTGGAGACCGGCAGCAGCGCGGCGAGCGGCTCGGCCGCCGCCGTCCGGTTCGTCCGCGTCTGCTCCTGCGCGGTCCGGTGGTTGTCCATCCGGCCCTCGAAGCGGCCGAGCTGCCACGAGCCCATGTACAGGCAGAACGGGATGGCGAGCAGCACGAAGAGGTGGATGCCCAGCCAGCGGGGGGTCAGCAGGAACCGGTACACGCCTTCTACGGTACGGGTCCGATGTAAAGGCACGTCCCGCGGCCCCCGCACCGGCCGGGCCGGGCGGCTCAGCCCGGCAAGTGGCGCCTCGCGAAGTCCAGTTCGAGCGCGACCTGCTTGATGCGCTCGTCGACGACCAGCGAGCCGTGCCCGGCGTCGTACCGGTACACCTCGTGCACGGCGTCGCGGGCCGCGAGCCGGTCCACGTAGCGGTCGATCTGGCGGATGGGGCAGCGCGGGTCGTTGAGCCCGGCCGAGAGGTAGACCGGGGCCCGCACCTCGTCGACGTACGTGATCGGGGACGACGCCGTGAAACGCTCCGGGACCTCGTCGGGCGCCCCGCCGAAGAGGGTCCGGTCGAGGGCCTTGAGGGCCTCCATCTCGTCCTCGTACGCCGTGACGTAGTCGGCGACCGGGACCGCCGCGAGGCCCACCGTCCAGGCGCCCGGCTGGGTGCCGAGGCCGAGCAGGGTCAGATAGCCGCCCCAGGAGCCGCCGGCCAGGACGAGCCGGTCGGGGTCGGCGAGCCCGGAGCCGACCGCCCACGCGCGCACGGCCGCGATGTCCTCCAGCTCGATCAGGCCGACCCGGTGCTTGAGGGCGTCGGTCCACTCCCGGCCGTAACCGGTCGAGCCGCGGTAGTTGACCCGGACCACCGCGTACCCGTGGTCGACCCAGGCCGCCGGGCCCGCCGCGAAGGAGTCCGAGTCGTGCCAGGTGGGGCCGCCGTGGATCTCGAAGACGGTGGGCAGCGGCCCGCTCGCCCCGGCCGGCTTCTGCACGAGGGCGTGGATGCGGCCCGCGGGGCCCTCCACCCAGACGTCCTCGACGGGGACGGAGGCGGGGGCGCGCATGCCGGGCGGGTCGAGGACGACCGCGCCCGTCGTGGAGCGGACCACCGGCGGTTCGGCGGCCGACGACCACAGGTACTCGACGCTGTCGTCGGGCCGGACGGTGGCGCCGGAGACGGTGCCGGGCGGGGTGTCGACCTTCGTCAGCCCGCCCGTCGCGAACGCGTACCGCCACAGGTCGCCGCGGGCCTCGAACTCGTGGGCGATCAGCAGGGCCGAGCCGTCCGGGTACCACTCCGCCGACACGTCGCCCGGCAGGTCGAGGGCGAGGTCGGTCTGGGTGCCGGCGGCGATGTCCCACACCATCGGCTCCCAGCGGCCGCGCCGCTGGTGCCCGACGAGCAGCCGGGTGTCGCCCGCGACGGGGGCGAAGCCGAGCACTTCGAGGCCCAGCTCCTCCGCGCCGCCCCGGGTGTCGTCCAGCTCCGCGACGGTCGAGCCGTCGAGCCGGACGACGCGCAGCGCGGAGTGCATCGCGTCGCCGTGCTCGGTGTGCTCGATCGCGATGAGCGTGCCGTCGTGGCTCAGGTCGCCGACGCCCGCCGACTCGCGGTGGCGGTAGATCTCGACCGGCTCGTCGGACGCGGGCCCGACGACGTGGATGGTCGTGCCGTCCTCGTCCGTGGACCGGCCGACGACCGCCGTGCGCCCGTCGCGGCCGAGGGCGAGCCCCGCCGGGTACGAGGGGGCGAGGCCCGGTACGGCCTCGGTGTCCGGGCCGCCGCCGAAGCGCTGGCGCAGCCAGCGGCCGAACTCGTCGCCGTCCTTGTCGCTGAACCACCAGATCCACTCGCCGTCGGGGGAGAGCACCCCGTCCGTCGTCCCGTTCGCCCGGTCCGTCGCCTGGCGCTGGGTGTCCGTGGCTCTGTCCCAGGCGTACAGCTCGTACGTCCCCGTCGCGTTCGACACGAACAGGGAGCGGTCCGGGGCGTCCTCGGCCCAGTCGGGCAGGGACACGCGCGGCGCCCGGAAGCGCTTCTCCCAGTCGGGCATGGTCCCGTTGCTGTCACTCATGGCCCCATAGTGCCCGCCCGCACCGACATGGCGCCGACGGGCCCCACAGCCTGTGGACAACGCCGGGGCGGCCCCTCGTCCGCGGAGAAGCAGAGAAGGGGAGCGGCCCTTGGGGCGCCCGGCGAGGCGCGGGCGGGTCCCGTCGGCTCGGTCGTGCGGCTGGACGCGTCGTGCGGCTGGACATGTCGTGCGACAGAGGCGGCGAGACCCGGCCGGATGGTGCGTCCGAGGGGAGCGGCCGGGTCCGCCTCGCAGGTGGCCCCCTGTGCTGCACGCCTGCCGTCCGTCGGCCGGACACGGGAGGGGGAGAGGATGAACAGCGCCGACGCAGTTCATCCGCTTGTCCCATGGAGGACGACGTTGAGGGGAATCTACGCCTTTGCGCCGCATCGCGGAATACCTCGCGCATATATCTGTCCGACGGACCTTTGGGCGCCGTCCCCGAGTGGCAGGCCCGGCCCGTCCGGGTGAGGCTGACGGGGCATCCGGGGGCGGCGTGACGGGAGACGGTGAGCGATGTTCGCAGCTCTGGGACGGTTCGTGGTCCGCAGGCCCTGGTGGGTCATCCTCGGCTGGGTCGTGGTCGCGGCGGCGGTGATCTCACTGGCGCCGAAGCTGACCTCCAGCTCGGACGAGGCGAGCTTCCTGCCCGGCTCCTACGAGTCGATCAAGGCGGCCGACGTCCAGGAGACGGAGTTCCCCAAGCAGCAGAACATCGGGGCCGTCATCGTCTTCCGGCGCTCCGACGGCGAGCGGCTGACCGCCGCCGACTCCGCCGACATCGTCCGCGTGTCCCGGCGGCTGGCCGCCGAGGACATCCCCGAGGTCGACGCCGTCGTCCCCGGCAAGCCCTCCCCGAACGGGCTCGTGCAGACCTCCGTGGTCGCCATGCCGAAGATCACCGACCCGTCGGACACGTCCGAGCAGGACGCCGTGAAAACCCTGCGCGGCGACCTCCGGCAGCAGATCGACGGCACCGACCTGCGCGCCGGGATCACCGGGTCGGCCGCCACCGCGCTCGACGAGTCCGAGGCGTCCGAGCGGGCGGGCCTGCTGGTCGGCGTCGGCACCGTCGTCATCATCGTCGTGCTGCTCCTGCTGATCTTCCGCAGCCCGATCATCGCGCTGCTCCCGGTCGTCCTGATCGGCCTCATCTCGCCGCTCGCGACCGGCCTGATCGCCTCCGCCAACAAGGCGTTCGACATGAAGGCGGACTCCTCCATCCAGGAGTTGCTCACCGTCGTCCTGTTCGGCGTCGGCACCGACTACATCCTGTTCCTGCTGTTCCGCTACCGGGAGGCGCTGCGCGCGGGCGAGGACCCGAGATCGGGCATGGTGCACGCCGTGGAACGGGTCGGCGAGGCCATCACCTCGGCCGCCGGAGCGGTCATCGTCGCCTTCGCCGCGCTCTCCCTGTCCACCCTCGGCATGCTCAAGTCGATGGGCCCGGCGCTCGCCATCGCCGTCTTCGTCACGCTGTGCGCGGGCCTGACGCTGGTCCCCGCGGTCGTCTCGCTGCTCGGTACGAAGGTGTTCTGGCCGTCCACGTCGTGGCGGCGGGAGCCGACCGGTACGGGCTTCGCGAAGCTCGGCGCGGCGATCGGGCGGCGGCCCGCCGTGTGGGCGCTGGGCTCCGCGCTCGTCATGGCCGTCCTGGCGCTCGGCGCCCTCGGCTACCGGGCCAACTTCGACCTCTCCACGTCGTCGCTGCCCAAGACCAAGGAGTCCATGGTCGCCCTGAAGGACCTGGAGAAGGGCTTCCCCGCGGGCACCACCGACCCCACCAGCGTCTATCTGACGTCGGACACGGACCGGCCGCTCACGGCGGCGCAGACCGCCGCCTTCCGCGAGCGCCTGTCCACCGTCGACGGCGTCGGCACCGTGGGCGCCGCCGCCCGCAGCACCGACGGCACCGCCGCGTCCTACAGCGTGATCCTCGACGACCCGCCGGCCTCCGACGCCGCCATGGCCACTCTCCGGGACGACCTGCGGCCCGCCGCCCACGCGAGCGCGCCGGCCGGGACCCGGGCCCTGGTCGGCGGCATCACCGCCGTGTATGTCGACATCAACAAGGCCGTCGACCGGGACTACTCCGTGGTCTTCCCCGTCGCCGCGCTCTGCATCATGGTCATCCTCGGGCTGCTGCTGCGCAGCCTCGTCGCACCGTGGTACCTGATGCTGTCGGTGGCGCTCGGGTTCGGCGCGACGCTGGGTGCCACGTCGTTCCTGTTCACGCAGATCGGCAGTCAGCCCGGGCTGATGTTCATGCTCCCCGTGATCATGTACTTGTTCGTGGTGGCGCTCGGCACCGACTACAACATCCTGATGGTGTCGCGGCTGCGGGAGGAGGCCCGTGAGGGGCGGGGGCCGCATGACGCCGCCGGTACCGCCGTGCGGCATTCCGGGCCGACGATCGCCTCGGCGGGCGTCATCCTGGCCGGTACCTTCGCCACGCTGATGCTGGCCGGGAACTCGACGCTCTCCCAGATGGGGTTCGCGCTGTCGTTCGGCATCGTCATCGCCGCGTTCGTGATGGCCATGGTGTTCACTCCGGCCCTGACGGCGCTGATCGGCCGCGCGGCCTGGTGGCCGGGCCACAGCAACCGCTGACCCGCCGCCGCCCCGGTGGGGGCTGATCGCGCGGTTCCCCGCGCCCCTGGGCGGTTCGTCGTCCGCGGCCCGGCGGTGGCTGGCCGCGCGCAGTTCCCCGCGCCCCTGGGTCGTATGTCGTCCGCGGGCGGGTGGGGCCTGGTCGCGCAGTTCCCCGCGCCCCTGAGGCATGCGCTGCGCGCAGCCTCCCCCTGAGGCTGAGCTCCGCGCGCCTCTACTGCCTGAGGCTGCGCTCCGTGGGCTTCTCCTGCCTGAGGCTGCGCTCTGTGCGCCTCTCCTGGCTGAGGCTGCGCGCTCGCGTGCGCCTCTCCTTTGGGGGGGCGGGCCGGTGGGCCGCTCTTGATGAGATGCCGCACGCAGTGCGCATCTCAGGGGCGCGGGGAACTGCGCGAGAAGCGGCCACCGGCCGTCAGTGGGCGACGGTCCTAGGGGCGCGGGGAACTGCGCGACCAGCCACGACGGTGGCGCGCGTAAACGACGGCCCAGGGGCGCGGGAACTGCGCGGTCAGCCGTCACTCGGCTCAGGCGTCACGAGGGGGTGCTGCTCAGGATTTTGATCACTATGCCCGTGACGCCGGCGGAGCCGACCCCGATGAACCAGGCGGCGGCCACCAACCGCCCCCGCAACACCCGGTACCGCTCCGCGTACTCGTCCCGCAACACCCCGGCCCGCCCCACGGCATCCCGCCACACCTCCTCCCGCAACCCCACATACGCCTCGGCATAGACCCCCCGTACCTCCTCGGCCTGCGTCTCCGTCAGCCACGGCACCCGCTCGGTGAAGCGCCGCGCGGCCACCCGCCCCTCGGCCCGCGCGGCCTCCACCATCAAGAACCCCTCGATCTCCCGGATCACACCGCACCCCGCACCAGCGCGCCCCGCGCCTCCTCGGCGGCGTCGAACGCCGGCGACTCCGACCGGATCCGCGGCAGCGCGACGAAGTTGTGCCGCGGCGGCGGGCACGACGTCGCCCACTCCAGCGAACGCCCGTACCCCCACGGATCGTCGACCCCGACCGGCTCCCCGTACTGCGCGGTCCGCCACACGTTGTAGAGGAACGGCAGGAAGGAGAGGCCCAGCACGAACGAGAAGATCGTCGAGACGGTGTTCAGCCCGGTCAGCCCCTCCACCGCCAGATAGTCCGGCACCCGCCGCAGCATCCCCCGCGCCCCCAGCCAGTGCTGCACCAGGAACGTCCCGTGGAAGCCCACGAACAGCGTCCAGAACGTCACCTTCCCGAGCCGCTCGTCGAGCATCTTCCCGGTGAACTTCGGCCACCAGAAGTGGAATCCGGCGAACATCGCGAAGACGACGGTGCCGAAGACGACGTAGTGGAAGTGGGCCACCACGAAGTACGTCTCGCCGACGTGGAAGTCCAGCGGCGGCGCCGCCAGGACCACCCCGGTCAGGCCGCCGAACGCGAAGGTGATCAGGAACCCCATCGCGTAGAGCATCGGCGTCTCGAACGACAGCGAGCCCTGCCACATGGTGCCGATCCAGTTGAAGAACTTCACGCCCGTCGGCACGGCGATCAGGAACGTCATGAAGGAGAAGAAGGGGAGCAGCACCCCACCGGTCACGTACATGTGGTGCGCCCACACCGTCACCGACAGACCGGCGATCGCGATGGTGGCGCCCACCAGGCCCTGGTAGCCGAATATCGGCTTGCGGCTGAACACCGGGATCACCTCCGAGATGATCCCGAAGAACGGCAGGGCGATGATGTACACCTCCGGATGCCCGAAGAACCAGAACAGGTGCTGCCACAGCAGCGCGCCCCCGTTCGCCGCGTCGAAGACGTGCCCGCCGAACTTCCGGTCGGCCTCCAGGGCGAACAGCGCGGCCGCGAGGACCGGGAAGGCGAGCAGGACGAGGACGCCCGTCAGCAGCACGTTCCAGGTGAAGACCGGCAGCCGGAACATCGTCATGCCGGGCGCGCGCAGGCACACGATCGTCGTGATGAAGTTGACCGCGCCGAGGATCGTGCCGAAGCCGGACAGGGCGAGCCCCATGATCCACAGGTCGGCGCCGACGCCCGGCGAGCGCACCGCGTCGGACAGCGGCGCGTACGCGAACCACCCGAAGTCCGCCGCCCCCTGAGGCGTCAGGAACCCGCCCACCGCGACCAGCGAACCCAGCAGGTACAGCCAGTACGCGAACATGTTCAGCCGCGGGAACGCCACGTCGGCCGCCCCGATCTGCAACGGCATGATCCAGTTCGCGAACCCGGCGAACAGCGGCGTCGCGAACATCAGCAGCATGATCGTGCCGTGCATCGTGAACGCCTGGTTGAACTGCTCGTTCGACATGATCTGGGTGCCGGGCCTGGCCAGTTCGGCCCGCATGAACAGCGCGAGCACCCCGGCCAGGCAGAAGAACCCGAACGCCGTGCCGAGGTACAGCGTGCCGATGGTCTTGTGGTCCGTGGTGGTGAGCCACCGCACCGCGGTGAACCCCTTCGTCCCTCTCCTGCGTCTCATGCCCGGTACGTGTCCGGACCGGCCCCGCACATCACCGCGCACCCCGCCCGGAAGATCACACACCGCGCCTGTGAACATCGGGGCGGAGCCGGACACCTACGGTTCATGAGCACGGACGCACCACGGGTACGGACATGAGCGGCAGCACGACGGACGACGCCTTCGCGGCGGCCTACCGCGCGCACTACTGGGCGGTCAGCCGCTTCGTCGCGCGCCGCCTGGACCCGGGGGCCGCGCACGAGGTCGAGGAGGTCGTCGCCGACGTCTTCTCCATAGCGTGGCGGCGCCGCGCGGAGCTGCCGCCCGAGACGCCGCTGCCCTGGCTGTACGCCGTCGCCCGCAACTGCCTCGCCAACACCGTGCGCGGGCTGGGCCGCAGACGCCGCCTCCTCGACCGCATCGGCCACCACGAACGGGCCCAGCACCGGCAGGTCGTCGCGGGCCCCGACGCCGACGAGCCCGGCGCCTGGGTCCACGAGGCCCTGGCCCGGCTGAACCCCGCCGACCAGGAGACCCTGCGCCTGACGACCTGGGAGGAGCTGGGCGTCGACGAACTCGCCGTCGCCCTGGAGTGCGGCCGGGGCGCCGCCGCGATGCGGCTGCACCGCGCGCGCCGTCGGCTGCGCGCGGAAATCGACCGGATGAACATGACCGTGACCGCGGGAGACCACCCCCATGACCGATGAACTGGCCCTGCTGCGCGCCGCCAATCCGGTGCCCGCCGACGACCCGCGCTACGCCGACGCCCGCCCGCTGCACCACACCGCCGAACGCTCCCTGAACCGGCTGCTGCACCGCGGCCGCAGCGTGCGGCGCAGCCTCGTGCTGCGCGCCGAGGCCGCCGTGTGCGCCGTCGCCGCGCTGCTCGTCCTGGGTTTCTCCTGCGCGGCCGCGGCGGAGGCATCGGCGGCCCCGGCGGCCCCGGCGACCCCGGCGGCCCCGGCGACGACGTCCCCCGGCAGCGCGGTGGAGGGCGGGCCGCACGGCTCCCCGCGCCCCTGAGCGGGGGCCGGGGGTGTCAGGTCAGGCCGTGCCGCCGCGCCACCATCCGCTCGGACACCCCGCGCGGCAGCACCCTGCGCAGCGCGAAGACGACGGGCGCGTTGCTGCCCACCGCGTACAGCGGCCGGGGCCGTGCCGACTCCACGGCGGCGACGACCTTCGCGGCGACCTTCGCGGCCGGGATCCCGTTCGCCTCGTTGCGGTCGAGCGCGGCCAGCATGGTGTCGTAGGCGCCCCGGAACGGCGAGTCCGCCGCCACGTACTGGGTGCGCCGCGCACTGATCCCGGTGGCGATCGACCCGGGTTCGACGGTCGTGACGCCGACCCCGTACGGCGCGTACTCCCGCCGCGCGGCGAGCGCGAACCCCTTGATCGCGGCCTTCGACGCGACGTACGACGACCGGTACGCCAGCGGGAAGCTGGCCAGCATCGAACCGACCATCACCACCCGCCCGCGCCGCCGCTCCCGCATCCCGGGCAGCACCAGCTGGCTGAGCCGCACGGCCCCGAACACGTTCAGCTCGAACAGCCGCCGCACCGCGTCCATGGGCAGTTCCTCGAACGGGCCGCTCTGCGATTCACCGGCGTTGTTCACGAGGACGTCCACCTCACCGGCGGCCGCCGCGCACGCCTCGACGCCCGCCTCGTCCGAGAGGTCGAGCGCGAGGTAGGTGACCCCGGGGACGGGCGAGGCGACCCGCTCCGGGTCCCGGCTGGTGCCGTACACCCGGTACCCGCGGGCGACCAGCGCCGCCGCGACGGCCGCCCCGATCCCCGACGAGGCGCCCGTCACGAGCGCCGTGCCCTTCCCCGGCACGTCCCCCGGCACGTTCCCCGTCGCGTTCCCCGTCACGCGAGGCTCCGGGCCAGCGCCCGCCCGGCGGCCCGCCCGGAGAAGATGCAGCCGCCGAGGAAGGTGCCTTCGAGCGCGTTGTACCCGTGCACGCCGCCGCCGCCGAACCCGGCGACCTCCCCGGCCGCGTACAGCCCCTCGAACACGGAGCCGTCCCCGCGCACGACCTGCGAATCGAGGTTCGTCTCCAGGCCGCCCAGCGTCTTGCGGGTCAGCACGTGCAGCCGTACGGCGATCAGCGGGCCCTGCACCGGGTCGAGCAGCCGGTGCGGCTTCGCGACGCGCGTGATGCGGTCGGGCAGGTAGGAGCGGGCGTTGCGGACGGCCATCAGCTGGAGGTCCTTGCTGTACCCGTTGCGGACCTCCCGGTCGCGGGCCACGATCTCCCGTTCGACCTGCTCGTGGTCGACGGGCGTGTCCGGTGTCAGCTCGTTCATCCCGGCGACCAGGTCCTTGAGGTTGCGGCGGACGACGAAGTCCTCGCCCTTGTCGAGGAACGCCTGGACGGGGCCGGGCGCGCCCTTCTTCACCCGCTGGAGGACCAGCTTCATGTCCTTGCCGGTGAGGTCCGGGTTCTGCTCGCTGCCGGAGAGCGCGAACTCCTTCTCGACGATGGCGCGGGTGAGGATGAACCACGTGTGGTCGTAGCCGGTCGCGGTGATGTGCCGGAGCGTGGCGAGCGTGTCGTGTCCGGGGAACAGCGGTGCGGGCAGCCGCTTGCCGGTGGCGTCGAGCCACAGCGACGACGGGCCGGGAATGATCCGGATGCCGTGGCCGGGCCAGACCGGGTCCCAGTTCTTCAGGCCCTCCGTGTAGTGCCACATGCGGTCGCGGTTGACGACGGAGGCCCCGGCCTCCTCGGTGATGCCGATCATCCGTCCGTCGACGTACGCGGGCACGCCGGTGACCATCGACGCGGGCGCCGGGCCGACCCGGTCGGCCGGCCAGTTCTCGCGGACCAGGTCGTGGTTGCCGCCGATGCCGCCCGAGGTGACGACGACGGCGCGGGCCCGCAGCTCGAAGTCGCCGACGCTCTCCCGGGAGGAGGCGACGCCGCGCGGCTCGTCGGACGGCGCGAGCAGCGATCCGCGCACGCCGACGGCCGCGCCGTCCTCGACGATCAACCCGTCCACCCGGTGCCGGTGCCGGAAGGTGACCAGACCGCGCGCGGCCGCCGCCAGGACCGGCTCCCGGAACACCCGGACGACCTCGGGGCCCGTGCCCCACGTGAGGTGGAAGCGGGGCACGGAGTTGCCGTGCCCGGTCGCGGTGCCGGAACCGCGCTCGGCCCAGCCGACGTTCGGGGTGACCTTCAGGCCGAGCCCGTACAGGTACTCCCGCTTCTCCCCGGCCGCGAACCGCACGTACGCCTCGGCCCACTTGCGCGGCCACCGGTCCTCGGTCTCCCGGTCGAAGCCGGCCGAGCCCAGCCAGTCGGCGAGGGCCAGCTCATAGGAGTCCTTGATGCCCATGCGCCGCTGCTCGGGGCTGTCCACGAGGAACAGCCCGCCCAGCGACCAGAAGGCCTGCCCGCCCAGGTTGGCGGCGTTCTCCTGGTCGACGAGCACGACGCGCTTGCCCGCGCGGGTGAGTTCGTACGTGGCGACGAGCCCGGCGAGCCCGGCTCCCACGACGATGACATCGGCGTCGGTGTCACTCGTGCGCTCACTCGTGCGCTCACTCATGCGCTCTCCAAGGGGGTGCTGTAGGCGGTCAGTACGTTCATGAACAGGGCGTGCCTGCGGTCGCGCACGGCGTCGTCGCCGGGGTGCAGCAGCACCTGCACGGCGGTCCCGTCGTGCACGGCGACGAGCGCGTCGCCCAGGGCCCGCCGGTCGGTGACCCGGCGTCCCAGCTGGGCGAGCGCGGCCACGAGCACCGGCAGCACGGCCTCCCGGATGGCCTCCTCGCGGGCGGCCATCACCCGCCGCAGGCCCGGATTGCGCAGGGCGTGCGCCGTGAACTCGGCGGTGATCCGGTACCAGGCGTCGTCCACCGGGGTCGCCTCGATGGCCGCGCGCACGGCCGCCTCGGGATCGGCCGGGTCGAGGCCGGCGAGCGCGGCCCGTACGTCGTCGAGCATCCGCGCCGACCGTTCCTCCCACAGGGCCAGGAACAGTTCGTCGAGGGACGAGAAGTTCGAGTAGAAGGCGCCGCGCGTGAAGCCGGCCCGCTCACAGACCTGCTCGACCGTGGAGCGGCCGAAGCCCTCCTCGGCGAACACCTCGAACGCGGCCGCGAGCAGGCGCTGCCGCGTGCGCGCGCGGCGCCTGGTCACTGTGCCGTCCACGGCCACCTCGCTCCGCGCGCCCGCGCGACGGCCCGTGCCGGGACGCGGAACGCCGCTCGAAACACCACTCGAAACACCATTCGAAAACACCAATGGATACAGGAACGTATTCGATACGTTCCTGTATCCACAAGGGTCGGACGCCCGCGCGGGCGCCGGGCTCAGGCGAAGATCTCCACGAAGGACCACACGGCGAGGACGAGCATGCAGACGCCGCCCACGCGCTGCACCGTCTTCAGCGGCACCCGCTTGGCGATGAACCGGCCCGCGATCAGCGCGAGACCGGAGACCGAGATCAGCGCGAGGAACGAGCCGATGGCGGTCGGCAGGGTGCCGTTCGTGGCGGCCAGGTTGGCGGTGGTGATCTGGGTCAGGTCGCCCCACTCGCCGATGAACACGGCCATGAACGCGGTGCCGAACACCGGCCAGAAACCGGTGACGGTCTTCGCGCCCGCCTCGTCCTCCCCGTCCTCGTCGTCCCCGCCGCGCAGCAGCATGAAGGCGCCGAACAGGAACATCAGGCCGGAGACCAGCTTCACGCTCCAGCCGGGCAGCAGGCCCAGCAGCGAACCGGCGCCGACCGCGATGGCGACGTGCACGGCGAACGCCGCGGAGGTGCCGAACCACACGTAGATCGGCTTCATCCGGGTGCCCATGGCCAGCGAGGCGAACATGGTCTTGTCCGGGAGCTCGGCCAGGAAGATCAGGCCGAAGGCGGTGATGAGCGCCAGGGGATCGAGATGCATCGGGGTCTCTCTGTACGAGCCGCGGCCGGACCCGTGAACCCACCCGCTGCGGGGGACCACTCGACCCGGCGACGGCGTAAACGGATTCGGATACGCGTCAGCCTGATCGAAGGTCTCGCCCACCCGGCCGTGTCGGCGCGGGCCCGGCCACCGGGAACCCGGGGGTTCCAGTGTGTCGACGACCGGTTCGCGGGGCTACTCCCCTTCGCTTGCTCCCACCAGGGTACATGCGCCCGCGCCGGGGTGCGGGCGCATGCGGCCCGGCCCGGCCCGATAAAAGGAACTGGTATTCGCACTTTCCGATTAAGATGCGCGTCGATCGGCCAGGGGGGCCGGACTTTTCAGGGGTATGGGGGAGACGCCGATGGGTGTCATCGCAGGTGCTGTCGTGGTGGTACTGGTCGTGGTGGCCGTGTGGTGGGTCGTACGGACCTACAACCGGCTGATCCGGCTGCGCAACCAGACACAGGCGTCATGGGCGCAGATCGACGTGCAGCTGAAGCGGCGGCACGAGCTGATCCCGAACCTCGTCGAGGGGGCCCGCGGATACGCCGCCCACGAGAGGGCCACCTTCGAGGCGGTCACCGCCGCGCGCGGAGCCGCCGTGAGCGGCGGCCTCGGGGTCACCGACCGGGCGGCCGCCGAGGACGCGCTCACCGCGTCGCTCGGCCGGCTCCTCGCGCTCGGCGAGAGCTACCCCGACCTGAAGGCGGACCAGCACTTCGCCACCGTGCAGGCCGAGTTGAGGACCGCCGAGGACAAGATCGCCTACGCCCGGCAGTTCTACAACAGCGCCGTGCAGAGCTACCACACCGCCCTGGAGGGCTTCCCCGGCAACATCGTGTCGGGCCTCGGCGGCGGCCACGGCCGGCGCGAGTACTTCGAGGCCGCCGGCGCACCCCAGGAAGCCGTCCAGGTGCGCTTCGCATGAGCCACATCGAACAGCTCTACTGGGGCGGCGCCGCCCTGATCGCGCTCTGGCTGGCCCTCTTCGGCCTCTCGCTGCTCGTCACCCGCAACGGCACGGTCACCCCGGGCCCCGCGACCCAGGAGTTCGGGCCCGACCCGGAGCCGCCGGCCGTCGTCAGCCTCCTCGCCGGCAACTGGCGGGGCGTCGAGTACGCCGCCGCGGCCACCCTGCTCGACCTGGCCGCCCGCGGCCTCCTGGAGCTGCGCCAGCCCGCCGACGACCCGCTGGCGACCACCGTGCACGTCACGGAGGCCGGCCGCACCGCGCAGGACCTGCCGTCCTACGAGCGGCGCGTCCTGGAGCGCGTGGTCAGCCGCACCACCGAGGGCGGCGCCCCCATCGGGGCCATCGCCTTCCGCGACGCCAAGCGCGCCGCCGCCTTCCACACCGAACTGCGCAAGGACATCGTCGCCGAGGCCCGGCTGCGCGGCCTGTCCCGCTCCCGGTTCGCGCCGTGGCTCGCCTCGCTGCTGCTGCTCCTCGCCTTCGTCCCCGGCGCCCTGTTCTCGCTGGCCGCGATCATGGGCGAGCACGGCGTGCGCGCCGCGTTCGTGGTCGGCGCGGCCCCCGTCTCCGCGCTGTGCTGGCTGCTCGCCAAGGCGCTGGGGGAGCGCGCGACACCGCGCGGCCTGGAGCGGGCCGGACACTGGGCCGGACTGCGCGCCTGGCTGGCCGGGCACGAGGACTTCGGCCGGCTGCCGCCCGCCGCCGTCACCGTCTGGGACCGCTACCTCGCGTTCGGCACCGCGCTCGGCGTCACCAGCCTCGCCGGCCGCCTCCTCGGCTTCGACGCCGGTGACCGGCGCCGCGTCTGGTCCTCGTACGGCGGGACCTGGCGCCCGGTGCGGATCCGCTATCCGCGGCTGCGCCCCGGCTTCGGCGCCTCGGCGGGCCGGCTGCTCCACCTGGCGGCCGCCGCGGCGCTGGTCGCCGCCGCGCTGGGCGCCTTCGCGGTGCTGCGCCAGCCCGACTGGGTGCTCACGGCCGACGCGCACAGCGGCTCCACGCTGCGCCGCCCCGGCCTGGTGCTGAGCGCCGGCTGGGTGGGCAGCCTGCTGCTCGGCGTGATCGTGGCCGGGAAGTTCCGGCGCTGGACGCTGTTCCTGGTGTTCCTCGCGATGATGCCCGGCAACTTCGCGAGCGACTCCGACGGCTGGTTCGTCGACGCGGCGGCGCAGGACGGCCCGCTCGCCGTCGAGTGGGCGGCGATCGCCGTCTTCGCCGTGCTGGCCGGGTACCTGCTGGTCCTGGCCTGCCTGGAGCGGCGCGAGCCCGACACGATCGAGGGCGAGGTGCTGCGGGTGGAGTGGCGCAAGGACCGGAAGGCGGCACGCTTCCTGGCGCTGGACGAGGGCGTCACGGACCTGACCCGCGCCTGGGCGCTGCCCGCCGCCTCGCGCGGCATCGCGACCGGCGCCCAGGTCCGCCTGACGGTCTCCCGCGGCACCCGCACCATCCGCTCCGCGGAACTGATCCGGGCCGCCCTGTGGGAGGGCGACCGCCCGGAGCCCGCGACGGCGGGACCGCACTCCTCGTAGGCACCCGGGCGGCACCCCGGCACCCCGGCACCCCGGCACCCCGGGGTGCCGGGCCCCGGCGCGGTCGGCGCGAGCGCCGGGCGCCGCCGAACACCGGCGGCAGGGCCCGGCCGAGGGCTGGACCCGTACCCGTACCCGTACCTGGACCCGGGCCTGACGACCGGACCCGGACCCGGGCCCGGCGCGCTCAGCCCTCCGCGCGCTCCTGCGGGGTCTCGCGGACCGCGGCGAGGACCGCCGCGCGCAGGCCGGGCGGCGGATCGGCGTGCGAGGCCGGGTACGGGGAGGTGCGCGGGCCGTCGTGCGGCCGGTCGGGGGGCTGGTCCGGGGGATGGCCGTGGGCACCGGCGGGCGGCGCCCCGGGCGCGCCGCCGATCGTGTCGCCGAGCGCGCCGCCGAGGGTGTCGCGGGGGGTGCGGCGCAGCCGGGGCCAGGCGCGGGTGGGGCGGGGCGCAGGGTGTGGTTTCACGGTGTCTCTCTCGCGTGGGACGCCGAGGCGAAGCCCCCCGGACCGGGTAATCCGGTGATCCGGGCCGCCGGGATTGGTCACCGGGCGCGCCGTCACTCCAACGACCGGCCGCGGCGGCCGTGCGCGGCGCGGGTGCGTCCGATCGGCGGAACGGGGCCGTCCGGCGGGGCGTTCCGGCCGCCCGGCGCGGTCGGGCCGCCACCGCTCCGGGAAGACCGTTCCTGCCCCGTTGGCGTGAACGACCAATCCGGGGGGCCCGGCAGGACGGATTCCGCGCATGGACCATGACGCAGCACACCAACCACCGCGCGGCATCAAGCGCCTCTCCCTGGGCGCGCTGAGCGGCCTCCTCGCGGGCTATGCGGCGATCGCCGTCGCCGAACTGGTCTCGGCGGCCGTGCGGCCCGAGTCCGGTCCGGTCATCGCGGTCGGCGGCGCGGCGATCGACCGTACGCCGCCGGCCGTGAAGGACTGGGCGATCCAGCACTTCGGCACCAACGACAAACTCGTCCTCCAGCTTGGGATCCTGGCCGTCCTGACCGTGCTCGCGCTGGTCCTGGGGGCGTTCGCCACGCGCCGGCGGCTGCTCGGCTCGCTGGGTGTGCTCGCGTTCGGCGTGGTCGGCGCGCTGGCCGCCACCGGCCGGCCCGACTCGACGGGCGTCAGCGACGCCTGGCCGTCCGTCGTCGGCTCCCTCGCCGGCGCGGGGCTGCTGTACTGGCTCGTCGGCCGGCTCGGCCCCCGCCCGGCCCCGCCCGCCCCCGCGACGGCCCCCGGCACGGCCACGACCACGACCACGGCCACCGGCACGACCACGACCACGGCCACGGACGTCGAGGAAGCCCCCGGCGCGCATCCCGCGACAACGCCCGGTGCGAACTCCGCGACAACGCCCGGGACGGGCTCCGCGGCGGACGGCGGACAGGGCTGGGACCGGCGGGGGTTCATCCTCGCCGCGACCGCCGCCGCGGCGGCCTCGACCGGCGCCGGACTCGGGGGCCGCGCGCTGAACAGCTCCCAGGGCCGGGGCGCGGTGGCCTCGCGCGACGCCGTGGTGATCCCCGCGCCGACGTCGGCGGCGGCCCCGGTCCCGCGCGGCGCCGCGCTGCGGGTCAAGGACATCAGCCCGTTCATGACGCCCAACGGCGACTTCTACCGCGTGGACACCGCGCTGGTCGTCCCGAAGGTCGACGCGACCGACTGGCGGCTGCGCATCCACGGCGACGGGGTCGACCGCGAACTCACCGTCTCCTACGCCGACTTGCTGAAGATGCCGCTCATCGAGCGGAACATCACCCTCACCTGCGTGTCGAACGAGGTCGGCGGCCCCTACGTCGGCAACGCCCGCTGGATCGGCGTCCGCCTGGCCGACCTGCTCAAGCGCTGCGGAGTGCGGCCGCCGTCCCGGGGCGGGCCGGCCGACCAGCTCGTGGCGCGTTCGGTGGACGGCATGACCATCGGCAGCCCCGTCGAGGACGTGATGGACGGCCGCGACGCGATGCTCGCCCTCGGCATGAACGGCAAGCCGCTGCCCTTCGAGCACGGCTTCCCCGTCCGCATGGTCGTGCCCGGCCTCTACGGCTATGTGTCGGCCTGCAAGTGGATCCAGGACATCGAGCTGACCACCTTCGACGCCTACGACTCGTACTGGGTCAAGCGGGACTGGGCCCGCCGCGCGCCCATCAAGACCGAGTCGCGCATCGACACCCCGAAGCCGTTCGGCCGCCCGAAGTCCGGCACCGTGATGGTCGCCGGAGTGGCCTGGGCCCAACACCGCGGCATCGACAAGGTCGAGGTGCGCGTCGACGACGGCCCGTGGGAGGAGGCCAGGCTCGCCACCGAGGACACCCGGGACACCTGGCGCCAGTGGTCCTACCCCTGGCAGGCGGCCAAGGGCGGGCACACCCTGACCGTGCGGGCGACCGACCGGACGGGGCGCACCCAGACCGAGAAGCGCACCCCGACCATCCCCGACGGCGCCTCCGGCTGGCACTCCGTCGTCGTCACCGTCGACTGATCCGGCCCGCCGGGCCGGCGCGCACGTGCGAGGGGTGGGGGGGGGGCGCGGGCCCCCCCCCCCCCCCCCGCCCCCCCCCCCCCCGCGGGCCCCCCCGGGGGGGGGTGATGTGGTGGGGGGGGGGGGGCGGAGGG
>NZ_JBIVKH010000003.1:553439-749455 GCF_044750685.1 Streptomyces sp. NPDC088785
CCGGGGGGGCCCCCCCGGTCGTCCACCCCGTCCCGGCCCCCCCCCGGGGGGGGGGGCCCGCGGGGGGGGGGGGGGGGCGCGCCCCCCCCCCCACCCCTCGACCCGCTTCCCCCGTCAGCTCTTCGGCATCAGGACGGTGTCGATGATGTGGACGGTGGCGTTCGACGTCGGCACGTCACCGCAGACGATGTTCGCGCTGTCGTTGACCTTGAACTTCTCGCCGGAGCCCGCCGTGGTCAGCTTGCTGCCCTCCAGCGTCTTGAAGCTGCCGTCGGCCAGCTTGTCCTGCGTGACCTTCTCGCCCACCACGTGATACGTGAGGATCTTGGTGAGCTGGGCCTTGTCGTTGAGGACCTTGTCCAGGTCGGCCTTCGGGATCTTGGCGAACGCCTCATTGGTGGGCGCGAAGACGGTGATGTTCTTGGCGTCGTTCAGCGTGTCCACCAGACCGGCCTTCTTCACGGCCGTGACCAGGGTCGACAGGTCGGGGTTGTGAGAGGCGGCGGTGGCGACCGGGTCCTTGGCCATGCCGTCGAAGGAACCCGCACCGTCCTTGGGGACCGAGGAGCAGGCGGGCCCGAACGGGCCCTTCATGTCGTCGGCCGACGCGGACGGAGCGAGCGCCGCCAGCGAGAGCGGCAGCGCGAGCGCCGCCGCTCCGACCAGGATCCGGGTGCTTACACGGTGAGCGGTCATGATCAACACTCCTTTGCGGCGGGCTGCGGACCCGCCGGGCCCCCGAGCGGCCCGGGGCCGGTGAGGACGCGGGCTACCGGGGGTCGGCGCGTGGTTCACGCCCTCACATCGGGAATTCGTCGCCGCCCCATGCTCGGATTGCTGTTATTTGCGTAATTTGTCGATTACGGCGAGCTGCCGTCCGTCACTCTTTCGGGGCATCGACCAATCCGTCGTCCGGAGCGCTCCGGATTCCCGGTGATGGAGGCGGATGGCCTTCACAGTTCTGATCGTTGAGGGATTCTCATGCAGACTCGCCTGCGCCGTGCCGCCGTTGTCGTCGCCGCTGCCGCCATGCTGCCGCTGGCGCTGACCGCCTGTTCCGACAGCGACTCCAAGGACAAGGCGTCCGACAGCTCCTCGGCCGCCGCGTCGAAGGGCTCGGACATGGCCAGCCCGTCCGACGACATGGCCGCCGCCGACGACGCGCCGTTCGGCACCGCCTGTTCGTCCGTGCCCAAGGACGGCGCCGGCTCCTTCGACGGCATGGCCAAGGACCCCGTCGCCACCGCCGCCTCGAACAACCCGGCCCTGTCCACCCTGGTCACCGCCGTGAAGAAGGCCGGTCTGGTCGACACCCTGAACAACGCCAAGAACATCACCGTCTTCGCCCCCACCAACGACGCCTTCGCCAAGATCCCGAAGGCCGACCTGGACAAGGTCCTCAACGACAAGGCCCAGCTCACCAAGATCCTCACGTACCACGTCGTGGGCCAGAAGCTGGCGCCCAAGGACCTGGAGAACGGCTCCTTCGCCACCCTGGAGAAGTCCAAGCTCACCACCATGGGCTCCGGCGACAAGTACAAGGTCAACGACACCGCCAACGTCGTCTGCGGCAACGTGAAGACCGCCAACGCCAACGTCTACATCATCGACTCGGTCCTCATGCCCAAGAGCTGACGACCCCTCGACCGACGCGACCGCGCGGGCCGGCCGGCGGGCCGGCCCGCGTAGTACGGACCCCGCACCCGCACGCCCCGGACCGTTCCTCGGCTTTCCGGGGCGGCCGAGCGGGCCGGGGCCGGTCCGGGCAGGTTGCGGTGCCTCCCGGGGAGGTCGTGTCCGGCGGGCGGGAGCGGGTGGGGTGCGCACGGGGCGCCCCCACCGCTCCCGCCCGCGCCTGTCCCGCCCTGCGCCGTCAGTGCGCCCCGGCCCCGAACTCGGCGTGCCGGCCGCGGGCTTCGTACAGCTCGCGGGCGCCCGGGCCCGGCCGGGGGACGGTGGTGCGCCGGGCCTCCGCGCGGGCCTGCTCCATGAGCCGCCTGAACTCTTCCTCGGTCATCGCACTCACCTCACCAGGGCGTCTGCCCGTCACGGGTAATCCGGAGCCGACCGGGCTCCGGACGGGTGCGGTACGGCACGTCCCGCCCTCCCCGTCCCGCCCTCCCCGCCCGAAGGATCCGGCCGTGCGAAAAGGTCCGGCGCCGCCCCTGTCGTACGGGCGGCACCGGACCTTTCGGGTTCCGGCCCACCGCGTGTCAGCGGACGCGGTGGGCCGGAGGCGCCGGGGAGGCGAGGGGGCTACTTCCACGCACCCCAGTGGCCGCCGCCCCAGTGGTCCGAACCGTTGGCGCAGGCGTTGCCGAAGGCCGGGTTGAGCAGGCCGACGACGCTGACGGTGTTGCCGCAGGCGTTGACCGGGACGTGGACCGGCACCTGGACGACGTTGCCCGAGCCGACGCCGGGCGAGCCCCAGGCGGCACCCTGCGCGCCGCTGTCCGCGGACGCGGCACCCGCACCGGCGACCAGCGCGCCGCCGACCGCCACCAGAACCGCCGCACTCTTCAGCACACGAGACACGAAACTTTCCTCACCGCTCGCACAGCCCCCGCACGCGGGCGGGGACGAGGAACTGTCTGTCCCTCATGGGCCATCCGGACCGCGCGCGCTCCGGGATTGGCCGCGGGCCGCCGGTTCACCCGACCGGACCACGCACCAGAACGCCTGTACGCCCGGCCCGTGCGGCGGCCCCGCGTCTTCGGCCGCCCGAACCGGACGATCGGGGGGCGGCGGCTCAGGACGGTGAGCGCAGCCAGCCGCGGGCGCGGGCGGTGCCGGAGGCGACGCGCAACAGCCGGGCGGTGGCGGGCCGTTCGGTGTCGCCGCGGGTGAGCAGGTGGATCTCGATGGCCGCCGCGGGCGACAGCGGCCGCCACACCAGGCCGGCGGGCAGCCCGGGCCGGGCGGACTCGCCGACGACGGAGACCGCGTCGCCCTGGGCGACGGGCATCTGGGCGGCGTCGAAGGACAGGTGCCGCTCGCGCAGCCGCGGGGAGACCCCGGCGCGCTCGAAGATGCCGGCGATCGCGTCGTAGTGCCCGGGGTTGTCGCCGCGGGCGTGCGTGAGCAGGATCTCGCCGGCGAGCGCGGCGACGTCGACGGCCGGGCGCCCGGCGAGGGGGTGCCCCTCGGCCATGAGGACGCCCTGCGGTTCCAGGCGTACGAGGGTGCGCACCAGTTGCGGGGCCGGCGGCGGGCAGCGGACCAGCCCGACGTCGAGGGTGCCGTCGGCGACGCCCGCCAGGATCTCTCCGGTGGGCAGCAGGCGGGTGGAGGTCCTGATGCCGGGATGGGCCTCGGCCAGGGCGGCGAGCAGGGTGGGCGCGGTCTCGTAACCGGTGCTGGCGCTGTAGCCGAAGGACAGGCTGCCGCTCTCGCCCGCCGCGTACCCCCGCACATCGCGCCACAGCCGGTCGGCCTCGTCGCACAGCGCCGCCCCGCGCTCCATCAGGAGCCGGCCGGCCTCGGTGGGCTCCACGGACTGCGTGGTGCGGTCGAGGAGCCGTACGCCCAACTCCTGCTCCAGTTGGCGTACTTGACGGCTGAGGGCGGGCTGGGCGATGTGCAGCCGCTCGGCGGCCCGGGTGAAATTCCGCTCCTGGGCGACGGCGAGGAAGTAGCGAAGACGACGGAGGTCTGCCATGCCGGGCACCCTACAACAGCTCTGACCTGCACCTATGCCTGTTTGTTCTGGACCTCGCGCGAACAGGTCTTTCCCTTCGGCCACGGTGGCTTCCTAGGGTTCGAGACGTCGCAGAGAGCACACCACGAGAAGGGCCCCACTGATGGACGAGCACGCAATCACCGCGGCGAGCAAGGCAGTTGTCCAGGACTACATGGACACCCTGGTGCGGGGCGACCTGGACGCGCTGCGCGGCTTCTTCGCCCCCGACGCCACCTGGACCCTCGCGGGAGATCTGCCGCTGTCGGGGACGTGGACGGGCCCGGAGGAGATCCTCGACGAGTTCGTCCCGGCGATGGTGGCCCGGCTGGTGCCGGAGTCGATGGAGTTCACCTTCGAGGGGCTGATCGCCGAGGGCGACCGGGTCCTCGCCGAGTGGAACACCCGGGGCCTGGCGCGGGCGGGCGGCCGGTACGACCAGCACTGCCTGGCCGTCTTCACGGTCCGGGAGGGCCGGATCACCGCCGTGCGCGAATACCTCGACACCCTGCACGCCAAGACGGTCGTCTTCGGCTGAGCCCGCCCGGACATCCCCGGGCCGGAGTCCCGCCCGGTACGTCCTCGGGCCGGAGCCCGCCGGACATCTCCGGGCCGGAGCCCCCGTACGTCCTCGGGCCGGAGCCCGCCGGACATCTTCGGGCCGGAGCCCCCGTACGTCCTCGGGCCGGAGCCCCGCCCGGACATCTTCGGGCCGGAGCCCCCGTACGTCCTCGGGCCGGAGCCCCGCCCGGACATCTTCGGGCCGGAGCCCACCCGTACATCCCGGCACCGCCCCCGGCCTGAGCCCGCCCCGAATCCCGCGCCCGAGCCACCCCGAACCCCACCCCGAACACGCCACCCCGCCCCGAACACCACCCCGAACACCCCACCCCAGGGACCGAACCCGCCCGACCGCCCCGAGAGGGAGCGCCGGAGGGAGCCCTCCCCTCCCGTCACCAGGAGCCGTGAACCATGAAGGCCATGCTGCCCGGAACCGCCGCCGATGCCGGCAGGCCGGTCGTCCTCGGTGAGGCCGCCGAGCCCGAGCCCACCGCGGGCGAGGCCGTCGTCGCCGTGGAGGCGTACTCCGTCAACCGCGGCGAGACCTTGCAGCTCGACGGCGGCCTCGATCGCCGCTGGGCGGGCTGGCGCCCCGGCAAGGACGTCGCCGGCACCGTCGTCCGGGCGGCGGCCGACGGCAGCGGCCCCGCCGCGGGCACCCGCGTGGTCGCCCATCCCCCCGCGTACGGCTGGGCCGAGCGCGTCGCCGTGCCCACCACGAGCCTGGCCGCACTGCCCGACAGCGTCGACGCCGTGACCGCCGCGGCCCTCCCGCTCGCCGGGATCACCGCACTGCGCCTGCTCCGCGCCGCCGGCCCGCTCGCCGGCCGCCGCGTCCTGCTGACCGGCGCGAGCGGCGGCGTCGGCCACTACCTGACCGAGCTGGCCGCGGCCTCCGGCGCGGACCTCACCGCGGTCACCGCCACCGCCGAGCGCGGCGCGCGCCTGCTGCAACTCGGAGCGACCGGCCTGCTCACCTCGGTGGACGGGGCGACGGGCCCGTACGACGTGGTCCTGGAGTCGGTCGGCGGCACCACCCTGCCCAGGGCGCTGGCCCGACTGGCCCCGGGCGGACGGCTGGTGTGGTTCGGCCAGGCGAGCCGCGAGCCCGTCACGCTCGACTTCTTCGACTTCTTCAAGGGCCCGGTCGGGGCCCGCATCACGCACTTCGACTACACGGTCTCGGACACGACGTACGGCCAGGACCTGACCGCCCTGGTGCGCCTCGTCGGCACCGGCCGGCTGCACCCTGAGATCGGCACCGTGCGCGACTGGAGCCACACCGCCGACGTCATCACCGCCCTGCGCGACCGCCGGATCCGGGGCAACGCGGTCCTGACCGTCGACTGATCCCCGCCTCCGATTACCTCTCCACCGGGCGTGCGGAAATCTATGCCGACGAGAGTAGACATTGGGCGGCGGTGTGGTTATGGTTTCTCACGTAGTCGAGTTCAAGAGGGACCGGCAGACACGAACTGCCGGCAGTAGTACATGCAGGAAGCAGTACGCAGGACGGTGCGGTGGTGGAGTCCCGAAGCCAGGGTTGTCGTAGGACGGCGACGGGGCTGACGACCGGACCGGGTGGCCCGCAGTGACGCAGGGGCCGCCACGAGCAGTACCGCAGTCCCCTCCACAGGGGTCGACCAAGAGGGAAGAACGGAGGAACGAGGCGCCATCAGGATCGCCCGGGCGGATGTGCTGAGCCCGGGTACCGCAGGACATCGATAGTGAGGTGGTCTCCGGTCAAGCAACCGCGATCCCCGCATCCCCGACAGCATCGACGTCGGGACGGCGGACACAGAAGGTCGGCGCAGTAACAGGGCCGGCAGATGGTGTAACAGTTCCTTCGGGGCCCTGGTGCATATGGCACCAGGGCCCCTCAAGCGCGTTCCAGAGAGGTGCAAATGACAGCAGACGATTCGTTCGACCGTCTCGATGACGACGACTACCCCGCCTTCACCATGGGCCGGGCCGCCGACATGCTCGGCACCACCCAGGGCTTCCTGCGCGCCATCGGCGAAGCCCGCCTCATCACCCCGCTGCGCTCCGAGGGCGGCCACCGCCGCTACTCCCGCTACCAGCTGCGCATCGCCGCACGCGCCAGGGAGCTCGTCGACCAGGGCACCGCCATCGAGGCCGCCTGCCGCATCGTCATCCTCGAGGACCAGCTCGAAGAAGCGAAGCGCCTCAACGCCGAGTACCGCCGCGCCGCGGAATCGGCCACCCCGACGACCACCTCCTGAAGACCGCCGACCCGCCGGCCTCCCCGGCCCGGCGGGACCAGTCAGGGGAACGAGTGCCGACACACCTCCTTCCCCTGACTCCCGGACCGGCCCGGTAGAGCCGCCGAAGCGGTACCAGCACCCACCCACCGAACCCACCCACCGAACCCACCCCCCGGATCCACCCCCCGGACCCCCCGAACTCACCCGGGCGGGTCAGCCCGAGGTGCGGATGTCACCCGGACAGGCGTGCATGGAGGCAAGTGCTTGCATCCCGTCGTCCGGAGGTGGCCATGTCCGCGCACGTCACAGCTGTCCGTGGGCCACTCGTATGGTTCCGGGACGACCCGTTCCTGGTCGGCCGCGACGACGCCTTCGTCCACGAGAGCGACGGCCTGCTGATCTGCGAGGACGGCATCATCACCGCGGCCGGTGACTACGCCGCCCTGCGCGACCGGCTGCCCGAGGGCGTCGAGGTGGCCCACTACCCGGACCACGTGATCACGGCCGGGTTCATCGACACGCACATCCACTACGTGCAGACCGGCATCATCGCCGCGTTCGGCTCCCAGCTCATCGACTGGCTCAACCACTACACCTTCGTCGAGGAGCAGCGTTTCTCCGACGCCGACTACGCCCGCCAGGTCGCGTCGTCCTTCTGCGACGAACTCCTGCGCAACGGCACCACGACGGCCCTGACCTTCTGCGCGGTGTACCCGCAGTCCGTGGACGCCCTCTTCGAGGAGTCCTCGCGGCGCGGCATGCGGATGGCCGCGGGCAAGGTCCTGATGGACCGCAACGCCCCCGACGCCCTGCTCGACACCCCGCAGTCGGCCTACGACGACTCCAAGGCCCTGCTGGAACGCTGGCACGGCAAGGACCGCAACCTCTACGCGATCACGCCGCGGTTCGCCCCCACCAGCACCCCCGAACAGCTGGAGGCGGCGGGCACGCTGTGGCGCGAGCACCCCGAGGCGCTGGTGCACACCCACGTGTCCGAGAACACCGGGGAGATCTCCTGGGTGCGCTCCCTGTTCCCGGACCGGCAGGGCTATCTCGACGTGTACGACCACTTCGGACTGCTCGGCCGGGGCGCCGTACTGGCCCACGGCGTGCACCTGACGGGCCGGGAACGCGACCGGTGCTCCGAGACGGGCACCGCCGTCTCGCACTGCCCCACCTCGAACCTGTTCCTGGGCAGCGGCCTGTTCCACGTCCACGACGCCAAGGACGCCAAACGCCCCATGCACGTGGGTCTGGGCACCGACATCGGCGCGGGCACGTCGTTCTCGCTGCTCGCCACGATGAACGAGGCGTACAAGGTCGCCGAGCTGAGCAACTACCCGCTCGACTCCGTCAAGGCGTTCTACCTCGCCACCCTCGGCAGCGCCCAGGCCATGGGCATCGAGGACAAGGTCGGATCGCTCGAACCGGGACACGAGGCCGACTTCGTCGTCCTGGACCCCAGGGCCACCCCGCTGCTGGCCCAGCGCACATCCCGCGTGAACGACATCGACGAACTGCTGTTCGTCCTCGCCGTCATGGGGGACGACCGCACCGTGCGCGCCACCTACATCAACGGAGCCCTGGCCCACGACCGCGACCGCGCGTCCGCCTGAGCCGACAGGAGTACGTCATGGCGAGCACCACCCCCACTCCCGCCCCCGGCGCGGCGCCCGCGGGCGAGCCCGAGTTCAAGAAGCACCCCGGCGCCCGCATCCTGCACGGACCGCACAAGACCATCGGCGGCGTCGAGGCATGGGTCATCTGGGGCCTGTGCACCGTCTTCGTGGTCTGGCTGTTCTCCATCCAGACCGGCTACGCGGTGGTCTCCCCGGAGATCCAGAAGACCGCCTCGCTCACCGTGGCCCAGATCGGCCTCGCCGGATCCATCTACACGTGGGCCTTCGCGCTGTGCCAGTTCTTCTCGGGCGCCCTGCTGGACCGCTTCGGCTCCCGCCCGCTGCTCGCGATCGGCGTCGCCTTCGTCACCGCGGGCGCCTTCCTCTACGCGCAGACCACCAGCATGGCCACCCTGATCGCCGCGCAGATCGTCCTCGCGGTCGGCTCGTCCTTCGGCTTCGTCGGCGCCGGATACATCGGCGGCCAGTGGTTCCCGGCCGCCCGCTACGGCCTGATGTTCGGCCTCGTGCAGTCGCTCGCCTCGCTCGGCTCCGCCTTCGGCCAGCCGGCGATCTCCTGGCAGCTCCAGCACGTCACCTGGCAGCAGCTCCTCAACGGCTTCGGCGCCATGGGCGTGGCCCTGATCGTGCTCTTCGCCCTCCTCGTGCGGAACCCGTCGACCGGCCCGGAACAGCTGGCCCAGGCCACGGGGGCCACCCGGCCGCCGCTCGTCTCCAGCATCTTCCGCGACCTCGGCGCCTGCTTCCGCAACCGCAACGTCGTCCTCTCCTCGGCGCTGGCCGGCGTCTCCTTCGGCTCGATGCTCGCCATGGGAGTGCTGTGGGGCCCGCGCGTCATGGAGGCCCGCGGCGCCAGCACGTCGCTCGCGGCGGTCCTGACCGCCATGTCATGGCTCGGACTGGCCGTCGGCGCGCCCCTGTTCAACCTGCTCTCCGACCACTGGAACAACCGCCGCATGCCCGCCATCGTCGGTGTCCTGCTCCAGGCCGCCGCCGTCTGCCTACTCATCTACCTGCCCAAGGAGACCAACGCCGTCTCCGTGGTCACCATGTTCTGCGTGGGCCTGTTCGCGGGCGCCCACATGCTCGGATTCACGGTGGCCGGCGAGTCCGTCCCCGGCAGGCTGGTCGGCAGCTCGGCCGCCATCGTCAACGGCATCTGCTTCATCATCGGCGGCCTCCTCCAGGCCATCCCCAGCAAGATCCTCCCCGATTCCCCCTCCCTCACCGACTACGGCCACGCACTGCTCATGATGCCGATCCTGCTGGTCCTGGGAGCCCTCGCAGGCTTCTTCATCAAGGAGACCGCCACCCCTCGCCCGTAACCCCGAAGCGAGACGCAACGGGACCGCTTCCCCGGAGCTTTTGCCAGGCGCCTGATGCACTGCGGCAGAGCCACTGCGGTTCCCACCGGATGCCCTACTTGCTGCTTCCGTCTCCATCGATGCCATGCTCGACACCCAGAGGGTTGGGGAGGGACCGGACACCGGGTGGACCGGGGTAAGCCAGCGATTCAGTGACCGGCTGCATGAGCTGGATCAGGATTTATGCGTCTCGGCGGCCATAGTGGCGACCATGCGTACGTGCGCTGTGCTGGCGTGATGCCGAGCCACTAGGCGGGGAACGGCCTCGGCCTCGGGCCGTTCTTCCTCAACTGCAAAAAGGCAGTCGGTGTCAAGCGTGAACCAATTCATCGCGACAGATGAAGATAGGGGCGGGTACGGGTGCCCGTCTCGAAATTTGTGGAAGAGCGCATTTGCTGTAGAACTGCGTTGCCACTTCTCGGCTGCTGCTGGGTCTACGGAATGCGGTGCAGGGCGAGCTCGAACTCATTGGCTCGATGGGCCATCCCTTGTTTCCACGGCGTTGGGTCGGATTCGGCGATCTCCGACCACAGCGCTGCGGTCGCGGTACCGAGTGCCGCCAGCGCCTTTGGATCGGCGTTCTGCCACGACGGGAAGCGGCTTGCGAAGGCGACCGCGCTCTCCGCGGTGTGGTCGGCGTCCATCAGCCTGAGCGCCAAGGCGCCTGGGTCGATCCATGCTGCACCCCGCGTTGGCCACGCCCAGTCGATGAGGCGGGCGCGCCCGTCGGCGACCAGGACGTTGTCCGGGGCGAAATCGGTGTGCAGCAGGGTGTCGCCGCTGAAGTACTGCAGTGTTCCGGGCGGGGCGTAGTCCCTCCAGCGGTCCACCGCGTCCTTGATCTCGATGTCGGCCGGGGCGGTGACCTGTTGCAGTTCGGTGAGCGCGGCTCTCACGAGTGCCAGGTCGGGTGAGCCGGGGCTGTAGTCGGCGTGGCGGCCGTTCAGGACCTCGTATCCGAGAAGGCTCCACCCGCCGGCTTCCAGGTGCCAGTACAGGCGAGGACAGGAGGCGGGCAGGTGGGGGGCGATCGCTGCTTCGCGACGCTGTGCGGTGACCTGCGGATGATCGCTCGCGATGCCCTTCACGAAGACCCTGCCGCTCTCGGTCTCCAGTACAGAGGCGACGCCGGAGTTCATGCCGCCTTGCAAGGTCACCGTCCGGCGTACGGCGCCGCTCTTGTCGGTGACGGCTTGGCGGACGTCGGCCGGGAGCTGTTCGAAGGGGATTCGAGGCATGGACACGCGCGGATCCTCGGGTGCTGGGGAGTTGGGAATGCCGCCCGGGCCAGGGTAAGGCCGGGGCGGCACTCGGAGGGGGGAATGGGCGGCACGGGGACCACCCGTGTCCGGGTCTCTAGTAGGGCTGGTCGTCACCGGCCGAGCAGCTGCACTCGGCTCCCTCGGCGGCCTCGTCCAGGTCGGTGAGGATCTGGATCTCGTCGTCGGCGATCGTGGCGGCGGGCAGTGGCACCGGCAGCACTCCGGTCGGTGTTGATCCGTCCGCCGGGCGGCGGCCGATGGTGAGCATCACTGGCTCGTGCGGCGGGGCCAGCGTTGCGGTGGGTGGAGTCATGATCCGTAGCCTCCGTGTTGGCAATAGAGTTCTCGTCGGTCCCCCGCCTCCTGGTAGAGCTTCGCCAGCGGCCGACAGGCGCGGCACGTGCCGGTCTTCGTGCAGCCGGAGCATCCACCGGTGCGGAGCTGTAGGGACTCGGCGATCGCGCCGAGTCGGGGAAGAGCTTCGAGGCCCTCGGCGATGAGGTTCACGCTCGGGTCGCGGCCGACCTTGCAGATCGAGGCGATGCCGTGCGGATTGACGTGGAAGAACGTGTGCCCGGCATTGCAGCCTGTGAAGACTCTCCGAACCTGCACGTGGCTCTCCGCCTGTGCCGCGAGCGGATTCGCCTCGCCGTCGATCGTGGGTGACATGTTCGTATAGACCTGGTGCGGAAATCCGTACGCCTCGGCGAGGCCCACCATCGCGTCGACCTCGTGCGCGTTGTCGTCCGAGACGATCACGTTGAGGCGGATCGGCAGCCCGTCCTCTCGGGCGGCGTCCAGGCCGGCCGTGAACCGGGCGAAGGCCCCGCGGTTCCTCGTGACCTTGTCGTACGTATCGCCGGTCGCTCCGTACAAGCTCACCGTCAGCCGGTACGGGCGGTGGCGGGTGAAGAGGTCCCGGATCGGCTGCTTGCGCAGGGATGAACCGTTGGTGGAGACCTGGACCATCATGCCGAGCCGGTGGGTGTACTCGTACGCCGCGCCGAACTCGCGGTCGATCAGAGCCTCGCCGCCGGTGATCTGCAACCACAGCACTCCGGCGTCCCGCAGCATGCGCAGGAGTCGCTGCTTGTTCTCCCAGTCCAGGCCCTCGAACCGCTTTTCCCCGAGGTAGCAGAAGGAGCAGTCGTAGTCGCAGCCGAGGTTGATCTCCCAGGATGCCTTCGCGTAGCCGTACGGGGACCGCTTGCGGACGAGGACGGTGTCGCCGAGCGGTGCGGCGGGCAGCTCGGTGCTCCACGCCCTCTTCGCCGCGTCGGTCACCCAGGTCGGGACCGGCCGTTCTGTCGCTCCGGCCGCCGCCAGTTCTTCGTAGCGCGCTTCCGGGATGCGTATGCCGGTCGCTCGGCCGGGCTGGAGGAGAAGGTACTGCGCCAGGAACGGACTGGCCACGAGACGTTGAGCTGTTCCGTCCTGGACTTCCTGCGCGCTGGTACGCGTCGCTGGGGTCATGTGATCTCCGCCTGTAGGTAAGGGAGTTAGAAGCGGTTGGCCTAGTAGGGCGGGACGGGGCACACCTCGACCGGCCTCAGGGTGTTGCGAGGTTGTCGTCCCGCTCTTGTGCGACCACCTGGTTGGGCCGCCCGCGGTCGATGAGGCGCAGTACCGCGTCGGGGGTGCAGAGGTCACCCCGGCCGCTCATCGGGATCATCCAGCGGCAGCGCGACATCTCGGGATCGTTGCGGCCGGGCCTTGGTACTCCGAGGAAGGAGTTCGCGCCGAGGCATTCGGCATCGGACGCCATACGGCCCAGCCAGGTCGGATGTCGGCCGCGGTCGCCGGTACGAGGGCGTAGAAGAGGCACGAGAACTGGTCGGCGAAGACCGGGCCGCCCACAGTGCGGACGAGGTAGTCGCGAACCCGCTCCGGAGTATCGGTTTCCGCTGCGGCGTGGACGACGGTGGCCGGGATGCGTACGGCGGTGAAGGTGACCCCGCCGCGAGAGTGCCTCCGACACCACTGAGGAGGCGCTCGCCCGCAGTTCGGGAGAGGACGAGGTCCGTGTCGCCCTGGTACTCGTCGATCCTGAACAAGGAGAGTGGAAGGCGCACTTCGCCGGACGCGGCGTTGATCTGCGGTGCGGCTCCGCGGCGCAGCGATGCGTGCAAGGGAACGGGGGTGGTCACGGTGCTCCCAGCGGTAGACGGTCCGGACGAGGAACGTCACCGTAGGGCGCGGATCAACCGGGAAGGGGGCCGAGTTGGCCCCCTTGCAGGGTCTGGCCCCGTCGCTTTCGGCCACCCGGCACAGGCCCGCCACGCGGCGTCGGAATACCTCTACGTGCCTCTATCCGGGAGCGGCCACGCCGACCTTCTCGGCGAGCTCACCGGCCTCCCGTCGCAGCGCACGCGGTGCCTTCCGCCACAGGTCTGCGGCCACGGCGCGGGCCGATGGTGTGTACGCGACCGTCTCGGCCGCGATGTCGTGGGCGAGCTTCATGACGTGCAGCGCCGCCGTCCTGTCCCCGCGCTGGAGGTGCCCGCGGGCGACCTCGATCCAGAGCCGGGCCTGGCGTTCCTTCGACGGCATGATGTCGGGGTCGATGTCGTGCGCCAGGCCGATCGCCTTCTGTGCCTTGCGAAGATCCGTCGCGACGGACACCTGGTGGAAGTCGACGTTGGCTCGGCCGAAAACCGTCGACGGATGCACGTACGAGGCTGAAAGGCTCTTCGCGACCTCGTTGCCCTTGTCCCAGCAGCGCCAGGCGTCGCCCTCGTTGCCTTCGCGAGCGTGCGTGACGGCGGCGTGCAGGTGCAGAGCGCCGTAGATGCCGCGCCAGTCGTCGGGAGCGTCGTCCAGGTGCGGGCGGAGCAGGTCGCCGGCCTCGGTGACGACGCGCAGCGCGTCGTCCGGGTACGACGTCTCCCGCAGGATGTTGCCCATGTTCCAGGCGGCGGCCGCGATGGCGGCGGGGTCGTCCGCGTCCTGGGCGGCTGCCAGAGCCCGGTCGGCGACGATCCAGGCCATCTCCGCCGGGGCGATGTACGCCGTCGCCTGGCCGGTGAGGCGGTAGATGTCCGAGAGCGCGACGAGCGCGGTCCGGCGCTCCGGTCCGTCCAAGACGCGTACAGCAGCCTCGCCATCCCGGATCAGCTCCGGAAGCTGGGCACCGACCTCGGTCCGGTTGCTCCCGGAGTTGTGCCACAGGCGCCAGGACTGGTTCACCCGGCCCTGGAGGGCCGCCGGGTTCGGGAGCGCCGAAGGTGCCGTCACGAGGCCGAAAGGCCGCTTCATCACAACTGCCCAAATGGCAGGCATGCCAGGGTGGTTGAGTCCGCCGGTCGGCACGGGGTGTCCGGCGTCCGAGTCCTGGCCGGTGATCACGGAGAGGTCCGGCACCTGAAGGGCGGCGGCCAGCCTGAAAAGCAGGGAGTAGGAGCGCAGTTCACGGTCGCCGTTCTCGATGCGCTTGAGCCAGTCCGGGCCGCGGCCGCACATCTGGGCCAGGACGGGGCGGGGCATGCCGCGCGACTCCCGAAGGAGCCGGATGCGTTCACCCACACTCAGGTTGTCGGGGATTTCCACGGGGTGCCCCCTTGCAGTCGACCTGTGAGCCGTCTGCGTCAGCGTACGGGCGGAGGCAGCTTCGGTGGTGGGGCGATAGCCATCGGGCAAGCACACCGATACTCAGTGATTCGAGTGGTGTTGGGCCGGCGGATGGACGCGGCTGCTATGCGGCTAGATCGGCGCGGACGCCTAGGAGGTCTTGCAGCTTGGCGACCGTGTCCGCCTCGCGCGTCGCGAGCACGGTGGTGATGCCCAGGGCCTCGGCGGGCGGAAGGTTCACCGGGTGGTCGTCGACGAACACGCAAGCTGACCCGGGTAGCCCGAGGCGCTCCAGCGTCAGTTGATAGATCGCCGGGTCCGGCTTCGCCATTCCGACGACCTCGGAAATCACGTGGACGTCAAACAGGTCCCAAATACCGGCATGCACATACGGGTTGAAGGGATCCAGGCCGAAACTGTTCGACAAGAGCGCGAGCTTGTATCCCGCCTCCTTGGCGGCCCGCGCGACAGCGGCCACATGCTGCGCCGCAGGCACCCCCGCCCAGGCGCGCCCCATCAGATTCGACGGCTCGACGTGGGCACCGAGCAGGCTCGCGGTGCCCTCGTTCCACGTGGCTTGACTGATCTGCCCGACTTCCAGTGCCGCGTACAGCCGTCGGCCCTCGGGATGCCGGCCGAGGGCGGAGCGCCACGCCTCGGGTTGGAGTCCTTCCGATTCACACCACGCGCGGTGCACGGAGCGGGGGTCGCCGGTCAGCACCCCGGCGAAGTCCAGGATGAGTCCGCGCGGGGCGTTGTGGTCGGCGGCGGTCGTCGGCTGCGGCATGCGGCGTGCTCCCTCTCCGTTGGCCTCGCGGGGGACGCTACCGCCCTTCGGCGCGCGGGGGACTAAAGGCCACCTGAGACAGGTTCTGCTGCCCGGACCGGGAAGGGGTCCGGGTGGTCAAGCTCGGGCCGGCCAGGGCCCGTGAGCGCCGCCGCGGTTGTCGGGGCAGTTCGGTCGGGCGAGTGGTGGGCGTCGGCTTCGCGGTGGGGCGGACGTGCCGGGATGCCGTACCGAGCTACGGGTCTGGGCCGCGATGGCTCGGTGCTGGGGGCTAGGAGGGCTGGGCCTCGCCAGGTCCCCAGGCGTCTCCCTTGCGGACGTTGCAGATCCAATGGGCCGCCTGCAGGCTCTCAGCCGTGTGCTCCCCGCCCTCCGCGACTGGTTCGATGTGATCGAGGGTGGGGGACCACATGTCCGGCCACTCGACGTCGGGGCTCATCGGCCGGCCGCATATCCGGCAGACCCAGTGGTCGCGTTAGTAGATATCGAACGGGTCCACTTGGTCGGCGGCGGCCTTGAGCGTGCCGAAGCCGCGCATGCGGACCTGATAGCTGTTGCGGGCCCGAGTGGAGCGTCGCTGCTTGTGAGAACGGGCTGTGTATGCCGGAGTCCACAGGGTGGGGATCGGTTCGGCGACGCAGACCCAGGCTTCCCAGTCGTAGGTCTTCCCGCTCTCGTCCATGTTGCGAAATATCTCGTTCTGCCAGTGCCACTGACGCCCGTCATCCCCCGTGAAGGATGTCTCCTGCACGAGAGGGCGTTCCTGGCCGGGCACCTTGGTCCACACGGGGTGCGGTCCGTGTAAGCGAGGAGCGCACCCGTTTCCTGGTGGCTCGCGACCATTGGCTCCGCATCGGGTTCGGAGTTCCGGCGCACCAGGTCGACGAGCCAGTCGGCGCCCAGGGTGGTAGCCGTGGCGTACGTCGTGATGGAGCCGTGCCGCTCGACGACATCGCCCTCGATGGGACCCAACCCGTAGAACTCGTAGGGGAAGTCGTCGTCGGCGGTCCTGGTGCGGAAGACTCGAGGCTCCCGTGCGGCTGCGAACCGAGCGCGCTGCTCGGTATCGGCGGAGGACCGGTCACCGTGATCCGCGATGGCGGTCACGTCGATCTCGCCCCTCCCGATCCATGCCTTCGTGCGTCGCTTCAGCGTGGTGTTGCACTGGCCGGAGCAGACGTGCCGGTCACGGTGCTCCCAGTGCGCATTCTTCGGCACGGGCTCGCTGCAGATCCGGCAAGGTTCGCCGCCGGTGGCGCGTTCGGCAGCCGCGAGGATCGGGTTCCAGTAAGGATCACCATGAACCTCCCGAGTCCTGGTGAGGTCGGGCACGGGCGGCGTCCCCGGCATGAGCGTCTGCTTCGGGCGAGGCATCTTCGGCGCGTCCTTCGGGCGTTCGGTGCGCTGCTTTTTGGCGGCCGAGGTACGGCAGGGGTCGGAGCAGTACTTCTGGCTGCGCGGGCGCCAGTACTCCATGACTGTGCCGCAGGCCGCGCACGGGCGGCCAACTCGCTCGGGGACGCCGTCACCGGTGCTGTCAACGATCCCCGGAGATGCAGGAGGGGCCCGATCCGCGATGCGGATCAGGCCCCTGACCTGGTGTTTCAGCTGTCGGGGTGGCGGGATTTGAACCCACAACCTCTTCGTCCCGAACGCGATTGCGGGCCCGACTGACCTGGTACGACTGGCGTGCGACCTGGGCAAACACCCCAACTTGAGTCCGCCGTTGTCCATAGAGGTCCATGAGGGACTGCGGTCGGTGGCCCCCTTTTTGGCCCCCTTCACTTCTGTCCTGTGCCCCGCCACCTGGCGTGCGCTGCGGTACGTCGCCCGCAAGCGCTCCCGCCGGACTCCCTCCCACTGTCCTGCGCGAACCTACCTATCGGTGCAGCTCATCGGCAGAGATCAACGAGCTGAGAAAAAGGCAAGTTGAAGATTACAAGCCACATGCGCGGTTCATTAGTCTTGCGCTACTGTTCACGTCGACGTAATTCGTGACGAGCTGGGGGTTGAGGATGGCCGAGGGGATTTCGAGCACCGAGCTGATTCCGATTGAGAGTCAGACGAAGACCATACAAACGTGTTTCCAACAGTGCTTGTACGAGATTCCTAACTTTCAGCGTCCTTACAGTTGGTCACGGGAGCAGCTTGCCGATTTCTGGGAAGACGTCATCTTGGCGAAGGGGGATTTCTTTTTCGGGTCCACGGTAACGTGGGTCAGCGAAAAGAGGGACCTTTTCAGTGACACTTATTCGATCATTGACGGTCAGCAGAGGCTGACTACGAGCGCAATCCTTCTATCTGTGGTTCGCGACGCTTTCAAAGAAGTGGCTAAAAATTACGCGAATGACGATGATTTCGATGTAAGTACGGCCAATGGCCAGGCCGATACAACTCAGAAATATTTGATGGTCAAGGACGACGACGGTAAGAGTTATCCGGTTTTGCGCCGCCCGGAGGAAATGTTCTACGAGGTTATTCAGAACCCAAATGTCATTCCGTCGGGGGCGAAATGGAATGTTAGCGCCAAGCGGATCGGGGAGGCGCGAACATTCTTCGAGGTGAAGATTCTAGACGAGATCAATGAGTTGTCGCCAGGTGAGCAAGTGGAGCGCCTGAAGTCCATTAGGTCCAACGCCTTGAAGGCGCGCGTGATCCAGGTTGAGTTGGCATCTGAGGAAGATGGCTTTCTGGTTTTCGAAACGCTGAATACGCGTGGGGCAGACTTGCGCTTGTCGGACCTCGTGAAGAACCTCCTGATTCGCGGCGGCTCCACTAAAGCCGACGATCGAACGGCGATAACGGCCCGTTGGGAAAGGATCGTCGATACCGTTCAGGACGGTCGCGTAGCGACAGATGTCGTCGACAGATTTATTTGGCAGTCCTGGAACTCGAGGCGGGAGGCGGTAAAGGAGCCTGAGCTTTTCAAGGAGATTAGCCGCAGGGTGGGCTCCGATCCTGATGCGCATCTCTCTTACCTGGCGGAGCTTGAAGCGGATGCAGATACATATGCGTGGCTAGAGTATGAGGATCTGCAGGTTCAGCCGAGAGTGCAGGGCGTGCGTAATGCCTTTACGATTTCAGAATTTGTTGACAGCGTTCGCGCGCTCGCGATCTTTAATGTCTCTGTGGCTAACTCGACTGTCATGGCTGTAGCGCGCAAGTTCCGGGAGGTGAAATTCATCAGGCAACCTCATGTAATTGAAGTCATGAGGCTTGTTGAAGCTTTCCACTTCCAGAATACTGCCCTAACGAATAGTAGTTCTACTGGTGGAACGCGGGCTCGTTATAATCGATTCGCCGTCCGCTTGGAGGAGGCTAAGTCCACCCGTGAGGTCGCGGATGCTATTGCAGACTTGAAGGATAAGCTTCGCGCCAGCCTGCCGGATCGAGCGAGTGCTCACCGAGCGTTTTGTAACTTGTTCTATGCGCCCTCGCTTCAGCTGAATCAAAAGCAGAAGATCCGGTCGCGCAAGATCTTTATCGCTTACGTATTGATGTCTTTCGCGAAGGCGGCGGACTCGCTGCCGGCGGGACAGGATCTCAAGGCGTGGTCGATTGAGCACATCAAGCCACAATCAAGCGCCGAGAGGGACTATCGCGATCCAGTCTATTCGATCGGTAACCTGACGCTGCTCACCGCTCGCCTTAATAGCTCCCTGGGGGATGCTCCTCTGCCATCCAAGGTTGAGGAACTTAAGAAGGGGAGGGCGTATTTCGATGCGGAGCTCGAATCGTGGGAGAAGAGTGGTGCTGATTCGCCGTCTGACGCCCAGATCGAGGGCAGGTCGCGCCTACTGGCGGACGATGCGTTGGACCGAGTTTGGAGTCTGTAGGTAGGCGAAGTGGGTGCTGGGCGCGCACGGAAACCGTGAATTATTTCCAAACGCGCCCAGGGGGATAGGCTGCAAGGGAGGGGTCTGATTGGCCGCCTTTGAGGAGGTGCCTTTAAAAGGGCATATGCTCAGGTGATGCCACGCAGCGGAATCCTGTGTCGTCGGCGTCGTTCGTGGCTGACGGGACCCCACGGAACAGAGGGCTCGTGAAGGCGCTGCCCCGAAGCTCGTACCGCCCCGGGACGGTCGGCGACGCCAGCCATTCCCAGACGTTGCCCACCATGTCGTAGACGCCGTAGGGCGAGACGTCGCTGTGGTACCGGGAGACGGAGGTCGTGCCTTCGACCCCGGTCTCTCGGACGTTGCACTTCGCGGCAGTCTTCTGGTCGCCCCACGGGAAGGTGCGGCCGGACGTTCCGCGTGCCGCCTTTCCTGATCCGCGCCGCCGCCCTGCGCGAGGCCGAGGGCACCCTGTCCGGCGACGCTGCCGGGCCGGCCCCGACCGCGGACACGGTGGCGAGCGTGCTGGACGACGTCGCCGCGGTGCTGGGCCAGGGCGAGGCCAAGGTGTGGTCCGAGACCATCGTTGACCGCCTCGCCGACCTGCGCCCCGACGTCTACGGCGCGTGGGCGGAGCTGGAGGCCAAGCCGAAGGCCGAAGCGCTCACCGCAGCGCTCAAGCCGTACGGCGTGGCCACCGGCCAGATCAGTCGCCGCATCAACGGTGAGCAGCTCAACAAGCGCGGCATCAAGCGCGACGACATCGCCCATGCGATTACGGAGCGCAACAACAAGAGGGATGCCGGATAGGTCCCGCAGCTTGCTACCGGTAGCGGCATCCGTCGCTACCGGTAGCAACCCTGCTAGCGACCCAAACCGCCCCTGATCAGGCCGCGAGCAAGTAGCGACCCACCTGCGCAAACCCCGGAAACCTGCCTGAGAGGCCCTGCGATGATCCTCTTCACGCTCGCTACCGTCTCCCTCCTGCTCGTCACCTTCTGCTACAGCGTCAAGTGCTGGCTGTCCCCGTTCGGCGACTGCCGGCAGTGCGACGGCATGGGCCACGAGATCAAGTACGACCGCAAGGGCAAAGCCAAGCGCGGCAAGGACTGCCGACGCTGCAAGGCCACCGGCAAGCGGATACGGGTCGGCCGACACCTCTACAACGTCAGCCGCTGCACCTACCGCGCCGGCACCCGCTGATGGCCACCGTGCTGCGCCTCGCCGCGCTCGGCATCGCGCTCGGGCTGCTCCTCACGTCCTGCCCCGCCCGCTGACCCGAAAGGCAACCGACCCATGGTCGTCACGATCCCGCTCGTGCTCCTGCTCGCCGCCGGACTGCTCGTGCTCCTGCGCTTCAAGGCGCTCGGGAGCGGCGCCGCGGTCATCGCCGTCCTCTTCGGCTTCTACCTCGCCTCCACCGACGCCAACGACAGCGTCAACGGCCTCGTGACCGCGATCACCAACGCCATCCCGAACATCGGAAGTTGAGGAGAGTCGCCGTGAACGAGCCCACCACATACCGCGCGCCGCAGAGCGCCGGCGCCGTCCACTACCCCGCACCGATCCCTACCGCGGCGCCGCTCGTGCCCGTGCAGCCGGGCCACATCCCCGCCGTGCTGCCCGACGGGCGGGTCGTCACCGGCTACGCCGTCACCCCCGCGCAGCCCGAACCGTTCGCGCTCGAGCCGCCCGTCTCCCGGGCCGCGGTGAACGTCGCCCTCGGCGGCGTCGGCTTCCTCGCCGCGTGCGGCGGACTGCTGATGCTCACCACGTTCATCGCCGCACTCGCCGCGCTCATCCAGCAACTCATCATCCTCGCCGCGGTCGTCTTCGGCGGGTTCATCGCCGTGCAGATCCTCGGCAGTTCGGGCCGCGGCGGTTCGACCACGGTCAACATCCGCAAGGCCGTCATCAAGCGCAACCACTTCCACGGCTGAGAAGGGAACTTCATGGACGCACACGACGACTTCGACGACTGCCCCACCTGCGACGACGAGCAGGACAGCGGCGAGATCTACCCGCACTGCTGCGGCTGCGGCGCCGACGGCAGCAGTGAACGCCCGGACTGCACCTGCGCCTAGCTACGCCAAGGGCGGCCCCCGCATCTCGCCAAAGAACCGGGGCCGCCCTTGTCCACCTGCCCTCAACAGGCCTGTGGAGGTCTCCCAGCATGACGCATCCCAGTACCACCCGGCGAGACCCTCTCGCCGCGGCCCTGGACGCCGCCGCACGCGGCTGGCACGTCTTTCCCCTCCGTCCCGGCACCAAGCGTCCGGCCCTGCACGGCGAGACCGCACAGCCTGTGGACACACCGAGCGTGGGCGCCCGAAAGGTGGTCGCCGAAGGCGTCCGCACTGCTCGTGGTCTTGACCCGCGCGGCGACGACGGACGCCGCCCGATCGCGTGGCTGACCATCAACGCGTCCGGTCGCGGCACGACCCCGACCGCCACGTCGTGGTGCGCGTGCGGACGCGACCGCAGCGCCGTAGGGCAGCGCCGCGTGCTCGCCCTGATCACCGACCACGAGACGCACCGCACCGCGTGCCCCCTGCGCAACCCCCAGGAAGGACGGGCCGCCGCATGAGTGACCAGCCCACCACCGCCCCCGCCATCGACGGGGCCGGACTGCTGAACGAGGTAGAGGCTTTCCACCGGCGCTTCAACGTCTTCCCCACTGAAGCCGCCTACGTCGCCGTGACGTTGTGGGACGCCCACGCTCACCTGCTCGACTGCTTCGGGTCCACCCCGCGCCTTCCTCTCTCCGGAACCAGGGTCCGGGAAGTCCCGAGCACTGGAGATCGTGGAACCCTCGAGCCCAACCCGATGGCCGCGGTCGACGCCGCCGCCCTCTTTCGGGCCGTGTCCGGGGTCGACGGGCAACGCCCCACGATCCTCTTCGACGAGATCGACACCATCTTCGGCCCCGAGGCCGGAGAGAACGAACAGCTCCGCGGGTTCATCAACGTCGGCCACCGGCGCGGCAAGGTCATGTACCGATGCGTCGGCGACGGGGCGAACCAGACCGTGCAAGCCTTCCCCTCGTACACCGCCGTGGCGGTCGCCGGACTCGGCTCCCTGCCCGACACGATTCTGACCCGCTCCGTCATCATCCGCATGCGCCGCAGGGCGAGGAACGAGAAGGCAGAGGCCTACCGCTCACGCATCCACGAGAAGGAAGGGTTCGCCCCGCGCGACCGCCTCGCCAAGTGGGCAGAGCAGGCAGGCGAGCAGGTCTCCGGGGCATGACCGGAGATGCCCGAAGGCGTCACCGACCGGCCCGCAGACGTGTGGGAACCCCTGCTCGCCGTCGCCGACGCGGTCGGGGGCGCGTGGCCCAAGCGGGCCCGCGCCGCCTGCACCGAACTGGTCAAAGGCTCCCAGGTCAACGACAAGGGCAGCATCGGCATCCGTCTCCTCACCGACCTGCGCGACCACGTCATGGTCGGCGTCGACCGACTGCCCACCATCGCCGTACGCTACACCCCAGGTCAGCGACCCAATCCCTGTAGCGGCACCACCCCGATGTAGCGGCTACGGCCCGCGTCCCCACGTAGCGCCGTAGCCGCTACATGCCGCGCGTCCGCTACACAAACACCCCCGCTGACCTGCGATGTAGCGGATGTAGCGGACTTCTGAGAAGGCCCCCAGACACCCACCCCGTGGGGGCACTCAGCATGAGCACCGTTGCTGAACCTGTCGAGCAGCTCCTGTACCGACCGGAAGAGGCCGCGACCGTTCTCAGGATCGGACGTTCGATGGTCTATGAGGAGATGCGCCTCGGACGACTCCAGACCGTCCGCATCGGCCGTCGCCGACTCGTGCCGCCGGAGTACATCGCTCAGTACGTCGAACTCCTCAAGCGCGAAGCGGAAAACTCCGCCTGACCAACCATCACCAACTTCGGGCCGCGCCTTTCGAGGCGCGGCCCGTTCTCTTGCTCCGAAAGGCGAACCAGGAATGACAGATCCCGAACTTCCGAAGCGTGGCCGCAGGGCAGGGAACGGAGAGGACACGATCTACTGGGACTCGGCGAAGAACCGCTACGTCGGTGCGGTGTCCCTCGGATACGCCCCGAACGGCGAGCGTCGTCGCCCCAAGGTCTACGGAAAGACCAAGACCGAGGTTCGCCAGAAGATCCGTGACCTGAAGAAGGAAGTGCAGTCGGGCGTCAAAGCGCCGGCCAACTACACCGTGACCGACGCGGTGAAAGACTGGCTTGAGCGAGGACTCAAGGGACGCGAGGAGAAGGGCACCATCGGCAAGAACAGGTCGATGGCGAACAAGCACCTGATCCCGCTCATCGGCAAGGCCAAGTTGAAGGATCTCAGCGCGGACGACGTCGACGACTGGTTGGACGAGCGGGCCGAGTTCCTCGCGACTCGCAGTCTCCGAGACCTGCTCGCCATCCTGCGCCGATCCATCGCCCATGCTCAGCGCAGGGACAAGGCCGCGCGCAACGTCGCACTGCTCGTCACCGCACCAGAGGGCCGACCGGGACGCCCGAGTAAGGCACTCAACCTGAAGCAGGGGCAAGCCGTACTCATCGCTGCGGGCCCGTCACGGCTGTATGCCTACCTTGTGCTTTCGCTCCTGAGCGGTGTGCGTACCGAGGAGGCGCGACCCCTCACCTGGGATCACGTTTTCCTGGAGACCGAGGATGGCGTACCGCCCCACGTCGCCGTATGGCGCTCAGTGCGAAAGCACGGCGACACGAAGACCAGAAGGAGCCGCCGGACTATCGCTCTGCCGAGGCAGGTGGTCGATGTGCTCGAAGAGCACAAGCGATGGCAGCAGCAGGAGTGTGCGTCGAAGGGCAGAGAGTGGAGTCCTACCGGCCGCGTGTTCACAACACGGACCGGGGAGCCGCTTGACGCGGCGAACGTCCGACGCGACTTCAAGGCCATCGTCAAGAAGGCCGGACTGAAGCCGGAGTGGACGCCGCGAGAGCTGCGGCACAGCTTCGTCTCGCTGCTCTCGGACCATGGCATCCCGTTGGAGCGCATCGCGCAGCTTGTCGGCCACAGCAGTCAGGCGACGACGGAAGCCGTCTACCGGAAGCAACTCCGACCGGTCATCACGGAGGGCGCAGAGGTCATGGATGAGATCTTTGCCCGACAGGACGAGGATCCCGTCGACGAGGCGTGACCAAAACCGTTTGGCCCCCTGTTTGGCTCCCCAAGCACGACAGAGGCCACATACGGAAATCCGTATGTGGCCTCTGACCAGCGTCGGGGTGGCGGGATTTGAACCCACGACCTCTTCGTCCCGAACGAAGCGCGCTGCCAAGCTGCGCCACACCCCGATGTCGTTGCTCCGGTTCCCGCTGTGAGGCAGGTCCTGGCGACGTCGTTTACTTTAGCCCACCGGGGCCCGGAGACGAAATCCGGTTTTGGGGGGAGCGGATCTCGGGCCTGACGTGGTCCAGGGCGACCAGGATCAGCGCGAGGACGTAGAAGGCCAGGCCGAAGACGACGGCGTTGGTGAGGACGCCCGGGTAGCCGTGGGCGTCGACGTCCAGGAACGGGTACGGGTAGCGGGCCGGCGTGCCCGGGCTCATGATCGCGCCGCGGACCAGGGCGAAGCCGAAGTAGGCGAGCGGGTAGAGCAGCCAGAGGGCCGCGTGGCGCAGGCGGAGTCGGCCGGGGCGGGTCAGCAGGAGCCAGTCCAGGAACACGCCGATGGGCGTGACGGTGTGCAGGAGCTGGTTGGAGACCGTGCGCCAGCCCGTGATGGCGTGGTCCGCGTCGTCCGTCATGGAGAAGCCGGACGAGGAGTTGGCCAGCACGAAGTGGTAGACGAGCCCCGTGATGCAGATGAAGAGCAGCGTGCCGCCCGTCAGAACGGCGGGCAGCGGCTGCCGGGCGGACCAGGCGCGCGCGGCCGACAGGGCGAGGACCAGCGCGACCAGGATGTTCGACTGGATCGTGAAGTAGCTCAGGACGCGCGGGACGCTGTCGCTGATCGTCAGGTCGATGACGATTCCGGTCAGGGCGGCGAGGGCGATCAGGGCCCGGACGGCCGCCGCGACGGGGCGGCGGCGGACCGGGACGACCGCCTCCGCCGGGACGGAGGCGGAGGAGCTCGGCGTGATCATGCGATCCACCGTACGTCCAGGGTCTCGGACCGGCCCCGGAAACAGGACCGGACGCCCGTCGCGGCTCATCCGGACACGCTGGTCATGCCGACCCGGCGGTACACCGACACCGACCCGTGCTCGTATCGCCTACCGCCCCGGCACCAGCGTCATCAGCGTCGCCTCTGGCGGGCAGGCGAAACGGAACGGGGTGTAGCGGTTCGCGCCGCAGCCCGCCGAGACGTGCAGGTAGGAGGTGTGGCCCTCCGCCGTGTGCCGGGAGAGTCCCTTGACGCGGTCGGTGTCCAGGTCGCAGTTGGTGACCAGGGCGCCGTAGAAGGGGATGCACACCTGGCCGCCGTGCGTGTGTCCGGCCAGGATCAGCGGATAGCGGTCCGCGGCGAACGCGTCCAGGACCCGCAGGTACGGGGCGTGCACCACGGCCATCGTGAAGTCCGGGCCGGCCGTGGGGCCGCCCGCCACCTCCGCGTACCGGTCGCGCTTGATGTGCGGGTCGTCCACGCCGGTGAAGCCGATCTCGACGCCGGACAGCTTGAGCGAGCCGCGGGTGTTGGTGAGGTTCAGCCAGCCGGCCTCGTCGAAGCCGTCGCGCAGGTCCTCCCACGGGTTGTGGATGGCGCCGACGACCGGCGGGTTCCCGTTCAGCCCGTGGCGGCCCTGCACCTTCTCCAGCAGGTACCGGGCGGGGTTGCGGGGCCGGGGACCGTAGTAGTCGTTGGACCCGAACACGTAGGCGCCCGGGAACTCCATCAGCGGCCCGAGCGCGTCGAGCACCTCGGGTACGCCCTCCGGGTCGGAGAGGTTGTCGCCCGTGTTGATGACGAGGTCGGGGCGGAGTCCGGCCAGCGAGCGCAGCCAGCGCTGCTTCTTGCGCTGCCCGCCGACCATGTGGATGTCGGAGACCTGGAGGACGCGCAGCGGCTGCATACCGGGGGGCAGGACCGGGACCGTGACGCGTCGCAGGCGGAAGGAGCGGGCTTCGTAACCCGCGGAGTAGGCGACGGTGGCGGCGCCCGCCGCCACGACACCAGCAGAGATCTTCAGGGGAATCCCGTATCGCGCGCGCATGTGCCCCATCGTGTCAGACCGCCGGGGCCCCGGAAATCGGCGGGCGGGACGCCACGTACACCTGCGACAATCGCGTCATGACCACGCTCAAGTCGAAGCTGCACGACGACCTCAACGCCGCGATCAAGGGGCGTGACGAGCTGCGCTCCTCGACGCTCCGGATGACCCTCGCCGCCATCACGACCCAGGAGGTCGCCGGCAAGGAGAAGCGCGAGCTCGCCGACGACGAGGTGCAGGCCGTGATCGTCAAGGAGGCGAAGAAGCGCCGCGAGGCCGCCGAGGCCTTCGAGAAGGGCGGGCGCGCCGAGTCCGCCGCCCGTGAGCTGGCGGAGGGCGAGGTGCTCGCCGAGTACCTGCCGCAGCAGCTGTCCGACGCCGAGCTGGAGCAGATCGTCGGCCAGGCGGTCGAGGAGGCGAAGGCGGCCGGCGCCGAGGGCCCCCGCGCCATGGGCCAGGTCATGAAGATCGTGAAGCCGAAGGTCGGGGACCGCGCCGAGGGCGGCCGGGTCGCCGCCGCGGTCAAGAAGCTGCTCGCCGGCTGAACCCGGGCCCCGGGTCACTCCTCACGGACGACGACATCACGGACGACACACAGACGCCATACAGACGGCATCACTGATGACTGAAGGGGCGCCTCCGGACGGGGGCGCCCCTTCAGCCATCAGTGTGTTCGGGCCGCTCAAGCAGCTCAGAGAAGCCGGTCGCGGCCCGGGGACCCGCTAGCGGCCCCAGCCCCCACCGTTCCCACCGTCCCCGTTGCCGTTGCCGCCATTGCCCTGCCCCTGGAACAGTCCGTCGGGAAGGCCGGTGCCGGCGCCGGTGTCGCCGGCGGGCTTGCCGTCGTCGTGGCCCTGGCCGCCGCCCTGGTCGCCCCGGTCCGGGTCCTTGTTCTTGTCCTTGTCCAGGTCCGGGATGTCGACCGTGGTGAAGCCCGGCGCCTCCTTGCCGGACAGCGCGCCGGTCATGGCCGCCCGCCAGATCGGCCCGGGCGTGTCGGCGCCGTAGACCTTGGCGTGGTAGCGGCCGCCGATGGTGATGTTCTCCATCTCGACGCCCTGCGAGGCGCTGCCGACCCACACCGCGCCCGACAGGTTCGGCGTGTAGCCCACGAACCAGGCGTTCTTACGGGCGTCCGTCGTACCCGTCTTACCGGCGTTGTCCCGGTCGGGGAGGCCGGCCTGCTGGCCCGTGCCGGAGTCGGTCACGCCGCTGAGCAGCGTATTGATCTTGTCGGCGGTCTGGGTCGACATGGCGCGCGAGCACTTCGACTTCGGCACGGCCAGCGACTTGCCGTTCGCGTCGGTGATCGACTCGATGGCGACGGGGGTGCAGTACGTGCCCTCGTTGGCGAACGCGGCGTACGCGGAGGCCATCGTCAGCGGCGACAGACCCGTCGAACCGAGGGTCATCGACGAGGGCACCTCGGGCACCTTCGTGCCGTTGCCCTGCACGACGCCCAGCTTGTCGGTCATCTGGACGACCGGGCACATGCCGGTGTCGGCGAGCATCTCCACGAAGTACGTGTTGATGGACTTCTCCATCGCCTCCTTGAGGCGATAGGGGCCGGACTCCGACTCGTTCTCGTTCTCCAGCTTGTAGCCGCCGTCGTTCTTCCACGGCTTGCCGCTGCACGTCTGCACGGTGCTCGGGTACGGCATCTGGTACGGCGCCGGGTAGCTCTGGGTGATCGGCGTGCCGTTCTCCAGGGCGGCCGCCGCCAGGAACGGCTTGAACGTCGAACCGGTCGGGAAGCCGAAGTTCGAGCCGTGGTAGGCCGAGTTGACCGAGTAGTTGATCGACGTCTCGTTCTTGCCGTAGCCGTACGGCTTCGACTGGCCCATGCCGAGGATCTTGCCGCTGCCCGGCTCGACCAGCGCGACCGCCGAGGCGACCGAGTCGGTCTGGTACACGTTGCTCCTGAGGGAGGTCTGCACCGATGCCTGGGCCTGCGGGTCGAGGGTCGTCCTGACCGTCAGACCGCCGCGGCTCCAGAGCTTGGCGCGCTTCTCCTTCGTCTTGCCGAACGCCGGGTCGTTCTTCACGACCTGCTCGACGTAGTCGCAGAAGAAGGCCGCGCCCTTGACCGAGGTGATGCAGCCGTTCTGCGGCTTGCTGACCTTCAGGCCGAGGCCCATCTGCTTGGCCTTGTCGGCCTCGCCCTGCGAGATGTCGTGGACGTCGGCCATCCGCTGGAGCACCACGTTGCGCCGCTTCTTCGCCTCGGCCTCGTCGTTCACCGGGTCGTAGCGGCTCGGCGACTGCACGATGCCCGCGAGGAGCGCGGACTCCTGGACGTTCAGCTCCTTGGCCGACTTCGAGAAGTAGCGCTGGGACGCGGCCTCGACGCCGTACGCCTGCTCACCGAAGTACGTGATGTTCAGGTAGTTGGTGAGGATCCGCTTCTTGCCGAGGTCCTTCTCGATCTGGATCGCGTACTTCAGCTCGCGGACCTTGCGCCCGATCGTCTGCTGGGTCGCCTGCGCCAGCTTCGTCGGGTCGTCGCCCGCCTCCTCCATGAACACGTTCTTCACGTACTGCTGGGTGAGGGTCGAGGCGCCCTGGGCGACGCCGCCGCCCCGCGCGTTCGCGTTGATGGCGCGCAGGATGCCCTTCGCGTCGATGGCCCCGTGCTCGAAGAAGCGCGAGTCCTCGATCGCGACGATCGCCTTCTGCATGTAGGGGGAGATCTCGTCGAGCTTCACCACGGTGCGGTCGCGGTCGTAGACCGTCGCGATCTTGCCGCCCTGGGCGTCCAGGATCGTGGTGCGCTGGCTGAGCGGTGGCTGCTTCAGCGCGGCCGGTGTGTCGTCGAACTCCTCGACCGAGCCTTTGGCGGCCAGGCCGAGCGCGCCCGCGGCGGGCAGCGCGATGCCGGCGAGCACGGCTCCCGCGAGCACGCTGACACCGAGGAACTTGGCGGCCTGTTGAGCCGGCGACATACCGCCGCCGTCACCGGCCGAGCGCTTCTTTCCCATGCAGGGCAGCCTACGTTCTGATTCTCCGGACAGGCGTATATGCCTTGGCCTAAGCTGCACTCAACTGTCACAGCAGTGCGGTCTCGTATCAAGACGTGGGACGGCCCCGAAACGTTCCCGGCATTTCTTCTCTACCTCGGACGTGCCTCTTGTAGTCATTCCTGAGGCTCTCGCGACCCCTCGCGAAGGGCCCGGAAGGTGTCCGAAACCGCCTCGTGTGTCATCCGACGCCCGTTGTGGCCCAAGTGAACTGTCCCTGTTTGCCGGGGTTGTTACGCATGTCTCTCGGTCACTCCGTCGGGTGATCTGCCGCTTACGCATAGTCCGTTCGGGCCATTCAAGATTGGGCCCGAAGGGGGTGTTGCGCTGTGCCCACCTTCCGTAACGTCCTCAACTGGCGGCGGTGAATATGCCGCTGCCGCCGTGGGGGAGCCTCGATTCGGGAGAGGACGGCGCCGGTATGGGCTGGGTAGTCGACTGGAGTGCGCAGGCGGCCTGCCGCACTACCGATCCGGATGAACTGTTCGTTCAAGGAGCAGCGCAGAACCGGGCGAAAGCGGTGTGCACGGGATGTCCCGTGCGGACCGAGTGCCTGGCGGACGCGCTGGACAATCGCGTCGAGTTCGGCGTGTGGGGTGGCATGACGGAGCGGGAGCGCCGCGCGCTGTTGCGCAGGCGTCCGACCGTCACCTCGTGGCGCCGGCTGCTGGAGACGGCGCGTACGGAGTACGAGCGCAGTGCGGGTCTCCTGCCCGCGGAGCTCGACAACGACGAGACGTACGAGAGGTTCGCCGCCGTCGGGTAGGCCGGATGCATCGCATCGGGCAGACCGGATCGGGCAGGCCGCATCGGGCAGACCGGGTCGGGTAGGCCGGATGCATCGGGCGGCCCCACGGTCGGGCTCGACAGACGGCATCGTCAGGAGACGGCATCGTCAGGCCCGACAGGACGGCGTCGCGCCCCTTCGTGCCGGAGCCGAGTCGTGGGGCGTGCAGCCCCGTGATCCGCTCCGGCCCGCGACCGCACTGCCGACGTGCGGGCGCGTACGGCTCATTCAGCTCCGGCCGGAGTGCCACCGGCCGCGAGCCGGTCCCCGATGTCCCTGAGGCCCGCCAGGTCGTGCACATCGCCGGGCAGCGCCGCGATCTCGGCGACGGCGACCTCGGGGTGGAGCGCGGTGAAGCGGTCACGCGTGCGCCGTTCGCGCGCGACGAGCCGCATCCGCTCGGCGTGCAGCCGCAGGAGCCCTGCGGTCAACTGCTCGGTGCTGGGCTGTGCGGACGTCTCCGCTGCGGCGGGGGAGCCTGACGCGGGAGCCGGTGCCGGACCCGACTCGGAAGCGGAGTCAGGGCCTGTGCCTGTCGTGCCATGTGCCGTGGAAGCGGTCTCGGGACTCGTCTCGGGACTCGTCTCGGGGTCGGTCGCGTGGTCGGTCGCGGAGCCTGTCTCGGGGCCTGTCTCGGGGGGAGTACGCACCTCTTCCTTCCCGGTGGTCTGATCCACAATGCCGCCGTCGTCAAGATTTTCCGCGGCGGCGAGCGCCCGCTCGGCGGACAGCCCGTCGGCGCCGCTGCCGTGCACCCGGTTGAGCACCAGGCCGGCGAGCGGCATCCGCTCCGCGGCCAGCCGCTCCACGAAGTACGCGGCCTCGCGCAGCGCGTCCCGCTCGGGCGCGGCCACCACGAGGAAAGCCGTACCGGGCGCCTGGAGCAGTTTGTACGTGGCGTCGGCCCGGGTCCGGAACCCGCCGAACATGGTGTCCATCGCCGCCACGAACGTCTGTACGTCACGCAGCAGCTGCCCGCCGAGGAGCTTGCCGAGCGCGCCCGTCATCATCGACATCCCGACGTTCAGGAACTTCATCCCGGCCCGCCCGCCGACCTTCGCGGGCGCCATCAGGACGCGGATCAGCTTGCCGTCGAGGAACGAGCCGAGCCGCTTGGGCGCGTCCAGGAAGTCGAGCGCCGAGCGCGACGGCGGGGTGTCGACGACGATCAGGTCCCAGGTGTCCCGGGCCCTGAGCTGGCCCAGCTTCTCCATCGCCATGTACTCCTGCGTGCCCGCGAAGCCCGCCGAGAGCGACTGGTAGAAGGGGTTGCTCAGGATCGCCTCCGCCCGCTCGCCGTCCGCGTGCGCCTCGACGATCTCGTCGAAGGTGCGCTTCATGTCGAGCATCATGGCGTGCAGCTCGCCGCCCGCCGCGTCGCCGGTGGCCTCGACGCCCTTCACCCGGCGCGGGGTGTTGTCCAGGGAGTCGATGCCCATCGACTGGGCGAGCCGCCGGGCCGGGTCGATGGTCAGCACCACGACCTTGCGGCCGCGCTCGGCGGCGCGCAGGCCGAGCGCCGCGGCGGTCGTGGTCTTGCCGACGCCGCCGGAGCCGCAGCAGACCACGATGCGGGTCGCCGGGTCGTCGAGCAGCGGGTCGATGTCGAGCGCGCCTGCCGGGTTCAGCGTCATCGAAGCGGTCCCTCAGATCCCTTGCTGTCGCAGTTCCTCGGCGAGTGCGTACAGCCCCGCCAGGTCCAACCCCTCGGTGAGCAGCGGAAGTTCGTGCAGCGGCAACTCCGCCCCGGTGAGCAGCTCGCGCTGGGCGCGCTCCAGGACGTACCGCTCCGCGTACTCCTCGGCCTGCGCGAGCAGCGGCCCCACGAGCCGCTTCGCGCCGCTGAGCCCGGCCGCCGTCAGGGCGCCGGTGACGTCCGGCGCGACCGACGGCGAACGGGTCAGCGCCAGGGCGGGTTCCCCCAGGAGCGCGGGCCGCACCATGTTCACCATGATCCGTCCCACGGGCAGGTGCGCGGCGCGCAGCTCCGCGACCCCGTCGAGGGTCTCCTGCACCGGCATCTCCTCCAGGAGGGTCACCAGGTGCACCGCGGTCTGCGGGGACTTGATGACCCGCATGACCGCCTGGGCCTGATTGTGTATCGGCCCCATCCGGGCCAGCCCGGCGACCTCGTCGTTCACGTTCAGGAAACGGGTGATGCGGCCGGTGGGCGGCGCGTCCATCACCACGTAGTCGTACGCGTACCTGCCCTGCTTGTCCTTGCGCCGGACGGCCTCGCACGCCTTGCCGGTCAGCAGGACGTCCCTGAGGCCCGGCGCGACGGTCGTGGCGAAGTCGATCGCGCCCAGCTTCTTCAGGGCGCGGCCCGCGCCGCCCAGCTTGTAGAACATCTGGAGGTAGTCGAGCAGCGCCAGTTCCGGATCGATGGCGAGCGCGTACACCTCCCCGCCGCCGGGCGCGACGGCGATCTTCCGTTCCTCGTAGGGGAGTGCTTCCGTCTCAAAGAGCTGTGCGATGCCCTGCCTGCCCTCCACCTCCACCAGGAGAGTGCGCTTGCCCTTCGCCGCGAGGGCGAGCGCGAGTGCGGCGGCGACCGTGGTCTTTCCGGTACCGCCCTTGCCGCTGACGACCTGGAGCCTGCTCACGTATTCGAGCGTAACCAGAACGCGGCCCGATCACGCAGCAGCCTCCGGAACGACGCACCTGACTTCGGCGGCTACAGTCGCCCTCATGGCTAAGAAGTGGGAGTACGCGACTGTGCCGCTACTGGTGCACGCGACGAAGCAGATCCTGGACACCTGGGGCGAGGACGGCTGGGAGCTCGTCCAGGTCGTGCCCGGTCCGAACAACCCCGAGCAGCTGGTGGCGTACCTGAAGCGGGAGAAGGGCGCGTGAGCGGCGCGGTGGAGGCGCGGCTCGCCGAGCTGGGCCTGACCCTGCCGCCCGTGGTGCCGCCCGTCGCCGCCTACCAGCCCGCCGTGCGGTCCGGTGTCTACGTGTACACGGCGGGCCAGCTCCCGATGGTCGACGGCAAGCTGACGCTGACCGGCAAGGTCGGCGCCGAGGTCACCGCCGAGCAGGCCAAGGAGCTGTCCCGGGTCTGCGCGCTGAACGCGCTGGCCGCGGTGAAGTCCGTCGCCGGTGACCTGGACCGCATCGAGCGGGTCGTGAAGGTCGTCGGCTTCGTCGCCTCCGCCGCCGACTTCACCGGGCAGCCCGGTGTCGTCAACGGCGCCAGCGAACTGCTCGGCGAGGTCCTCGGCGACAAGGGCGTGCACGCGCGCAGCGCCGTCGGCGTCGCCGTGCTGCCGCTGGACGCGCCGGTCGAGATCGAGATCCAGGTGGAGCTGACCCCGGAGGCCTGAGCCTCTTCGGGGCCCACCGGCTCCGACGTCCCCGCGCTCCGGCCGAGCGACGCGTGTGCGGGGGCGTGGGGGTGCCGGGGGTGCGGGGGGTTCCGCGGGGGCGCGGGGAACTGTCCGAAAAACACTCCCGGGCGTTCGGCTGTTGGTCGTCCGGTCTCCGGGCGTTCGGCCTCTGACCGTATGTGCTCCGGCCGTCCGACGCCTGGCCCTTGGAACCGTGGCCTTCAGGCAACCGGCTGCCCGGCTCCCCAGCCCTCGGGCGCCCGCCCGCGCGACCCCCGGCTCGCTGATCCTCGGGTCCCCGGCTCCCCGGTCCCCGGCCAACTGGCCGTCTGATCCGTGGCCCCGGCCGGGCGCCCCCCCCGGCTCCCCGTCTTCGGACAACCGGCCGTCCGATCCTCGGCCCCGGCGTCTCGGACAACTGGCCGTCTGGTCCACGGCCCTCGGCCGTCCGACGCCTGGCCCTTGGAACCGTGGCCTCCAGGCAACCGGCCGCCCGGCTCCCCAGCCCTCAGGCGTCCAGCCGCGCGACCCCCGGCTCGCCGGTCCTCGGCTCGTCGGCCCTCGGGTCCCCGGCCCTCGGACAACCGGCCGCCTGGCCCTCGGCCCCCGGCCTCTTGGACAACTGGCCGTCTGGTCCACGCCCCCGGCCCCCGGCCGTCCGTCCCCCGTCCCCCGGCCGTCCGAACGCCCAGCTCGCCCGACCGTCGATACCCCAGCCCACCCGGCCTACGGTCGCCCAGCCAGCCAGCCAGCCAGCCAGCCAGCCAGCCAGCCAGCCAGCCAGCCAGCCAGCCAGCCAGTCCCGCGATCGCCAGCCCGCCCACCCCTCGACTCCCCAATCGGCCAGCGCCGCGATCGCCAGCCCCCAGTCCCCCCAGTCGCCCCCCCCCGCGATCACCAACCCCGCCCAGCCGTCCCCCGCCCCTCAGCCACCATCGCCCAGGCCCCGACCCGGACACCCCTCGAACATCCCGTCGAGTCGGGATAGCCTCCGGCCATGTCCAACGGCCAGTGGTACCCCCCGGAGTGGCCGGACCGCATCCGCGCCCTCGCCGCCGGCACGCTGACCGCCGCGACCCCGCGCCGCGCGGCCACCGTCATGCTGCTCAGGGACGCCCCGGACGCCTCCGGCGGCGGCCTTGAGGTGCACATGTTGCGCAGACGGACGTCGATGGCGTTCGCGGCCGGCGCCTACGCCTACCCCGGCGGCGGCGTCGACCCGCGCGACGACGACCGCCAGGTGCGCTGGGCGGGCCCCTCCCGGCAGTGGTGGGCCGAGCGGCTCGGCGTGCCGGAGGAGGAAGCCCAGGCGATCGTCTGCGCCGCCGTGCGCGAGACGTTCGAGGAGGCGGGCGTGCTGCTCGCGGGCCCGGCCCCGGACAGCGTCGTCGACGACACCACCGGCGCCCGGTGGCAGGCCGACCGGCAGGCACTGATCGCGCGCGACCTGTCCTTCGCCGAGTTCCTCCAGCGGCGCGGCCTCGTGCTCCGCTCCGACCTGCTCGGCGCGTGGGCCCGCTGGATCACCCCCGAGTTCGAACCGCGCCGCTACGACACCTGGTTCTTCGCGGCCGCGCTCCCGGCGGGCCAGCGCACCAGCGACGACTCCACCGAGGCCGACCGCACCGTGTGGATCGGCCCGGACCGCGCCGCGGCCGCCTACGACCGGGGCGAGTTGACGATGATGCCGCCCACCATCGCGACCCTGCGCACCCTCTCCGGCCACCGCACCGCCCACGACGCCCTCGCCGGGGCAGCGAGCCGCGACCTGACGCCCGTACTGGCGCAGGCCCGGCTGGAGGCGGGCGAGGTGGTGCTGTCCTGGCCCGGGCACGACGAGTTCACCAAGCACATTCCGACCGGCGGGAGCAACTGACCGATGACCGAAGCCGCCGCCCTGCCAGGACAGCCGCGCGGCGGGGTGCAGTCCGGCCCCGCCACCGCCCGCGCCGTCAACGTGCTCGCGCCCAACGCGTCCGCGATGACCCTCGACGGCACCAACACCTGGATCCTCGCCGAACCGGACAGCGACCTCGCCGTCGTGATCGACCCGGGCCCGCTCGACGACGGACACCTCAAGAACGTGATCGCCGTCGCCGAGAAGGCGGGCCGCCGGATCGCCCTCACCCTGCTCACCCACGGCCACCCCGACCACGCCGAGGGAGCGGGCCGGTTCGCCGAACTGACCGGCACGGCCGTGCGCGCCCTCGACCCGGCGCTGCGCCTCGGCGACGAGGGCCTGGCGGCCGGGGACGTCGTCACGACCGGCGGCCTGGAACTGCGCGTCGTCCCCACCCCCGGCCACACCGCCGACTCGCTGAGCTTCCATCTCCCGGCCGATCAGGCCGTGTTGACCGGCGACACCATCCTGGGCCGGGGCACGACCGTGGTCGCGCACCCGGACGGCAGGCTCGGCGACTACCTCGACACCCTGCGCCGGCTGCGCTCCCTCACCGTCGACGACGGGGTCCACACGGTGCTGCCCGGCCACGGGCCGGTCCTGGAGGACGCGCAGGGCGCCGTCGAGTTCTACCTCGCGCACCGCGCCCACCGGCTCGCCCAGGTGGAGACGGCCGTCGAGGACGGGTACGCGACGGCCGCCCAGGTCGTCGCCCACGTGTACGCGGATGTGGACCGCTCGCTGTGGCCCGCGGCCGAGCTGTCCGTCCTGGCCCAGCTCGACTACCTGCGCGAACACGGACTGATCTAGCGGGCCGCCCGGTCGGCCGGGCCCGGGCCCGGCCCGGGCCGCGTCAGGACCGCGGTGCGGGCCAGTCGATGGCGAGCGCCGCGATCCGTTCCGGGTCGGCGAGGATGTCGACGCCGACGACCCGGCCCGCGCGGAAGGTGAGCCACGCGACGCTGGCCACCCGGCCACCGGGCACGGTGATCATGCCCATGCCGTCGCCGACGAACGCGGGGACGCTGTCCGGTGCCATCCGCCCGTACAGCGAGGCCTGGCCGGCCACCTCCAGAGCGCCCCGCACCAGCAGCGCGGCCGTGTCCGGGCCCCGGTCGACCCGCAGCAGCACGTCGGGGTCGAGAAGCGCGAGCAGCGCCTCGAAGTCACCGGCGCGGGTCGCGGACAGCCAGGCACCGACGACCTCGCGCTGGCGGGCGAGGTCGGTGTCGGCCGGCGCGGTGGCGCCCTGCACCCGGCGGCGCGCCCGGCTGGCCAGCTGCCGGGTCGCCGCGGGCGTGCGCTCCACGATCGGCGCGAGGTCCTCGAACGGCACCGCGAACATGTCGTGCAGCACGAACGCCAGCCGCTCGGCGGGCGCCAGCGTGTCGAGCACCACCAGCAGGGCGAGCCCCACGGTGTCGGACAGCTCGGCCTCGTGCACCGGGTCCGCGGGCCTGACCACGGGATCCGGCAGCCGGAACGCGTCGCCGCCCCCGTCCTCCAGCGGCTCCTCGCGCCGGGTGGTCCTGGCGCGCAGCATGTCGAGGCAGATCCGCCCGACGACGGTCGTCAGCCAGCCGGCGAGGTTGCGCACCTCGCCCGCGTCGGCCCGCTGCAACCGCAGCCAGCTCTCCTGGACCGCGTCCTCGGCCTCGTTCAGCGACCCGAGCATCCGGTACGCCACGGCGCGCAGCCGCCCGCGTTCCGCCTCGAAGCGGGTGGCCAGCTCGGCCTGTGTGGTCATCGTGCGGTTCCTCCCCTGTGGCCCGGGGCCCTGCGCCCCTGTCCCCGTGTCCCGTCCTCCCGCGCGCCGGTGCGGCCCCCCCTCGGGGCGGGTGCGCCGGCGCGGCGCTCAGGCGGGTTTCGTGCCGTGCACGCGCGCGTACTCCGCCGCGAGCCACGGCCCGAGCTCCTCTGTGTACAGGTGCAGGGTGGCGGGGTCCCCGCCGGGGGTGTGCCCGGCCACCGCCGCGGCCCTGACCTGCGGTGCCCACCGCGGGTAGTAGCGCGCGAACACCTCGGCCATCTCCGTGAGGTCGCTCGTCCAGCCGTTCCAGCGGGGCATGACGAGGGTGAAGGCCGTGCGCACGAGCCCGCGGGCGACGAGCCGGTCGAGCGCGCGCCGTTCGTCGTCGGTGGCCGCCCGCGCGATCCGCTCGCGCCAGCGGGGCAGGCGGGCGGCCAGATCCCCGTTGGTCTCCCGGGCCAGCCGCGAGGTGGGCCGGTAGCGCGGGAGGTCCTCGGCCAGGTCCTCGCCGAGCAGCGGCGTGCACAGGCACGCCACGAACCACCCCATGTCGTACGTCTCGGCCGCGCTGAGCAGCCGGCCCCGGTCGTACACGAGCGTGCTCACCCCGTCGACCTGCGGGAACTCCTTGTCCAGCGCGGCGTCGAGGGTACGTGCGTCGGCCCGGTCGGCGTCGGTGGGCGCGGCGCGCAGCACCAGCAGCAGGTCGAGGTCGGAGCGGCCCGGGCGCGCGGTGCCGCGGGCCACGGACCCGTACAGGTACGCGCTCGACAGGCGCGCGCCGAAGACGTCGAGCAGCCGGTCACGGGCGGCGGCCACGACGGGGCGGAAGGGGTCCCGGACGCGTCCCAGGGAGCCTTCGCGCGCGATGTATCCCTGGGCGTCGAGCCCACGGTGCGGATCGGCCATGGGGCAACTGTGCAGGGAAGAGACGCGGGGAGCACGCCATTTCCCCGCTTCCGCACGTCCGTACGACCAGCCCTGCGGGGCCGGGCCACGCGGCGCGGGGCGCGCGCCGGTGCCCACCGCGGCCGCCGCGCGTCGTGCCGTTTCGTGCCGTTTCGTGCGTCTACGCGGACGGGTCCCGCCACGAGGTGTGGCGGGACCCGTCGCGTACGGAACCCGGGGTCAGCGCGAGCGCTTCGCGAGGCGCTCCACGTCCAGCAGGATCACGGCGCGCGCCTCCAGACGCAGCCAGCCGCGGCCCGCGAAGTCGGCCAGCGCCTTGTTCACGGTCTCGCGGGAGGCGCCGACCAGCTGGGCCAGCTCCTCCTGCGTGAGGTCGTGCACGACGTGGATGCCCTCCTCGGACTGCACGCCGAAGCGGCGCGACAGGTCGAGCAGCGCGCGGGCCACACGGCCCGGCACGTCGGAGAAGACCAGGTCGGACATCTGGTCGTTCGTCTTGCGCAGGCGGCGGGCGACGGCGCGCAGCAGGGCGGCGGCCACCTCCGGCCGTGCGTTCAGCCAGGGCTGGAGGTCGCCGTGGCCGAGACCGAGCAGCTTCACCTCGGTCAGCGCGCTGGCGGTCGCGGTGCGCGGCCCGGGGTCGAACAGCGACAGCTCGCCGATCAGCTCGCCGGGACCGAGCACGGCCAGCATGTTCTCGCGGCCGTCGGGGGAGGTGCGGTGCAGCTTCACCTTGCCCTCGGTGACCACGTACAGGCGGTCGCCGGGGTCACCCTCGTGGAACAGGGCGTCGCCGCGCGCGAGGGTCACCTCACTCATGGAGGCGCGGAGCTCCGCGGCCTGCTCGTCATCGAGCGCCGCGAAGAGCGGGGCGCGCCGCAGAACGTCGTCCACGAGTTTCTCTCCTATGTCGCCTGCAGTGTGGGAACGGTCGGGAAAGCCTCTCCCGACTGCCCATTTTGCCGGACGGTCCAAACAGTGTGATCAGTCACTCAGCTACAAGTCTGCCGCACCTGCGCCACAACCCGAGGGGGAGGGGGCCAATCGGGGGCCGATCCAGTGGCTCCGGGGCGGATGTCGGTGCCGGGCTTTAGGCTGGCCGGGTGTCCAAAAAGCCGGTGAGAGCGCAGGCGGAGGGGGCTGGGACGATGCCGGACGCCCATGATTCCGCTGTGGGCGAACAAGCCCGTCCGGAGCCCGTGGCCTGCGCCGTTCCGGTTGCCGCACCGCCCGGTACCGCCCAGGGGAAGGCCGCACAGTCGATGCCCGCGAAGAAGAAGGCGGTGGCCGAGAACGCCCCGCCGAAGAAAGCCGCCACGAAGAGCACGACCCCCTCGGCGAGCACGGCGAAGAGGTCCCCGGCGGCTCCGTCGAAGAAGACCTCGGCAGCTCCCGAGAAGACCGCCACCGCCAGTAAGAAGGCGGCAGCCAGTAAGAAGACGGCAGCCAGTAACAAGAAGACGGCAGCCACCAAGACGACGGCAGCCAGTAAGAAGACGACGACGGCAGCCAGTAAGAAGACGGCAGCCAGTAAGAAGGCCGCCGCTCGGCCCGAGTCCCGGACCGCGCTGGTCCGGCGCGCCCGCAGGATCAACCGGGAGCTCGCGGAGACGTATCCGTACGCCCACCCCGAGCTGGACTTCGAGAGCCCCTTCCAGCTGCTGGTCGCCACGGTCATGTCGGCCCAGACCACCGACCTGAGGGTCAATCAGACGACCCCGGGCCTGTTCGCGAGGTACCCGACCCCGGAGGACCTCGCGGCGGCGAACCCGGAGGAGGTCGAGGAGCTGATCCGGCCGACCGGGTTCTTCCGCGCCAAGACCCGGTCGATCATGGGCCTCGCCAAGGCGCTGACCGAGGACTTCGGCGGCGAGGTCCCGGGCCGCCTGGAGGACCTGGTCAAGCTGCCCGGCGTGGGCCGCAAGACGGCGTTCGTGGTGCTCGGCAACGCGTTCGGACGCCCCGGCATCACCGTCGACACCCACTTCGGCCGGCTCGTGCGCCGCTGGAAGTGGACGGACGAGACCGACCCCGACAAGGTCGAGAAGGCCGTCGGCGAGCTGTTCCCGAAGAGCGAGTGGACCCAGCTCAGCCACAACGTGATCTTCCACGGCCGCCGGATCTGCCACGCCCGCAGACCGGCCTGCGGCGCCTGCCCGATCGCCCCGCTCTGCCCGGCGTACGGCGAGGGCGAGACGGACCCCGAGAAGGCGAAGAAGCTGCTCAAGTACGAGAAGGGCGGCTTCCCCGGCCAGCGGCTGAATCCGCCGCGCGGGTACCTCGACGCGGGCGGCATCGCGGCCCCGCCGCTGGGCGGTGCCACGTCCGGGTGACGGAGGGGAAAGACGGAACGAAGCGGGGGTGGGCGGGCGTTGGGACCATCACGACAGGTACGGGGGCGGCGATGAAGCACGCGAGCGGGATCAGCGGGACGAGCGGGATGAGCGGGACGAGCGGCCCCCGGGGCGCCGGGGACGACGGCGGCGGCCCGCCGGACGTCACCGTGCGCACCGACGGCCTGCCCGCCTGGCTCGACCCCGTCGCGCGGGCCGCCGCCACCCTCCGCGGCGAGCAGCTCAGCCGCTTCCTGCCGCCCGCGGACGGCGCGGGCCGGCAGTCCGCGGTGCTGATCCTGTTCGGCGAGGGCGACCGCGGGCCCGAGCTGCTGCTCATGGAGCGCGCGGGCTCCCTCAGATCGCATGCGGGCCAGCCCTCGTTCCCCGGCGGCGCCCTCGACCCGGAGGACGGCGACCCGCGCGCCGAGGGCCCGCTGCGCGCCGCCCTGCGCGAGGCGTGGGAGGAGACCGGCCTCGATCCGCACGGCGTCCAGCTCTTCGGCGTCCTGCCCAAGCTGTACATCCCGGTGAGCGGCTTCGTCGTCACGCCCGTCCTGGGCTGGTGGCGGACGCCCACCCCCGTCGCGGCGGTCGACCCGGCGGAGACGGCCCGGGTCTTCACGGTCCCCGTGGCCGACCTGACCGACCCGGCCCACCGGGCGACGACGGTCCACCCGAGCGGCCACCGCGGCCCCGCCTTCCTCGTGGAGTCGGCGCTGGTGTGGGGGTTCACGGCGGGCGTGATCGACCGATTGCTGCACTTCGCGGGCTGGGAGCGCCCCTGGGACCGGGAGAACACGGTGTCACTCGACTGGCGCTCATGACAGGGTGGTCGCCGTGCTGTGCAATCCCGGTGACTGCGATGTGGGGCGAGGCGTGACGAGGCGGGGCGTGACGAGGGCGGGGCTGTAGACGGTGAACGTGCTGGACATCCTGCTGCTCGCCGCCGCCGTGTGGTTCGCGGCCGTCGGCTACCGCCAGGGCTTCGTCGTCGGCGTCCTGTCGGTCATCGGCTTCCTGGGCGGCGGTCTCGCCGCGGTCTACACCCTGCCGGTGGTGTGGGGCGCGATCACCGACGACGCGACCGTCTCCACCACCGCGACGGTCGTCGCCGTGGTCGTCGTCATCGTCTGCGCCTCGGTCGGCCAGGCCTTCACCACGCATCTGGGCAACAAGCTGCGCAGATACATCACCTGGTCCCCGGCCCGGGCGCTGGACGCGACGGGCGGCGTCCTGGTCAATGTGGCGGCGATGCTGCTGGTGGCGTGGCTGATAGGTTCCGCGCTCGCCGGGACGGCGCTGCCGACGCTCGGCAAGGAGGTCCGCGGCTCGAAGGTGCTGCTCGGTGTCTCCCGCGCGCTGCCGGCGCAGGCGGACACCTGGTTCGCCAACTTCTCCTCCACCCTCGCGCAGAACGGATTCCCCCAGGTCTTCAGCCCGTTCGCGAACGAGCCGATCACCGAGGTCCGCCCGCCCGACCAGGCGCTGGCGACCAGCCCCGTCGCCACGCGCGCCCGCCGCTCCATCGTCAAGGTCGTCGGCCAGGCGCCCAGCTGCGGCAAGGTCGTCGAGGGCACCGGCTTCGTCTTCGGCGACCGCCGCGTGATGACGAACGCGCACGTGGTGGGCGGCGTCGAGGAGCCCACCGTCCAGATAGGCGGCGAGGGCGTGAAGTACGACGCGAAGGTCGTCCTCTACGACTGGAAGCGGGACATCGCCGTCCTCGACGTGCCGTCACTGCGGGCGCCCGCGCTGCATTTCACGCGCACGGACGCCGAGCGCGGCGGCGGCGCGATCGTCGCGGGCTTCCCGGAGAACGGCTCGTACGACGTGCGCCCCGCGCGCGTACGCGGCCGGATCGACGCCAGCGGCCCGGACATCTACCACCGGGGCACGGTCGAGCGCGACGTGTACTCGCTGTACGCGACGGTGCGTCAGGGCAACTCGGGAGGACCGCTGCTGACCCCCGAAGGCAAGGTCTACGGCGTGGTCTTCGCGAAGTCCCTCGACAACGACGAGACGGGCTACGCGCTGACCGCCGACGAGATCGCCACCGACATCACCCGCGGCCGCACGGCGGCCCAGCAGGTGGACACGGACGCCTGCGCACTGTAGGTACCGGAGGCGAAGTCCGGGGCGCGGCACGGGAGTCGGGGCGCCCCGGCGGGGGATCTCAGGTGCGGCTGGTATGCCGAAGCCGCGCCGAGACCCAGCGGGCCCGACGTCGCAGAATACGCGGAATGCCCAGGTGGGGGTCGTGCGCCGGAGTGTCCTGCGGCGCCCCCCTCTGGGGAGAGCCCAGCGTCATCGCTGGGCGGCGGGTGCGTGCTGCGTCACTGTAGTCGTGCGTCCAGCCCATACAACGACGTCTGCCCGGGCCTCATGGTCGGTAATCTCTCCCATCGCCCCCAAAATGGCGTATGCGTGAGGCAATTGGCTGTTCGTAGGACAGGCGTTCGCGCCCGCGCTCGGGCCGCTCACCGAGGGCGTACGCCCCCTCACCGGTCGGGCTCGGGATCCTTCAGCCAGTTCACGAGTTCCTTGGAGAACGCCTCGGGGTCCTCCTCGTGCGGGAAGTGCCCGAGACCGTCGAACAGCCGCCAGCGGTAGGGGGCTTCGACGTACTCGCCGGAGCCCGCCGCGCTCCGGGTGCGCATCACGGGATCGAGCGAACCGTGCAGATGCAGCGTCGGCACCCGCACCGGCCGCTTCATGCGCCGGTTGAACTGGATGCCGTCGGGCCGCGCCAGCGAGCGCACCATCCACCGGTACGGCTCGATGGAGCAGTGCGCCGTCGACGGGATGAGCATCGCCCGCTCATAGGTCCGTACCGTCTCGTCGTCGGGCTGGTGCGGTCCCGACCAGTCCCGTACGAGCTTGCCGACCAGCGCGCCGTCGTCGGCGACGAGCTGCCGCTCCGGCAGCCACGGCCGCTGGAAGCCCCAGACGTAACCGCCCGAGCGCGACTGCCGGTGGTCGGCGAGCATCGCCGAGCGCCAGCGGCGCGGGTGCGGCATCGAGGACACCGCGAGCCGGCGCACCAGCTTGGGCCGCATCACGGCCGCCGTCCACGCGAGGTAGCCGCCGAGGTCGTGCCCGACGAGCGCGGCGTCCGGCTCGCCCAGCGACCGCACCACACCGGTGATGTCGAGCGCCAGGTTCGCCGGGTCGTAGCCGCGCGGCGTCCGGTCGCTGCCGCCCACGCCCCGCAGGTCCATGGCGACCGCCCGGAACCCCGCGTCGGCGAGCGCGACGAGCTGGTGCCGCCACGCCCACCAGAACTGCGGGAAGCCGTGCAGCAGCAGGACCAGCGGCCCGTCACCCATTTCGGCGATGTGGAACCGCGCGCCGTTGGCGGCGACGTCCCGGTGGAGCACCTCCCGGACGCCCGGGACCTCCAGGCGTACGACAGAGGCGGGGGGCGGTGCGGCCGAAGGAGTGGCGGGGTCCGTCATGAAGACGAGCGTGCCACAGCCTCGATGGCCTCGGGCACACGGTCGCCGGCCGTCACCTCGCGCGGGTGGGGCTTGGCGTGCTGGAGGACGCCCGCCGACTCCTTGAACGACGCGGCGACCTTCTGCGGGCCCTTGCCCTTCCTGGCCTTCTTGGCGAAGAGGACGCCGATCAGGCTCAGCAGCAGTGCCAGGAACAGGCTGGCGGCGAAGGACAGCAGGAAGCACCAGGCGAGGTTCCAGCCGCCCCGGCCGTTGAAGCCGCCGGTCCAGGCGTTGATGGCGTAGGCCAGGGCGAAGCTCAGCATGGGCAGGGAGAAGACCAGGACGGACACGGCCACGGTGAACATGCCACCGCTGGTCGCCCCGCGCTTCACGTCCTGCTTGAGCTGCGCCTTCGCCAGGGCGATCTCGTCGTGCACCAGTGCGGACATCTCGGTCGTCGCCGAGGCGAACAGCTGGCCGATACTGCGTTCGGCGCCGACCGGGCTGCCGTCGGGTGCGCTCATCGCGTACTCCCTGTCGTTCTGTCGGTGCTCCGTATGTGCGGACTCGTTGTCAGATCATGCCGGACGCTCGTCCTCGTCGCCTGCCCCGGCCGCCACTTCGGCACGCCTGCGGTGCTCCGCGGCCTTTTTCTCGTGCATCTCGGCCATCCGCAGGTGGTACTCCGGGTTGCCGATCTCGTAGATGTCGGGGACGCCGTCCTCGTCCTCGTCGCGCTCCTCGGTCTCCCACAGGGCGCGGTACTTGGCGTTGCGCATCTTCAGCAGCACGCTGCTGAGCACGGCCGCGATCAGCGAGCCCACCAGGACGGCCGCCTTGACCTCGTCGGTCAGCAGCGGATCGTCGGTGAAGGCGAGTTCGCCGATGAGCAGCGAGACGGTGAAGCCGATCCCGGCGAGGGAGGCGACGGCGAACACGTCCGCCCAGGCCAGCCCGTCGGGCAGGGACGCCCGGGTGAACCGGGCCGTCAGCCATGTGCCGCCGAAGATGCCGACGGCCTTGCCGACCACGAGACCGAGCACCACGCCGAGCGTCTCCGGCCGGGTGAACACGTCCCCCAGGGCGCCGCCGGACACCGCGACACCCGCGCTGAACAGGGCGAAGAGCGGTACCGCGAGCCCCGCCGACAGGGGGCGCACCAGATGCTCGATGCGCTCGCCGGGGGAGTGCGCCTCGCCCTCCTCGCGGTGGCAGCGCAGCATCAGGCCCATGGCGACACCGGCGATGGTGGCGTGGATCCCGCTGTTGTACATCAGGCCCCAGATGACCAGCGCGAGCGGCACGTACACGTACCAGCCGCGCACCCGCCGGCGCAGGAGCACCCAGAAGACCGCGAGGCCGACGGCGGCGCCGGCCAGCGCCACGAAGTCGAGGTCGCTGGTGAAGAAGACCGCGATGATCAGGATGGCGAAGAGGTCGTCGACGACGGCGAGGGTGAGCAGGAAGGCGCGCAGGGCGCTCGGCAGCGAGGTCCCGATGACGGCGAGCACGGCGAGCGCGAAGGCGATGTCGGTGGCGGTGGGCACGGCCCAGCCGGACAGGGCGCCGCCGCCGGTCGAGGCGACGACCGTGTAGACGAGGGCGGGCATCGCCATGCCGCACAGGGCGGCGACGACCGGCAGCGCGGCGGCCTTGGGGTCGCGCAGGTCGCCCGCGACCAGTTCGCGTTTGAGTTCGATGCCGGCGACGAAGAAGAAGACCGCCAGGAGTCCGTCGGCCGCCCAGTGTCCGACGGAGAGGTGCAGGCCGAGGGCGGACGGGCCGAGGTGGAAGTCGCTGACGCTCTCGTAGCTGTGGCTGATCGCCGGCACGTTCGCCCAGATGAGGGCGGCGATGGCGGCGGCGAGGAGCAGGACGCCGCCGACGGTCTCGGTGCGCAGTGCCTCGGTGAGGAAGTTCCGCTCGGGCAGGGAGATCCGGCCGAGTACGGTGCGGTCGGACGTGCTCTGCTTCTGGGGCGCTGCCACGAGGGGACCTCCGGTCGGGTACGGCTGATGACATCGCCGACCAGACTTCCCGGCACACCCTGTGAACTTCATGGCGCGTTCTTGACGCGGACTTCACCCTACCGGGTGTACGCGAGACGGACCTGGTGACCGTCACGATACGCACGAAACGGGCACCCGGCGCGTTCGCCGGGTGCCCGTTCCGTACGTGCCCGTGGGTGATCCGGGGGATCAGTCCTCGCTGGACGTCGCGGGGAGCTTGGTCTGGATGAGGTCCATGACGGAGGAGTCGGCGAGGGTGGTGACGTCGCCGACGGCCCGGTTCTCCGCGACGTCGCGCAGGAGGCGGCGCATGATCTTGCCGGAGCGGGTCTTGGGCAGTTCGGCGACGGGGAGGACGCGCTTGGGCTTGGCGATCGGGCCGAGCACGGAGCCGACGTGGTTGCGCAGGTCGGCGACGAGCGAGGCGTCCTCGGCGTTCGCGGTGCCGCGCAGGATCACGAAGGCGACGATGGCCTGACCGGTGGTCTCGTCGGCGGCGCCGACGACGGCGGCCTCGGCGACGGCCGGGTGCGAGACGAGCGCGGACTCGACCTCGGTGGTGGAGATGTTGTGCCCGGACACGAGCATCACGTCGTCGACGCGGCCGAGGAGCCAGATGTCGCCGTCCGCGTCCTTCTTGGCGCCGTCACCGGCGAAGTACCGGCCCTCGAAGCGGGACCAGTAGGTGTCGATGAACCGCTGGTCGTCGCCCCAGATGGTGCGCAGCATCGACGGCCACGGCTCGGTCAGGACCAGGTAGCCGCCGCCACCGTCCGGTACCTCGTTCGCCTCGTCGTCGACGACGGTCGCGGAGATACCGGGCAGGGCGCGCTGCGCGGAGCCGGGCTTGGTCTCGGTGACGCCGGGCAGCGGGGCGATCATCATGGCGCCGGTCTCGGTCTGCCACCAGGTGTCCACGATGGGCGCCTGGTCGCCGCCGATGTTCTTGCGGTACCAGATCCACGCCTCGGGGTTGATCGGCTCGCCCACGGACCCCAGCACGCGCAGGCTGCTGAGGTCGAACTTCGCGGGGATGTCGTCGCCCCACTTCATGAAGGTGCGGATCGCGGTCGGCGCCGTGTAGAGGATCGTGACGCCGTACTTCTGCACGATCTCCCAGAACCGGCCCTGGTGCGGGGTGTCCGGGGTGCCCTCGTAGATGACCTGCGTCGCGCCGTTCGAGAGCGGGCCGTAGGTGATGTACGAGTGGCCGGTGACCCAGCCGATGTCGGCCGTGCACCAGTACACGTCCGTCTCGGGCTTGAGGTCGAAGACGGCGTGGTGCGTGTACGACGCCTGGGTGAGGTAGCCGCCGGAGGTGTGCAGGATGCCCTTCGGCTTACCCGTCGTGCCCGACGTGTAGAGGATGAAGAGCGGGTGCTCGGCGTCGAACGCCTCCGGCGTGTGCTCCGCGGACTGCCGGCCGACGACGTCGTGCCACCACACGTCGCGGCCCTCGGTCCAGGCGACGTCCTGGCCGGTGCGCCGCACGACGAGGACCTTGTCGACGGGCGCGCGCGTCAGCGCCTCGTCGACGGCCGGCTTGAGCGCGGACGGCTTGCCGCGGCGGTAGCCGCCGTCGGAGGTGATGACGAGCTTGGCGTCGGCGTCCTCGATGCGCTTGGCGATCGCGTCCGCGGAGAAGCCGCCGAAGACCACCGAGTGCGCGGCGCCGATGCGCGCGCAGGCCAGCATCGAGATGACGGCCTCGGGGATCATCGGCAGGTAGACGGCGACGCGGTCACCCTTCTGCACGCCCAGCTCGGTCAGCGCGTTCGCGGCCCGGCTGACCTCGTCCTTCAGCTCCGCGTAGGTGAGGGCGCGGCTGTCGCCGGGCTCGCCCTCGAAGTGGATGGCGACCCGGTCGCCGTTGCCCGCCTCGACGTGCCGGTCGACGCAGTTGTAGGCGACGTTGAGCTTGCCGTCGGCGAACCACTTCGCGAACGGCGGGTTCGACCAGTCGAGGGTCTCGGTCGGTTCGGTGGCCCAGGTGAGGCGGCGGGCCTGCTCGGCCCAGAAGCCCAGCCGGTCAGCCTTGGCCTGCTCATACGCCTCGGCCGTGACATTGGCGTTCGCCGCCAGGTCAGCGGGCGGCGCGAAGCGTCGCTCTTCCTTCAGAAGATTGGCCAGGCTCTCGTTGCTCACGGCTTCTGCCTTTCCCAAGGTGTCCGTTGTGTCCCAGGCCACAGCTCATCAGACGTCGACCCCTGGTGACAAGGGGTGTCCGAAAATTGGTTTAGACCTATAGCTCTGGAGTTCATGCGTGTGGCTCCCGACGGTGCCGGGAGCCACACGCTCTCACCTGTCCCACGGATCCGGGAAAGGGCCGGTTCAGGCCGGGGCCGCTCCGGAGTCCTCGTAGGCGGCCGCCTCGACCTGGCCGAAGACGGGATCACGCTCCTCCAGCAGGTAGGCCTGGGCCTCGCCGACGTGGAAGTACATCCCGTGCAGTTCGAGGACGCCCGCGTCCAGGGCGCGCGCGACCGAATCGTGCGCCCGCAGATGCTCCAACTGCTGGACGACATTGGTCAGACAGAGCTGCTCGACCGTGTCGGCGGGCGCCCGGCCCGCCAGCCGCGCCCAGGGCAGCGCCGCGTCGCCCATCCGCTCCAGGCTCGGCATCCCGTGCCGCAGCCACCGCTTGAGCGGCGTGAGCGCCCCGGGCGTGGACGGCGGACTGCTCAACAGCGCCTGCATCGCGCCGCATCCGGAGTGCCCGCACACGGTGATCGACTGCACCTTGAGGACGTCGACGGCGTACTCGATGGCGGCGGCGACCGAGTCGTCCCCGCTCTCGGCGCCCGGCAGCGGCACCAGATTCCCCACATTGCGCACGACGAAGAGGTCGCCGGGGCCGCTGGACGTGATCATCGAGGTGACGAGCCGGGAGTCGGCGCAGGTCAGGAAGAGCTGCGTGGGCTTCTGCCCCTCCCGCGCGAGCCGGGCCAGCTCGTCGCGGACCAGCGGCGCGGTGTTCCGCTGGAAGGCGCTGATGCCGCTCGCCAGGTGGTGCCCGCCGCGCGGCGGCGCCGTCCGCGCCGAGGTGTCGGGGGCGGGGGTGTGCGGCCGGTCGTCGCAGTGGTGGTTGCGCCAGGGCGTCCAGGGGCGGCAGCAGGCGTGCGAGGCGCTCGCGGGCTCCGCGATCCGCGCGCCGCCGCGCCCGGCGACCTCGACCTGTCCGCCCTGGGAGATGTGGGCCTTCTGCCAGCCCTGAAGGGCTTCGTACGCGGCATGGTCCATGAAAGATCCGTCCAACTCCACTACGCAGCTCGCCCCGTGGGGCACCTGATGAAGGGTGCGGCTCAGCCGGGGCACGGCGAGGAACGTCAACTGGCCGCGCACGCGCACGTGGTGGACACCGCGGGCGTCCTCGTCGTGCGTGATCCGGGTGCGCGCGAGGCGCTGCATCGCGACGCCGACGGCGACCGCGACACCGAGACCGACGCCCTGGAGGACGCCGAGGACGACGACGCCGAGGGTGGTCACGACGTAGACGAGCACCTCGCGGTGGCGGGTGACCGTGCGGATGTGGTGCAGGGACACCATCTGGATGCCGACCATCATCACCAGCGCGGCGAGCGCGGCGAGCGGGATCAGCTCCAGGACGGGGACCAGGAGGAGGGTGGCCGCTACTACCCAAACGCCGTGCAGCACCGAGGAGTTCCCGCTGACGGCGCCCGCGTTGATGTTCGCCGTGGAGCGCACCGCGACGCCCGCCACGGGCAGCCCGCCGAGCGAGCCGGAGACGATGTTCGAGGCGCCCTGGGAGAGCAGCTCGCGGTCCAGGTTCGAGCGGCGCATCGACGGCGGCAGATCGGGCCGGCCCGCGGCCATCTTGTCCACGGCGACGGCGCCGAGCAGCGACTGCACGCTGCACACCAGGGTGGTGGTCAGCACGGCCGCGGCGATCCCGAGCACCGGCCCTTCGGGCAGCCCGGCCAGCGCGTGGCTGCTCCAGGACGGCAGGTCGACCGCGGGCAGGCTCAGGCCGAGCAGCGCGGCGGTGACGCTCGCGGCGGTCACGGCGACCAGGGCGGCCGGCACCTTGCGCGCGAGGGTCCCGGCCCGGCCCGGGATGCGGGGCCAGCCCAGCAGTACGGCGAGGGTGAGGACGCTGATGGCGAGCGCGGCCGGGTGCACATGGGCCAGCTGGTGCGGCAGCGAGCCCAGGTTGGCGAGCACGGAGCTCTGCGGGGTGCCGCCGAGGACGATGTGGATCTGGGCGACGGCGATGGTGATGCCGATGCCGGCCAGCATGCCGTGCACGACGGCGGGGCTGACGGCCAGTGCCGTGCGCGCCACGCGCAGGCAGCCGAGCCCGAGCTGGGCGACTCCGGCCATCACGGTGATGGCGCAGGTGGTCCGCCAGCCGTAGCGCTGGATCAGCTCGGCGGTGACCACGGTCAGGCCCGCGGCGGGGCCGCTGACCTGGAGCGGGGCGCCGCCCAGGACACCGGCGACGATGCCGCCGACGGCGGCTGCGACGAGCCCCGATTCCAGGGGCGCGCCGGTCGCCAGGGCGATGCCGAGGGACAGCGGCAGGGCGATCAGGAAGACGGCGATGGACGCCGAGAGGTCGGCGCCCGCGATGCGGAAGCGGCGGCGGGGCGCCGGTGGCGGGCTGTGGGCCGGGTGGGCGGCGTCGGTCGGCTCGCCCGGTCGTTCGGAGTCACTGGCGCGGGTGGGTACGCAGGCTGACATGTGTTCCCGTCTCCTCCGGGGTGCAGCGCGGTCGCGGAATGTGGGGGACCCCCGGGCGGTGGGTGGGGGTCGGTCGCGGCCGTGGTTCACGGCGTGCAGCGGCGGGATGAAAATCGACGTTCGATATCAACGCTCGGTAAATGGATAGTAATGCAGAGTAAAGGATCCGGCGGGATCAAAGGGGCATATGGGGCAAGGCTTCACTCTGAGTGGTGAACAAAAAGTCTGGTCGGCTTGTCGTACAAAACGACTTCGATCTTCGTGCGACGTTGGCGGCGCCGCCCGCCGGAAGCGGGCATTTCTCGCATTCACCACCTGTCAGCCGACCCCAGGAAGAAGGTGGGCGGAAGATGGCCGCCACCCGAAGGATCGCTCCCCGCCCGGCCGTGCGGCTCGCCGCGGGCCTCACCGCCGCCGCGGCCTGCGCCGCCGCGCTCGCCGGCTGCGGCACGGACGCCCCGCCCCACCGGGGCGCCCCGGGCCCCAAGAAGGCCGTCGCGCCCCACAAGGGCGCCCCGGGCAGTGTGCTCCGTCTCATCGGCGACGGATCGACCGCCTACACCGGCCGGCAGCCGCACCTGCCGAGAGCCGACCGCCTCAGGGCGGGACAGAAACCACCGCAGTTCGTCGTCTTCTCCTGGGACGGCGCGGGCGAGGACAGCCAGCGCCTCTTCTCGCACTTCCGCAAGGTCGCCAAGAAGAACAACGCGACCATGACGTACTTCCTCAGCGGCGTGTACATGCTTCCCGAGGACAAGGCGGGCGAGTACCACGCGCCGCAGCACTCGCCGGGCCGCTCCGACATCGGCTTCAACGACCTCAAGGGAATCAGGGACACCGCCGAGCAGGTGCGCGGCGCCTGGCTCGAAGGCAACGAGATCGGCACCCACTTCAACGGCCACTTCTGCGGCAAGGACGGCGGCGTCGGCCAGTGGTCGGTGCCCGAGTGGAAGAGCGAGATCGCCCAGGCGAAGTCGTTCGTGAAGTCGTGGAAGACCAACACGGGTCTGACGAAGGCGGCCCCGCTGCCCTTCGACTACGACAAGGAACTCATCGGCGCCCGCACGCCCTGCCTCGAAGGGCAGAAGAACTTCATGCGCGCCGCCCACGACCTGGGCTTCCGCTACGACACCAGCGGCGTCAACAACCAGGTCTGGCCGAAGAAGAAGAACGGCCTGTGGGACCTGTCCATGCAGCTCGTGCCGTTCCTCGGCCACTCCTACGAGCAGCTGACGATGGACTACAACTTCGCCGTGAACCAGTCCGGCACCATGCACGGCGACCCCGACAAGCACGCCTACTGGGGCAACCAGATGCGCGACAGCCTGCTGGCGGGCTTCGACCGCGCCTACCGGGGCAACCGCGCCCCGCTGATCATCGGCAACCACTTCGAGTCCTGGAACGGCGGCACCTACATGCGTGCCGTCGAACAGACCGTCGAGAAGGTCTGCAACAAGCCGGACGTGCGCTGTGTGTCCTTCCACCAGCTCGCCGACTGGCTCGACGCCCAGGACGCCACGACGCTCGGCAAGCTCGCCGAGCTGCCCGTCGGCAAGGCCCCCGGGCAGGGCTGGCCGGCCTTCCTCAACGGCGGCAGCCCGGCCCCGGCCCCCAAGGGGGTGCCGGGCGCACCGGCCGCCAAGCCGTAGCCGCGACGGGGTCCGCACCGGGCCGCTGGCCCGAGGGGACGCCGGGGCCGGCCCGTGACACCGGGCCGGCCGGGCCGCGGGTCATGCGGTGGCGGTGACGCTCTCCTGGAGGACGAAACGGGGATCGACCTGCGACGCGAGGTCGGCCCCCGTCTTCTCGTTGCCCCAGCTCTGGGCGTTCTTCACGTGGAAGTGGACCATCTGGCGCGTGTACCGCTCCCAGTCGCGCGCCTCGTACGTGGCGTCGGCCGCCTCCTGAAGCGCCCGCAGGGAGGCCCTGTTGGGCTCCTCCAGGTGGTCGAAGCGCGGCGGGCGCCCCTTCTCCATGGCGCGCACCCAGTCGGAGTGCCCGACGGTGACGAGCAGGTCGTCCCCGACCTCGGCGCGCAGGAAGTCGAGGTCGTCCTGGCCCTGCACCTTGTTCCCCACGACCTTCAGCGCGACGCCGAAGTCCCGGGCGTACTCCTTGTACTGGCGGTAGACGGAGACTCCCTTGCGCGTCGGTTCGGCGACGAGGAACGTCATGTCGAAGCGGGTGAACATGCCCGAGGCGAAGGAGTCCGAGCCGGCGGTCATGTCGACCACGACGTATTCGCCGCGGCCGTCGACCAGGTGGTTCAGGCACAGCTCCACCGCTCCGGTCTTGGAGTGGTAGCAGGCGACGCCGAGGTCGGCTTCGGTGAACGGCCCGGTGACCATCAAACGCACGGCGTCACCGTCGAGTTCCACCTCCCGGGCGCACGCGTCGTACACCGGGTTGTTCTCCCGCACGCGCAGCAGCCGCGAGCCCTCACCGGGCGGCGTCGTCTTGATCATGGTGTCGGCGGAGGCGATGCGCGGGTTCGAACCGCGCAGGTAGTCCTTGATGAGCGGCAGCCGGGCGCCGAGCGCGGGCAGGTCGGCGGCGACGTCGTCGTCGAGACCGAGGGCCGCGCCCAGGTGCTGGTTGATGTCGGCGTCGACGGCGATGACCGGCGACCCGGTACTGGCGAGGTGGCGGACGAAGAGCGAGGACAGCGTGGTCTTGCCGCTGCCGCCCTTCCCGACGAAAGCGATCTTCATGTTCACAAAGGGTAGCGTCGCGGTCACTGTTCGTGGTGCTCGCGCGTGAAGAAGACCACTCCTTCGTGGGGCGCAGGCCCCGGGACCGTAGGGTCGTACTCATGAGTACGACAGCCGACCCCCTCGCCGCGCTCGCGACCCTGCCCGGCGTGGCCGACTCCGTGGACTCCGTGCGCAAAGCCGTGGACCGGGTCTACGGGCACCGGGTCATGCGGCGCCGCAGCACCGAGGTCACCGCCGAGGCCGCCCTGCGCGGGGCGCGCGGCAGCGCGGCGCTCTCCGGCGCGGACTGGAACCTCGAAGAGGTCCGCCGGCGTACCGACTTCAGCGGCGCCGACGGCGACCCGGAGGCGCCCGTGGTGGGCGCCGCCCTGCGGCTGACCGCCGAGGCGGGGCAACTGCTGTCCATCTGGCGCCAGTCGCCGCTGCGGGTGCTCGCGCGGCTGCACCTGGTCGCGGCGGCCGACCAGGGGGACACCGTGGGGCGTCCGCGCACTCCCGGCGAGCCGGTGGACGAACCGCTCATCGAGCTTCCGGTGCCGGACGCGGACGAGGTGGCGGGCCGCCTCGAAGGGCTCGCCCAGCTGATCATCACGGGCAGTGCGGCGCCCGCCCTGGTGAGCGCCGCCGTCGTGCACGGCGAGCTGCTCGCCCTGCGCCCCTTCGGCTCGCACAACGGTCTGGTCGCGCGGGCCGCCGAACGCATCGTCCTGGTCGGCAGCGGCCTCGACCCCAAGTCGATCTGCCCCGCCGAGGTGGGCCACGCGGAGCTGGGGCGCGCGGCCTACGCGGCCGCGCTCGAAGGCTATGTGTCCGGCACCCCGGACGGGATGGCCGCCTGGATCACGCACTGCGGCAAGTCCGTCGAGCTGGGAGTCCGCGAGTCGACGGCGGTGTGCGAGGCGCTTCAGCGCGGCGCCGCCTGAGCTCTCCCGCGACCGGTCCCCGCACAGGGGTGCGGCGGTACGAGTCCTCGTACCGCCGCTGGCATGGCCACTGGGTTACCAAGCGTCCTCGATGTGTTGCCCATCAGGTCGGGGTCTTTGCCCGTCGCCTGGTGCGGCTGGCCCGTAATCGACGGGTCGACGTCGCGTGGGTGCCCGGTGTCCATGCGCGGTCCGTGGGGCCTTTGCGTGTGAAGGTGATCCTCTCGGATGTCCTTGGTCTCGCGGGCCGTTGACTCCTTTGTACTCCTCGCCGGGGGGATGCGAAAGCCCTGGCCGCACTTCTTTACTTTTAGCTTCAAATAGGGGCGAAACGGGCAGCGGTCTCCGCGTGCCTACGCGCCCGGGAGCGCCCTGCGCCGACTGGCGTACCAGACCAGTCCCGCCGTGGCGGCGGCCGCGCCGAGCGCCGCGGCGGCCACGAGTGCCGGGCGGGACGGGGCGGACAGGTGGGGCAGCCGCTGCTTGAGGCGGACCGGCTTGTGGAAGTCGAGAATCGGCCACTCGCGCGCGAGCGCCTCGCGCCGCAGCGTCCGGTCGGGATTGACTGCGTACGGATGCCCGACGGAACTCAGCATCGGCAGGTCGGTCGCCGAGTCGCTGTACGCGTAGCAGCGCGCGAGGTCGTACCCCTCGGAGGCGGCCAGCTCCTTGACGGCCTCCGCCTTGGTCGGCCCGTACGCGTAGTACTCCACCTCGCCGGTGAAGCAGCCGTCGTCGCCGACGACCATCCGCGTGGCCACCACCCGGTCCGCGCCGAGCAGCTCCCCGATCGGCCCGACGACCTCGGCGCCCGAGGTGGAGACGATGACCACGTCCCGGCCGGCGGTGTGGTGCTCCTCGATGAGCGACGCCGCCTCGTCGTAGATGATCGGGTCGATCAGGTCGTGCAGCGTCTCGGCGACGATCTCCCGCACCTGTCGCACGTTCCAGCCGCGGCAGAGCGCCGACAGGTATTGGCGCATCCGCTCCATCTGGTCGTGATCGGCGCCTCCGGCCAGGAAGACGAACTGCGCGTAGGCCGTACGCAGCACGGCCCTGCGGTTGATCAGTCCGCCTTGGTAGAACGATTTGCTGAACGTGAGCGTGCTCGACTTGGCGATGACGGTCTTGTCCAGGTCGAAGAACGCCGCTGCGCGGGGCATCGAGTGAGGCACGGAGTGGTTTTCCACAAGCCCGAGCATAGGCGCCCACCATTCGGCGTAAGCTGTGGCGCGTGGGTTTGCTTGAGAAGGCTCTCGGGTACACCATGGAAGTCACGGATCGTTCGCGACCGTGCTAACCCGGTCTGGCTCCTCCCCCCCCCGAGTCGGACCGTGGGGACGACCCCCGCTCTCCCCCCCGGCGGGGGTCGTCGCATGTCCGGACCCGTTTTCGGGTCCTTTTTTCATGCCTGTTTCCCGGGATTTCGAGCCGTGCGGCCAGAGATCACCACCCGACCTGGCGGTCACTTTGTGTGACGATCGGACTGCGCTGCGGAGGGGTTCCAGAGATCGCCGGGGTGGTTCCCGAGGGGGTCCGGAGCGGTTCCCGAGCCCTTCCCGGAGGGTGTGCGGGCTCAGTTCCCGCGGCAGTTCCCGCGCCGGCTCCCGGATGTCACCGGTATGGGTGAGCGGGATATTCACATCCCTTCTCACATCCACAGTTTTTGACCAAGATCCACATGATTTCCGGGATCGCTGCACGGTGATTCCGCAGGCGAAGTCCGGGCGGCCGTTCATGGCCGGTTCGTGATGACGAGCCGCGCCGGCGCCCGGTATTCGGCGCTCCGGTGCCGGCGGCTTCGCGGCGGACCGTCCTCGTCCGCGCGGCGGGCGGGGACACGGAGACAGGGGGATCGGATCGTGGTGGAGGACAGCGCGGGGAACCCGCGGGGCGGGCGGCAGGCGCCGCTGATCGTGACGGAGGATGTCGGGCTCCTCGACGACCTGCTGCGGCTGTGCGCGGCGGCGGGCGTGCGCCCCGAGGTCGGACACGAGGCACCGGACGGCAGAGGCGGCTGGGAGGCGGCGCCCCTGGTGCTCGTCGGCGGCGATGCGGCGGGCCGGCTGCGCGGCACGGCCCGGCGCGCGGGGGTCCTGCTCGTCGAGCGGGACCAGGACGACCCCGGGGTGTGGCGGCGGGCCGTGGAGATCGGCGCCGAGCAGGTGCTGATGCTGCCGGATGCCGAGCAGTGGCTGATGGACCGGATCGCCGATGTCGCCGAGGGCGTGGGGCGGCCCGCGCTGACCGTCGGCGTCCTCGGCGGCCAGGGCGGCGCCGGCGCCTCGACGCTGGCCTGCGGTCTGGCGACGGCCTCCGCGGCGGCCGGGCGGCGCACCCTGCTGGTCGACGCGGACCCGATCGGCGGCGGCCTCGACGTGCTCCTCGGCGGGGAGGCGGCGGACGGGCTCCGCTGGCCGGCGTTCGTCCACTCCCGCGGCCGGGTCGGCGCCACGGCCCTGGAGGAGTCGCTGCCCTGTCTGCACGGCCTGCGCGTGCTCAGCTGGGACCGCGGCGACCTGACGGCGCTGCCGCCCGAGGCGATGCGCGTGGTGCTCGCGGCGGGGCGGCGCAGCGGCGGGGCCGTCGTGGTGGACCTGCCGCGCCGGGTCGACGCGAGCGCGGTGGAGGCGCTGGCCCAGCTCGATCTGGCCCTGCTCGTGGTGCCGCCGGACCTGCGGGCCGTCGCCGCCGCCCGGCGGGTGGCCGACACGGTGGGGATGGTGGTGCGGGACCTGCGCGTGGTGACGGCGCCCCCGCGCGGTGCGCGACGCTCCGGGCTGCTGGACGCGGACGAGGTGGCCCGGCTCCTCGGACTGCCCCTCGCGGGCGAACTCCCGCTGGACACGGGCCGGCCGGCGGACGGGACGCCCGGGTCGGCGTCCGGCGGACCGCTGCGCCGGTTCTGCACCGGGTTCTGGGAGCGGATGCCGGTGACCGCGGGGCCGGGGGAGGCGCCGTGAGCGCGGTGGTCGGGGCGCGGATGCTCGACGGGGTGCGGCAGTGGCTCGCGGAGACCGGATCGGAGGCCACCCCCGCACGCGTCGCCGAGGCGCTCAGGGCCCAGGGCCGTGTCCTCGGCGACGCCGAGGTCCTCGGCGTCGCGGGCCGGCTGCGCTCGGAGCTGGTGGGCGCGGGCCCGCTGGAGCCGCTCCTCGCCGACCCCTCGGTGACGGACGTCCTGGTCTCGGCGCCCGACCGGGTGTGGGTCGACCGCGGCGGCGGCCTGGAGCGGACCGACGTGACCTTCGACAGCGCCGCCGCCGTGCGCAGGCTGGCCCAGCGACTGGCCGCCGTGGTGGGGCGCCGCCTCGACGACGCCCGGCCCTGGGTGGACGCCCGCCTGCCCGACGGCACCCGGCTGCACGCGGTCCTGCCACCGGTCGCCGTGGGCTGCACCTGCCTGTCGCTGCGGGTCGTACGCCCCCGGGCGTTCACCCTGAAGGAACTGGTGGCGGCCGGGACGGTGCCGCCGGGCGGCGACCGGGTGCTGCGCGCGCTGCTCGACGCCCGGCTGTCTTTCCTGATCAGCGGCGGCACGGGCACCGGCAAGACGACGCTGCTGAGCGCGCTCCTCGGCCTGGTCGGCCCGGACGAGCGCATCGTCCTCGCCGAGGACTCCGCCGAGCTGCGCCCCGACCATCCGCACGTGGTCCGCCTGGAGGCCAGGCCCGCCAACCAGGAGGGGGCCGGCGCCGTCGGCCTCGACGACCTGGTCCGGCAGGCGCTGCGGATGCGGCCGGACCGCCTCGTCGTCGGCGAGGTGCGCGGCGCCGAGGTCGTCTCGCTCCTGGCCGCGCTCAACACCGGCCACGAGGGCGGCTGCGGCACCCTGCACGCCAACGCGGCGGGCGATGTGCCGGTCCGCCTGGAAGCGCTGGGAACGGCTGCGGGCCTGGACCGGGCAGCACTGCACAGCCAGTTGGCGGCCGCTGTGTCGGTGGTGCTGCACCTCGTACGGGACCGGGGTGGACGGCGCCGGGTGGCACAGGTGCGGGTGCTCGAGCGGGACGAGCAGGGCTGGGTGCGGGCCGTTCCGGCGCTGGAGTGGCACGAGCGGGGATTCGTGCCGGGGGAGGGGTGGGAGCGGCTGGGGGGCTTGTTGGGGGTGGGGGTGGGGCTGGGGTGACTGATGGGGGTGACTGATGGGGGGTGACTGGTGCGAGGAGTGGAGGTGGAGATGTCCGGGGGCGTGGTCGTGATCGTGGTCGTGGTTCTGGGGTTGATCGGGGTGGCGGTCGTGGTGTGGGCCGTGCGGGTGCGGGACGCCGAAGCACGGCGGGTGCGGGCGGTGTTCGGCGAGGCGGCGGGCGTCGAGGCGCCACCGGTCTGGCGGAGTGCGGGTGAGCGCGCCTGGGGGTGGTTGCGCGGTCGGCCCGAATGGGGGTGCGCGGTGGCCGGGGCGCTGATCGGGGTCGCGGGAGCCTCGCCGCTGCCGCTGGTTCTCGGCACCTGCTCGGTGCCCGTGGCGGCGCGGGCACGCCGGGGAAGAGCGGCGCTGCGGATGCGGGAGCGGCGCGGGGACGCCGTGATCCGGTTGTGCGAGGTGCTGGCCGGAGAGGTCCGGGCGGGTCGGCAGCCGGGTGCGGGGCTGACCGTCGCCGTACGGGAGTCGGGCGCGCTGTCGGGCAGGGGGAGCGCGGCGGTGACGGCTGCGGCCCGGTTCGGCGGCGACGTGCCCGAGGCACTGCGGGCGGCGGCCGGGGAGCCGGGCGCCGAGGGGCTGCGAGGGCTGGCGGCGTGCTGGCACGTGGCGGTGGACCGGGGGGCCGGACTCGCGGCCGGGCTGGAACGGCTGGCGGACGCGTTGCGGGCGGAGCGGGATCAACGGGCTGATCTGAGAGCCCAGTTGGCTGGCCCGTGGTCCACAGCCGTGATGCTCGCCGGGCTGCCGGTGCTGGGGCTGCTGCTCGGATCGGCGCTGGGCGCCCAGCCGTTGAGGGTGCTGCTGCACACCGGGGCCGGTGCGGGGTGCCTGGTGGTGGGCGGGGTGTTGGAGGCGGCGGGGCTGTGGTGGGCGTCCCGGATCGTGCGCGGGGCGGAGGCGTGAGGGGGTGCGGGTGCCTTGATGTGGCGGGGTGAGGGGGTGAACGGGGTGATGACGGGTGCTGATGGATGGCCGATAGCTGGTGCCGGATCACGGATCACGGATCACGGATCACGGATCACGGTTCGTGGCTCCCGGAGTTCGGATCACGGGTGACGGGTGACGGGTGACGGATCACGGGTGACGGATCACGGATGACGGGCGAATGGGCGAATGCGTGAATGGGCGATGGGAGCGGTGAGCGGTATGGAAGTTGTCCACAGGCTGGGGGCAGTGCTGTGTGCGGCGCTGGCGGTGGTGTGGCTGGCGCGGGCAGTCGAGGCGCGGTGGCGGGAACGTGAGCTTCGGCGCCGGGTGCGGCTGGTGTTGGACGTCGTGGCGCTGGATGCGAGGCGGAGGGGCTTCGCGGTGCCGGGGGCGGTGCGCCGGTGGGCTCCGGTGGCCGGGGCGGTGAGCGCCGGGTACGTGGTGGTCGGCGGGGTGGCGGGGCTGCTCGTCGGGGCCGTCGCGGGGGGAGCGGTCTGGCGTTGGCGGCAGCGCCGTGCCGCGACGACCGAGGGTGATGACAGCGCCGAGGCGAGGCGCCAACTGCCGCTTGCGGCCGATCTGCTGGCCGCCTGCATCGCGGCCGGTGCGGTGCCGGTGGAGGCCGCGCGGGTCGTCGGGGAGCCGTTGGGCGGGCCGGTCGGGAGAGGGCTGGCGCGGGGAGCGGCGCAGGTGCGCCTGGGTGGTGAACCGGGCATGGCGTGGCGGGAGTTGGCCCGGTTGCCGGGGGCCGCCGTGCTGGTTCGGCTGCTGGAGCGGTCCGGTGAGTCCGGGGCGCCGGCGGCGGGGCCGGTCGCCCGGATCGCCGCCGAGTGCAGAGCGGAACGGGGACGCGGAGCGACTGCCGTGGCGCGCCGCGCGGCCGTCGCCGTCACCGCTCCGGTGGGGCTGTGCTTTCTGCCGGCCTTTCTCGTGATCGGGGTGCTGCCGGTGGTGATCGGTCTCGGTGACGGGATGTTGGGCGGCCGGTGAGCCGCACGGGAGGTCCGGACCGCCGGATCTCCGGATTTCAGTACTACGTACGGGGGTTGAGATGAACGGAACGCGTGGGACGAGGGCGACGAGCATGCACCGGAGGCTGCGAGGAGGTCTGCTGGCGTGGGCGCGGCGGGTGCGGTCGGCGACGCGCGGGGATGCCGGGATGGTCACGTCGGAGTACGCGGTGGGGCTGATCGCGGCCGTCGGGTTCGCCGGGGTGCTCTACCAGGTGGTGACCAGCGACGTCGTCCAGTCGGCACTTCAATCGCTGGTCGCGAAGGCGCTCCATGGCTCGTTCTGAGACGGGCCGGGGGCGGGGCCGTCGGCGGGGCCGGTGCCGGGACGGCGGGTTCGTGACGGCGGAGGCGGCGGTGGTGCTGCCCGTGCTGGTGGCGTTCACGATGGCGCTGGTCTGGGCGCTGGTCGCGGCGTCCGATCAGATCCGCTGTGTGGACGCCGCGCGGACCGGGGCCAGGGCGGTGGCCCGCCAGGAGCCGGAGGACGCCGCCGTTGCCGCCACTCGCGAGGCGGCTCCGCGCGGCGCGCGGGTCGAGGTCAGACGAGAGAGCGGGCTGGTCAGGGTGACGGTGCTGGCCCGCGCGGCCGGGCCGGGCCCGCTCGGCGTGGAGTTGCGCGCGGAGGCGGTCGCGGCGACCGAGGAGACGACGGACCCGGGGCCGACTGCGCCGGCGGCGGACGGGGGCCCGGCGGCGACTGCGCCGGGGACGGACGACCCGGAGAGGAGTGCGACGGGGGCGACTGCGGCGGCGAGGTCGGGCCCGTGGTCGCCGGAGGGCCGGGAGGCGGTGCGAGGAGCTCAGGGGCTGCCGTGAGGGGCTGTGAGGCGTCAGGAGAGGGCTGGGAGGCGGCATGAGGAGCCGAGGCGGCACGGGAAGCTGCGGGGCGCTGTGCGGGGCCGTGGGGCGTCACGGAGGCGGCCGGGAGAACCGGGACGGCGGCTCGGGACCGCCGAGAGGCGCGATGAGGAGCCGAGGGGAAGGCCGGTGGCGGCGGATCCGGCTGAGGGGGGATCGAGGGGCCGCGACCGTCTGGACGGTCATGGCCATGGCTGTCGTGGGTGCCGTGTTCGGGGGTGTTCTCGTGCTGGGTCAGGCGGTCCAGATCAGGCACCGGGCGGGCGGCGCGGCCGACCTGGCCGCGCTGGCGGCGGCCGAGCGGTGGACGCAGGGCGGTGAGCGGGCCTGTGCGGCGGCCGCGCGGGTGGCCCGGGCGCAGGGGGCGAGTGTCGTGCGCTGCGCAGTTCGCGGGGAGGTGGCCGAGGTGACGGCGGGGGTGGGCAGCGGCGTCCTGGCGGCCGAGGTGCGGGCTCGGGCGGGTCCCGGCGGCCCGGCACCGACGGCCCCCGGAACGGAGCCGAGACCGGACCTGCCTACACGCTCGGGCCCGCCTACGAGCCCGGATCCGAGCCCGCCCACGCACCCCGACCCGGACCCGCCCGCGCCTACCGGACCGGGACCGGACCCGCCCACACCCGCGCCCACCGGACCGGATCCGCATACCGGACCGGATCCGCCTACCGGGCCGGAACCGGATCGGTAGGCGGATCCGGTGCCTGCTTCAGCAGCGTGCTGAGCAGCCGGACCGCGCCCCGCTTGTGCAGCGGATCGTTGCCGTTGCCGCACTTGGGGGACTGGATGCAGGACGGGCAGCCGGCCTCGCACTCGCAGGAGGCGATGGCCTCGCGGGTGGCGGTCAGCCACTCCTTGGCGGTGTGGAAGGCGCGCTCGGCGAAGCCCGCCCCGCCGGGGTGGCCGTCGTAGACGAAGACCGTGGGCAGCAGCGTGTCAGGGTGCAGCGGGATCGAGACGCCGCCGATGTCCCAGCGGTCGCAGGTGGCGAAGAGCGGGAGCATGCCGATGGAGGCGTGTTCGGCGGCGTGAAGGGCGCCGCCGAGGATCTCGGGGTTCACCCGGGCGTCGTCCAGCTGGTCCTCGGTGACCGTCCACCACACCGCGCGGGTGCGCAGCGTACGGGGAGGGAGGTCGAGTCTGGTCTCGCCGAGGACTTCACCGGTGATGAGGCGGCGGCGCAGGTAGCCGACGACCTGGTTGGTGACCTCCACGGAGCCGTAGCACAACGAGCCGTCGCCCCAGGGCACTTCGACGTCCGTCTCCAGGATGGAGATGGCCGTGGTGTCGCGCGCCGTCGTGGAGTAGGTGGGGTTCGCGGGCTCGACCAGGGCGACGTTGTCGTCGAGGTCCAGCTGCTTGACGACGTAGGTGCGGCCCTGGTGGAGGTGGACGGCACCGTCGTGGACGGTGGTGTGGGCCGAGCCCGCGTCGACCGTGCCGAGGAGCCGGCCGGTGCTCGCCTCGACGATCTGGACCGGGTCGCCGCCCTCGCCGCGGATGTCGGCCAGGTCGGCGGCGGACTCGCGGCGCGTCCAGTGCCAGGCCCTGGTGCCGGAGCGGCGGCGGAGCAGCTTCGCCGCCTCCAGTTGCGGGAGGAGGGTGACCGCGGCCGGGCCGAAGAGGGCGAAGTCCGGTTCCGTGAGGGGGAGTTCGGAGGCGGCCGCGCACAGGTGCGGGGCCAGCACGTAGGGGTTGTCGGGGTCGAGGACCGTCGACTCCACCGGCTGCTCGAAGAGGGCTTCCGGGTGGTGGACCAGGTAGGTGTCCAGCGGGTCGTCGCGGGCCACGAGGACGGCGAGCGCCCCCTGGCCCGAGCGGCCGGCCCGGCCCGCCTGCTGCCACAGCGACGCCCGGGTGCCCGGATAGCCGGCGATCACCACGGCGTCGAGGCCGGAGACGTCGATGCCGAGTTCGAGGGCGGTGGTGGCGGCGAGGCCGAGGAGCTCGCCGGAGTGCAGGGCGGCTTCGAGGGCGCGCCGCTCCTCGGCCAGGTAGCCGCCGCGGTAGGCGGCGACGCGGCCCGGCAGCGAGCGGTCGATCTCGGCGAGGCGCTCCTGGGCGATCACCGCGATCAGCTCGGCGCCGCGCCGGGACCGTACGAAGGCGACCGAGCGGATGCCCTGCACCGTGAGGTCGGTGAGCAGGTCGGCCGTCTCGGCGGTCGCCGTCCGGCGCACCGGGGCGCCCTTCTCGCCCTGCATCTCGGTGAGCGGCGGCTCCCAGAGGGCGAAGACCAGCTCGCCGCGGGGCGAGGCGTCGTCGGCGACCTCGACGACCGGCAGGCCGGTGAGGCGCCGCGCGGCGACCGCGGGCTCGGCCGCCGTGGCCGAGGCGAGGAGGAAGACGGGGGAGGAGCCGTAGCGGGCGCAGAGGCGGCGCAGCCGGCGCAGGATCTGGGCGACGTGCGAGCCGAAGACGCCGCGATAGGTGTGGCACTCGTCGATGACGACGTATTTGAGCGCTTTGAGGAAGGAGGACCAGCGCGGGTGCGAGGGCAATATCCCGCGGTGCAGCATGTCGGGATTGGTCAGGACGTAATTGGCGTACTGCCGCACCCACTCCCGTTCCTCGAACGGGGTGTCGCCGTCGTACACCGCCGGCCGGATCGCCGTGCCCAGCGGTCGGGAGAGGTCCTTCACCGATCGGCACTGGTCGGCCGCGAGGGCCTTCGTCGGGGCGAGGTACAGGGTGGTCGCCCCGCGGCCGTTCGGCGCCTCGGAGCCGTCCAGGAGCGCCGAGAGGGCCGGGACGAGGTACGCCAGGGACTTCCCGGAGGCCGTGCCGGTGGCCACCACCACGGAATCGCCGTCGAGGGCGTGCTCCGCCGCCTGCGCCTGGTGGGCCCAGGGGTGCTCGATCCCGGCTCCCTGGACCGTCGCGACGATCTCGGCGCGGATCCGGTCCGGCCAGACTGCATGACGTCCCGGACGAGGGGGCAAGTGCTCCGTATGGGTGATGCGCGCAGCCCTGCTGGGACCCGAGGCGAGCCTGTCCAGAATCGCCCCGGGAGCAGGGCGGGAGGGCTCGGTAGCCGAGGGTCGTCGGGATCGGTGATTCTTGGCCATCGGCACCGAGTGTGTCACTGGCATGACGGACAATGCTCCCAAGGCGTCGTGCATGCCTGCTGGTAAGTGATTGAATGCCTTCGCGGCTGGCGAACCGTCCCGGGGGATCAAGCCGAGGTGTCCCCGAGGGGCGACCGCTCGATAGCAAGGTGCTGGAGGATCCGTGGACCTGTCCCTGTCGACCCGTACCGTCGGCGATCGTACGGTCGTCGAGGTCGGTGGAGAAATCGATGTGTATACCGCGCCCAAGCTGCGCGAGCAGCTGGTCGAGCTGGTGAATGACGGCAGTTTCCACCTTGTCGTCGACATGGAGGGCGTGGACTTCCTCGACTCCACCGGGCTCGGCGTGCTGGTCGGCGGCCTGAAGCGGGTGCGTGCCCACGAGGGCTCGCTGCGCCTGGTCTGCAACCAGGAGCGCATTCTCAAGATCTTCCGGATCACCGGCCTGACCAAGGTGTTCCCGATCCACACCTCGGTCGAGGAAGCCGTCGCGGCGACCGACTGAGCCGGTGACCGGCCGAGCCGCCCGGTGACACATCCGGGTGACTGGGCCGGCTCATCGCGGGAAGATCGATAGAGAGACGGGGATCGGGCGGCCAAGAACCGTGCCCGGTCCCCGAGAGCACGCCCGTACGTCCGAGGGGGATGCATGGCAACCGTCGAACTCCGCTTCAGCCCTCAGCCCGAGCACGTCCGTACGGCCCGCCTCGCGGCGGCCGCGGTGGCGCGCAGGTCGGGTGTGGACGAAGCCGTGCTCGACGAGGTCAGGCTCGCCGTCGGTGAGGCCTGCTCCCGCGCCGTCGGGCTGCACCAGGCCGCCGGGATCACGGCGCCGGTGCGGGTGGCGCTGATCGAGGAGGAGAAGCAGTTCTCCATCGAGGTCGGTGACGAGGCGCCGCACGCGACCGCCTCCGCCCCCGGAGTCCTCGGCACGCCCGAGGACTCGGACGCCGAGATCGAGGACGAGATGGGCCTCGCCGTCATCAGCGGCCTCGTCGACGACGTCGAGGTCACCGCGGACGCGGACGGCGGTCTCATCCGGATGAGGTGGCCGACCCTGCCCGCGACGCTGCTCCCCTAGCGATCATCGCGCTTTCCCACCGAAGATCCTGTTCATCGTCATGATGAGCGGGATCTTTTTCATTTCCGGGGAGATCGTCGATCTTTCCTCCCGTCGCGGGAGCGCCGGAAAAAGATCTCCGCGGTTTATCGATCATTCTCCTGGTGGAGAACAATTCCGTTTACGGCGCCCTGTTGAGATCAGGTTCCGCTCCCTACAATCCGTCCACATCTTGAGCTCAGCCCAAGCGTCAAGGAGGACGAATGGCGGAGCCTTCTCAGTTCGCAAGCCTCGCAGCCGCAGTTCTGACGGACGACAACCGACTGATCGTGATCGTCATCGCGCTCGTCGCGCTCGCGGCGCTCGCCGTCGCGGGGGTCCTGGTGCGTCAGGTGCTCGCGGCCGGCGAGGGCACCCCATCCATGCAAGAGATCGCGGCCGCGGTGCAGGAAGGCGCGAAAGCCTATCTGGGGCGACAGTTGCGCACCCTCGCCGTATTCGCCGGCGTGGTGGTCTTCCTGCTCCTGCTGCTGCCGGCCGACGACTGGAATCAGCGCGCCGGGCGTTCGATCTTCTTCTTGGTCGGCGCGGTGTTCTCGGCGGTCACCGGCTATATCGGAATGTGGCTGGCGGTGCGCAGTAATGTGCGTGTGGCCGCCGCGGCCAGAGAAGCGACACCGGCGGAGGGTGAGCCGGAAAAGGATCTCACCACCGTTTCGCACCACGCCATGAAGATCGCATTTCGCACGGGTGGCGTCGTCGGCATGTTCACGGTGGGCCTCGGACTGCTCGGCGCCGCCTGCGTCGTCCTCGTCTACGCCGCCGACGCGCCCAAGGTCCTGGAGGGATTCGGGCTCGGCGCCGCGCTGATCGCCATGTTCATGAGGGTCGGCGGCGGCATCTTCACCAAGGCCGCCGACGTCGGCGCCGACCTGGTCGGCAAGGTCGAGCAGGGCATTCCGGAGGACGATCCGCGCAATGCCGCGACCATCGCGGACAACGTGGGCGACAACGTCGGCGACTGCGCAGGGATGGCCGCCGACCTCTTCGAGTCGTACGCCGTCACGCTGGTCGCCGCGCTGATCCTGGGCAAGGCGGCCTTCGGCGACGCCGGGCTGGCGTTCCCGCTGATCGTGCCCGCGATCGGCGTCGTCACGGCGATGATCGGCATCTTCGCCGTCGCGCCACGCCGGACCGACCGCTCGGGCATGAGTGCCATCAACCGCGGCTTCTTCATCTCCGCGGTGATCTCGCTCGCCCTGGTGAGCGCGGCCGTCTTCCTGTACCTGCCGGGCCGGTACGCCGACCTGGACGGGGTCACCGACGCCGCCATCCGGGCCAAGGACGGCGACCCGCGGATCCTCGCGGTCATCGCCGTCGCCATCGGCATCGTGCTCGCGGCCCTCATCCAGCAGCTCACCGGCTACTTCACCGAGACCACACGGCGCCCCGTGCGGGACATCGGCAAGTCGTCCCTCACGGGCCCGGCCACCGTGGTCCTGGCGGGCATCTCGGTGGGCCTGGAGTCGGCCGTGTACACGGCCGTGCTGATCGGGCTCGGCGTCTACGGCGCCTTCCTGCTCGGCGGCACGTCGATCATGCTGGCGCTGTTCGCGGTCGCCCTGGCCGGCACCGGGCTGCTGACCACCGTCGGCGTGATCGTCGCCATGGACACCTTCGGGCCCGTCTCCGACAACGCCCAGGGCATCGCGGAGATGTCCGGCGACGTGCAGGGCGCGGGCGCCCAGGTGCTCACCGACCTCGACGCCGTCGGCAATACGACGAAGGCCATCACCAAGGGCATCGCCATCGCCACGGCCGTCCTCGCCGCCGCCGCGCTCTTCGGCTCGTACCGCGACGCGATCCTCACGGCGGCGGGCGACGTCGGCGAGAAGGTCGGCGACGGCGGGCCGATGAACCTGGTCATGGACATCTCGCAGCCCAACAACCTGGTGGGGCTCATCGCCGGAGCCGCGGTGGTGTTCCTCTTCTCCGGGCTGGCCATCAACGCCGTGTCGCGCTCGGCGGGTTCGGTGGTCTACGAGGTGCGGCGGCAGTTCCGCGAGCACCCCGGGATCATGGACTACACCGAGAAGCCGGAGTACGGGCGTGTCGTCGACATCTGCACCAAGGACGCGCTCAGGGAACTCGCCACGCCCGGGCTGCTCGCCGTCATGGCGCCGATCGCCATCGGCTTCACGCTCGGCGTGGGCGCCCTCGGCGCGTACCTCGCCGGGGCGATCGGCACCGGCACCCTGATGGCGGTGTTCCTCGCCAACTCCGGTGGCGCGTGGGACAACGCGAAGAAGCTCGTCGAGGACGGCCACCACGGCGGCAAGGGCAGCGAGGCGCACGCGGCGACGGTCATCGGGGACACCGTCGGCGACCCGTTCAAGGACACCGCGGGACCGGCCATCAACCCGCTGCTGAAGGTGATGAACCTCGTCGCGCTGCTCATCGCGCCCGCGGTCGTCAAATTCAGCTACGGCGACGACGCCAGCGTGCCCGTACGGGTCGTGATCTCCGTCGTCTCCCTCGGCGTCATCATCGGCGCGGTCTACGTCTCCAAGCGGCGCGGCATCGCCGTCGGCGACGACCCGGAGGACGACGGGAAGCCCGGCCGGGTGCCGGAGCAGGCGGACCCGGAGGCGGTGCCCCAGCACCGGTAGTCCTACGCACCTCTCAACAGACGGGCGGACAGCGCGTTTTGACGCACTGTCCGCCCACCTGCGTCTTCGGCCCGGAGACGAACTACTCGGCGTCCACCCCGTGAGCCTTCTCTCCCTTGGTGCAAATGGCTGCTAAAGGTCAATAAAGCGGTCTTACTGAACGCCCGAGGTGCGCCTGGCGTGTGCTCGGCGTGTAAGTTCCGGGGCCGTAAGCCATGGAAGGGACCAATCCGGTGAACAAGAAGCTTGCAGCCGCACTGTCCGGCGGTGCGGTACTGGTACTGGCGTTGTCGGGTTGCAGCGACGACAGCGACGAGAAGCTGGACTCCTGGGCCAAGCAGGTCTGCGACGCGGTCCAGCCGCAGGCGAAGAAGATCGAGTCCGCGAACGCGGCGATCCAGAAGCAGACGTCGGACAACAGCTCGCCGGCCGACGTGCGCAAGACGGACGCGCAGGCGTTCCAGGACATGTCCGACGCCTACAAGGCGATCGGCGACGCGGTCGACAAGGCCGGCGCCCCGCCGGTCGACAACGGCAAGACCAAGCAGCAGGACGCCGTCGACGAGCTGGACAAGATCTCCAAGTCGTACGCGGACCTGAAGGGCCAGGTCGACAAGCTCGACACCGATGACCAGGCCAAGTTCGCCGAGGGCCTCAAGGGCATCGCGGGCGAGCTCGACAAGCTCAGCCAGAGCGGCAGCGACGCCCTCAAGAACCTGGAGGAGGGGGACGTCGGCAAGGCGATGGCGAAGCAGGAGAGCTGCAAGAGCGCATCCGCCACGCCGTCGGCCTCGTAGGCCCGGCCCGGCCCGTGCCGTCGGCCCCGTAGGCCCGGCCCGGCCCGGCCCGCGCCACGCGCCCCCGGAGCAGCGCCGTCGTGCGCCGCGCCGGGGGCGTCGCCCGTTCCCCTCACCCACTGGGCGGGGCGCGGGCGGCCACGACAGGACCCGCGCCCGGGGGACGGCCGATGACCCGGCGGACGCGTCACAATGGGAGGCGTGAGTTCTCCCGTTGCCGCCCCCCTGCCCGCCGCCGACCGCCCGGAGGGCGTCCGCGCCCTGCGTGAGGCACTCCTCGAAGCCGAGTTCACCGCCGACGGGCTGCTCGACCTGCTCGGGGCCCCCGCCTACGCCGCGCTCGCGCGCAGCGAGACCGTGCCCGCCCTGCGCGCCACCCGGGGCGACCGCCCCCTGGAGACGCTCGTCCGGCTCTTCCTGCTCCAGCAGCCCGTGGCCCGCGACCGGCTGGCCGCCGTCCTCGACGTCGATACGTGCGTGGAGAGCGGCTGGCTGCGGGAGGCGGGCGGCGACGAGCTGGCCGCGACCGTCGACGTGCGCCCGTACGGGGGGCCGGACGGCGAGGACTGGTTCATCGTGTCCGACCTCGGCTGCGCCGTCGGCGGGGCCGGCGGCATCGGCAGCCGCGCGGAAGGCGTCGTCCTCGGCGTCGGCGGCGCGTCCACGACCCTGGCCGGGATCACCGTGCGCACCCCCGTCGACTCCGCCCTCGACATCGGCACCGGCTCGGGCATCCAGGCGCTGCACGCCTCCCGGCACGCCACCCGGGTGACCGCGACCGACCTGAACCCCCGCGCCCTGCACATCACCGCGCTGACCCTCGCGCTGTCCGGCGCCCCGGCGGCCGACCTGCGGGAGGGGTCGCTGTACGAGCCGGTCGGCGACGCCGCCGACGCCACGTACGACCTGATCGTGTCGAACCCGCCCTTCGTGATCTCCCCCGGCGCCCGGCTCACCTACCGCGACGGCGGGATGAGCGGGGACGATCTGTGCCGCTCGATCGTTCAGGGGGCGGGGGAGCACCTGAACGAAGGGGGACACGCCCAGTTCCTGGCCAACTGGCAGCACGTCGAGGGGGAGGAGTGGACCGAGCGGCTGCGCTCGTGGGTGCCGCGCGGCTGCGACGCCTGGATCGTGCAGCGCGAGGTGCAGGACATCACGCAGTACGCCGAGCTGTGGCTGCGCGACGCCGGTGACCACCGCACCGACCCGGCGGAGTACGCGGCCCGGTACGACGCGTGGCTGGACGAGTTCGAGGCGCGCAAGGTGAAGGCCGTCGGCTTCGGCTGGATCTCCCTGCGCAGGACGTCCCATGACGAGCCGTCGATCGTGGTCGAGGAGTGGCCGCACCCCGTCGAGCAGCCGCTCGGCGACACCGTGCGGGCGCACTTCGAGCGGGTCGACTGGCTGCGCACGCACGACGACGCGGCGCTGCTCCAGTCGTCGTTCGTGCTGGCCGGCGAGGTCGTGCAGGAGCAGGTCGGGATGCCGGGCGCCGAGGACCCGGAGCACGTCGTGCTGCGCCAGGGCCGCGGCATGCTCCGGGCGACCAAGGTGGACACGGTCGGCGCCGGGTTCGCCGGGGTGTGCGACGGGTCGCTGAGCGCCGGCACGATCCTGGACGCCATCGCCCAACTCGTCGGCGAGGAACCGGTGTTGCTGCGGGACCAGGTGCCCGCGCAGATCCGCACCCTGGTCGAGCTCGGCTTCCTGGAGCCCGCGGCCCCGGCCGCCGACCCGGCCGGCTAACCGCTCTTCGCCCGGCGCTGGACGGGAGTTCACCCCCGGTTGGCCTGTCCGTGTCACCGTCGCCTGCCTGGGCACCGCGACCGGTGCCCGTGATCCGGGAGGCAAGGCGATGGAGAGTACCCCCGCGCTCTTCGCGGGCACGGTGTTCGTGCTGTTCGGAGCGGGCCTCGTGGCCTGGACGGGGGCGCGCACCCTGCACCGGGAGCCGGTGGTGGACGGCGCGCACCCGACGGCCGCGGCGGTGCTCACCGGCGCGCTCGGGGTGGTGTCCCTGGGACTCGCGGTGTGGTGCTTCGCACAGGTGTGACGCCCCGACCGGCCCCCGCGCCGGCCATACCCTCCCGCGCCGGCCATACCCTCCCGCGCCGGCCACACCCTCTCCCGCCCGCCCACGGCGCGCGGTACCCGTTCACGGCACAGGGCCCGCCCCGCAGCAGCGGGGCGGGCCCTGTCGGGTGTGGCGGGGTGTCAGCCGCGCAGGACGCGGCCCTGCTTGTCGGTGCGGTCGTTGCTCGTGAAGAACAGGATCGCGTCGATCAGGGCCCAGATGCCGAGGCCGCCGCAGGTGAGCAGCTGGGCGACGCCGACGCCGACGCTGCCGACGTAGAAACGGCCGATGCCCAGTCCGCCCAGGAAGAGCTGGAGGACGCCCGCGACGATCTTGGACTTGTCGGAGTACGGGCGGCCCTGCGGGTCGTAGCCGTACGGGGCGTTGGGGTCGGACTCGGCGGGCTGGCCGGGCTGCGCGGGGTAGGACATGCGCGATGCTCCTCGGGGACAACACAAGGCACGGCGCGAGGCCGTGCCCATGAGCGGATGGTGGTGGCTGAGGCAGATGCGCCGTGTGGGGACGTTGCGCGCCTCGGAATGCTCAAATTTAGAGCCACTTGGGGCGCGCTTGACCCGAGCACAAGGTTTCGTGGCGGGTTTGTGACCTGAGGAGAACCGTCCCGGACGTCGCTGAAGGAGCGTCAGAAGGCGTTGCGCAGCACGGTCCAGACGACGGCGGTCACCAGGATCACCGCCTGGCCGCGCACCGGGATCCGGGGCTGCCAGCGGCGTCCGCGCAGCCCTTCCCACGCCCAGCGGCCCAGCAGCGCGAGGGCGAACGGGGCGGTGATGAGCAGCACCCGGTTGTCGTGCCAGGCCCCCACGAACCGGCCGTGCATCAGGTCGTACACCATGCGGGTGCCGCCGCACGCCGGGCAGAGCAGTCCGGTGGCCCACTGGAACGGGCAGCGGGGCAGCCAGTGGCCCGCCTCGTGCGGATCGGTGCCGTACAGATAGAGGGCGCCGACGACGCCCGCGGCGAGCACCGCCGCGGGGGCCGCCGCCGGGTGCCGCCACAGCGCCCTGACCCGGCCCGGGCCGTCAGCTGCGCAGGACACGGCCGTTCGAGTCCGTGGTGTTGTCGCTGGTCAGCAGGATGATGCCGTCGATCAGCGCCCAGATGCCGAGGCCGCCGCAGGTGAACAGCTGGGCCAGGCCGATGCCGACGTTCCCGATGTAGAAGCGGCCGACGCCGAGCGAGCCGAGGAAGAGCTGGAGGACGCCCGCGACGATCTTGGACTTGTCGGAGTACGGCCGGCCGTACGGGTCGTAGCCGTACGGCGCGTTCGGGTCGTAGCCCATGCCCATGCCGGGCTGCGGCGGGGGCGGGTAGCCACCGGGGACGCCGCCCGGCACGCCGCCGGGAGCGCCACCCGGGTACCCGTATCCGGGGCCGGCCTGGGAGTCGTATCCGGGGCCCGTCTGGGGGTAGCCGTAGCCGGGCTGCGGCGAGCCCTGCTGCGGGTATCCGTACGGCGACTGGCCGGACGGGGCCGGGGGCGGCTGCGGAGGCTGCGGCGGCTGCTGGCCGTAGGGGTTCTGGTCCTTGGGCGGCTGGCCGTAGGGATTGCTGTCGGACATCGGGGTGCTCCTGCGGTCGGGAAGCGTGGGGACGCGCCGGAGGGTCCCGCGGGCTCCCCCAGCCATCCGCCATCTTGTCAGGACCGGCCCTGGACGGGGAGGGAGGGCGGCCGGCTCCTCCTCTTCCCGCGCCCGGCAGGGGGCGTCCCGGACAGGAATTCCGTACGCACGGTGAGGGCGCGGACACCCGGAGCGCAGGGGTCCGCTCCCCGGTCCGGGGGCAGGATCACGAGGAGTCGGGTTACCGTTCCGAGTGGCTGCTGCGTGCTTTTCCCGTTTGACACACCGGCGGGAGGTACCGTCACACTCCGCAGCAGTGCCATTCAGCGGCGCCCCCAGCAGTGCCAGCCGCGACCAGAGAACGGCCCCAACCGCCGACCGGAGAGAAGAGCGAAGTTGTCCCCGACCAGCGAGACCGCACAGGGCGGCCGCCGACTCGTCATCGTCGAGTCGCCCGCCAAGGCGAAGACGATCAAGGGCTATCTCGGCCCTGGGTACGTCGTCGAAGCGAGCGTCGGGCACATCCGCGACCTCCCCAACGGCGCGGCCGAGGTCCCCGAGAAGTACACGGGCGAGGTCCGGCGCCTCGGCGTCGACGTCGAACATGACTTCCAGCCGATCTATGTGGTCAACGCGGACAAGAAGGCGCAGGTCAAGAAGCTCAAGGACCTGCTGAAGGACTCCGACGAGCTCTTCCTGGCCACCGATGAGGACCGCGAGGGCGAAGCCATCGCGTGGCACCTCCTGGAGGTCCTGAAGCCCAAGGTCCCCGTCCACCGGATGGTCTTCCACGAGATCACCAAGGACGCGATCCGCTCGGCCGTGGCCAACCCGCGCGAGCTGAACAAGCGGATGGTCGACGCCCAGGAGACCCGCCGCATCCTCGACCGCCTGTACGGCTACGAGGTCTCGCCGGTCCTGTGGAAGAAGGTCATGCCGCGCCTGTCGGCGGGCCGCGTCCAGTCGGTCGCCACCCGGCTCGTCGTCGAGCGGGAGCGCGAGCGCATCGCCTTCCGCTCCGCCGAGTACTGGGACCTGACCGGCACCTTCGCGACCGGCCGCGCCGGTGACCCCTCCGACCCGTCCTCCCTGGTCGCCCGCCTGTCCGCGGTCGACGGCAAGCGCATCGCGCAGGGCCGCGACTTCGACTCGCTGGGCCAGATCAAGGGCGGGAACTCGGCGAACACGCTGCACCTGGACGAGGCGAACGCGCGAGCGCTCGCCGCCGCCCTGGAGCACACCTCGTTCGCCGTCCGCTCGGTCGAGTCCAAGCCGTACCGCCGCTCGCCCTACGCCCCGTTCCGTACGACGACGTTGCAGCAGGAGGCCTCGCGCAAGCTGGGCTTCGGCGCCAAGGCGACCATGCAGGTGGCCCAGAAGCTGTACGAGAACGGCTTCATCACCTATATGCGTACCGACTCCACGACCCTGTCGGACACGGCGGTCTCGGCCGCCCGTGCCCAGGTCACGCAGTTGTACGGGTCGGACTACCTGCCGGACCGGCCGCGTACGTACGCGGGCAAGGTCAAGAACGCGCAGGAGGCGCACGAGGCGATCCGTCCCTCGGGCGACCGCTTCCGCACGCCCGCCGAGACCGGCCTGACCGGCGACCAGTTCCGCCTCTACGAGCTGATCTGGAAGCGGACCGTCGCCTCCCAGATGAAGGACGCGGTCGGCAACAGCGTCACGGTCAAGATCGCCGGTACGTCGAGCGACGGCCGCGACGCCGAGTTCAGCGCGTCCGGCAAGACCATCACCTTCCACGGCTTCCTGAAGGCGTACGTCGAGGGCGCCGACGACCCGAACGCGGAGCTGGACGACCGCGAGCGGCGCCTGCCGCAGGTCACCGAGGGCGACGCGCTGTCCGCCGAGGAGATCTCGGTCGACGGCCACGCGACCAAGCCCCCGGCCCGCTACACCGAGGCCTCCCTGGTCAAGGAGCTGGAAGAGCGCGAGATCGGCCGCCCGTCGACGTATGCGTCGATCATCGGCACGATCCTCGACCGCGGCTACGTCTTCAAGAAGGGGACCGCCCTGGTGCCCTCCTTCTTGTCCTTCGCCGTCGTCAACCTGCTGGAGAAGCACTTCGGCCGGCTCGTCGACTACGACTTCACCGCGCGGATGGAGGACGACCTCGACCGCATCGCGCGCGGCGAGGCGCAGGCCGTGCCGTGGCTGCGGCGTTTCTACTTCGGCGAGGGCGACGGCACCCCGGGCACCGGCGGCGCGGCCGACGCGGGCAACGGCGACGGGGACCACCTCGGCGGCCTGAAGGAGCTCGTGACCGACCTGGGCGCGATCGACGCCCGCGAGGTCTCGTCCTTCCCCGTCGGCAACGACATCGTGCTGCGCGTCGGGCGCTACGGCCCCTACGTGGAGCGCGGCGAGCGCGACTCCGAGAACCACCAGCGCGCGGACGTCCCCGACGACATGGCGCCCGACGAGCTCTCCGTCGAGTACGCGGAGGAACTGCTCGCCAAGCCGAGCGGCGACTTCGAGCTGGGCGCCGACCCGGTGTCGGGCCACCAGATCATCGCCAAGGACGGCCGCTACGGCCCGTACGTCACCGAGGTGCTCCCCGAGGGCACCCCGAAGACCGGGAAGAACGCGGTCAAGCCGCGCACGGCGTCGCTGTTCAAGTCGATGACGCTCGACACGGTGACCCTCGACGACGCCCTGAAGCTGATGTCGCTACCGCGCGTGGTGGGCGCCGACGCCGAGGGCGTCGAGATCACCGCGCAGAACGGCAGGTACGGGCCGTACCTGAAGAAGGGCACCGACTCGCGCTCCCTGACGGCCGAGGAGCAGCTCTTCACCATCACGCTGGAAGAGGCGCTGGAGATCTACTCCCAGCCCAAGCAGCGCGGGCGCGCGGCCGCCAAGCCGCCGCTCAAGGAGCTGGGCGAGGACCCGGTCAGCGGGAAGCCGGTCGTCGTCAAGGACGGGCGCTTCGGCGCGTACGTCACCGACGGCGAGACCAACGCGACGCTGCGGGCCGCCGACTCCGTGGAGGACATCACGCCCGAGCGCGGCTACGAGCTCCTCGCCGAGAAGCGGGCCAAGGGGCCGGCCAAGAAGACGGCGAAGAAGGCCGTCAAGAAGGCTCCGGCCAAGAAGACCGCCGCGAAGAAGGCCACCACGGCCAAGAAGACGGCGGCCAAGAAGACGACCACCGTGAAGAAGGCCACCACGGCGAAGAAGACGACGGCCGCGGCCAAGAAGGCGACGGCCTCTCCGGCGCCTTCCCCGGCGGCCGACGCGTAGGCACCGCGGTCGACGCGTAGGGCTCTGCGGCCGACGCCCGGGGCACCACGGCCGACGCGTGGGGCTCTGCGGTCGGCGGGCCGGTTTGCCTGGTAGGCAGCGGTTTGCGGCGTAGGCCTTTGTACGTAGACACATGGACGCCCCCGGTAGTTGTACCGGGGGCGTCCATTTGTTCGGACCGGGCCCACGGAGTGTCGGCCCGTCCCGATAGGCTGGACGAATGACCCGTGCCGAGCAGCCAACGGCCCCCCACACGGCCACAGACGACGCCCTGGTAGCGGACTCCCGAGAGCGCGCCGTGCGCGCGCTCCTGCGTGTGCCCCAGTTGAAACGGCTGTGGTCGGCGCAGCTCGTCGGAGGGGTCGGTGATGTGCTCGGGCTGCTTGTGCTCGTGGTGCTCACGTTGCAGGCGGCCATCTCCGAAGGCTCGTTCGGCGGTGGATACCGCGGGGTCGCCCTCGCCGTCACCGCCGTGTTCGGGGCGCGCATCCTGTCCACCCTGCTGTTCGGAGCCGTACTCCTCGGCCCGCTCACCTCACTGACCACCCCGGGCGGCCCGCTCGACCGGCGCTGGACCATGGTCGTCGCCGACGGCCTGCGCGCCGCGCTGCTGATCGTCGCCCCGCTCTGGATCGACTGGACCCCGGACAACGCGCTGGCGCTGATCCTCGTGACGGCCTTCGTCATCGGGGTCGCCGAGCGGTTCTGGACCGTCGCCAAGGAGAGCGCGGCGCCCGCACTGCTGCCCGCGCCGCCCCTGGAGGGCGCGGCCGTGCGGCCGCTGCCGGACCACCTGGACGCCCTGCGGCGCCTGTCGCTGCGCACCACGTTCGTCGGCGTCCCGCTGGCGGCCGCGGTCCTCCTGGCCGTCTCCCTCGTGCAGAACCTGCTCGGAGCGGGCGTCGACTGGTTCGACCTGCACCAGGCCGCACTGTCCTCGTACGTGGCCGCGGGGCTCTTCGCCGCGTCGCTGTCCGTCGTCTTCTTCCTCGAACTGCCCGGCACGCAGACCCCCCGCGCGCGCTCGCCGCTGGAGGGACTGCGCCGCCCGAAGACCGCCGCCGGCACCGACAAGGGACGCACGGGAGCCATCCCGCTGCTCGTCCTGGCCTGCGCCGCCGTCGCCGGAGCCGTCTCGGCCGCCGTCGCCGTGTCCGTGCTCCAGGCCAAGGACCTGAACGGCGGCCCGGTGACCTTCGGGCTGCTCGTGCTCGCCCTCACCGGCGGCACCGTCGTCGGCATCCGGTCCGCGCCGTCCGTCCTGCCGTCGCTCTCGCGCCGCCGCCTGCTGGCCCTGGCCATCGCGCTCACCGGCATCGGACTGCTCGTCGCCGGGCTCGTCCCCGACGTCACCAGTGTGATCATCATTCTCGCGCTGGCCGGCGTGACCGCGGGCATCGCCGCCAACACCGGGCACACCCTCCTCGACCAGGAGGCCGAGGAGTACCGCAGGGCCCGCATCACCGAGCACCTCCAGGCCGTCGTACGGCTCTCCCTCGCACTCGGCGCCCTGCTCGCGCCGCTCCTGGCCGCGCTGATCGGGCCGCACCGCCTGGAGAACGGCAAGTTCGTCTTCGCGCACGGCGGCGCCGCGTTCACCCTGATGCTGGTCGGCGCGCTGCTGCTGCCCGTCGCCGCGCTGGTCCTCGCCAAGGCCGACGACCGCAGCGGCGTACCGCTCCGGCACGACCTGCGGGACGCGCTGCTCGGCGGGCACGACCCGGCGCAGGCCCCCGCGAGCACCGGCTTCTTCATCGCCCTGGAGGGCGGCGACGGCGCCGGCAAGTCCACCCAGGCCGCCGCGCTCGCCGAGTGGATCCGCGACAAGGGCCACGAGGTCGTCGTCACGCGCGAGCCGGGCGCCACCCCGGTCGGCAAGCGCCTGCGGTCGATCCTGCTCGACGTCTCCTCCGCGGGCCTGTCCCACCGCGCGGAGGCGCTGCTCTACGCCGCCGACCGCGCCGAGCACGTCGACACCGTCGTGCGCCCCGCCCTGGAGCGCGGCGCCATCGTCATCTCCGACCGCTACATCGACTCGTCCGTCGCCTACCAGGGCGCGGGCCGCGACCTGTCGCCGGTCGAGGTCGCCCGCATCAACCGGTGGGCCACCAGCGGTCTCGTACCGAATCTGACCGTGCTGCTCGACGTCGACCCGGAGGCCGCCCGCGAGCGGTTCACCGAGGCGCCCGACCGGCTGGAGTCGGAGCCGGTGGAGTTCCACGCGCGCGTGCGCTCCGGTTTCCTCACGCTGGCCGCCGGTGACCCCGGCCGCTACCTCGTCGTCGACGCCGGGCAGGAGCCGGAGGCCGTCACCACCGTCGTCCGGCACCGCCTCGACACCCTGCTCCCGCTCTCCGAGGCCGAGATCCAGGCCCGCGAGGAGGCCCGCCGCAAGGCCGAGGAGGAGGCCCGCCGCAAGGCCGAGGAAGAGGCCGCCCGCAAGGCCGAGGAGGAGCGCGTCGAGCGCGAGCGGCAGGAGCAGCTCGCCAAGCTGCGCGCCGAGGAGGAGGAGCGCAAGCGCCGCGAGCTGGAGGAGGCGCAGCGCATCGAGGCCGAGCGGCAGGCCGAGGAGGCCCGCAAGCGCGCCGAGGAGTCCCGCCGCAAGGCCGAGGAGGAGCGCGTCCGGCTCCTCGCCGAGGAAGCGACCCGCAAGGCGGAGGAGGAGCGCCGCCAGCGGCAGGCCGAGGAGGAGGCGCGGCTGCGCGCCGAGGCCGAGGAGCGGCGGCTGGAGAAGCAGCGCAAGGCCGAGGAGGCGCTGCTGCGGGCCGAGGAGGCCCGGCAGCTCGCCGCGCAGGCCGCCGCCGCGGCGGCGGAGACGGCGCAGTTCCGCAAGGTCCGGGAGACCCGTACGGCCCCGCCGGCCGGCGCCTCCGCTCCGGCGCGCGATGCGGCACCGGCCGACCAGGACGTCTCCGACAACGAGGTGACCGTGTCGACGCCCGTCGTGCGGCCCGAGGACCTCGCAGCCGCCGACGAGACGGCGGTCCTGCCGGCGGTCCGGCCCGACGCGCCGGCGCCCTCGGACGCGGAGGAGACCGCGGTGCTGCCGCAGCCGCCCGCCGGGGCCGCGGACGAGACGGCCGTACTGCCGCAGGTGCCGGATCCGTCCGCGGACCGGGTGCCGCCGGGCTACTTCCGCGACGAGCGGCCGTCGGCGGAGAGCTCCGCGGAGCGCACCGCCGAGCTGCCGCAGATCGACGAGGAGGGCCGGCCGCGCCGCCGCCCCCGTTCCGACTGGGCGGAGGAGACCCCGCTGGACGACCTGCCGTCGCTGGCCGACGAACTGCTCGGCGGCCGGGACGACGACGATGAGGACGGTCGCGGGGGTCGGGGCGGACGGGGTGGCCGGGGCGGGCGGCGGCGCTGAGCGCTGGGCGCTGGCCGGTGCCGGGTGCTGAGGGGCGGGCCGGGGCTGGGGCTCTGGCCCGGCCCTGATGCCCGGCCGTGATGCCTGCTCCTGATGCCTGCGCCTGATGCCCGGCCCGGGTACCGGAGTGCCCGAGGTGTCCGAGGTGTCCGGGCTGTCAGTGCCGCCCGGCACAATGGGGGCCGGAGCTTGAGGAAGGGCGGTACCCCATGGCCGTATGGGACGACCTGGTCGGCCAGGAACGCGTGATCGTGTCGCTGGACGCGGCCGCGCGGGACGCGGACGCCCTGGTGACGGCCGCCGCCGCGGACACCCCGCCGCCCGCCGCGTCGAAGATGACGCACGCCTGGCTGTTCACCGGCCCGCCCGGCGCCGGGCGGGTCACCGCGGCCCGCGCGTTCGCCGCCGCCCTGCAATGCGTGTCCCCGGACCGCGCGCTGGGCGGCGCTCCCGGCTGCGGGTTCTGCGACGGCTGCCACACCGCCCTGCTCGGCACGCACGCGGACGTCTCGACGATCGCCGCCGACGGCGCGCAGATCCTCGTCGCCGACATGCGCGACACCGTCCGCAAGTCGTACACCGCCCCGGCGGGCGGCCGCTGGCAGGTGATCCTCGTCGAGGACGCGGAGCGGCTGAACGAGAAGTCGGCGAACGCCGTCCTGAAGGCCGTCGAGGAGCCCGCCCCCCGCACGGTCTGGCTGCTGTGCGCGCCCTCCGTGGAGGACGTGCTGCCGACCATCCGTTCCCGGTGCCGGCTGCTCACCCTGTCCACCCCGCGGGTCGACGCCGTCGCCGACATGCTCGTACGACGGGACGGGATCGAGCCGGCCGTCGCCGCGTCCGTCGCCCGCGCCACCCAGGGGCACATCGACCGGGCCCGCCGCCTCGCCACCGACCCGCGCGCGCGCGAGCGCAGAGCCGCCGTGCTGAAGATCCCGCTGCGCGTCGAGGACATCGGCGGCTGCCTCAAGGCGGCGCAGGAGCTGGTGGACGCGGCGGCCGAGGACTCCAAACAGATCGCCGAAGAGGTCGACACCAAGGAGACCGAGGAGCTGAAGACGGCGCTCGGCGCGCAGAGCGGCGGGCGGATGCCGCGCGGCACGGCCGGTGTCATGAAGGACCTGGAGGACAAGCAGAAGCGCCGCCGCACCCGGTCGCAGCGCGACAGCCTCGACCTCGCCCTCACCGACCTCACCGGTGTCTACCGCGACGTGCTCGCGATGCAGCTCGGCTCGGCGGTGGAGCTGGCCAACACCGAGATCCGGGACACGCTGGAGCGGGTCGCCCGCGGCAGCTCGCCCGAGTCGACACTGCGGCGCATCGAGGCGATCGGCGCGTGCCGCGACGCCCTCGACCGCAATGTCGCGCCGCTGCTCGCGGTGGAGGCGATGACGGTGGCGCTGCGGGCGGGCTAGAGCGTGGCTCGCCGGGGGCGGCCGGGGCGAAAGGATCAGCGGGACGTCGGCGGGACGCCAGCAGAGTGCCAGCAGCTGTGTCAGAGGCCGGAGGGCAGAGGGCAGAGGCCACAGGCCAGAGGTCAGCGGGGCGCCCCCGTCATTGGTGCGACGTAGAGTCACGCACCCCCTGCGGAGCGTTACGCTCACTCGATGCACTTCAGGCGTCCCTCTCCGACCCCGCCCCGCCGCACGGCCGCCCTGCTGGCCGCCTCGGCCCTTCTGCTGGCCGGCACGGTGGCCTGCTCCCCAGGGAGTTCGGGCACCGCCGACGCCTCCCTGGCGGCGCTGCCCGGCGCGACCCCGTCCGAACTGGCCTCGTACTACCACCAGTCGCTCAAGTGGCGGGCGTGCGGAGTCGCGGGCTTCCAGTGCGCCACCCTCAAGGCGCCGCTCGACTACGACAAGCCGTCCGCGGGCGACATCGATCTCGCCGTGTCCCGCAAGAAGGCCACCGGCCCGGGCAAGCGCCTCGGCTCGCTGCTGGTCAACCCGGGTGGCCCCGGCGGCTCGGCGATCGGCTACCTCCAGGCGTACGCGGGTATCGGCTACCCCGAAAAGGTCCGCGCCCGGTACGACATGGTCGCCGTCGACCCGCGCGGCGTCGCCCGCAGCGCACCCGTCACCTGCCTCGACGGACGCCAGATGGACGCCTACACGCAGACCGACATGACCCCGGACGACGCGCGCGAGCAGAGCGAACTGCGCGCCGCCTACAAGAGGTTCGCGTCCGGCTGCGAGAGCCACGACGCGACGTCCCGGCGGGTCCTGCCGCACGTCTCCACCGTCGAGGCGGCCCGCGACATGGACCTCGCGCGAGCCGCGCTCGGCGACGACAGGCTGACCTACGTCGGCGCCTCCTACGGCACCTTCCTCGGCGCGACGTACGCGGGCCTGTACCCGGAGCGGGTGGGCCGGCTGGTCCTCGACGGCGCGATGGACCCGTCGCTGCCGGCCCGCGAGATGAACGTGCAGCAGACCGCCGGCTTCGAGACGGCCTTCACCTCCTTCGCGAAGGACTGCACGGCCCGCGCCGACTGCCCGCTCGGCACCGGCACGCCGGAGCAGGCGGGACAGCGCCTGAAGTCCTTCTTCACCGCCCTCGACCGCACCCCGCTGGCCACCGGCGACCCCGACGCCCGCAAGCTGGGCGAGGCGCTCGGCACCACCGGCGTCATCGCGGCGATGTACGACGAGGCGGCCTGGCCGCAGCTGCGCGACGCGCTGACCGCCGCGCTCCGGAAGAAGGACGGCGCGGGCCTGCTCGCCCTGTCGGACAGCTACTACGAGCGTGAGCCCGACGGCACCTACGCCAACCTGATGTTCGCCAACGCCGCCGTGAACTGCCTCGACCAGCCCGCCGCCTTCAGCACCGCGGAGGAGGTCGAACAGGCCCTCCCCGACTTCGAGAAGGCCTCCCCGGTCTTCGGCCCCGGCCTCGCCTGGGCCTCCCTGAACTGCGCCGGCTGGCCGGTCCCCGCGACGGGCGAGGCCCACCGCATCACCGCCGAGGGCGCCGCCCCCATCGTCGTGGTCGGCACCACCCGCGACCCGGCCACCCCCTACGGCTGGGCCAAGTCCCTCGCCGCCCAGCTCTCCTCGGGCCACCTGCTGACCTACGAGGGCGACGGACACACGGCGTACGGCCGCGGCAGCACCTGCGTCGACGGGGCCATCGACACCTACCTCCTGACCGGCACCCCACCCACCGACGGAAAGCGCTGCTCATAGCCGCTCCGCGATGATCGTTCCCTGGTCATAAAGGGTGGGCGGAGCACCCCCGAGGAGCGTGTAGCATTGACGACGTTGCCGACGCACTCCAGTGCGCATCGGCGGCGCCGCCTTAGCTCAGATGGCCAGAGCAACGCACTCGTAATGCGTAGGTCTCGGGTTCGAATCCCGAAGGCGGCTCCATAGTGAACCCCAGGTCAAGTATTTGACCTGGGGTTTCTTAATGTTATTGACCTTGGAAGCTGGGTAAATCGGGCACTTTCTGTCTGTGCATCGTAATGCGTAGGTTGAAGGTTCGTTTCTGTGACGAGATCGACGAACCAAGGCTCTGAACTGGTCTTTTGCCTGGCCGTAGGGGAGAGGTCAGGCTGGCGCAACGGGTCCCGGTGGACAACCGGTGGACAGTCGTGCGTGAAACTCCGTCAGAGGCTTTCGCCACTCCTTGGCCAACGGGTGAAATTCACCGGTCTCCGAGGGGGCCGCAGGCGGCGTCGGGACTGTTTGGTTCTGACATGAATCGATAGCGAGGAGGTCAGATCGGATCACGGACGCGCGTGTGCGCGGCGGTCGTAGCATGCCGGCCCCGGCGAGGCGATACCGCTGCCGGTCAGCAACTCGTACGCGCCGTGGATCCACACGGAACGGCGGACGGATCCGGGCGGGTGATCTTCGCGTCCTCCGCCCAGGCAACCAAGCGGCGTACGTGTTGTTCCTCGCGAAGTTGGCGGACACCCCTTCACAGAGATCACCTACGGTAGACGAGACCCGTTCGGTAGGATGCTCCGAACGGGGGATTTCGGCTGGCGTGGGACGAGTTGCAGCACACTCACCACGCGAAGCCCGAGAAGTCCTGCCGCATGCCGCTCCCTGGAGCACACAGGCGAACCGACCGCACAGGACTGACCGGATACACCGGGTACGGAGCGTGAAGATGGACTTCGACGTCGCCGCTCCCGACCCTGCTGGCATGGTGGCGTCGCTCAGTTCGCTCGGTTACTCGCTTCCCGCCGCCGTCGCAGACCTTGTGGACAACAGTGTCTCGGCTGAGGCCCGGAACATCGACGTCGACTTCACATGGGACGGACAGGGCTCCTGGATCGCTGTGACGGACGACGGCAGGGGGATGACGGAGCCCGAGCTTGTGACCGCCATGACGGTGGCGGCCCGCGGTCCGTCAGCCGAGCGGAGTGCCACGGATCTCGGTCGTTTCGGTGTGGGGCTGAAGTCCGCCTCGTTCTCCCAGTGCCGCAAGCTCACCGTCGCCACGGTCAGGGACGGAAGTTGGCACGTCCGGACGTGGGACCTTGGCGTCGTGGAGCACTACAAGGAGTGGCGGCTCCTCCGTGACCCCGGCGATACGACCACCACCCTGCTGCGTCGGATCGCGGGAAGCATGCAGCACGGGACCGTCGTCCTGTGGGAGCAGCTCTCCGGCTACCACAACACCGCCGTGACCAATGACGACGAAAAGACGCAGGCCCAGTTCTATGCGGAGGCGGAGCGTACCGAAGCCCACCTTGCGATGGTCTTCGCCCGTTTCCTGCAGCGTCCGGCCCGGTGCCGGATCCGGGTACGTGGATCCGACCTATCCCCGTGGGACCCGTTTCTGTCCAAGCACCCGTCGGTCCAGCGGATCCCCTGGGAGCCTCTACCGCTGGGATCGGTGTCGGTGCGCGTGGAGCCCTTCGTCCTCCCGACGGCACAGCGGCTCTCGGAAGCCGAATACGAGTCGGCTGCCGGGCAGAAGGGATGGCTGGGGCAGCAGGGGTTCTATGTCTACCGCCGTGACCGCCTGATCCTGGCCGGTGACTGGCTCGGGATCCGCGGCCTCCGACGCGAGGAGAAGTACAACCTCGCGCGGATCGCTGTGGACATCCCTGCGGAGGCCGACACCGCCTGGGGCGTGGACGTGCGCAAAGCGAGCGTCGTTCCACCCGTCTCCTTGCGGCGTCACCTGGAGAGGATCGCCAGGTACACGCGCGAGGCGGCCTCCCGCTCCGCACGACAGCGTGGTCAAGTCGTGTCGCGGGCGCACGGTGACCCCCTGAAGTTCGCCTGGAACGTGAAACGCAACGACGGCCGGATCGTTCTGCGCATCAACAGAAAACACCCCTTGGTAAAAGCAGCGATGGACGACCAGGGCGGCAACACGGACGTCATCCGCTCGATGATCCGCCTCCTTGAGGAGACGGTCCCGGTCACGGCGCTCCGCATGCTCCACGAGACAGACACGGTCGACGACCCCGAACCCTTCGGCGGTCCGGGCCCGGCCGCTCCGGAGACCGTCGACATCGCCCGCCAGGTGTACGAAGCACTCCTTGAACAGGGCCGCTCGCCTGAGGACGCCCGGGCAGTACTCAGCTCCATGTCCCCCTTCGACGAGCAACAAGGTTTCTGGAACTCCTGACACCCTGATAGTCCCCACGCCCAACCGACCCGGCCGCAGGAGGTCGCTGTGAGCGCCACCCCCGAAGACAGTCTCGCGAAGGCCGAGCAGACCGCGGTGCTGCTCCTGCCCGGTGACCGCCAGGCAACGCCGGTCGAGGTGGACTTCGCCGTGAACACCGCGGTCAGCATCCTCGCTGCCCAAGGGATCACAGTGGAGCGTGACCAGGTGCGGAAAGTGCTCGAGGCCCGGGCCTCCGTGTTCCAGGCCGATTCCTCCGCGATGAAGGACGACAACGGGCACGTACCTTGGCTCGCCGACGCGAAGGCCGACCGGAAGTGGGACTTCTGGGACCGCTACCGGCGCTACCTCCTGACCGTCTCCAAGCTCCCGACGCAGGTCGTACGCCGACTCGACCAGAGCACCGACGACGTCCTCGGTGAGCTGGAAGACCCTCAGCGGCAAGGCGTCTGGCGCCGGACCGGGCTCGTGATCGGACAGGTCCAGTCCGGCAAGACTGGGCAGTTCATTGGGCTCGCCGCGAAGGCAGCTGACGCCGGCTACCGGCTCATCGTGGTGTTCGCCGGGATCCATAACGATCTGCGGAGCCAGACGCAGCTCCGTATCGACGAGGGGCTCCTCGGGTTCGACACCCAGTACCAGTTCCGCTCGGACGACGACGCGCATCGTCATATCGGTGTTGGCGCGATGTCGCACGGCAAGCGTCTGAAGGCCGCGTCGCTCACCACCAGTCACGAGAAGGGGGACTTCGCCCGCAAGACGGCGGTTTCCGCGAACGTGCCGGTGGGCAGCGTTCCGGTGGTCCTCGTGGTGAAGAAGAACCGGCGGATCATCGACAACCTGCGGGACTGGGTGATCGACAACCACGGTGTGGAGGACCCGGAGACCGGTCGGATGGTCGTTCCCGACCTCCCCTTGTTCGTGATCGACGACGAAGCCGACAACGCCGGGGTGAACACCTCCAAGGACCCCGACACCAACCCGTCGGCGATCAACAAGGCCATCAGGCGGTTGGTCAACAGCTTCACGAAGGCGTCCTACGTCGGCTACACCGCGACCCCCTTCGCGAACATCTACATCAGCCCCGACACGGACCACGACGAGCTGGGCCCCGACCTCTTCCCGGAGAGTTTCATCCGCACCCTGCGGGCACCGTCCAACTACCTCGGTCCCGAGCGGGTCTTCGGTCTGCAGACCGACGGCGACGAGGAGGACATCGAGCCGCTGCCGCTCATAAGGCATATCAAGGACACGGACCTCTGGGTGCCGGACAAGCACAAGTCCTACCACCAGGTTCCCGACTTCCTGCCGGAGTCGCTGCAGCGAGCCATTCGGTCCTTCGTCCTGACCTGCGCGGCACGTCGAGCACGGGGGCAGGTCGCCGTGCACAACTCCATGCTGGTGCACGTGACCCGATTCACCGCCGTACAGCAGCAGGTCCGCGACCAGATCGACGCCCATGTGCGTCTGCTTTTCGACGTTCTACAGGACCGGTTCAGCAGTGCCCGGCAAGAACTCGAGGAAGAGCTGCGGGAGCTCTGGGATGAGGACTTCGTCCCCTGCACCGAGGACATGACCGGGGGCAGGCTCGACTGGGAGGACGTCGAACCGCATCTCCACGCAGCCCTTGCGAAGATCACCGTCATGGCTGTCAACGGTGCCGCGAAGGACGCTCTCCAGTATTACGAGCGCCGGGAGACCGGCCTGTCGGTCATCGCCGTGGGCGGCGAGAAACTCTCCCGCGGTCTGACCCTTGAAGGGCTGTCGGTCAGCTACTACCTGCGTGCCTCCAAAACGTACGACACCCTGCTGCAGATGGGCCGCTGGTTCGGTTACCGTCCCCACTACGAGGACCTGTGCCGCCTGTACACGACACGTACGCTGCAGCGCCAGTACGCGGAGATCACCGCGGCCACCGACGAACTCCGGCGCGACGTCGAGGAGATGTCCGCGGTGGGACTCACCCCACGCGAGTATGGTCTCAAGGTCAGGACCTCGTCGCTCGGCCTCGGCATCACGGCCTCCAACAAGATGAGGCAGGGCACACGTGTCCGCCTCAGTTACTCCGGTGAGCTTCCCGAGACGACCATCTTTGACCTTTCCGAGAAGGTGGTCCGCCACAACCACGATCTGCTCGACACGTTCGTCGCGCGGCTCGATGCGCTCTCTGCCGGGAAGGTAGACGAGCGGAGCGGGAGCATTACCTGGAGTGGCGTCCCAGCCTCGGACGTCACCGAGGGTTTCCTCGACTCCTACCTCACCGACCGGCGGGCCCAGCGGGTGCGGCCGGCCTTCATCGCGGAGTACGTGCGCCAGTGTGCCAAGCAGGGTGAGTTGGGCAACTGGACGATCCGCCTGGCCAGCCGACTGCCCGAGGGAGCGGCGGCCGAGATCGCAGGCCATTCCGTCGGCCTCATCACGCGCAGCCACTCCAAGTCCTCGGACGTTGTTCCCGGCCGCTACACGATCAAGCGCGTACTCAGCCCCGCCGACGAACTCTGCGACCTGACCGACGAGCAGAAGGAGCGCGCGCTGAAGGACACGAAGGAGGCCGCGAGGGGGAAGCTCAACAGGAAGGGCGAGCCGCTCGACCCCGACACTCCCCGCGGTCGGCCCCTGCGTAACCAGCGCCGCTCTGACCAGCCGTTGCTTCTGCTGTATCCCCTCAGCCCTGCCGAGGTGGCCAAAGCGTCACGGGATCCCGAGCCGGTCGCCCCGCTGGTCGGGTTCGCCATCAGCTTCCCGTTCTCCAGCCACCAATTGAAGACCGAGTACGTGGTGAACGACATCTGGTTCAAGCAGGACATGGAGTTCGACGACTTCGAGGACGAAGAGTGATCGACGAGAGTGTGTGGCAGGAGCTGGAGGCCCACCAGCAGACCCCGGGCAGGTCCACCCGGCGGCTCCACCCCGACTCCCAGCACGACATCCAGGTGTCGGTGACGCACCCCGCCCTCCGGCGGATGCTGCTGCTCGGCACGGACGCCAAGACCGCCGACACCGTACGTCAGGAGATCCACGAACTGCCTGCCACCCGTGGCCTGCAGCTGAACCTGTCGTCGGTGTCCGGAAACCACTACGAGCTCCAGGTCATGCTCACCGACGACGAACTCACGGAGGTGTTCACCCCGCTCATCTCCGACATCGCAGAGGTGGTGCGGGACGCACCGACCACCGAGACGGCGGCGGAGGCCGCGGTTCGCCGCTACGTCCGGTGGCAGCAACTGCTGCGCTCCGTATCGCGCGACGGCCTGTCCCGACAGGCCCGGTGCGGTCTCTTCGGCGAACTCCACTTCCTCCTTGAGTACGTACTTCCGGCTGTGGACCAGCACACGGCCGTCAGCTCTTGGACGGGCCCTCGGCAGACGAACCAGGACTTCCAGCTGCCCGGCGCCGCGGTCGAGGTGAAGACGACCACAGCCCGCTCTCCCCGGACGGTCCAGATCGCGAGTGAGCGGCAGCTGGACACGGCCGACTCGACGCCCCTCGCACTGGCTCATGTCGTCCTCGACGACCGGCAAAGTGGGCTCGGCAGGAGTCTGAACGCCTTGGTGGACGAGATACGGGCCCGTCTGACCTCACCGTCCGCCGCCCAGCGCTTCGAGAGTCTGCTGGTCCAAGCCGGCTATCTGCCGAATCAGCGGGACCTCTACGACCACGATCGTTACACCCTGCGTCGCAGCGAGTTCTGGACGGTCGGGGCGGGTTTCCCTCGCATCATCGAGGCCGAACTGCCGCCTGGGGTGGGCAACTGCACCTACACCATCGACGTGTCGGCACTGACCGCCCACAGCGTGACCGCCGAGACACTCGTCGACCTGATCCGAGGAACCCATGGCTGAGCACGACCTCCACGACTACTCACGCGCGGTGGTGACCGACATCCAGGCGCTGGCGGACGCCGAGGGCGGCTCGATCCCGAACACATTCACCCAGCACGTACTCGAGATCCTCGAGGAGGCCGGGGTGGTCACCGACGCTGCGCTCGCCTACCACTCCTCCCGGGGGCTGGAGATCTACGGCTACGGCCTGCCCGAGGACGGGTCCAGCCTCGATCTCTACACCACCGACTTCAACCTGACCCCGATGTGCAGCAAGCTGACCAAGGCCGAGTCCGACAGGCTCTTCCGCAGGCTGTTCGCGTTCGTGGGCAAGCACGCGGCCATCCGCCCCAACCAGGAGGACAACACCGACGTGCACGACATGTGCGTCGGTGTGGAGAAGGCACTGTCGAACGTTCCGAAGATCCGCCTCTTTCTCCTGAGCAACCGGGTCAGCACGACGAGTGCCCCGGGACCCGGGGAGTTCGAGGGGATCCCTGTCACACACGAGCTCTGGGACCTTGCGCGGCTCCACAGGCACGAGACCTCCGGGAGCATCGGCGAGCCCATCAAGGTGACCTTCGAGCGTCCTCTTCCGTGCCTGGCGGCGCACAGCGACGAGCCGAACTACTCGGTCGTCCTGGCCGTCATCCCCGGCCGGCAGCTTGCCGAACTGTACAAGGAGCACCGGACCCGGCTGCTCGAACTCAACGTCCGGTCCTTCCTCCAGACCCGTGGTGGCGTGAACAAGGGCATCCGCGAAACCCTGCTGAAGGATCCGAGCCGCTTCCTCGCCTACAACAACGGCGTGACCGCCACCGCCTCGGACGTGGACTTCGAGACCGACGAGCACGGCAGTCCCGTCGCCATCAGGAGTATGACCGGCCTCCAGATCGTCAACGGCGGCCAGACCACCGCCTCGCTGCACCACGTCCTGACTCATGACAAGCGGGACCTGGACGGGGTCCACGTGCAGATGAAACTCACGATTGTCGATCCCGCGTACCTGTCCGAGATCGTTCCGAGGATCTCCCAGTACTCCAACACCCAGAACAAGGTGACGTTGGTCGACTTCAGCTCGAACCACGAGTTCCACGTCGCCTTCGAGCGTGTCTCCCGCAGCCTGTGGGCTCCTGCGACCGAGGGCAGCGGTCAGGAGACGCGATGGTTCTACGAGCGGGCGCGGGGACAGTACACCGACAAGTCCGCCGAGCACGAGACCCGCGCAGCCCAGCGCAAGTTCAAGCTGATCACGCCGAGCCGGCAGAGATTCAGCAAGTCCGACCTGGCCACCTTCGTGCACTCCTGGGAGCAGCTCCCGTACTGGGTGAGTCGCGGTGCCCAGAAGAACTTCGCCCACTTCATGGAGCGGATCGAAAAGTCCGATCCCGTCGTGGACGTGCAGTACTGCAAGCGCGCCATAGCCACCGCCATCCTCTTCCAGGCTGCCGACCGGATCGCCCGTGCGCACTCTGCCGGCAGCCACAAACGCCTGATCACGACCTACACGGTCGCCCGGCTCTCGCTCGCCGCCGAGAAGCGGATCGACCTCGACAGGATCTGGAACGAGCAGGGCACCACGGACGCCCTGGAGGACGCCCTCGACGAGGTCTGTCCCTTGATCATGGAGACGGTGATCTCCGGCGACCGGCACGTGTCGGAGTGGGCGAAGAAGCCCGACTGCTGGGACGAGGTTTCCCGCATTCCGTGGACGCTCCCCGATGCGCTGACCGCCGAACTCACGACCGAACCCTTCGAGATCGCCTCTCCCGAGAGCACCGAGTCCGACGAGGCCGAAGCCGCCGTCGAGGACATCCCCAGCGAGGAGTGGCAGGCTCTCGCGGACTGGGCCCGCGAAGGCCGGCTCCTGCGCGCCGTGGAAAGGCAGCTCGCGGACCGTGTCGCGCAGCGGCTCTCCCAGGGGCGACGGGTCACCGGGGCCCAGGCCAGGCAGGCGATGGAGGTCTACGAAGAGGCCCTGCGGCATGGGTTCCACCCCTCGCCCGCCGGCCTCGACCACGAGACCGCGTGAGAACACCAGTCCCGGCACCGGGGCTGGCGCTACAGGGTTCCCCCTGCCAACAGGTCGTTGATCGCGTCTTTTGCACGCCTCAGCACGATGCGCCGTCCCCGTCATTGAACACGAGCAGCTTGATACCCGGGCTGATGCCTGCTTCGGCGAGGATCCCGAGCGGGATCTCCACACGGCCAGCCTCATCGACGTCGAGTTCTGCGGGTTCTCGGATCATCTAGGTCAGTCTGCCACCCGGAGCACGCCCACGGCATGGCCGCCCAAGGTGGAAGCATGGCCTCGTGAGCACACACGAAGGATGGGTGAGCACGCCTTGGAGCGCACAGCTGAGAGGCCGCCGCGTACGGGACGCCGGACCGGAGAAGACCCTCAGGAGGGCCGTGCACGCCCTCGGGCTCCGCTTGGCTGCACCGTAAGGTCGCTCCCCGCTGCACGGCGGACTTCGTGCTGCCCCGGTACTCCGTCGCGGTCTTCGTCGACGGTTGTTTCTGCCACGGCTGCCCCTCCCACGGCACGCGGGAATTCCGAGGGCCGAACGCCTCGCGTTGGGAAGCCAAGATCACGACCAACATGGAGAGGGACGCCAGGAACACCGAAGCTGCGAGAGACGCCGGATGGACCGTGGTGCGCATCTGGGAGTGTGAGGTCAGGGCCGACGCCGGGCGGGCCGCCCAACGCATCGCCGACGCCGCACACCGCGTGTCCCTGCTCTCCCGGGAGGGCCCTGTCAGCCTGTGGTTACCGCAACATCCAAGGTGGCTTCGGCTCCCTCGTCCTCCTGCGGACGGGTCGGGCAGTAGTCGCTCAGCGGGCAGCTTCCACAGAAGGGCTGCTTGTCACGACACAAGTTCTCGCCGATAAACCTGATGGCGGCCATGCGCACGGGTGCGTCACGGCCAGCGCCGAGAAGCTTGATGAGGTTGAGCCGGCCCTCGGTCAGTCGGTTGGTCAGGTGCGATTCGTTCTGCTGAACCCTCGCAGCCACCCGCAACGCACTCTGGCCGACCAGCATTATGTCGCCGCCGGCCAGCAGCCTGAACAACGCGAGCTCAGCCGGCTTGAGCCCCATCACCTTGCTGTGATGAAGAACCGAATCCGCGTTCACCCAGACCTCGGGCTTGTCGACGACCGGACTGAGCCTGTCCTCCAGACGCTTGCGGAGTGCTGTTGTCGGCGCCGCGTTTACGAGAGCGAGATAGACATCCTGCGTCAGTTCCCTGTGCCCAGAGACCTCGTCCATCACGTCGGAGAGCTGCTTCGGGTGCAGCTTGCTTCCTGAGAGCACCGCCATGACGAGAGCCCCGAGCGGCTTCATCTTCCGGCCACCGGGGAACTGGTGCCACTGCTTGCCCGCCCGCTGCTCCTTGGCCCAGCGGGTCAGTTCCTCGCGTACCTTCGGCCACTTGTCCGCGGCCTCGTCCCCAGCGGGAACATCTTGCGGCAGGAGAACCCGGGCCGCGGCTTCGCCCAACAGCGGGGGAACCGCGTTGCCAATCTGGCGGAAGGCGTCGCTCCGCGTACCCGAGAACCGAAAGCGATCCGGGAAGGTCTGGATCCTTGCGGCTTCACGCACGGTCAGCGTTCGCGCCTCTTCAGGATGGATGTACCAGTAGCCGTCCTTGGCGATGTGCGCTGTGATGGTGCGGCTCAGTTCCTTCCAGTCCAGCTTCTTGTACTTGTCGGTGAATTGCTCCGCGTCGTACCTCTGGAAATCCTTCTCGTCTTCGTCCAGTTTCTCTTCAAGCTCGGAGTAGAGGGTTTTGGAATCCATTACCGTGAAGATCCTGAAGTCGTCCTCACGAACCCGCCGCGTCATGTGGTCGTGAATTACACCCTTGTCTGCCCTTCTGCGCATCTCTTTGGCGAAGGAAGAGGGCTTCGGCTCCTGCTCCTCGTCGTAGTCGCCGACTCGGGCACCTACCGCTTTCAACGCCTCCGGGTTGAGTGCAGGAAGGTCACCGATGGAATCCCGAAGGGTGGTCTGTTTCTTCGGCTTGCCCCACACGAAGCCGCCACCGTCTCTCCGTGCGAGGAGGATCAGACGCTTCCTGTGCTGCGGCACGCGATAGTTCCACGCATCGACGAGGCGCACCTGGGTCACGTACCCAAGACTCTCCAGCTGTGCCTCGATGATGCGGATCACGCTGAAGTCATCGCCGAGCCCCATGTCAGGGACGTTCTCCATGAGGACGGCACGTGGCAGGAGCCGCTCCACAACATCGACGTAGGCGCGCCACAGTTCCTTACGCAGATCGTGCGGGTCTCGGTTGTGGTACTCGACCAAGTGCCGGATCTTGCTGCGTCCGGCACGACTGAACGGCTGGCAGGGGGGGCCTCCCGCCACAATGTCGATATCGGCTCCGGAGTCCAGGATTCGCTGGACGAATTCGCCTCGCTGGTCGTCATCGCCGAGGTCGACACAAAGACTCATTCCCGGGAAGTTCGCTGCATGCGTCTCGCGAGCCCGCTCGTCGAAGTCCACGGCCGCAGCGGTGGTCCATCCGGCTCGCTCAAGGCCCAGGCTCAGCCCGCCGGCGCCCGAGAAGAGGTCGACAGCTAGGCGTTTACCCTTTCCGTAGCCGGACTGGACCCATTGCCTGAAGTCGTCCGGCTCACAGTGGTGCCTGTGCTTGTCCAGTTTGAGGTAGTCGCTCCGCTCCAGGGGCACGCCATAGGTATTTTTTGCCCCCTTCTCCTTCGCCACGACCCACTCCTCCGTACCTGACGACCTGAACGACCTCCAGGAGATCACGCACGCCGCTGCGAAGGCAAGGCTTCCGGCCGGTCTACGCCGCCGTAAAGCCTCGTCCGTCGCGCGGGTGACCTGCCTGGTGAACACCGCTGTCCACTCACAGTACCCATTGGTAACTTGATGCAGTGTTCTACTCTGAGCCACCCCATGTTAGAGGACACCGCCTGGGTTGCTCCTCAAGACCACCCTGTACCGGTTGCGATACGTCCACGAACGTCATCTGTCTCAACGAACCCCCGGACCAGAAGACCCGTTCGATCACGGGCTCTGCCCCGTTCGTCGGGCGTCGGGCGCTGTAGCCACCTTGAACCCCCGTCCCGGGGCACGTGCTGCCCAAATCTCCTGAGCAGCGTCTCCAGAACCCTCCCCGCCGTTAAGATCGTAGTTGGCACTCCTCGGGCGGGGTGCGGGTGCGAGCGGTCAGAGGGGCGAGCGTGGACTCCGAGAACACACAGACGTTCCTACGTCCCCGTGCGCGCCTGATGAGCACACTCGGTGAGGAACTGATCAGCAACGAGCGGGTGGCACTCACCGAGCTGGTCAAGAACGCCTACGACGCCGATGCGAACCTGGTTGTAATCAGGTTCAACGGGCCGCTGGAGGAGGGCTACGGTTCCATCGAGGTATGGGACGACGGGCACGGTATGTCCCCCGAAACCGTCCGGGACACCTGGATGGAGATTGCCACACCGTTCCGGCACCGTGCCCCACTCAGTGAGGAGTTCGGGCGAAGGGTTCTTGGTGCAAAGGGGATCGGGCGCTTCTCCGCAGCCCGCCTCGGTGCCGTGACCGCGATCAGGAGTCGCAAGGCCGGCGGTCCCGAGGTGAACATCCGGCTCGACTGGAACGACTTCGCCGCCGAGAACGCCTATCTCGACCAAGTGCCGGTCCACTGGAACGTGGGCGCTCCCGAGGTGTTCGCCGACAACGGCCAAGCGCGACGCCTCTTCGACGAGGTGACAAGTGCCTTCCGTGCAAGCGAGAAACGGCCAGCCTGGACGGGCTCTCACGGCACCCTCGTCCGGCTCGAAGGGCTTCGGCAGGACTGGGGGTCCGAGTCAGTGGAGAGCCTGAAGAGGTCCCTTTCCCGACTCCTCCCCCCTCCTCCTCCTGTAGAGCTGGGCGTACCCGACCAGCCGGAGTTCGCGATCTATCTCTCCCTTCCGGCCGGGCCGTTGGACCACCACACCGGTTTCGTCGCGGCCAGCGAAGCTCTGGCGCATCCGCACTACCGCCTCATAGGGACCATCGACGAAAACGGTCTCGCCGACCTGGCCATGACAAACCTGACGTCCGGGCAGTCGGAGGCCGTGAATCAGTACCTGTTCCCGTCGCACGGAAAGGCGCCCAAATGCGGTCCCCTGAAGCTCGACCTCCGTACCTGGGACCTTGACTCGGCCTCCCTCAAGGAGATGCTCAACATCGACCTCGGGGCCCGCAACATCACCGAGGTCCGTAAGCTGATCAAGGACAACAGCGGTGTCGCCCTCTACCGGGACGGCTTCCGGGTGCAGCCTTTCGGCGAGGTCGACTTCGACTGGCTGCGCTTCGACCTCCGCCGCGTGAACAACCCCACCATGCGGTTCTCCAACAACCAGGTCGCGGGTTTCGTGTACATATCGGCGGACGGTAACCCCGGGCTTCGGGACCGGTCGCACCGGGAGGGACTCATCGACTCTCCCGAGTACGAGGACCTGAAGGGTGTCCTGACCCAGGCTGTGAGCCGACTCGAGACCTGGCGCTACGGGCTGCGTCGTCCGAACGGAGAGGGCCGCGAGTCGGGTCCGGTCACGGTGGACACCCCCTCCGGTGCCGGGAGCGACCGTCACGGTCTGTTCCAGAACTTCACCCTCTCGCCCGTCCGGGACGTTCTCAACGCGAAGTATCCGGACGACACCGAGTTGAGCCGCGCACTGGAGGAGGCTCAGGAAACGATCGACGAGAGCGTCGAGAAGGTCCAGGAGGTCCTCTCGCAGTTCTCCCGCCTAGCGACTCTCGGAGCGCTAGTCGACGTAGTACTACACGACGGTCGGACGGCACTGACGCGGATCGCCTACGTCCTCCGCCGACTGAAAAAGCTGGCAGGCCGTAAGCGCGACGAGGACGAACAACTCGCCTCCGCTCTCACGAAGATGCACGTCGACCTCACGGCGCAAGAACAGGCTCTGGACCGGCTCTTCACCCGCGTCGAGCCGCTCAGCGGCCGGCGGCGAGGCCGCCCCCGCGCCCTGTCTCTCCAAGCCGCGATCGACGAGGCCGTCGCGGTCCACGAAGGCACGCTCAAGAAGCACGGCATCACCGTCACCGTCAGCGGCGAGGACGTGACAGTGACGGCTGACCCCGGCGACATCTCCCAGGTCGTCCACAACCTCGTAGGGAACTCGATCTATTGGCTCTCCACCCTGCCCGCGGGGAAGGAGCGCGCCATCCTCATCGAGACGAGGCGGACGCCCGACGACGAGGTAGACATCGACGTGAGCGACAGCGGCCCCGGAGTACGTGAGGAGATCCGAGAGATGATCTTCGACACGTACTTCAGCGACAAGGAGGACGGCATCGGGTTGGGCCTCAGCATCGCCGGCAGCGTCGTGAAGGACTTCTACGACGGTGATCTGTCCCTGGTGAGGCCAGGGCCCCTCGCCGGAGCCACATTCAGGGCAAGACTGCGAAGGAGAGTTGGGTGACGGACGGGGGCGCGATGTACCGGATCTTGATCGTCGAAGACGAGGTGGACATCGCGGAGGAACTGTCCGAGATGCTCGCGGAGGAGCTCTCGGACCTCGGAACGCTCGACATCCACGTCGAGAACGATTTCGACGAAGCCGAACGCCTGCTGGAGACACAGGCGATCGACCTGGTTGTTCTGGATGTCAGGGACGCGACACGGCGCGGCTCCGCCGCGCACCCCAACCTGCAGGGCCGTGAACTGCACGACCGGATAGCCAAGACCCGCTGGGTGCCGGTCGTCTTCTGCACCGGCCTCGCGGAGCAGGTAAGCGACTTGGCGCAGCCACCGCTCATCCAAGTGGTCCCGAAGAACCGACTGGACGACGCTGTCACCGCGATTCGGGAGGGCCTCGAGTCCGGTGTCCCGGTCCTCACCCGGCACATTACTGCCCTCGTGGACGAGCACGTGCGCGGATTCCTGCGGGACGAGATCGCCCCGAACTGGGACCGGCTCGGCGCTGTTGACCGTAGCCAGATCGCCCCCGTCCTCGTGCACCGCTTGGCGGCCTGGCTGAAGGAGAACGCGGTCGAGGCCCTCGGAGTCGTGCTCGGTTCCTCCGAGGACCGTGTGATGGGACACGCGTCGACGGCCCGGATGTACCTGATGCCGCCGGTCACGAAGCACGTGACCGCGGCAGACCTTCTGCGGGACCCCCAAGACGGCTGGTGGGTCGTCCTCACTCCTGCGTGCGACCTCTACGAGGACCTGCCCAGCGGCGGCAACCGCGCGGCCAAGGCCGAGTACGTGCGCCTCGCCAAGGCGGTTCCGTTGAGCGAAGCACCCTTGATCGCACGTTGGATCGAGGCCGGATCCCCCGTCAAGGGGAGCCGGGAGCGGAACGCGGCTCTGGAGATGTTCCGCGACAACAACGCCCGTTACCGGATTCTGCCCAAGTACCTCGACATCCCGGACCTCTTGGTCGACTTCGAGGTCGTGCAGTCTGTTCCGTTGGCAGAGGTCCGTTTGTGGACCCGCGTCGCCACGCTGGACAGCCCGTTCGCCGAGGCCATGCTGACCTCGCACGGGCACACGGTGGCTAGGATCGGCACCCCCGTCGTCGACTACGAGAACATCAAGCAGTCCCTGGGGCTGGACGGAAAGGGGAAGGCCGCGGACCAGAACTCGGTTCCGAACCCTCGTACCACGATGAAGGACGGCAAGCAGTCCTGATTCTCGGCCAAGATGATCAGCCTGTTGGCCATCTCGCCCGCGCGCTGAATTCTGAAGCGTGATCTGAGTCCGACCGTGTCGGGGATCTCAGACGGCAGCGTCGTTGAGTCCCGTGATCCATGGGAGGTGAGCTGGCCCGTGCCTCCGCAGGGCCCGATACGCCGGCGCGAACTCGCGCACAAATGCGAAGGGGGGAGCGCTCTTCAACCGGTGGCACTCTCTGGCAAGAACTTCAGCGAAGGCCAGCAACTTGCGGTGGGTTGCTCCCTCCATCAGGTGCGCTGCTGCCTTGGCGCCGTCGCTGATCAGATTCGTGGTGCTGATCAACTCGTCCTTGGCGGCTGAATCCCCATGTGCAAGGGCATGCGACAAGCGGTCTCGTTCACCGAGGACGTGGGCAGCTGCCAGGCAGAGAACCGCTGACGCTGTTGTCTCGGCGGGTTCTCCCGCGTTGGTCATGGCGTTTGCCAGCAGGGGGAGAGCGGCGAAAGGCAGGGGGTCGGCAGTGTCCCATAGGGGCTCCGCGATCTGGAGCCCGGCACGTGTTCCCGCACGGTCCACGTGCAGCAGAGGTCGGTCAGGAGAGGCCTGACGTAGTTCCCAGCACTCGACGCTGGGGTCCGCGATGGCGGCTCTGAGAATCGCACGAAACGCCTCTCTCAGGCTCTCAACGGAGACGTCGGGCACGTCCAGCCGCACGAGACTGCCATGGCGCCGGATGTCCAGCACCGGGAATCTGGCTTCTCCAGCTGCCTGGAGTATGGAGAGGTCCTGCCCGACGTAGTTCGAGTCCTCCGCGCCTCGGATGACCAGCGATGCGTTCTGTGCGTAGGCCACTGCGACCCCGTGCTCGAACCCGCGGCAAATGGCGCGAGCGCGGAGCGCTGCGTCCAGTACCTCGTCGAGTTCGGCTTGCTGTCCGCCCAAGAGGAGTGTGCCGTTGACAGGGTCCCAGCGGAAGTCCTCGTGGGCGTTCGCGTTGCGCCACTCAGAGCGGATCGTCGAGGCAAGCAGCTTGCACAGCGGCTGCCCGTCTTGAGTGGCCAGCAGATCCCGGACGGTGGCGAGCGGGGCCCCCTGCGGAACTTTCCTTCCCAGCAGTTCCAGTACCACAACAGCCGTGCGCCTGACGTCTGCTTCCAGCACGGCCCGGTGCAGGTCCATGACCGCCCGCGCCTTTTCTTCCTGGTATTCCTCCTCGTAGTAAGCGTCGAGGTAGGCGATCTGTCCTCGATGGGCGGACACCATCTCCGGTTCTCGAGCGACGTGCCGTGCCATCACTGAACATGCCAGTTCCGGATCGGACGTCAGATGGGACGTCACCAGGTGACGTCCCAGGAGGGCAGCACGGTGCGTTATCAAGGGGCGATCGGAGATCGCTAGGACGGCAAGGTGATGGAGAAGTATCACCGTTAGGGGCAGCGAGTCTTCGATCAGATGTCTCATGCTCCGGCGCAGCCGATGATCTAGCATCTGCGGGGCTTTCGACCAAGCGGCCAAGAGGCGGGCCCGCGACGCCACACCCGACCCGGGACCCACTTGCTTGGCCGACACCCCGAGCGTTCGCTGGTAGACGTCCTCGTAAGGAAGGCTGACGTGATCAGTCCTGGCGGCAGCTTCCAGAGTTCGCCCGGCCGCCTGGGCCGCGAGAGCATACCTCCGTACTGCAGACCAGGCGGACTCCGCCCATCCCTGTTCCAGGCAGGCGAACAGCGCTTGAGCCTCGCTTAGATTCGCTCGCGCCAGGTCAGTCGCCAACCGTCGCTCTGCCGCGCTCGTACGGGACGGACTGAACCGGGACACCTCTTCTGCGCCAGCACCCAAGGCAACAACCGACGCGTGGAGACTCCGCAACAACTCCGGAAGCTGCTTCCCGACGCTTCGGCCAGAAGCGGTCCGCAGGCGCAGGATCTCCGTAACCTTCTCGTCGGTCTCCCGCTGAAGCCCGGACAGGTCGGCTTCCCTCAGCACTGTTTTCCATTGCGCGCGGGTCACCGGGACAAAGGCGACTTCCTGCTGTCCCGTGATCTGCTCAGGAGGCGCGGAGAGATTCAGCTTTCGGATCACTGCTCGCGCAGCCGCGCAGGACTCTCGTTCAGCTGTGCCCAGTTGGTCGGGAAGAGATACGTCCACCAGCACAGGATGACACCGGCAACCGCTTGAAGCGTGATGTTTTCCTCGTGACTGTCGGTGTCCTCGCACGGCGACGATGCTGGTGTGGGGGCACGCCGTCTGTGCTGGAAGGTCTTCGTGCGCGATGCGCGATCCGATGGTGAGGCAAGGCCGCCTTTAGAATGGATCGACCGCCAAGTCGTGTATGGCTGACCGGGGGGACGGTGCCGGAACCTCAGCGAAGGGGTGCTGTGGAGGTTCTACAGTGGCTTCCCTTCGACTTTCCGATCGGTCGAACGCGTCGTCGGGAGCTCAGCTCCGGTCTCACTGCCGGGTCGGTGACAACCCCGTCGGTGGACAGCCGGTGGACAGACGCCTTTGGACGGTGCATCACGGGGTGGCACGGGTCACCCTGTAACGCCTGCTCTGATCAGCCAAAACGTCACCGAACAGCACGACGGGGCACGGCGCAACACGATCGCTCATGGTCTCGTAATGCGTAGGTCTCGGGTTCGAATCCCGAAGGCGGCTCAGCTGAAACCCCAGGTCACATTGCCCGTGACCTGGGGTTTTGTGTTGTCGGGTGGTCTCCTGTGCTAAGTGGCTGGGGCGCCGCATCTTTGCTTGCGTGAGCGATGCGTGAGCGGAAGGGGTGCGAAGTGCCTGGCTGGCGGAGCGCTGGCGGTCGGCATGACGCAATGACGTAGGCCCCGGCTCGGTCGCTCACTCGGGGCGTCATGGCCGCATCGGCCGGGCCGCGCGACCGCACTCGTCTCCCGGGCCTCATCAGGCCCATCCGGATTCTTGTGCGCTTCCTCGAAGACTCCGCTGCTAGCCTGCCCAGTTGTTCGCGATCCTTGATGGGTTCGTGTCAGATGACTGCTAGGTGCTGAGCACGGGAGGGGATGGAGCATGCCAGAAGGGTTCTCTGTGGACCTTGAGGCACTTCGCAAGGCCGCAACCGGGATTACCACCACTCTGGACGCGATGGCCACCAAGAAGGTGAGTGACATCGATGCACCTAAAGACGCATTCGGCCACGACGAACTGGCGTCAGCGGTCGCCGATTTCTGTGATCGGTGGAACATCGGCGTCTCGCACCTGGCTACCGATGGCGCAGAGATCTCCGACCGGCTGACACACTGCGTCAACAGCTACGAAAAGGCCGAGGAACACATCCAACTCTCTGTGCAGGGCGTTCTTCAGTCCTCGACCGGGTCCGATCCGGGGGCGTCCTGATGGCTGAGCTCGGAGAGACGTCGGACCCCCGTGATCTTGTCCCCGGAACACCCGATGCTCTGAATACGACCGCTCAGTCGCTCCTCGCCTACGGCGATGTTCTCATCGAGGCCGGCGAGGGGCTGGCGAAGATCGAGACCGAAGACGGGTGGAGAGGTCCGGCAGGTGATGCCTTCCGCGATCGGTTCCATGGTGAGCCGTCGAGGTGGGTCAAGGCCGGCGACAACTTCCACGCCGCCGCGAACGCTTTGTACGAGTACAGCTACACCCTGCGCGCAGCCCAGCAGCGCGCAGGGGAAGCCATAGCCCAGTTCGCGCGCGGCGAAGCCACGACGGCAGCCGCAGACAGGGCCCACACTCAGCAAGTCAATCAGGCACGCAGCAGAGGGGACGAGACCGAGATCCCCTTTCATGATCCTGGGGAAGCAGACCGTGCAGCGGCCCGCGGGACTCTCGAGACCGCCCGCGGCAACGTGGACAGCGCAGGGCACACCGCGACAGCGCTGGTGAAGAAGGCGACCGAGTCAGCCCCTGAGAAGCCGGGGTTCTGGTCCCAGGTCGGTGACTTCTTCAGCGATGTGGGTGAAGGGGCCGTGGACGTGGGCAAGGTCGTCGTCAACGATCTCGCCTCTTTCGGCAACGCGATGATCCAGCATCCGGGCGACAGCGCCGCGATGCTCGGTGGCGTGCTCCTGACCGGGCTCAGTGCGGGTGGTGAAGGGCTTGGCGTCGTTTTGGACGCCACCGGCGTCGGCGCGGTCGCCGGTGTCCCACTCAACGTCGTCTCCGCTGCTGGAATAGCCACAGGCGTGGGCGTTGCGGGCGCTGGAGCCATGGATCTCGCTCAGCATGCCGGGAGCGATTCCAAGGTCGAACCCCTGCGGATGAACAGCGAAAAAACCGGCGCCAGTGGCTCCTCTCAGCAGCCGGCGTCCGAGCTGATCAAGAGTGGACAGGAGTACAAGAGCACCGGCGCAGGCAGAGGAGGGACCAAACTTCCGACGGAGAACGGTCCGCAGAACGGAACCCTTTACAAGACGGATCCGCAGACCGGGAAGGTCACCGGCTACACCACATACGACGCCGAGGGGCGTGCGCTGAAGCGAGTGGATCTGGAGGGCGCCGCCCACAACGGAGTGGAGACCCCGCACGTCGTAGAGTACGGACGCAACACCAATCCGAAGACTGGGCAGGTCTTCGTGGGCAAGCCGAAGGACGTGCGCGCCGCGTTCCCCTGGGAGATTCCGTGAGCAGCATCAAACCGTCGTGGTCCGAGCGTGAGCTGCCGGCCTTCTTCAAGCAGTGGCGCACCGACTGGAAGAACGACGAACTCTCCCCGATCAGTTACATCGACTACGAGGGCGGGGTGCCCTTCGTCCTGGCCGCAGCCTGGCTGTTCTGCCCCGAGACGGTGGAGTACCGCGGCGGCGTGTTCCTCAAGGAGCAATTCCGCGAGGAGAACGTCGACAACTGGTTCACGAACCTGGGCGACGACCGGGAACGCATCGAAGCAGTCACCAACCAGGTCAAGTTGTGGGACACCTTCGTCAACACCCCTCTCACGGATGAGAATCAGCTGGGCGAGGAACTGCCCCAGCTCGCCCTGGCTCTGGGGGAATGCTGGCAGGGCGTCCTGTCCACCCGGTATCCCGACCTGAAGATCACTGTCCAGGTGAGCGATGAGGAGGACGGCTCCTACGGGCCGACGGTGACCTTCTGGTCCGCTCCGGCCGCCGCAGCCCTCGGATGACGGTACAGAGGAAACTACTTCCCCACTTCGTGGGCTTCTTCCGACCGTCCTTCTTCTTGCCCTTCGCCTCGGCCTTCTTGGCTCGCTTCGCCCTTTTCCGGGCCTTCTCCGCTTTGCGTTCGGACGCTTCGGCGTCCGCCTTGCGCTGGAGCGGAACCAGCTTCGCGGTGGCCTCGGCGGCGCTCTTGCCGACATGAGGGAGGACGCTCTGATAGATGTCCCGCGTGATCCGGGTGTCGCTGTGCCCGAGAGTGTCCGACACGATGTTGATGTCGATGTCGGCGGCGGGCATGAGGGTGGCCGCGCCGTGGCACAGGTCGTGTAGCCGGATCGGCGGGAGGCCGGAGGAGCCAGGAGCCGTCTTCCTGTGTGAAGACGTGGCCGGTGTCGACCCAGGCCGATCCCCACACCTCGCGGGCCGTGTCCTGCCGCTCGCGGTGCCGCTTCAGGACGTCGACGGTGTCGTCGTCGAGCGCGACAACTCGGTAGCCGCTGCCGGTCTTGGGATCGGATGTCTCGATCTCCCAGCCGTCCTGCACGAGTTGGGAGGAGACGGTGAGGGAGTGGGTGTCGAGGTTCGTCTCGGGCCACGGCTGCCCGCATGCCTCGCCACGGCGCAGGCCGCGGAAGGCGATCAGGTGCCACATCGCGTACAGCCGGTCCTCGGCGACGAAGTCGAGGAAGGCGCCGGTCTGTTCCGGCGTCCGGACCATCACGGGCGAGGGCTTCTCGCCCGTTTGCTCCCACTTGGCGACCCGCTCGTCGGTCCACACGAGCGCCTTCGGATTGCGTATGGGGTCGATCTCCACGTGGGCGGCCGGGTTGAACGTGATGATCTGCTGCCCGATCGCGTCGTTCAGAGCCGCGCGAAGGGTCGCCTTCACGTGCTGACGGGTGGCGGGGCCGGTGATGCCGGGGTGGACTACGCCTCACCTCTTGTTCCGAGTCGGAACAGGACGCCAGCGCATCCCGCCAAGACGGCATGTCCGGCGCACTGTCGTACCGCGCTGACCTGCACATGCAACGGCCAAGACGGCGAAGACGCCCTTCGCCACTACCCCAAGGAGATTCCTGCTTGACCGCTCCACGGAGGACAGCCCGCGCGGGAGCCGGCGAGGCCGGCTGTCCCCGGGCGATCTCCGCACCGCCAGCCGCAACATTTTCCAGGGCCCACCGCATCTGTTCAGGTGTAGGTGCGACGAAGGGGGAGCGGCGCGGATGAGGCGGTCGCTTGAAGGGGCGTTCCGGGAGTTCGCCGAGGGGGCATCGGGTCGGCTGTTCCGGTCCGCGTGCCTGCTGACCAGCGGGGATGTGCATCTCGCCGAGGATCTGGTGCAGGAGACCCTGGGGAAGATGTACGTCGTCTGGGGGCGGCCCGCGGTGCGCGGCGGGAACCCCGCGGCGTACGCGCAGACCGTGCTCGTGCGGACGTTCCTCGCGCACCGGCGGCGACGGTCGGCCGACGAGCGGCCGTCCGGGGATCTCCCCGAGCGGGCTGCCGCGGGGTCCGGGGACACGTCCCTGCGGCTGACGCTGCTCGACGCGCTGCGTCAACTCCCCGCGAAGGACCGGGCCGTGATCGTGCTGCGGTACTGGGAGGACCGGTCGGTCGAGGAGACCGCCGACGTGCTGCACCTCAGCTCCGGCGCCGTCCGCACCCGCAGCAGCCGGGCCCTGGCCCGGCTGCGCGAGCAACTCGGCGGCAGCATCGGGGAGTTCGCCGCGCTGTGAGAGAGGCGCGGCCCACGAAGACGAAGGACCGGACAGGGGACCAGGAGAAGGTGACGTGATGGGGCGGACGGGCGGGGACACGGGTGCGGACGGGTTCGAGGGCGAGATCGGCGGGGCGCTGCGGCGCACGGGGGATCGGTTCGCCGCCGAGGACGGGCCGGCGCTGGTCGAGCGGGGGATGGCGCGCGGCCGGCGGCGGCTGCGGCGCCGGCGGGCCGGGGTGGTGAGCGGGAGCGTGGCGGCGCTGGCCGCCGTCGGACTCGGCGCCTCCTACGTCGGCGGCGCGTTCGACTCCGCCACGGCCGAGGCGCAGGGCGCCGCGGCCCGGCCCGGCGCGTCCGCGCGGCCGAGCGAGGCGGCACCGGCCGCGGGGCGTCCCGTGTCCCGGGCCCAGGTCATCGGGATCCTGCAAGACCTTTTGCCCGAAGGGAAGTTCAGCGGGCAGCAGGGCCGGGGGAGCGCCGAGCGGCCCGGCCCGTACGCGCACCTCGTCTACGACGACGGGCACGGCGAGGCGGCCATCGGGGTGAGCATCGGCTCGGCCGATCCGCACGGCGCGGGTGTCGCCGAGCAACTGAAGTGCCCCGACAAGAAGTTCGTGCCGTACGACGAGTGCCGCGGCGAGAAGCTGGCCGACGGATCCCGGCTGATGCTCATGCGCGGGTACGAGTATCCGGACCGGCGCGTCGACACCAGACTGTGGTCGGCGTTCCTCGTCACCCGCGACGGGCACACCGTCTCGGCGAGCGAGTGGAACGCGCCCGCCGAGAAGGACGCCGCCGTCACCCGGCCCCGGCCGCCGCTCAGCCTCGAACGGCTGCGGGCGCTCGTCCTGGCGAAGGAGTGGCGGCCCGTGCTGCGCGCGGTCGGCGCCGCGCCCGACGAGCCCCTGCCGCAGCCGCCCGCCCAGGGCCTCGACCGGAAGTCGATCCTGAGGAAGCTGGAGGCGCTGCTGCCCGGCCGGGCGAAGGTGACCGGCAGGGGCGGGCAGGACGACCAGGCCGCGTACGTGGTCGTCGACGACGGCAAGGGTGCCGGTCTGATTCAGATCAACGTGCAGCCGGACATGCGGGACGTGGCGGACGAGCTGTTCGGGAGCGGCGCCGAGACGCGGCCGGACGGGACGAAGGTCGTCACGCGCAAGGGGCACGGCGACGACAAGGGCGGCCGGGGCATCGTCGAGTGGACCGTCGACACGATCCGCCCCGACGGGCTGCGGGTCGTGGTCTCCGCCTTCAATTCCGGCGCCCAGAACAAGGACGCCACCCGGCCCGAACCGGTCCTGACCATCGCCGAGTTGAAGGCCGTCGCGCTGTCGGGGAAGTGGACCGCCGGGCCCGGGAAGGGAATCGCCGATTCGGGGAAGGGAATCACCGGGTCGGGGAAGGGCACCGCCAAGTCGGAGAAGTGGATCGTCAAGTCGGGGTCGGGGTCGGGGGAGTAGAGGCCGAGCCGGGGCGTCGGGCGGCTAGCAGTGCGGCGGGGCTCACTTCGCGTCCGCGTAGCACTCCACGGTCGCCACCGTGAACGGGAACCGCACCGGCGTCACCCCGAACGTCAGGCGTCCCGCCAGCTCCGCCGCCGACCGGACCGCCTCCGCGACCCGGTCGGCCTCGTCCAGCGGGCAGTGCACGATCACCTCGTCGTGCTGGAAGAACACCAGCTCGGCCGCCATTCCGTCGAGCTCGCGGCGCAGCGCGGCCAGCATCAGCAGCGCCCAGTCGGCGGCGCTGCCCTGCACCACGAAATTGCGGGTGAAGCGGCCGCGCGCCCGGGAGTTCGACGAGGCGTACCCGTACGCCGACGGGGGCGCCGCCGCGCCGCCGTCCGGGTCGTCCTGCGGGATGCCGGCCTCCTCCTGGTCCGCCGCGTTCGCCGCCGGGGGGCAGGTGCGGCCCAGCCAGGTGCGCACCAGGCGGCCCTCCTCGCCGGCCCGGGCCGCCTCGTCCACGTAGGCCACCGCGCGCGGGAAGCGGCGGCGCAGCAGTGCCAGGTTCTTCAGGCCGTCGCCCGACGTCTGGCCGTATATGGCACCCAGCACCGCGATCTTGGCCTGGTCGCGGTCGCCGGAGAACGCCCGGTCCGACACCGACTGGTACAGGTCGCCGTCCTGGCCCGCGACCTCCATGAACGCCGGGTCCCGCGAGATCGCGGCGAGCACGCGCGGCTCCATCTGCGCCGCGTCCGCGACGACCAGCCGCCAGCCGGGGTCGGCGATCACCGCGCGGCGCACCACCTTGGGGATCTGGAGCGCGCCGCCGCCGTTCGTCGTCCAGCGGCCCGACACCGTGCCGCCCGGTAGGTACTCCGGTCTGAACCGGCCGTCCCGCACCCAGTCCTGGAGCCAGGACCAGCCGTGCGCCGTGTAGATCCGGTACAGCTTCTTGTACGCGACGAGGGGCTCGACGGCCGGGTGGTCGACGGTCTCCAGCTCCCAGCGGCGCGTCGACGTCAGCTTGATGCCGGCCTGCGCGAACGCCTTCACCACGTCGGCGGGCAGGTCCGGGCGGACCCGGCGGCCGAACGCCGCCGACACCTCGTCCGCCAGCTCGGCCAGCCGGCGCGGTTCGCCGCCGCCCGCGTACCGCTCCCCGAGCAGCTCGGTGAGCAGCGCGCGGTGCACGTCCGCGCGCCACGGCAGGCCCGCCGCGTGCATCTCGGCGGCGACCAGCATGCCCGCCGACTCGGACGCCGTCAGCAGGCGCAGGCGGTCGGGGTGGGCGGTGCCGGTGTGGCGGCGCTGTTGATCCGCGTAGACGTCGAGGAGGGCGTCCAGGGGTACGTCGACGGGTGGGCGCGGCTCGAACAGGGACGACTGGGAGCCGGGGGCCGCCGTGCGCGGGGGCGGGTCCGGGGGGACCGGGCCGCCGCGGAGCCGGGCCAGGGCGGCCGCCGCCGAGCGGGGTTCGCCGTGTCTGCCCTCGTGGGCGAGGAGCAGGGTCTCGGCCGCCTCGATGTCGTAGCAGCGCTCCACGCGCACGCCGGCCGCCAGGAGGCGGGGGTAGACGGTGTGGGTGTCGCGCCAGACCCAGCGGGTGGCCTGCGGCCTGTCCCGGACCGCCCGCGTCAGGTCGGGTTCGTGGGTGACCGGGGCCGTGGGGCGGCCGTCCGGGCCCAGCGGCGCGAGGGCGGCGCCGCCGTGCTCGGTGGGGGCCAGCGCCCAGCGTTCGGTCATACGGGCGAGTGTCACATCCGGGTCTGACAGTGCGCCGGATTGAGGGGTGGGGTGGATGGGAGTCGGGGGCAGGAGGTTGTTCGGAGGGCCGGGGGTGTTCAGGGGGTCGTTCTGACCCGGGTGTGCACCGCCCAGGCGTCCGCCACCGGGCCCAGGTGGGTCAGTTTGTCGGGGTTGACGACCGTGCGGATCGCGTGGACGCGGGTGTCGTGGATCTCCAGGGCCATGGTGTGCAGCACCTTGCCGTCCCGGTCGCGGAAGACGGCGCCGGGATCGCCGTTGATGTCGTGGCGCTCCCAGGTCACGGCGGCGCGGGCCATGCGGGGGAAGACGGCGCCGAGGAGGCGGGCGACGGGTGCCGCCCCGAGGACCGTCCGGGCCAGTTGCGGAGCCTTGCCGCCGCCGTCGCCGTCCATCGAGACGTCGGCGGCGAGCAGCTCGCGCAGTCCGGGGACGTCGCCTTCGCGCAGCGCGTCGAAGAAGCGGGCCGCCAGCTCGTCCCGCGCGGCGCGGTCCGCCGCGAAACGGGGGCGACCCGCCGCCATGTGCCGCCGCGCCCGCACCACCAGCTGGCGGCACGCGGACTCGGAGCGGCCCACCGCCGACGCCACCTCGGCGTAGCCGAAGTCGAAGACCTCGCGCAGGACGAACGCGGCGCGTTCCAGCGGGCTGAGGCGTTCGAGGAGCAGCAGGGCGGCCGTCGACACCGATTCGGCCAGTTCGGCGGCGCGCGCCGGATCCTCGTACGGGTCGCTGAGCAGCGGCTCCGGGAACCACGGTCCCACGTACGCCTCCCGCCGCACCCGCGCCGAGCGCAGCACGTCGATCGAGAGCCGGGTCACCGTCGCCGACAGGAACGCCCGCGCCGACCTCGGCACGGTCGCCGTCGCCGCGTACCGCAGCCAGGTCTCCTGGACGGCGTCCTCGGCCTCGCTCACGCTGCCCAGGATCCGGTACGCGATCGAGAACAGCAGCGGGCGCAGCTCCTGGAACTCCTCGGTCCTGGTCCGGCCGGTCATGGTGTCCTCCCCTCGCAGGGGGCGCACCGGAGCACGCCCGTCCTTCGCTGTTCCACGGCCCGGACCGTGGCTTCCGCCGCGGCGCCGAGGTGTGCGCAGCGCGGCAGCACCGCGCCGCCGGCCGCCAGCACCGCGCTCTCCGGAGCCGACAGGGGGCGCGGCCGCGGGGCGGGCGACCAGGCGACGACGTGCGGGACGCCCGCCGCCTGCGCCGCGGCCAGCAGATGGTCGGTGCCGCCGCCCTCCCGTACGGTCATGCGGTGCACGATGGCGTCCGGACGCGCCGCGCCCACCGTCACCCCCACCGACACCGCGTCCCGGCCGTCCATCAGCCTGCCCCGCGCCCCCCACCGCGCCAGCGCGTCCAGCGTGGCCCCGTGCGCCGTCGCCGCCGTGACCCGGTGGCCGCGCCGCACGAACCCCGCCACCAGGAGCCGCCCCACGACCCCGTCGCCGTCGGCCAGGAACACTCGCATGATCATGCCCGCCGCGGCTCAGCCCGTGAAGGGGCCGGGACCGGTCCTGCCCCAGGCGATGAAGGCCGCGAGGGCGAGGTAGAAGGCGTTCAGCGCGACGAGCGGGTACTCGCCGAGCCGCCTGTGGGTGATCATCGCGCCGATCATCAGGGCGACCCAGCAGACGGCCGTCACCGGCACCAGGACCGGGGCGACGCCGAGTGCGGCGGGCAGGATCAGCCCGGCCGCCGCCAGCAGCTCCAGCACCCCGAGGCCCTTCACGAAGCCGGTGCCGGCCCCGGCCGTCCAGCCGCCGCCGTGCGCCGCGGCGAGCTTCTCCTTCGGTACGAACGCCTTGGTGACGCCGCCGGTCAGCGCGACCGCGGCCAGCAGGCCCGTGGTGATCCACAGTGCGAGGTTCATTCGTCCGTCCTTGTCTCTTTTGTCCTTGTTCTTGTTCTTGGTCTTGGTCTTGTTCTTGTTGTTCTTGGCCTTGCTGTTGTCCTTGTGCGGAGGGGGTGTGTTCCGGGTGCACGACCCCGTGGACGAGACGGCGCCCGCGCCTGTGACATCGGCGCGGCGGACGGTCTCCGCGCGGGTCACGGCCGCCCCCTCGGGCGTCGTGCCGTGACGGCTGAGACGATCGTCCGGGCGCGGGCGGCCGTGCCCGGACGACCCGTGCGAACAGGAGGCCCTTCCATGGCGCAGGCCGAGTGCGCGGCGGACCCGCGATGAGCGACAGCACCGTCGCGCGGGCCTTCGCGGCCGCGCTGTACGACACCGGAGACCTGGACCTCGGCGCGTCCCTGCTCGCCGCCGACCCGGCCGCCGACGCCGAACTGGCCCTGCGCGGGCGCGAGTTCGTGCGGCGGGCCTGGGAGCGGGGGTGGCAGCCCGCCGACGTGCTGCGCATGGTCGTACGCGACGAAGGGCTCGACGCCGCGCACGCCCGCCTCGCCGCGCACCTGATCCGGACGGAGACCGCGCGCTACGACCCGCTGCCGCCGCGCTGGGCCGGGCAGCTCGCCGACCTGCCGGGCCCGGACGCCGCCGACGGGCGCCAGGACCGGTTCTCCGCCGCCACCGGCGCCCTGGAGCTGTACCGGGTGCTGCTGCGGCTGCCCGCGATCGAGCCGGTCGGGCCGGTGCCCGGCGAGTCCGTCACCGTGCCCGTCGCCGGTGAGCCGCGTGCGCTCGCCCGGATCCGGGCGCTGCTGGCCAAGGCGGAGGCGACCGGCTACCCGCCCGAGGCCGAGGCGCTCACCGCCAAGGCGCAGGAGCTGATGGCCCGGCACTCCGTCGACGAGGCGCTGCTCGCCTCCCGTACGCACACCGCCGACCGGCCGGGCGCGTGCCGCATCGGTGTCGACGCGCCCTACGAGACCGCCAAGGCGGTGCTGCTCGACGCGGTCGCCGGGGCGAACCGGTGCCGGGCCGTGTGGAGCAGCGCGTTCGGGTTCTCGACCGTCGTCGGGTTCGAGGCCGACCTGGAGGTCGTGGAACTGCTGTACACGTCGCTGCTGGTGCAGGCGGACCGGGCGATGACGCGGGCCGAGGCCGAGCAGCGGGCCGGGGGGCGGCGGCGCACGAAGACGTTCCGGCAGGCGTTCCTGGCGGCGTACGCGCAGCGGATCGGGGACCGGCTGGCCGCGGTGTCCGGGGAGGTCGCCGGTGGGGAGCGGGAGGTGCTGCCGGTGCTGGCGGCGCGGGAGGTCGCAGTGACCGGGCGGGTCGAGGAGATGTTCCCGGCGACGGTGGTGACGCGGGTGCGGGGGGTGTCGGACGGGGTCGGCTGGAGCGAGGGGGGCGCCGCCGCCGACCGGGCCCGGCTTCCCGGGGATCGACGGGCCCTCGACTAGCCGCCGCGGTCAGTTCTGTTCGATGCGGGCGAGGAGGCGGTGGTGGCGGGCCGCGTGGGCGAAGTCGGGGAGGACCCGGGTCCCGTCCACCAGATCGCGGCGGAGCTGCACGTAGGCCGCGCCCACGTTGTACGCCACCGTGCCCCGCAGCGCGTCGAGCGCCGGTTCGAAGTACTGGTCGGGGACGGGGAGCGGGGACAGCGCGCTGTCCGTGCCGCGCGCACCCGCCAGGGAGAACTCCGCCATCTGAAGATGCCCGCTGTCACCGGTGACGACGAGGTCGCCGTCCGTTCCGTTGATCTCCCAGAGGAAGTTCGTGCCCCGCGACGCCCCGCCCCGGTAGTGCATGGAGAGCACCGCCCCGGAGTCGAGCACCCCGCCCAGCACCAGCTGGTCGGCGACGTCCGGGCGGTGGATCCGGCCGGCGTCGTCCGTGACGGTCCGGCGCCGCGTGGCGGACACCGCGCTGACCTCGGCCACGTCACCGAGCACCGCGCTCAGTCCGTCGAGGGTGTGCCCGAACGGGATCGTCGTCATGCTGGCCCCCGACGCCCGGTCCAGCAGATAGGCGCCGCCCTCGTGGACGGTCGCGCCCCAGCCCCGCGCGGAGGCCACCACGCTGGTGGAGAGCACCTCGCCGACGTATCCCTCCGCGACGAGGTCGCGCAGCCGGCGCACCAGGGGCGCCGAGCGCGCCTGGAGCCCGGTGAACGTGCGCAGCCCGCGCCCGGCCGCCAGCGACGCCAGCTCCTCGGCCTCCGCGGGACCGGTCCCCAGCGGCCACTCGGAGAGCACCGCCTTCCCGGCGTCGAGCGCGGCCCGGACGATCTCCAGGTGGTCGGGCACCTTGACGGTGACCACGACGAGGTCGACCGCGTCGTCCGCCGCCAGCTCCGCCGCGCTGTCGTGGGCCCGCGCCACCCCGTACTTCTCTGCGGCCTCCCGTGCGGAGGCGGGGCTGCTCGCGGAGAGGGCCCGCACCTCGAAGCCGTCGAGCTGCCGCAGCGCGGGCAGATGGGCGCGGGCGGCCCAGCCGCCCCGGGCGGAGAGGCCGACGATGCCTACGCCGACGGGGGACGAAGAGTGCGAGGGCATGGCTGACTCCTTCAGCGGTAGACTGTTCGACGTTCAGCGAACACTCAGGGCGGTGAGTGTACGCACGACGTCGAACACTCTGCAAGATCCGCAGACCAGATCCGCAGGCCAGATCGGCAGACCGGATCCGCAGATCGGCACCCCACAGATCCGCACCACACGTACGGGCAGGTTCATCCGGGCGCCCCCGGTGCGGCCGGCGACCCGGAGGCAGGGAGCACACACCATGACGGCCACCGAGGCCACCGACACCACCCGGGCCACCGAAGGCGCCGCGTGCGGCACCGGTGCGACGGGCCACCGCGCCGCCCCCGCCCACACCCACCCCCGGGACGTCACCCTGGAGGCGGCCCTGCTCGCCCTGGCCGACCCGGTCCGCCGCACCCTCGTGCGGGAGCTGGCCGCGTCCGGCCCCTGGGTGCGGCCCTGCGGCACCTTCGACGTGCCGGTCACCAAGGCCACGCTGAGCCGCCACTTCACCGTGCTGCGCGAGGCGGGCCTGCTGGAGCAGCGGGACGCGGGCGCCCGCCGGCTGAACCGGCTGCGCCGCGAGGAGTTCGACGCCCGCTTCCCCGGCCTGCTCGCCCTCGTCCTCCGCGACGAGCCCGTCGCACCCGATGAACCGGACGGACCCACCGAGTCCGACTGACCCGCCCAGTCCGGCGGACCCGCCCAGTCCGGCGGACCCGCCGAATCGTCGAGTCCGCCGAGTCCGCCGGGTCCCACGTGCCTGACGGGTCCCACGTGCCTGACAGGTCCCACGTGCCTGACAGGTCCCACGTGCCCGACGGGTCCCACGTGCCCGACGGGTCCGTCCTCCGGGAGGGCCGGGTGACAGCCCGCGGACGATTGCCCGTATTGTGGCGATGTGAGCTGGTTCCGGGCGCTGAAGGACACCACCCGCTCGGGCCTGACCGTCGAGCGGAAACGACTGGAACCCCTGATCGCCCTGCGCGGCGCCGCGGGCCTCGCGATCGTCGTCGCCATCAGCCTGGCGGCGTTCGGCCCGGCTGTGGCGGCGGGCTCGGCGTTCGGCGCGTTCCAGGCGGCGATCGCCACCTTCCAGCGCAGCTGGCGCCCCCGCCCCGAGCTGGCCATCGCCTCCGGCACCAGCCTCGGCATCTCCACGTTCCTCGGCTACCTCACCGGCTCCCACCTGCTGCTGTTCGTGCCGCTGCTCGCGGTGTGGACCTTCTGCGCGGGCCTGGGCTGGGCGGCGGGCCCGACCATCGGCATCATCGCCTCCTCCAACGTGGCGATGATGCTGGTCACCATCACCCTGCCGACCTCGATCGGCGAGGCCGCCGGGCACGCCGCGATGATGGTCTTCGGCGGCCTCGTCCAGGCCACCCTGGTGATCCTCTTCCCCGTACGGCGCTGGGGAGCGCACCGCGACGCGCTCGCCGACGCGCTCGCCGCCGAGGCCGACTACGCCCGCCGGCTGCGCCACGACCCGCTCGCCCCCTTCGACCCGCAGCCGCTGATGCTCGCGCGCAGCGCCGCCGCGCTCACCCCGCGCCAGGCCCGCACCCGCCCCGCCCAGCTGCACGGCGCCCGCGGCCTGGCCGAACGGATCCGCCCGGTCCTCGCCTCCCTCGCCGACCCGGCCGTCGGCGTCCCCGAGGAGGGCGCCGCGCGCGACCGGGCCCGTGAACTCCTCGGCGCCGCGGGCTCGATCCTCGACGCCGCGGCCCGCGCCATCCGCACCGGCGCCCCGGTCCGCGTCCCGGCCCCGGCCGTGGCCGCCCTGCGCACCCCGGACACCGGCACCGTCCTGGCCGGACCGCCGCACCGCGCGGCCACCCGGCTCGGCTCGCTCCTGAGGGACGTACTGGAGACCGCGGGCGAGGTCGACCCGCCGGGGCACCCGGCGGAACCCCTGTGGCACCGGCTCCCGGCGCGGCTGCCCGGGCACCTCGGCGTGCGGGGCGCGGCCGGGCCCGGGCCCGTCGCCGACCCGCCGCCCGCCCTGCCCCGCCCCGGCCTCCTGAAGCTGCTGCCCACCGCCGTGCGGGCCATCAGGAAGGAGGCCCGCCCCGGGTCGCCGATCCTGCGCCACGCCACCCGCGTGAGCGCCGTCGCCGTCGTCGGCTACCTGATCGGTGACACGCTGCCGCTCGGCCACGGCTACTGGGCGCCGATGGCGGCCGTCATGGTGATGCGCCCCGACTTCTCCCAGACGTACTCGCGCGCCGTCGCCCGTTTCTGCGGCACCCTCGTCGGCGTGACCGTGGCGACGGCGGTCGTCCAGCTCGCCCACCCCGGCACCTGGACCTCCGCCACCCTGGCCGTGGTCTGCGCGGCCCTGATGTACCTGCTGATGCGCACCGGACAGCTCGCCGCGCAGGCGTGCGTCGCCGCGTACGTGGTCTTCCTGCTCGGCATGGGCGGCCAGACCTGGGACCAGACGGTGCCCGAACGCGTCGTGCTCACCCTCGCGGGCGGCATCCTCGCGATGCTCTCCTACGCCCTGTACCCGGCCTGGGAGACCCCGCGGCTGCGCACCCGGCTCGCCGAGCGGCTGATCGCGGTCGGCGAGTACGCGGCCACGGTCGTCGACCACTACGCCCATCCGGCGGGCAAGTCCTGCCCCGACGTGCGGGCCGCCCTGCTGGCCGCCCGGGACGCGCACATCGCCTGGGACCAGGCGGCGGACCGGGCCAGGACCGAGCCCGTACGCCACCGCGGGCTGTCCCGCACGGCCGCCGACGACGCGGCGCACGCCCTGCACCACCTGGGCCGGGTCGCGATGCTCATGGAGGCCCATCTGCCCGAGCGCGACGCCACCCCGGTGCCCGCCGCGGCGGAGCTGGCCGAGGCGCTGCGCACGGCGACCCGCGACGGCGCCCGCGCCATCCGCGAGCGCCGCGTCCCGCACTGGAAGGCGGTGCGCGGGGCCCTCGACGCCTGGGACGGCGACGGCGTCCCCGACCGGGTCGTGCGCCGGGGCGGGGGCCTGCTCCTGGCGGCCCTGGATGAGGTGAGCGAGGCCCTCGACACCGACGAGCCCCCCATGTCGGTCAAGCCCGCCCCGGAGCCCGACACGGCAACCGCGCGGAAGCCCGCGGGGCCCGCACCGGAGACCACCCCGGAGACCACCCCGGAGACCACCCCGGAGACCACCCCAGAGACCACCCCAGAGACCACCCCAGAGCCCACCCGGCCCACCCGGCCCACCACCCTCCCCCCGGACGACCCCCCGCGCCCCTGAACCCCTGCCCCCCGGGACACCTTGAGGCGCCCTGAGACACCCCGAGGCGCCCCGCGCCGTCAGCCCGTGGGGACGCCGCTGGGCAGTCCGGTCGGGAGCTTGCCGTTCGTCGACCTCTTGAAGGTGTCCCGCGCCCCGGCCTTCCAGGAGACCCGCATGGTCGACCCGTCGTTGGACTCGACCGTGCCCGCGGTGCGGTCGGTGTTCCCGTCCGCGCACTTGAGCGTCAGCGTCCGCTCACCCGTCCCGGTCACGGTGCCGGTGCACAGATGCCCGTCCCCCGTGCTCAGCGACGCCTGCCGGCCGCCGATCACGAGCACCACGGCCTGCCCGTCGGTGGTCGCGCTCCAGATGCCCACCGCGTCCTCGGCGGACCCGGACCCGGACCCGGCCGAACCCTCCGGCGCCGCCGACGCCGACGCCGAGGAGGACGCCGTCGCCCCCGCGCCGGACCGGCCGGCCCCGTCGCCGCCGTCGCCGCTGCACCCGCTCACGGCCAGCGCCGCCGCGACCGCCGCGGTCCCCACGGCGATCCGTACGTTCCTGCTGTGCACAAAGTCCCCCAGTGTCACTGCTGATACCGCCGGGTCGAGCCAGCAAGTTACCAGGGGTCACGGTCCCGCGGAAGAGTCTATTGAAAATGGCAGTCATTTTCGTATACTGGGCGCATGGCACGCAACGAACTCCGTCCAGTGATCAAGCTCAGGTCCACCGAGGGCACGGGCTTCACCTACGTCACCCGCAAGAATCGGCGCAACGACCCCGACCGCATGACCCTGCGCAAGTTCGACCCGGTGGCGGGCCGGCACGTCGACTTCCGGGAGGAGCGCTGACCGTGTTCCGCACCGGCACCCGGTGACCTGCACACGATGACCGGGTGGCCGGCCCGCGCCCCGCCGGACCTGCCGGAGCTAGAAGGGGAAGCGGGACCTGCCGTGCTGGACCGAGATCCACTTCTGGGTGGTGAACGCCTCCACCGTGGCGCCGCCGTTGAGCCGCCCGAGGCCCGAGCGCTTCTCGCCGCCGAAGGCGACCAGCGGCTCGTCGTGCACGGTGCCGTCGTTGACGTGGATCATGCCCGTGTCGATCTGCTGGGCGAACGCCACGCCCCGCTCCACGTCGGCCGTGTGCACGGCGCCGCTCAGGCCGTACGGGGTGTCGTTGGCGATCCGCACCGCCTCCGCGTCCCCGTCGAACGGGATCAGCAGCGCCACCGGCCCGAAGATCTCCTGCCGCAGCACGGGGGAGTCGGCGGGCAGCCCCGTCAGCACCACCGGCTCGACGACATTGCCCCGGGCGCCGCCCCGCACCAGCGCCGTCGCGCCCTCGGCGAGGGCCTGCTCGACGACCCCGCAGAGCGCGTCCGCCTGGTTGGAGCTGATCACCGGGCCGATCACGGTCTCCGGGTCGCGCGGGTCGCCCGACTTCAGGGACTTCACCTTGGCGACGAACTTCCGGGTGAACTCCTCCTCCACCTTCCGGTCCACGAGGATCCGGTTGGCCGCCATGCAGACCTGGCCCTGGTGCACGAAGCGGCTGAACACCGCCGCGTCGACCGCGTAGTCCACGTCGGCGTCGTCGAGGACGGTCAGCGCGCTGTTGCCGCCCAGCTCCAGGACCACGTACTTGAACTGCGCGGCGCACACCGTCGCCACGTGCTGCCCGATCCGGTCGGAGCCGGTGAACGAGATCACCTTCGGCACCGGGTGGGTGAGCAGGGTGTCGCCGATCTCGGCGATGTCGGTGATGACCACGTTGAGCAGCCCGGCCGGCAGCCCCGCGTCCTCGAAGACCTTCGCGATCAGGGAGCCGCCGCAGACCGGGGTGTCCTGGTGCGGCTTGAGCACCACGCCGTTGCCCAGCGCCAGCGCGGGCGCCACCGACTTCAGGGACAGCAGGAAGGGGAAGTTGAACGGCGAGATGACGCCGACGACCCCGACCGGCACCCGGTAGAGCCGGTTCTCCTTGCCGTCCACCGGTGAGGGGATCACCTCGCCCTGCGGCAGACCCGTCAGCCGGATCGACTCGCGCAGGAACTCCTTCGCGAGGTGCAGTTCGAAGCCGGCCTTCACCCGGGTGCCGCCGAGCTCGTCGATGATCGCCTCGGCTATCTCCGGCTCCCGCTCCTCGACCAGGTGCAGCGCCCGCTCGAAGACCGCCCGGCGCGCGTGCGCGGTGGTCCGAGCCCACTCCTTCTGCGCCCGCTCGGCGGCCCGGTACGCCTCGTCGACCTGCTCCACCGAGGCCACCGTGATCGAGGCGAGCTTGTCACCGGTGTACGGATTGAGGTCGATGATGTCCCAGGCCCCGCGCCCGGTGCGCCATTCGCCGTCGATGTACTGCCGGTCCAGCTCGGTGAAGTAGGACGGGAGGGCCATGGTGAGTTCCCTTGCTGGATCGCCGGACACCTGAGATCCCGTCATCGTACGACCGGCGTGGACCAGTTGTGGCAGCCGTCCGGTCAACTGCGGTGGGAAAAAGGCGAATTCAGTCGGGGAGCTCGGAGAGAATGCGGCGCAGCAGCCGCGCGCTCTCCTCCGGCGGCGGGCACTGGGCCCGCAGGTCCGTCATCGCCGTCTCGTACTGGGCGACGTCCTCGCGCTTGTCCAGGTACAGCGCGCTGGTGAGCTGTTCCAGGAAGACGACGTCGGAGAGGTCGGACTCGGGGAAGCCGAGGATGGTGAAGGTGCCGGACTCGCCCGCGTGCCAGCCGTGGCTGAACGGCATGATCTGGAGCGTGAGATGGGGCAGTTCGGTCGCCTCGATCAGATGCTCCAGCTGGCCGCGCATCACCTCGGGCCCGCCGTGCACCCGGCGCAGCGCGGCCTCGTCGAGCACCAGGCTGACCTGCGGCGCGCGCTCGGCGACCAGGATCTTCTGGCGCGCCAGGCGCAGCGAGACCCGCCGGTCGATGTCCTCGGCGGAGGCGCCGCGCATGCCCTGGGCCACCACCGCGTGCGCGTACGCCTCGGTCTGGAGCAGGCCGTGCACGAACTGTGCCTCGTATCCCCGGATCGCCGACGCGGCGCCCTCCAGACCGACGTACGTCTGGAACCATCCCGGCAGCACGTCGGAGTAACTGTGCCACCAGCCCGCGACGTTGGCCTCCTTGACGAGCGAGAGCAGTGCCTCGCGCTCGCTGCCGTCGGTCACGCCGTACAGCGTCAGCAGGTCCTCGACGTCCCTCGCCTTGAAGCTCACCCGTCCCAACTCCAAGCGGCTGATCTTCGATTCGGAGGCGCGGATCGAGTAGCCTGCGGCCTCCCTCGTGATGCCGCGCGATTCCCTCAGGCGTCTCAGTTGCGAGCCCAGCAGAATGCGTCGCACCACCGAGCCACTCGACTCCCCAGCGGTCACGTCTCTTCATCCTCCCCATCGGTGCAGGGGGCGAAGTCTGCCACTTAAACGCTTCGCCGCGTACTCGCCCGGTTACAGAAATGGAAAGATCGCGAAAGGGCTGCGCAAGAAGTCGTAGGGAGAAATGAGCAAGAAGCGGTACGGGAACGTCCAAGTCCGGCGCGTGCACGTGCATCTGCCCTTGCATCCGCTGTACGCATTCGGAACGATGGTCGCCACCACCGCTCGCTACGTACTGCGAAACTGGGGAGTGCCTCGCATGGGGACGAACGGATCGACCATGCTCGAGTCTGTCGACGCGTTACGGCAGGGCCTTCCCCCCATCGATCCCTCGGCCGTCTCCAGCGCCGCCTCGTGCGCGCTGCCGGCCCGGTACGAAGCGGTGCGCAGCGCACGGGAGTTCACCCGCCGCACGCTGTCCGACTGGGACGTGGCCGAGCGCTTCGACGACGTCTGCCTGGTCGTCTCCGAGCTGGTCACCAACGCGCTGCGGCACGCACTGCCCGCGGACGCCCCGCACGGCCAGGACCCGCCGGTGCGGCTGCACCTGATGCGCTGGACCTCGCGCCTGGTGTGCGCGGTGCGCGATCCCAGCGACGACAGCCCCGAGGCCGGGGGCGGCGTGGACGACTTCGTGGCGGAGTCGGGGCGCGGCCTCTTCCTCGTCGGCTCGTTCAGCGACAGCTGGGGCTGGCACCCGCTGGCCGGAAGGCTGAGCGGCAAGGTCGTCTGGGCGCTGTTCAGACTCTGAAGACACGCCCGTCCCGGCACGCGGACGGGCGGGACCCGGCGGGTGGCGTGTCTACGCGCGTCAGCCGGCCGCCCGCCGCCGCGGCGCCCCGCGCGGCCGTCAGGTGCCGGCGGTCAGGTGGTCGAACTCCCCGTCCTTCACGCCGAGCAGCATCGCCTCGATCTCGGCCGGCGTGTACACGAGCGCGGGCCCCTCGGGGAAGTTGGAGTTGCGCACCGCCACCCGGCCGCCGGGGAGTTTCGCGAACTCCACGCAGGATCCCTGGGAGTTGCTGTGCCGGCTCTTCTGCCAGACCACACCGTCCAGGTCCGTGGCCGCCATGCCGTTGTACACGTGGTCCACGGTTCGCTCCCGGTGGTGCTGTAAGTGCCGCATGGGTGAACGGTCCCGCCCGGTCCGCCGGCGGCTTCCGACTCGTGCAAAGCAGCGGTGAGCTGCCCCGACCTGCCCTGGATCATAGCTGCGTTCACATGCAGCTGCATGGGCAGATGCACGTGCACGCGCGGTGTTCCCCTGGTTACAGCTCCGGCACCGCCTGCCCTGGCCGCCACCCGCCATGCCAACGTTGTCGGACACCGCGCGTGTTCCCGCGGCCCGCGGCCCCCGCGACGGCCGGGACCGCCTCCCAGCGGCTCGCCCCGCCCTTCGAGCGGTCCGCGAGCGGCCCGTGGGCGACGTCCTAGGCTGGGCGCATGTCAGCCATCCGCCTCCTGGTGCTCAACGCCGTACGCCAGCACGGCCGTGCGCACGGCTACCAGGTCCGCAGCGACCTGGAGTACTGGGGCGCCCACGAGTGGTCGAACGCCAAACCGGGCTCCGTCTACCACGCGCTGAAGCAGCTGGCGAAGCAGGGACTGCTGCTCGCGCACGAGGTCGCGCCGTCCACGGCCGGCGGCCCGCCGCGCACCGAGTACGAGATCACCGGGCGCGGCGACGAGGAGTACCTGCGGCTGCTGCGCCAGGCCCTGGTCGCGTACGGGCAGAAGCCCGACCTCCTCGTGGCGGCGCTCGGCGGCATGGTGGACCTGCCGCGCGCCGAGGCGGTGGCCCTCCTCAAGGAGCGGCTGCGCTCCATCAGCGCCTGGCGGGCCACCGTCACCGGGTACTACACGCCCGAGGAGGGCCCCGGGCGGCTCGGGCACATCGGCGAGATCATGGACTACTGGGTGCACTCCGCGGACTTCGGCACCGAGTGGACCGAGGGGCTCATCGCCCGTGTCGAGGGCGGCGCGTACGTGTTCGCGGGGGAGCCAGGGGAGCCGTTCGTCGGTGTCCTGAAGGACGGCGAGGCGAACCCGTACGCGACGGGGAAGCCGCACCCCGGCGACCGGCTGTAGCGGCCCGCGCTCAGTGGTGGAAGCCGGTGGCCGCGCCCCGGTCGTGGGTGAACGGGTGCGGCTGGCGCCGCAGTTCGGGCAGCAGCCGGTTCAGGTCCTCGATCAGCAGGGCCGCGAGGTCCGACGAGAAGCCGTTGCGGCACACGATCCTGATCACCGCCAGGTCCTCCCGGTGCGCCGGGAAGGTGTAGGCCGGGACCAGCCAGCCCCGCTCGCGCAGCCGCCGCGAAACGTCGAACACGTCGTACGCGGTCACCTCCGGGGCGGTCGTGAACGCGAACACCGGCAGCTCGTCGCCCCGCGTCAGCAGCCGGAAGTCGCCGAGGGCCTCGATCCGTTCGGCCAGCCCGCGGGCCACGTCGCGGGTGGCCTGCTGCACGGCGCGGAAGCCCTCGCGGCCCAGCCGCAGGAACGTGTAGTACTGGGCGACCACCTGGGCGCCCGGCCGCGAGAAGTTCAGGGCGAACGTCGGCATGTCGCCGCCCAGGTAGTTCACCCGGAAGACGAGCTCCTCCGGCAGCGCGTCCGCGTCGCGCCACAGCGCCCAGCCGACCCCCGGGTACACCAGGCCGTACTTGTGGCCCGAGGTGTTGATGGAGGCGACCCGCGGCAGCCGGAAGTCCCACACCAGGTCGGGGTCGAGGAACGGCGCCACCATCGCGCCCGACGCGCCGTCCACGTGCACCGGGACGTCGAGCCCCGTCCGCTCCTGGAGGTCGTCGAGCGCCGCGCACAGCTCGGCGATCGGCTCGTAGGACCCGTCGAAGGTCGAGCCGAGGACGCCGACGACACCGATGGTGTTCTCGTCGCAGAGTTCGGCGGCGGCGGCCGGGTCGAGGTGGAACCGGTCGCCCTCCATCGGCACCTGCCGCGCCTCCACCTCCCAGAAGTTGCAGAACTTCTCCCAGCAGACCTGCACGTTCACGCCCATGACGAGATTGGGCCGGGCCTCGCGCGACGGGTAGCGGTCGGCGTTGCGCTGCGCCCAGCGCCGCTTCAGCGCCATCCCGGCGAGCATGCACGCCTCGCTGGAGCCGGTGGTGGAACAGCCGACGGCGGCCGCCGGGTCCGGCGCGTTCCACAGGTCGGCGAGCATCGCGACGCAGCGCCGCTCCAGCTCGGCCGTCCGCGGGTACTCGTCCTTGTCGATCATGTTCTTGTCCCGGCACTCGGCCATGAGGACACCGGCCTGCGGCTCCATCCACGTGGTGACGAAGGTGGCCAGGTTGAGCCGCGAGTTGCCGTCCAGCATCAGCTCGTCGTGGACGAGCTGGTACGCGGTCGTGGGCGCGAGGGGACCGTCCGGCAGCCGGTGCTTGGGCGGCGCGTCCGTCATGCCGGCGGTCGGATTCGCCTCGCCGTAGAAGGGGTTGACGGCGAGCGTCTGCTCGCCGGGCTTCTCCGAAGGACTCTTGTGCAGCGGCGACATGTCCGTGACTCCTTGTGTCCGCTCCGGCAGGGGGGTGAGGCTCAGCGCAACGCGGCGCCGTCCTCCGACAGTTGCATCTGCGGCCGTCCCGTCACCAGGAGCCAGGCGGGCAGCGACGCGATGCACATGAGGGCGATGATCGCGGGCGAGGCGACGAGGACCGCCGCCGTGAAGAGGCTGACCCAGCCCGACCGGGTGACGGCGAGCAGCACGCCCAGCACCCCGGCCGCGATGCCCACCGAGGCGTTCACCCCGGGCACCAGCGCGTGCGCGAACAGGCCGAACGCGGCGCCGACGAAGACCGCGGGGAAGATCCGCCCGCCGCGGAACCCGCAGGACGCCGCGATCAGCAGCGCCGCCAGCTTCACCACGGTCAGCAGGGCGAACGCGCCGGCCGAGCGGCCGTCCGGGTCCGAGGCGATCTCCTTGACCTCCTCCAGCCCCTTGAAGAGCGTCAGATGGCCGCCGAGCGCGCCGAGCAGCCCGAGGACCAGACCGCCGGCGGGCAGCATCAGCATCGGGTGGCCGAGCCGCCCGAAGGCGCCGTGCACGTACGGGAAGGCGTGGACGGCGGCCATCGCGAGCACCGCCGCCGCGCAGGCGACGACGATCGCGGACAGCAGGTCGGCCCAGCCGGGCTGGGCGAGCCGGGTGAGCCCCAGGTCGAAGGAGGGGGAGGCGACGAGCGTGGTGGTCAGCGCGCCGGCGCTCGCGGCCAGCAGCGGCCCGAAGAGGTTGTCCCACAGCGAGCCCCTGAGCGGCAGCGGCCGGCCCGCGAGCGCCTCGGAGACCAGCAGCGCGGCGGCGACCGGGGTGCCGAACAGCGCGCCGAGGGTCGCCGCCGACGCCAGGCTCGGCCACAGCGCGGCGGGCGACGCGGGCAGGAGCCTGCGGCCCAGCCAGAACATCAGGCCCACGTTGACCGCGATGATCGGGTTCTCCGGGCCGAGGCTCGGGCCACCCGCCAGCATCAGGGCGGCGGCCAGCGCGAGCCCGGGCAGCACGTACGGCTTGAGCGGCTCCTCCCCGCTGAGGCCCATCGTCGCCGGGTCGGGGCCCGCGTGCCCCGGCGCCTTCCAGACGACGAGCCCGACGAGCACCCCGGTCGCCGTCAGCATCACGATGATCCACAGGGCGGAGTACCGGCCGATGCCGAGCGCGTCCGGCAGATCGCCCCACAGCACGCCCTGGAGCCGCTCGGCGATCCAGCTCAGGGCCAGGAACAGCAGGCTGCACACGACGCCGACGACGAGCGCGGGCCCGACCACCGGCAGCAGCGTGCGCGCGGACACGGCCGGCGGGACCGGCGGCGGCGTGGCTTCGGCGGGAGTGCTCACGCCGTCACCCTAAGCGGACATCGCGGACATAACACCCGGAAGGGAGGTGTCGGGCACGGGCCCCGCGGCTTGCACCTCACGTGGCGTGAGGGCGCAGGCTGATCCCCGTACGGCAAGGACGGACGACACGCGACACGCGATAGACGACAGACGACCGACGACAGCGGCGCGACGGCGACGGCGCGCGCGGCGGGAGGGGCAGGGGCATGGGCGGGGGCAGGGGCTATTCGGTGGGCCAGGTGGCCGGGTTCGCCGGTGTCACGGTGCGCACCCTGCACCACTACGACGAGATCGGGCTGCTCGTGCCGGGCGAACGCAGCGCGGCGGGCCACCGCCGCTACGGCGAACGGGACCTGGACCGGCTCCAGCGGATCCTCTTCTACCGGGAACTCGGCTTCCCCCTCCACGAGGTCCACGCCCTGCTCGACGCCCCCGGGACCGACCCCCGCGAGCACCTGCGCCGCCGGCACGACCTGCTCGTCGCCCGCATCGAGAAGCTGCGGGGGATGGCCGACGCCGTCGCCCGCGCCATGGAGGCACGGACGATGGGCATCGAGCTCACACCCGAGGAGCGGTTCGAGGTCTTCGGGGACCAGGACCCCGAGCGGCACCGCGAGGAGACCGAACGGCGCTGGGGCGGCACCGGGCAGTACGCCGAGTCGCAGCGCCGCACCGGCGCGTACGGCAAGGAGGACTGGCGGCGGCTGCGCGCCGAGAGCGACGACTGGAACGCGCGCTACGCCGCCCTGGTCGCCGCCGGCGCGAGCCCCGGGGGCGAGCGCGCCATGGACCTGGCCGAGGAGCACCGGCGGCACATCTCCCGCTGGTTCTACGCCTGCCCGCACGCGACGCACGTGTGCCTGGGCGACATGTACGTGGCCGACGCGCGGTTCACGGCCTTCTACGACGCGCTGGGCGAGGGCGTCGCCGGGCACCTGCGCGCCGCGATCCACGCGAACGCCGCGCGCGCCGAGCCCCCGGCGTGAGCGGGGCGGCGCGAGCCCGGCGGAGCGCGGCGGTCCCGGGTCCCGTACCCGCAGATTTGCCGCAGTTGGGGCACCGTGCGCCCCCGGAGGGGCGGTGGAACCTGGCGGGCCCACCCGGCGTTGGTAACTTTGCCTAGCCGTTGCTGTTGTCTTTCTATCCCTCCAGGAGTCCGGCCCCGTGATGACACTCGCTCTCGGACCCAGCTGGCTGGACCCGGACCACCTGCTCAACACGTTCGGCATCTGGGGTCTGCTGCTGATCGTGTTCGCCGAGTCCGGGCTGCTGATCGGGTTCTTCCTGCCGGGCGACTCGCTGCTGTTCACCTGCGGTCTGCTGATCACGGCGGGCACCCTGGACTTCCCGCTCTGGGCCGCCATCGCGCTGATCTGCCTCGCCGCGATCCTCGGGGACCAGGCCGGCTACCTCTTCGGCAAGAAGGTCGGTCCGTCGCTGTTCAGGCGACCGGACTCCAAGATCTTCAAGCAGGAGAACGTGACGAAGGCGCACGAGTTCTTCGAGAAGTACGGCCCGAAGTCGCTGGTCCTGGCCCGCTTCGTGCCGATCGTGCGCACGTTCACGCCGATCATCGCGGGCGTCTCCGGGATGCGGTACCGCTCGTTCATCACGTTCAACGTGATCGGCGGCGTGCTCTGGGGCGCGGGCGTCACCCTGCTCGGCTCCTGGCTCGGCAACATCGAGTTCGTCCACCAGAACATCGAGCTGATCCTGATCCTGATCGTGCTCGTCTCGGTCGTCCCGATCGCCATCGAGTTCCTGCGGGCCCGCGGCAAGGCGAAGCGCGCCCCGTCCGCCCCGGGCGGCGACCCGACGGGCCCCGCCGCCCAGCGCGGCCGCCACGCCAAGCGCTAGCCGGGCCCCGCGCCCCGCCGTACGCGCGGGGCGGACCGGCCCTAGAAGCCGCGGGTGCGCTTGGCGGCCCGGCGGCCCTCGGCGCCGGGGGACCTGATGAACAGCCGGGAGATCTCCCCACCCAGGTTCACCCCGATCGCGATGGCCATGGCCAGCGCGGCGGCCTTCGACAGCGACACGAGCCCCTTGTCCACATCGCTCTGCGCGATGGCCAACAGCCCGAAATACGTCGCGGAACCGGGCAGCAGCGGCCCGATCGCCGCGGTCACGTACGGCAGCGCCGAAGCGAACTGGTACCGCGAGAAGAGCTGCCCGAACAGGCCGACGAGCCCCGCCGCGGCGGCCGTGGACGCCACCGGCGAGATCCCGCCCGCGTTGTGCATGGCGCCGTAGACCGCCCAGGCGACCCCGCCGTTGAGCGTCACGGCGACCACCGTCGACCGCTCCTGCTGCAACAGCACCGCGAAGGCCAGCGACAGCGCCATCGACGCGGCGATCTGCCAATACGGCCGCTCGGGCCCCTTCAGCGCGGCCTCCGGGTTCAGCTGCGCGTGCAGCTGCACACCGACGTACAGCATGACCAGCACGCCGATGACGATGCCGACGAAGAAGTACATGACCTCCAGCAGCCGGGCCGCGGCGGTGATGTAGAAGCCGGTCAGCCCGTCCTGGACGCCCGCCACCAGCGCCCGCCCGGGCAGCAGCGCGAACAGTCCACCGGTGATCACCGCGGACGCCCGCACATCCACGTAGTTGTGCGCCAGGGTCAGCAGGATGCCGATGGCCGCGGGCGGCATCGCGGCCACCGTGAACTGGTAGAACTCCGGGAACCCGCGCCCCGCGCACAGCCACGCCAGCCGGTCGCCCAGCATCGCGCCGATCGCCGCCGCGACGAACACCAGGAGGTCACCGCCGACGAGGATCGAGGCCGACCCGGCGAGCAGCCCGCTCGCCCCGGTGAGCGCCCAGCCGGGATAGGGGTGCCGGTTGCGCCGGATCTCGGCGAGCCGCCGGTAGGCGTCCTCCAGCGAGATGGCGGCGGCCTCGTCGTCCTCGTCGCTGATGTCGTCGACCAGCCGGAACACGGCCGCGAGCCGGTTGTAGTCGGTGCCGCGGCGGCGCACGGTCCGCGACGCCGTCACCGGATCGTCCACCAGCGACGGCTGGAACGTGATCGACAGCAGCGTGAACGTCACGGTCGGCTCGCACCGGTCGAGCCCGTAGGACCGGCACACGGCGAACATCGCCGCCTCCACGTCCTCCGCGCCCTCGCCCCCGGCGAGCAGCAGCTCCCCGATACGCAGCGTCAGGTCGAGCACGCGCGGCACCGCCGGCCCGGCGTCGTCCTCCTTCTGCGCCTTCTCCGGCGCGGGCCGCTCGGCGACCGGCATCCGCAGCATCGTGCGCATCCGGTCCTGCCAGGGCGCTTCCTTGGTCAGCCGGACCACCGGGATGCCGTGCGGCGGGGTGAAGGCGGGCGGCGACTCCTTCGCGCTGTACGTGCGCGGCGGCGTGAACGCGGAACCCTCGGGCTCCACGGGTTCCGCCGGCGGCGCGTTGAACCCGTCGGGGAGCGCGAACTCGGAGGTCGTCGAGGAGGACTCCTCCTCCACCACCGGCGCGGACGACACGACCCCGATGGGTTGTGTGAACGCGCTGCGCGCCTCGTCGGACTGCGGCTTGCGGTCCTCCGAGGCCTCGGTCTCCCGGTCCGTCACCTCGTGCCCTTCTCGCCCTTCTGATGATCACGCCTACCAGGCGTCTACCTCCCGCACGCCTCAGTATGCGCACAGAAACGCGGACGGGCCGCACGACAGATGTCGTACGGCCCGTCCGGCGGAAAGCTGAGGAAGGCTACGCCTCCCGGCTCAGTGACCGCCGTGGTCCTGAGCGCGCTTGTACGAGCGCTCGATCTCGGCCTCGGCCTCGGTGCGGCCCACCCAGTCGGCGCCCTCGACGGACTTGCCGGGCTCCAGGTCCTTGTAGACCTCGAAGAAGTGCTGGATCTCCAGGCGGTCGAACTCGGAGACGTGGTGGATGTCGCGCAGGTGCTCCATCCGCGGGTCCGTCGCCGGCACGCACAGCAGCTTGTCGTCGCCACCGGCCTCGTCCGTCATGCGGAACATGCCGATCGCACGGCACTTGATGAGGCAGCCGGGGAACGTCGGCTCGTCCAGGATGACCAGCGCGTCCAGCGGGTCGCCGTCCTCGCCGAGCGTGTTCTCGACGAAGCCGTAGTCCGTCGGGTAGGCGGTCGAGGTGAAGAGACGACGGTCGAGACGGATGCGACCGGTCTCGTGGTCGACCTCGTACTTGTTCCGCGATCCCTTCGGAATCTCGATCGTGACGTCGAACTCCACCGGTGGCTCCTCCATGATCAACACAAACTTCTGGTGGTTAAGTGTCCCCTACGCAGGTGTGTGATCGCGAAAGGGGCTGGTCCGCGGTGCCGGAGCTGAAGGCTTCGCAGCTCGTGACGGGCGTTGCGAAGACCAAGACCAGGCAGTTCACGGTGGGAGCGACGGCGGTGGGTGTGGCCTTCGCCGCCCTGGTGGCGGTCGCGACCGGCCCCTGGGACTCCTCCGGTCAGCGTACGGCCGAGGCCGACCGGGCGGTCTCCCGGGGCGGCGGGGGTGGCGCAGATCACGGCCGCACCTCCGGCGGCGCGGCGCCCGCCGCGCCCAGCGCCCCCGCCGTCCTCGCCGCGCCCGGGGCCTCGGTGCCCGGCCCGAGCGGCCCGGCCCTGGCCGCCGTACTGGACCCGCTGCTCAAGGACGCGTCCCTGGGCACGAAGCGCACGGCCGCGGTCGTCGACGCCGTCACCGGCGAGCGGCTCTACGGGAGATCCGCGGGCGACGCCCTCACCCCCGCCTCCACGACGAAGCTCGCCACCGCCGCGGCCGCGCTGACGGCCGCGGGCCCCGACCACCGCATCGCCACCCGGACGGCCCTGGAGCAGGACAGCAAGGAACTGCTGCTGATCGGCGGCGGCGATCCCACCCTGACGGCCCGCCAGAAGAATCCTTACGACGCCGCCGACCTGCGCACCCTCGCCGACCGCACGGCCGCATCCCTCAAGCGGCGCGGCGCCACCGAGGTCACCCTCTCCTACGACACCTCGCTCTACTCGGGGCCGTCCCTCCACCCCCTCGGCGTCAACGAGAACCTTGCCCAGGTCTCCGCGCTGATGGCCGACGAGGCCCGTACCGACGACTCCCGCAGCGGACCCGCCCCGCGCGCCGCCGACCCCGCGGACGCGGCGGCCCGCACCTTCGCCGGCCTGCTGCGCGAGCGCGGCATCACAACCAAGGGCGACCCCGGACCCGGCAAGGCGTCCGGGCAGGCCGAGGACGTCGCCGAGGTCCGGTCGCCGCCGCTGTCCGCCCTCGTCGAGCGGATGCTGACCAACAGCGACAACGACATCGCCGAGGCGCTGGCCCGGCAGACCGCGATCGCCGCCGACGAGAGCCACGACTTCGCCGGCGCGGGCCGGGCCATCGAGAAGCAGCTGAAGAAGCTCGGGCTGCCGCTGTCCGGCGCCCGCTTCGCCGACGGCAGCGGCCTCGACCGCACCGACAAGGCCTCCGCCGCCCTGCTCACCGGCCTGCTCGCCAAGGCCGCCGACCCCGCCCGCCCCGCCCTGCGCTCCCTGCTCACCGGCCTGCCCGTGGCCGGCTTCACCGGCACCCTCGCCCACCGCTACACGGACCGGGCCGACGCCTACGGCACCGGCCTGGTCCGTGCCAAGACCGGCACCCTCACCGGCGTGAACACCCTGGCCGGCACCGTCGTCGACGCCGACGGCCGGCTCCTGGTCTTCGCGTTCCTGACCGAGGGCGCCCCCGCGCCCGGGTCCGCGCAGGCCGTCCTGGACCGGCTCGCGTCCTCCGTCGCCCACTGCGGCTGCCGCTGAACCCCGGGGCCGGGAGTCGGGGTTCCGTCAGGGTCCAACCCCCTCCCAGTACCCGCAGGGTCACGTACCGTTGACGCATGACGAGCTTCGGCAGTGCGGCTTCGGCAGGAATGGTCGACTGGAACCTCGCGGTGGCGACGGCGACGCGACTCGCACGGCCCGGCCCGGAGGTGAGCCGCGACGAGGCACGCGCGGTCGTCTCGGAGCTGCGCCGGCACGCCAAGGCCTCGGAGGAGCACGTCCGCGCGTACACGCGCATGGCCTCCGACGCCGCGCGGGACACCCCCGTCCTGGTCGTCGACCGCCCGGGATGGGTGAAGGCGAACGTCGCGGGCTTCCGCGAACTCCTCAAACCCCTGCTCGACAAGATGCAGGAGCGCCGCGGGCCCGGCGCCGGCGGGGCCGTCCTCGGCGCGGTCGGCGGCAAGGTCACCGGCGTCGAGCTCGGCATGCTCCTGTCGTTCCTGTCCTCCCGCGTGCTCGGCCAGTACGAGACCTTCGCCCCCGCCACCGGCGACCTCCCGGCCGCGCCCGACGGCGGCGGCAGGCTGCTCCTCGTCGCGCCGAACATCGTGCAGGTGGAGCGCGAGCTCGACGTCGACCCGCACGACTTCCGGCTCTGGGTCTGCCTCCACGAGGAGACCCACCGCACCCAGTTCACGGCCGTGCCCTGGCTCCGCGACCACCTGGAGGGCGAGATCCAGTCGTTCCTCGAGGAGACCGACGTCGACCCCGGCACGTTCCTGGAGCGGATCCGGGAGGCCGCGCAGTCCCTCGCCGGCGGGCGCCCCGAGGGCGAGGACGACGACGGCGGCCGCTCCCTGGTCGAGCTGGTCCAGTCGCCCGCCCAGCGCGAGGTCCTCGCCCGCCTCACCGCCGTGATGTCCCTGCTGGAGGGCCACGCGGACTACGTGATGGACGGCGTCGGCCCCGACGTCGTGCCGAGCGTCGGCGAGATCCGCGAGAAGTTCCAGCAGCGCCGCCAGAAGGGCGCCTCCCGGCTCGACATGGCCCTGCGCAAGCTCCTCGGCCTCGACGCCAAGCTGCGCCAGTACCGCGACGGCGAGCGGTTCGTGCGGGCCGTCGTCGACCAGGTCGGCATGGACGGCTTCAACCGCGTCTGGACGTCGCCGAACACCCTCCCCACCAAGTCGGAGATCGCCAAACCGGCGGACTGGGTCGCGCGGGTGCACAACTGACCGGAGGGCGCCCACGGCGCGAGGCGGGGCACACCCGAAATTGCCCAGGATCACCCATCCGAGGGACCGTGGGCCGTGGGGAGGCGTGCAATGCTCGGGGAATGGCTCGGCTCTGTCACCATCGACACACTCTGCGTGACCGAAATCACCGAGTCACCGTTGAGCGACTGAGCCGTGGCGAACGGCTCACGAGTTGGCGCCCACCCCCCTAGACAACGGAATGAAGGGAACCGGACATGGGTCCCCATCCTGCGGTCGCGGCGATACGCCTGGCGGTCCGCCGCGTCCTCCACGACATCCTCAACGCATCTCCCGCATCCCCCGCATCTCCTCCAGCTTCCGCATCGGCCCCTTCCCCCGCATCCCCCGCACCCCCCGCATCCTCCGCGCCCCCCGCGGTGGCCGAGCGGCCCCTCGTCCTCGTCGCCTGCTCCGGCGGCGCCGACTCCATGGCGCTCGCCTCCGCCCTCGCCTTCGAGGCCCCCAAACTCGGCATCCGGGCCGGCGGCATCACCGTCGACCACGGCCTCCAGACCGGCTCCGACACCCGCGCCGAGGACGTCGTCCTGCGCCTGACCGCCCTCGGACTGGCCCCGGCCGAGTCCGTCGCCGTGCGGGTCGGCCGCGACGGAGGACCGGAAGCAGCGGCCCGCGACGCCCGCTACGCCGCCCTGGACGCCGCCGCCGAGCGCCTCGGCGCGGCCGCCGTCCTGCTCGGCCACACCCGCGACGACCAGGCCGAGACGGTCCTGCTCGGCCTCGCCCGCGGCTCCGGCATCCGCTCCCTGTCCGGCATGGCCGCGATCTCGGGGGCGGGCGGCCGGTACCGCCGCCCCTTCCTCCACCTCGACCGGCAGACCGCCCGCAAGGCCTGTCTCGTCCAGCACCTGCCGGTGTGGGACGACCCGCACAACACCGACCCCGCCTATACGAGGTCCCGGCTGCGGCACGAAGGGCTCCCCGCCCTGGAGAAGGCGCTCGGCAAGGGCGTCGTCGAGGCGCTCGCCCGTACGGCCCAGTTGTCCCGCGACGATGCAGACGCGCTGGACGCCTGGGCCGCGCAGGCCGCCGAATCCGTCTGCGACGCCGCGGGCCTCCTGGAGTGCGCCAAGCTCTACGCGCTGCCGCCCGCCGTGCGCCGCCGCATCCTGCGCCGGGCCGCCATCGAGGCCGGCGCCCCGGCCGGTGCCCTGTTCGCCCGGCACATCGAGGAGATCGACCGCCTGATCACCGGATGGCGGGGCCAGGGGGAGATCAATCTCCCGGGCAAAGTCGTCGCCCAGCGGCAGGGTGGCAGACTGGTCATCCGGCAAGGCTGACTCCGCGGCTCACGTCGCGGCGGCCGGTGTGACGACCGAAAGTGATGCGGGTGGACGCGAAAGACATGGGCACCGACCTCAAGTCGGTGCTCATCACCAAAGAAGAGATCGACGCGAAGCTGGCCGAACTGGCCGCCAAGGTCGATGCCGAATACGCGGGCAAGGACCTGCTCATCGTCGGAGTCCTCAAGGGCGCCGTGATGGTCATGGCGGACCTGGCTCGCGCCCTGTCCACCCCCGTCACCATGGACTGGATGGCGGTGTCCTCGTACGGCTCCGGCACCCAGTCCTCCGGTGTCGTGCGGATCCTCAAGGACCTCGACACCGACATCAAGGACAAGCACGTCCTGATCGTCGAGGACATCATCGACTCCGGCCTGACGCTGTCGTGGCTGCTGACCAACCTCGGCACCCGCGAGCCCGCCTCCCTGGAGGTGTGCACGCTGCTGCGCAAGCCGGAGGCGGCCAAGGTCGACATCGACGTGAAGTGGGTCGGCTTCGACATTCCGAACGAGTTCGTGGTCGGCTACGGCCTCGACTACGCGGAGAAGTACCGGAACCTGCCGTTCGTCGGCACGCTGGCCCCGCACGTCTACGGCGGCTGAGGTCACGTCAGACGGCGGGAACCCTCGGAGGCTTCCCGCCGTTGGAGCATGCGAAGGCCAGTTTGTCGGACGTCCCCTGCGACTTCGGGTGACAATGCTGGGGTACCGTCCGAAGAACAGTTCTTCAAACAGCTTCAAGCGGGTTCAAGAGCTCGACAGCTGCAAACAGCCTTATCAAACTCACTATGGCAGGAGGGACGGGGCGGCATCGCTCCGTATGGATGGACGTGAAGCGATACTTCCGTGGGCCGGTCATGTGGATCGTGCTGGCCGTCCTTGCCGTGGTCGTGTTGATGCAGGTCGTCGGCTCGTCCGGCGGCTACAAGACGGTGGACACCGGCCAGGTCATTCAGGCCATCGACAAGAACCAGGCCCAGCAGGCCAAGATCACCACCGGTGACGAGAACACCATCAAGGTCGAGCTGAAGAGCGGCGAGAAGGTCGACGGCTCCAGCAAGATCCAGGCGAGCTACATCGGCGACCAGGGCGTCGACGTGGCCAAGCTGCTGCAATCGAAGTTCGACGACAAGCAGATTCCCGACGGTTACACCGTCTCCCCGACGAAGCAGAACGCCTTCGTCGGCATCCTGCTGTCGCTGCTGCCCTTCGTCCTCATCGTCGTCGTCTTCCTGTTCCTGATGAATCAGATGCAGGGCGGCGGCTCCCGGGTCATGAACTTCGGGAAGTCCAAGGCGAAGCTCATCACCAAGGACACCCCGAAGACGACGTTCGCCGACGTGGCGGGCTCGGACGAGGCGGTCGAGGAACTCCACGAGATCAAGGAGTTCCTCCAGGAGCCGGCGAAGTTCCAGGCCGTGGGCGCCAAGATCCCGAAGGGCGTACTGCTGTACGGCCCGCCCGGCACCGGCAAGACGCTTCTCGCGCGCGCCGTCGCCGGCGAGGCCGGAGTGCCCTTCTACTCGATCTCCGGTTCCGACTTCGTCGAGATGTTCGTCGGTGTCGGTGCCTCCCGGGTCCGTGACCTCTTCGAGCAGGCCAAGGCGAACGCCCCGGCGATCGTCTTCGTCGACGAGATCGACGCGGTCGGCCGCCATCGCGGCGCCGGCCTCGGCGGCGGCCACGACGAGCGCGAGCAGACGCTCAACCAGCTCCTCGTCGAGATGGACGGCTTCGACGTGAAGGGCGGCGTCATCCTGATCGCCGCCACGAACCGGCCGGACATCCTCGACCCGGCGCTGCTGCGTCCCGGTCGTTTCGACCGCCAGATCGCGGTCGACCGCCCCGACATGCAGGGCCGTCTGGAGATCCTCAAGGTCCACCAGAAGGGCAAGCCGGTCGCCCCGGACGTCGACCTCTCGGCCGTCGCCCGCCGCACCCCCGGCTTCACCGGCGCGGACCTGTCGAACGTGCTGAACGAAGCGGCGCTCCTGACGGCGCGCAGCGACAAGAAGCTGATCGACAACCACATGCTGGACGAGGCGATCGACCGGGTGGTCGCGGGCCCGCAGAAGCGGACCCGGATCATGTCGGACAAGGAGAAGAAGATCACCGCCTACCACGAGGGCGGCCACGCCCTGGTCGCGGCGGCGTCTCCGAACTCCGACCCGGTGCACAAGATCACGATCCTGTCCCGCGGCCGCGCGCTCGGGTACACGATGGTGCTCCCGGACGAGGACAAGTACTCGACCACGCGCAACGAGATGCTCGACCAGCTCGCCTACATGCTGGGCGGCCGTGCGGCGGAGGAACTGGTCTTCCACGACCCGACCACCGGCGCGGCGAACGACATCGAGAAGGCCACCTCCACGGCCCGCGCGATGGTCACGCAGTACGGCATGACCGAGCGTCTCGGCGCGATCAAGTTCGGCGGCGACAACAGCGAGCCGTTCCTCGGCCGCGAGATGGCGCACCAGCGCGACTACTCGGAAGAGGTCGCCGCGCTCGTCGACGAAGAGGTCAAGAAGCTCATCGAGACGGCGCACAACGAGGCCTGGGAGATCCTCGTCGAGAACCGCGACGTTCTCGACAACCTGGTCCTCGCGCTGCTGGAGAAGGAGACGCTGAACAAGGAGCAGATCGCCGAGATCTTCACTCCGATCGTGAAGCGCCCGGCCCGCCCCGCGTGGACCGGCTCCTCCCGCCGCACCCCCTCGACCCGCCCGCCGGTGCTCTCCCCCAAGGAGCTCTCACTGACGAACGGTGCGAACGGATCGGCGACCGCCATCGAGTCCACCCCGGTGGACACGGTGAAGGACGACCGCCCCGAGAGCTGACCGCGGCCCTCACCGGGCCCGGAATGCAGGCCGCGTCCCCCACGCTTTACGGTGTGGGGGACGCGGCCTCTTGTCTGTCAGGGGGCCTGCCGGATGTCCGTAAGAGGAAGAGGCACCACATGACCGACCCGGTGACGCTCGACGGCGAGGGCCCGATCGGCGAGTTCGACGAGAAGCGGGCCGCGAACGCCGTGCGCGAACTGCTCATCGCGGTCGGCGAGGACCCGGACCGCGAGGGCCTGCGGGAGACTCCGGCGCGGGTCGCGCGCGCCTACCGGGAGATATTCGCCGGCCTGTGGCAGAAGCCCGAGGATGTGCTGACGACGACGTTCGACCTGGGGCACGACGAGATGGTCCTGGTGAAGGACATCGAGGTGCAGTCCAGCTGTGAGCACCACCTGGTCCCCTTCGTCGGCGTCGCCCACGTCGGGTACATCCCGTCCACCGACGGCAAGATCACCGGCCTGTCGAAGCTGGCCCGCCTCGTCGACGTCTTCGCGCGCCGCCCTCAGGTCCAGGAGCGTCTGACGACGCAGATCGCGGACTCGCTCATGGAGATCCTGGAGCCGCGGGGCGTCATCGTGGTCGTCGAGTGCGAGCACATGTGCATGACGATGCGGGGCGTGCGCAAGCCCGGCGCGAAGACCATCACGTCCGCGGTGCGCGGACAGCTCCGCGACCCGGCCACGCGCGCCGAGGCCATGAGCCTGATCATCGGGCGCTGACGCGTCACGCCGCCGGGGCGGTGCCCTCCGTGTCGTCGTCCTCGGGGAGCTTGCAGACGCGCTCCAGGAAGATGGCCGCCGCGATGACGGCCGCGCCGGCGACGACCGAGAACCCGGCGTAGATGGCCTGGTCGCGGCGGGCCGGGATGTCCAGCTGCTCCAGCAGGAACGCGCCGGTGCCGCCGTACATGCCGGCGACGAGCGCCGCGACCAGCGCGCTCGCCTGCCCGAAGACCAGCGCGCGGGCGGCCATCATCGGGTCGACGCCCTTGGCGCCGGGGCGGCGCTCGCGCTGGGCCCGCAGCCGGGCGCGCAGGGAGAGCGCCGTCGCCAGCAGGACGACGGCGATCACCGCGAGCACGATGGGCGCGGCCAGCGGAACACTGGGCAGGGTGCCCACCGAGTTCCACAGGCGGGCGCCCGCCCAGGACAGCACTCCGGCGACCAGGAACAGGCCGGCCAGAGTTCTGATGCGCAGTTGCTTCATCGCGGTTGCTTCATCCCCGTCGGTCGCCGGTCCTCCCGTGCGTGGCCGCACGGCTCTGCCCGTAGACCCTAACGATTACTCGGGCAGCCGGAGTTCCAGGTCGGCGCGGGCGGCCACGCCGGCGTGGGTGACCGCGGCCAGCAGGTCGCCGACCGGGCCGCGGCCGGGCAGCTGGGCCGCCGGGTCCACGTCGTGCCAGGGCGCGAGCACGAAGGCGCGCTCGTGGGCCCGGGGGTGGGGGAGGGTCAGCACCGGGTCGTCGGAGACCACGTCCGCGTAGGCGACGATGTCGACGTCGATGGTGCGCGGGCCCCAGCGTTCGTCCCGGACGCGGTGGAAGGCCTCCTCCACGGCGTGGGCGCGCTCCAGGAGCGAGGCGGGCGGCAGGGTCGTCTTGAGGACCACCACCGCGTTGAAGTACGAGGGCTGGCTGTCGGGGTCGACGCCCCAGGGCTCCGTCTCGTAGACGGGCGAGACGGCCTTGACGCGGACGCCGGGGGTGTCCTCCAGGGCGTCCACGGCGCCCTGGAGCGTCTCCAGGCGGTTGCCCAGGTTCGAGCCGAGGGAGAGCACGGCGTACTGGGGGTTGGACAGGGTGCTGTCAGCGGCGTCGACCTGCTCCATCACGGAGCTGGGCACCGGCTGGACGGTCGGGTCGAACGGAGTTTTGTTCATACTCGGCTCCGGGTGATGGTGACGGTCACGTCGTCGAAGGGCACGGTGATCGGCGCGTCCGGCTTGTGGACGCAGACCTCGACCTCCTGGACCCCCTCGTGCTCCAGACAGGCGTCGGCGATCCGCTGGGCCAGGGTCTCGATGAGGTCGACGGGCTCGCCCGCGACGACGGCCACGACCTCCTCGGCCACGACGCCGTAGTGCACGGTCTTCGTCAGGTCGTCACCGGCCGCGGCGGCCCGGGTGTCCAGTCCGAGCACCAGGTCCACGATGAAGGTCTGCCCCTCCTCGCGTTCCTTGGGGAAGACGCCATGGTGCCCGCGGGCCTTGAGGCCGCGCAGCGCGACACGATCCACGCGAATCACTCCTGCAATCGTCGGTAGGGGCCGGTGGCGTCGATGTGCGGTCGCCGCACCGGCCTCGATCGAATCTACCTGCGAGCGCCGACATCGTTTGCCCGTGGGGGCTATGGACAGACGGCTCTGCGGCTGGTAGCCGCCCATACCCAAGCGGGCGCGGGACCAACCATGAACGCGTGACCGCCGCCCTTTCGGGGGCGTCCGCCGCCTCAGGCGGGTGAGCCGTCGCCGCCCGGGCCGCCGCCGTCCCCGGGACCGTCGGCGTCGTCGAGCGTGTCCTCCAGGGCATCGCTCTCGTCGTCGGACTCGGCGAGCACGGGGGAGGCGTGGTGGGACCACAGCTTCCAGCCGTCGCGTGTGCGCCGGAACACATTCGTGGCGACGACGCGCTGGCCGACGAGCGGGCCCAGCTCGTCGCTGTCCTCGGGCGCGGGTCCGCCGCTGAGGATGTTCTCCGTGCAGGTCACCATCGCGGTGTCGGCGACCACGCTGATCCGCACGTCGGTCAGGAAGAACTGGATGTACTCGGTGTTCGCCATGATCAGCGCGTAGGAGCGCAGCACCTCGCCGCGGCCCGTGAGCACCGGCCAGCCCGGGTGCACGCAGGAGATCGAGGTGTCCTCGGCGTCGTCCGGGTCGGCGTCCTCGGCGTAGCTGACGTCCTCGGGCGCCAGCCACAGCGCGGTCAGCTCCTCGAAGTCGCCGCGCTCCTGGGCCTCGTAGAAGGAGCGGTTGGCCGTGTCGACGGCGTCGGTGTCGGTGGTGGTCACTGGGCTCCCTCGACCGCGCGGGCGACCCGGACGGCGTCGGCGGTGGCCCGTACCTCGTGGACGCGGACGGCCCAGGCGCCGGCCTGGGCGGCCAGCGCGGAGACGGCGGCGGTGGCGGCGTCGCGCTCGCGCGCGGGCGGCGGGGCGCCCTGCTCACCGGCGAGTACGTGGCCGAGGAACCGCTTGCGGGAGGCGGCGACCAGCACCGGGTGGCCCAGCGCGCGCAGCCGGTCGAGGTGGGCGAGCAGGGCCAGGTCGTGCACGGCCTCCTTGGAGAAGCCGAGTCCGGGGTCGACGACGAGGTGGTCGGGGGCGACGCCGCCCTCGATGATCGCCTCCACGCGCGCGTGCAGCTCGTCGACGACCTCGGCGACGACGTCGCGGTACGTGCCGCGGACGGTGGCGCCTTCGAGGAAGCCGCGCCAGTGCATGACGACGAAGGGGGCGCCCGATGCGGCGACGACCGGGATCATGTCGGGGTCGGCGAGGCCGCCGCTCACGTCGTTGACCAGCACGGCGCCCGCGGCCAGGGACCGCTCGGCGACGCTGGCGCGCATGGTGTCGACGGAGACCGTGACGCCCTCGGCGGCCAGGCCCCGCACGACGGGGATGACGCGCTTCAGCTCCTCGTCCTCGTCGACGCGGGCGGCGCCGGGGCGGGTGGACTCGCCGCCGACGTCGACCAGGTCGGCGCCCTCGGCGACCAGGTCCAGGCCGTGTTTGATCGCCGCGGTGGTGTCGAACCAGCGGCCGCCGTCCGAGAACGAGTCCGGGGTCACATTGACGACCCCCATGACCGCGCAGCGGTCCCATATGGGGAGATTGGCTACGTGGCCTCGGCGGACCTGCGACGTGCTCATGCGTCCAGCCTAGAGCCGCACGAGGGGTGCCCGGGTCTCCTCCCGGCGGTGGGGGTGGGCGCCCGGGTGCGGCTCCGGCGCCCGGCGCCGCACCACTCCCGGCAGGCGCAGCCGCACGAAGCCGTCCGCGCGCAGGGCGGCCCGGCCGGTGCGCGGGAGGTCCCCCGAGGAGGGGGAGACCATGGAGCGGGGCTCCCGGCGGAACATCGCGAAGCCGAGCGGGCTCCGGCCGATGCGGATGCCGATGCGGGTGCGGGTGCGGATGGGGGTGCCGAGCCGTGGGGCGGGCCGGAGGGTGGGCCCGATCAGCGGGTCGTTCCTCCCCGGGGCGGCGGCGCGCCGGATCCGATCCCGCTCGGCGGGGGCGGGGTCACGGACGCGCCGGACCCGGGTCGCCTGGCCGGCGCGCCCGGTCCGCCTGACCATCCGGCCCACGGCGCGCATCGCGCGCCCGCTCCGGCGGGTCCGGCCGGTCCGCCCGGCCCGCCCGGTCCGCCCGGTCAGGGAGAGATCCGCGACGTCCGCCACCGCCTCGTCCCCCGGTCCGAGCGCGGCCAGGCCGGTCTCGCGGGTCCAGACCCCGCCGCCCGTCGCGGAGCAGCCCGCGACGGCCGGGGTCCAGGAATGGGCGCGCGCCTCGTCCATGAACCGCTCGATGGCGCCCGGCCACGCCTCCACATCGCCGACGGGGTCGCCATGGGCGAGCATCACGCCGGAGGCCACGCGGTAGCGGACCGCCGCCTTGCCGCTGGGCGAGAACACCACCCCGGTGTCGCGGCGGAGCGCGGAGCGGCCGGGGGAGTCGCGGGCGCCGTGCCGGTCCAGCAGGGCGCGCAGCCTGCTCTCGTCGTCCTCGGTGCGGGGGACCGCCGGGTGCTCGGGCCGGAGCGCGAAGTAGGCCGTGGTCAGCGCGGTGATCAGGCCGAGGGTGCCGAGCAGGGCGTCGACCGTGCGGGAGGCGCCGCCCGCGTAGTGGAGCGGCCCGTCGAGGCCGAACAGGCCGTACAGGACGTGCCGCAGACGGTCCGCCAGGCTGGGGTCGCCGACCAGCCGGTGCGGGCGGGCGCTGACGATGAGCAGCCCGACGAGGATCGAACCGGCGCCGAGGACGACGAAGTGGGCCAGGGCCCGCCAGCGGCCGCGCGGGTCGGGCGGCGCGTCGAACCGCGCGCGGTGCCGGGCGAGGACCCCCAGCAGGACGAGCGGGACGACGACGCCCGCGAACGAGTGCCGGTAGGCGAACTGGGCGCAGGCGCCGAGCGGCAGCAGCACCACGGCCGCCCGCCACGCCCGCCGCTTGCGGCGCCGCAGGCCGTGCGCGAGCAGCAGCAACAGGACGCCGCTGCCGAGCGCGAGGGCGGCGGCGAACGGGCGGAGGGCGCCGGGCAGCACCGCCGCCGGGGCGTGCGTGGGCCAGAGCCGCGGGAAGGCGCCGGCCGCCGTGTCCAGGACCCCGACGAGGAGGCAGGCGCGGGCGATCAGCGCCGGCGTGGCCTCCGGGCGCGGACCGTGCGCCGCGCGCCTCGTCCGGCGCGCACCCCCTGGGGAGTTTTCCGCATCTATCCTGGCGAACATCGCATTTCCGTGGTTCTGCGAGAAACGTGAACGCGGTGCCATGTCCGGCATCCCGCGACTTGCGCCCTCTAGGACGGGGGGAGCGGGAGTCGGGTTCACTCCCGGCCGGAAAAGACCCGGTGTCGCGCGGCCGGTGGCCGTCGACTCGTCCAGGGGAAGGTCCGATGGGGCTCACGAGCCATGAAGTCCCCGCGCTGGCGGTGCTGTTCGCCGTGGCGCTGTTCGCGGGCACGGTGCTGCTGTGGCCGCGCCTGGCACACCGTTCGTGGCGGTCCGTCCTGGGCCGGGTGGGGCTGCTGTTCGCCACCCAGCTGGCGGTCTTCACCGCGGTCGGCCTGGCCCTGAACCAGGCCTACGGCTTCTACGCGACCTGGGCCGACCTCTTCGGCCGGGAGCAGGGGCAGGGCGTGGTGACCGACCACGACGTGGCGGCGCGCACCCCGCCGGTCCGGGTGGTCGCCACCCGGGACGGGGTGTCCGGCGGGGGCGGGGCCGCCGTCGGGGGGCAGGTGCAGAAGGTGGACGTCGTCGGGCGGACGACGCACATCGCGGCGCCCGCCTATGTCTACCTGCCGCCCGAGTACTTCCAGCCGCGCTACGCCCGTCGCAGGTTCCCCGCGTCCGTCGTGCTGACCGGCTATCCCGGTACGGCCCAGGCGCTGATCCGCGGGCTGCGCTATCCGCAGACGGCGCACGCGCTGGCGGCGGCCGGGCGGATGCGGCCGATGATCCTGGTCATGCTGCGGCCGACCGTGGCGCCCCCGCGCGACACCGAGTGCGTGGACGTCCCCGGGGGCCCGCGCACGGAGACCTTCTTCGCGGCGGACCTGCCCGCCGAGATCGCCGCGCGCTACCGGACGCAGCGGACGTGGGGCGTGGTCGGCGACTCCACCGGTGGTTACTGCGCGCTGAAACTGGCGCTGCACCACCCCGGCGTCTTCGGGGCGGGCGCCGGTCTGTCCGCCTACTACCGGGCGGCCGGCGACCCGACGACGGGCGACCTGTTCCACGGGGACGCGCGGGCGCGCGAGCGGGCCGACCTGGACCGGTACCTGGACCGGATGCCGCCGCCCGCGACCTCGCTCCTGGTGACCAGCAGCAGGCAGGGCGAGCACAACTACCGGGCCACGCTCGGCTTCATCGGCCGGGTGAAGGCGCCCACCCGCGTGTCGTCGATCATCCTCGACAGCGGTGGGCACAACTTCAACACCTGGCGGCGGGAGATCCCGGCCACCCTGGAGTGGCTGAGCCGCCGGCTGTCGGTCAGCTGATCAGCGGCGCGACCGTCTCCAGCTCCACCTGCGCGCGCGGGATGTCCCGCGCGTCCGCGGCCGTGGAGCGCCGCAGCGCCTCGTGCAGCCGGGCCGGGGTGAGCACGCCCAGGAAGCGGCCCTGGCTGTCCTCGTCGATGACGGCGATCCAGCCCGCGTCGTGCTGGAGCATCGTGGCGAACGCCTGCTTGAGCGAGGCGCCGACCGGCAGCCAGGCCTCCATGCGGCGGACCTGGTCGCGGACGGTGGTGCCGCTCGCGCGCGCGTGCTCGGCGGAGAGCCAGCCGTGCAGGTGGCCGTCCCCGTCGAGGACCACGGCCCAGCGGGCGTCCAGCTCCCGGGGCAGCGGGTCGTCGAGGCGGACCACGGGCGGCTGCTCCAGGTCGCCCTCCTCGATCGGGGTGACGGACAGCCGCTTCAGGCCCCGGTCCGCTCCGACGAAGTCGGCGACGTACGGCGTCGCGGGGGCGCCGAGGACGGCCGGCGGGGTGTCGTACTGCTCGATGCGGCCCTGCCCGTACACGGCGATGCGGTCGCCGAGCCGGACGGCCTCCTCGATGTCGTGCGTGACGAACAGGACGGTCTTGTTCAGCGTCTGCTGGAGCCGCAGGAACTCGGTCTGGAGGTGCTCGCGGACGACCGGGTCGACCGCGCCGAACGGCTCGTCCATCAGCAGCACCGGCGGGTCCGCCGCCAGCGCCCGCGCCACGCCCACCCGCTGGCGCTGGCCGCCGGACAGCTGCTCGGGGTAGCGGTCGCCGAAGACCTTCGGGTCGAGGCCGACCAGGTCCAGGAGTTCGGCGGCGCGCTCGCGGGCGCGGGCGCGCTTGACGCCGAGCAGGTGCGGCACGGTCGCCGTGTTGTCCAGGACGGTCTTGTGCGGGAAGAGGCCCACCTGCTGGATGACGTATCCGATGCGGCGGCGCAACTGCACCGGGTCGATACCGGATATGTCGTCCCCGTCGAGGAATATCCGGCCCCCGGTGGGTTCGATGAGCCGGTTCACCATCTTCATCGTCGTGGTCTTGCCGCAGCCCGACGGGCCGACGAGCGTGACCAGTTCGCCCTCGTTCACCTCGAAGGACAGGTCGTCGACGGCAGTGGTGCCGTCCGCGTACTGCTTGCTGACGTGCTCGAACCGGATCATGAGAACCCATTCTGCCGGGGCCTGGCCATGTCCGGGACGGTCCGTACACGGCAGTTGTGTGAAGGCAGTGTTGCGGCCGGGGGTCGGGTATCGGCCATTGTCGGTGTCGGCCGCTAGGGTCGTCGACAGTCGGAAAACATGTGTGCGCGGGTACGCATACCTGGCATACGTTCGGCGAAACGGGGGAGGTGGGGCGGGGTGAGCGAGCAGAACTGCCTGGTGGCCAATGACTGGGTGTGCGGGGAGTATCTGCGCACCCGCGGTCAGGAGTTGACGGACGCGACCGTGCAGCACCTGGGCATCACCGCCGCCGCGGTGGTCATCGGTGTCCTGATCTCCTTCCCGCTCGCGCTGCTCGCGCGGCACAGCAAGGCCTTCGCCGGACCGGTGCTCGGTCTGACCACGGTCTTCTACTCGATCCCCTCGCTGGCGATGTTCTCGCTGCTGCTGCCCCTGTTCGGACTCTCGTCCTCGCTGGTGATCACGGGTCTCGTCCTCTACTCGCTGACGATCCTCGTGCGCAATATCCTGGCGGGGCTCCAGGCCGTCCCCGAGGAGGCCCGGGAGGCCGCGCGCGGGATGGGGTACGGACCGCTGCGGCTGCTGTGGGAGGTCGAACTGCCGCTCGCGCTGCCCGCGATGCTGGCCGGAGTGCGCATCGCCACCGTCTCCACGGTGGCGCTCACCACGGTCGGCGCGATCGTCGACTACGGCGGTCTGGGCACCCTGATCCTGGACGGCCTGCGCAGCGACTTCAAGGCCCAGGTGCTCGCCGCCTCCGTGCTGTGCGTGCTGCTCGCCGTCGTCGCCGACCTGCTGCTGCTCGCCGTCCAGCGCCTGCTGACGCCGTGGACGCGGGCGACGGCCGTCCGGGGCGGTCGCGCCCATAGCCGGCGCGAGACCGTGACCGCGGTGGAGCCCAAGACACCGGAGAAGGTCGCATGAACGCGATATCGGGGGCCTGGGACTGGCTGAGCACGAGCGCCAACTGGCAGGGCGAGAAGGGGGTGTGGCACCGCCTCTCCGAGCATCTGTACTTCAGCGGCGTCGCGCTCGCCGTCGCCTGCCTGATCGCGCTGCCGCTGGCCCTGTGGCTGGGCCACGTGGGCCGGGGCGGCGCCCTCGCCGTCAATGTCTCGAACGTGGGGCGCGCGGTGCCCACCCTCGCCGTCCTGGTGCTGCTCACGCTCACCCCGCTCGGCCGGCACGGCGACCTGCCCACCCTGATCGCCCTGGTCCTGTTCGCGATCCCGCCCCTGCTGACGAACGCGTACGTGGGCATGCGCGAGGTCGACCGTGCGGTGGTCGAGGCCGCGCGCGGCATGGGGATGAGCGGCGGCCAGGTGTTCGCGCGGGTCGAGCTCCCGCTGGCGTACCCCCTGGTGATGACCGGCCTGCGGTCGGCCGGGGTGCAGGTGATCGCGACGGCGACGCTGGCCGCGATGGCGGGCGAGGGCGGGCTCGGGCGGATCATCACCGCCGGATTCAGCCTCCAGAACACGCCGCAGGTCGTCGCCGGCGCCGTCCTCGTGGCGGCGCTCGCGCTGGTCGTGGAAGGCGTGTTCGTGGTGGCGGGCCGGTTCCTGGACCCGTCACGAGGGCGGGCGTGACCACGGGCGCCACCCGGGTTCCCGGCGGCACAGCGCGGTGCCGCCCTCCCCGCAGCGATGCCACCCGGTCCTCGCAGTACCAGCAGTGCAAGCAGTGACACCAGTGCAATGAGGAGAGCGATGAACAGCAGGACGCACGGCAGAACCCGCCGGATGGCTCTGGCGGTCGTGGCGGCGGGAGCCCTCACCGCGAGCCTCACCGCGTGCGGCGGTGACAGCCTGGAGGGCGACAAGGGCGGCTCGTCGAGCGCGGGCGCCGACAAGAAGGGCAAGGTCGTCATCGGCGCCGCCAGTTTCACCGAGGCCAAGGTGATGGGCGAGCTGTACCGGCAGATATTGGACGACGCCGGGTACGACGCGTCGGTCAAGACGGTGGAGAACCGCGAGATCTACGAACCGCAGCTCGCGAAGGGCGCCATCGACGTGGTGCCCGAATACGCGGCGACGCTCGCCGAATTCCTCAACCTGAAGAAGAACGGATCGGACGCGAAGGCCGTCGCGTCCAGTGATGTCGACGCGACGATGACCGCGCTGCGCGGTCTCGCCGAGCCGGAAGGCCTGAAGGTTCTCGACGCCGGACAGGCCGTCGACCAGAACGCTTTCGCGGTGACCGAGTCGTTCGCCCGGAAGCACGGTCTGAAGACCCTTTCCGATCTCGGCAAGTCCGGCGAGAAGGTCAAGATCGCGGCCGGTGACGAATGCGAGACCCGGCCGTTCTGCGCCCCCGGCCTGAAGAAGAAGTACGGGATCGATGTCACCGGCATCGACCCCAAGGGCGTGGGCACCACCCAGTCCAAGCAGGCGGTGAAGAACGGTCAGGACCAGCTGGTCCTGACCACCACGACCGACGCGACGCTGAAGAACTACGGGCTCGTCCTGCTGGAGGACGACAAGAAGCTCCAGAATGCGGACAACATCGTTCCGGTCGTGAACGCCAAGGACGCGGGCGGCAAGGAGATCGCCGATGTCCTCGGCAAGCTGACCAAGGTCCTCACCACCGACGACCTCGTGGAGTTGAACCGCAAGGTCGACGCCGAGCGGCAGAAGGAAGCCGATGTCGCGAAGGACTATCTGGCGGCCAAGGACCTCATCAAGAAATGATCTTGATCGCCGCGTGGGGCGAAGTGAGCCGATTCTGACGCGAGTTTGGCGTGAGTCCGGTGGTTTCCGTGACGCCCGCGCCCGGATTTTGCCGGGCGGGGCTTCGCGATTCGCCTACGCGCGGTAAGTTTCTGGCCATGCCACGTGGACGCCACCGCCATTCCCCACCCCTGCACCGTCTGTTGCCCCCTTCGGTCATCGCCGGTGCGCCTCTCGTGTGCGCGGGCGGCGCCTGGCTGACGGACGATCCGCTCGTGCTGCGCGGCATCACCGCCGCGGCGGCCGCCGCGGCCGTCGTCGGCGCCTACGTGATGCGCCGCTGGGACCGGCTCGCGGGCAAGCAGGTCGCCGACCTGACCCGGGGCGCGGCGAGCGAGCGCTGGCGGCACGAGGAGGCCGTGGCGGAGCTGGAGGGCGATCTGGAGGAGTCGCGCGAGCTGCGCTCCCGCCTGGAGGCCAGGCTCCGCTCCAAGCGGTCCGAGCTGGCGGGCCTGCGCAACGAGCACGCGGCGCTGCTGCGCCGGTACGCCACCGCCGAGACCGAGCGGGCCAGCGCCCTGGAGGGCCGCCGCCGGCTCGCCATCGAGGCGTCCGCGCCCACGAAGGCACTGCCCCCGGCCCGGTCCGCCGAGCCGAAGGCGGCCCCGGCCGCGATCCGGGTCACCCCGTCGCTGTACCTGCGGGCGAACGCGGCGCTCGACCGGCTGGCCCGGCCCGCCGCTCCCACCACGCCCACCACCCCCACCACGCCCGTCGCGCCCGTCGCGAAGGAGACCGATTCCCGGGGGAAGCCCCGGGCGGCGTCCGGCCACTTCACCGTGCCGGCCGCCGCGGCCGTGGTGCCTCCGGCGGCACCGGCCCGCAGGGCCCTCGTGGGCGGCTTCGACTTCTTCGGCACCAGCGGCGCCGCCGTGGCCCCGGGCGAGGACCTCGCGGACGTCGTCGGCGAGGAGGCGCTCGCCGACCAGAAGCAGCGGCAGAAGCAGCAGGAGCAGGAGCAGGAGCAGGAGCAGGCGCAGGAGCGGCAGCAGGACCAGCGGGGCCGGTCGGACGAGCGGGACGCGCACGCCTCCCCGGAGGACGACGGCGCCGAGAAGGAAGTCATCGACCTGACGGAGCACGACGAGACCGAGCAGATCGACGTGGGCGAGCTGCGGTCGGCGCTGCGCGCCTGAGGTCCGCGCCACGCGTGGTGGGAAGGGGCGCTCCGCCGACGGCGGAGCGCCCCTTCTCCGGTCCTCCGTCCGGCTTCCGGCCGGTCCGTCAGGGCGCGGACGTCCCGCTCATCCACCGGTCGGGCCTGGCCCCCCTGCGTCCGGTCCTGGACCGGTCCGCCTGCGCCCGCAGCAGCTCCGCCGCCTCTTGCGCGTCCCGCAGCCGCGCCGTCACCGTCCTGTCGGCGCCGGTGTCCAGGTGCAGCCCCGCGACCCGCCAGTGCCGCTCCCAGGGCCCCTGGGTGAGGCGCACGCTCTGCACCTTGGCGTGCGGCACGAGCGAGATCTCGCGGCGCAGCAGCCCGGAGCGGGCCGCGAACACCGTCTCCGTGACCGACACCCCGTACGCCCGCCACCACACCGGCACGCACCAGTGCCCGCGCCGCGGCGCGGGCGCGAAGTCGCCCGGCTTCGGCACGGCGACCCCCGGCAGGATGCGGGCGACGACGTCCTCGGCCTGCTCGCGCGGGGCGACGGGCACCAGGACCGAGTTGGCCGACCCCGCGACGTGCAGCTCGACGCGGACCCAGCCGGGCCGCCGCCACAGCAGCGGCTGCACGATCCGCACGATCTGCACCCGGCCCGGCGGCACCGTCTCGTGCACCCGGTCGAGCAGCCCGTGGTCGATGCGCAGCCCGTCGGGGGACTCGCCGACCGTCCAGTCGTACTCCTTGATGAACCGGCCCGCGCTGTTGGTGAACGCCCCGCCGGCCAGCGGCACGGCGACCGCGATCACCGTCCACAGGTTGTGGGTGGCGAACCACAGGAACCCCGGAACGGCCACCGCCGACAGGAGCATCGCCCACGGGGCGCCCGTCAGCAGCAGTGCCGCGGCGAGCGTGCGCGGCGGTGTGCGCAGGATCTGGCGCGCCGGGGCCTCACCCACCTCGCCCGCCGACTCCGGGGCGAAACCCGCCGCACGCGCGAGCAGTTCGGCCCGCAGGTCGCGGGCCTCCTTCTCGCCCAGGAAGGCGAGTTCGTCCTTCTTGTCGGTGCCGACGACGTCGAGCTTCAGTTTGGCGACGCCCAGGAAGCGGGCCAGGAGCGGCTGCGTGACGTCGACGGCCTGGAGGCGGTCGAGCCGGATGTGGGCGGTGCGGCGGAACAGCAGGCCCGTCCGGATGCGCAGTTCGGTGTCGGTCACCCCGAAGTGGGTGAACCACCAGGTGAGGAAGCCGTACAGGGCGGCCGCCGGCACCAGGACGCCCAGGCCGATCGCCAGGGTCGCGGCAGTGAGGTGGGAGAGCTGGCGCTGCGCCTGATCCATGTCGTGCACGGCCCAGCCGAGCAGCACCGCTATCGGCGCCCAGGCGCGGCGCAGCGGCGTGACGGGGTGCAGCCGCCGCTCCCGCAGGGGCTCGGGACCGTCGTGGCGGGTGACGTCCTGCGGGGCGGGGGCGGCCGTCACAGGCCGGCCGATCGGGCTTCGCCGAGCTCGGTCAGGCGGTCGCGCAGCCGCTCGGCCTCGGCCGGGACGAGTCCCGGGATCGTCGCGTCGGTGGCCGCGGCCGCGGTGTGCAGCTGGAGGCTGGCCAGGCCGAACCTGCGCTCCAGGGGGCCCGAGGTCACCTCGACCAGCTGCATGCGCCCGTAGGGCACGATCGTTTCCTCGCGCCAGAGCACCCCGCGGCTGATCAGCAGGTCGTCGGCGCGCTCGGCGTACCGCCACGAGCGCCAGTTCCGGCCGAGCATCGGCCAGCCCCACACCAGTACCGCCAGCGGCAGCAGCGCGAACGCCGCCCAGGGCGCCCCCGCGAAGAGGGCCGGCAGCACCGCGACCGCGACGGTGAGGGGCGCCAGCCAGAGCACCAGCAGCAGCCGGCGCAGCTTCAGCAGCCCGGACGGCAGACCGGTCCAGCCGCTACCGGGCCCGACCCCACCGTCCCCGTCCTTGACCCCTGTCGATCCCCCCGATCCCCCCGAGCCCCCCGATCCCTCTGATCCCCCCGAGCCCCCTGATCCCTCTGATCCCACCGGTCCCGTCGGCCCCATAGGTCCCACAGCCCCCACCGCCCCTATCGAGCCCGTCGCCCCCGTGGCCCCTGTCGCCCCTGTCTCCATGCATTCACCCTACGTAGGAGAGACTGTTCGCATGACGCCCACGACTCAGGCCACGGTCGGCATCGGTGGTGCCGCGGAGAGCACCGACATGGTGCTCAACATCGGTCCGCAGCACCCCTCCACCCATGGTGTGCTGCGCCTGCGTCTCGTGCTCGACGGCGAACGCATCCAGCAGGCGGAGCCGGTGATCGGCTACATGCACCGCGGAGCCGAGAAGCTGTTCGAGGCGCGGGACTACCGGCAGATCGTGATGCTCGCCAACCGCCACGACTGGCTGTCCGCGTTCTCGAACGAACTCGGTGTCGTGCTCGCCGTCGAGCGGATGCTGGGCATGGAGGTCCCCGAGCGCGCCGTCTGGCTGAGGACCCTGCTCGCCGAGCTGAACCGTGTGCTGAACCATCTGATGTTCCTGGGTTCGTACCCACTCGAACTGGGCGGAATCACTCCGGTCTTCCACGCCTTCCGCGAACGCGAGGAACTCCAGGCCGTCATGGAGGAGATCTCCGGCGGCCGCATGCACTACATGTTCAACCGGGTGGGCGGCCTCAAGGAGGACCTGCCGCTCGGCTGGACCACGCGCGCGCGGGACGCCGTCGCCTCCGTCCGTTCCCGGATGGACGTCTACGACCGACTGGTCCTCGGCAACGAGATCTTCCGCGGCCGCACGCGCGGCGTCGGTGTCCTGACGGCCGGGGCCGCGCACTCCTACGGGGTGTCCGGACCGATCGCCCGCGCCTCCGGCGTCGACTTCGACCTGCGCCGCGACGAGCCGTACCTCGCCTACGGAGAGCTCCAGGACACCCTCAAGGTCGTCACTCGGCAGGAGGGCGACTGCCTGGCCCGCTTCGAGTGCCTGCTGGAGCAGACCCACAACGCGCTCGACCTCGCCGACGCCTGCCTGGACCGGATCGCCGACCTCCCGCCCGGCCCGGTCAACCAGCGCCTGCCGAAGGTCCTCAAGGCGCCGGAGGGCCACACCTACGCCTGGACGGAGAACCCGCTCGGCATCAACGGCTACTACCTCGTCTCCAAGGGCGAGAAGACGCCGTACCGGCTGAAGCTGCGCTCCGCGTCCTTCAACAACATCCAGGCGCTGGCCGAGCTGCTGCCCGGCACGCTCGTCGCCGACATGGTGGCGATCCTCGGCTCACTGTTCTTCGTCGTCGGAGACATCGACAAGTAGCCCGGCGAGCGAGCCGGACGGGCCGTCCGACGGCAGCCCCACCGGCTCGACGAGCCAGCCGAAGTCGCCGAGTCCGCCGCGGGCCGTCAGCTCCGCCGCCTCTCCCGCGCGCGTGAGCGCCCGTACGTACCCGGCCGGGTCCCGCGAGGCGAGCGCCAGCGGGGGACGGCCCGCGCGGACGCCGAGGGCGCGCAGCGCCGCGCGCTGGGTGAGCAGCCGCGCGTCCGGACCGCTCGCGCAGGCGTCGAGCGCCACGTGCGCCGTGAGGTCGCGGGACCCGTCGGGCACGGGCGGCACCTCCCGCCCGTCCTTGAAACCGGTCAGCGTGCCGAACGGCGGACGCGCCCCGCGCGCGTGGGCGTAGTCCACGGCGACCGCGAGGCCGCGCTCCACCGAGCCCACGGCCGCCGCCCACGCGGTGTCGCGCGGCAGCCCGACCTCCGCGCGCAGCCCGGGTGCGCAGGGCAGCGGCCACCAGGTGTCGAGCCAGCGCCGTTCGGCGTCCCCGAGCGGTCCGGGGGCCAGCGACTCGGTGCCGTCCGGCCGGACGAGGACGAGCCGGGCGGCGCCGTCCTCGTCGGTCTCGACGACCTCGACCGGGACGTTGTCCAGCCACTCGTTCGCGAACAGCAGCCCCGTGATCGCGTCGGGCGGTGCGGACCGCCACTCGATCCGGTGATCGAGCCCGGCGGGGCGCCCGGCGACCTCCACCGCGCAGGCGTGCACGCGCGCGTGGACGTGCGGCGGCAGCAGCTCCAGGACCCGCGACACCAGCTCGCCGCGCCCCGCCGCCATGTCGACGAACGTCAGCCGCTGCGGGCTGCCGAGCGCCGCGTCCACCCGGCACAGCAGCTCGGCGACGGCGCCCGCGAACAGCGGCGACGCGTGCACGGACGTGCGGAAATGGGCGGCGGGCCCCTCGGGCCCGCGATAGAAGCCGGCCGGACCGTACAGGGCCCGCTCGGTGGCCTCGCGCCAGCCGCGGGCGCCGCCCGGCAGCCCGCCGCCGGGCCCGTCCTCTCGTACGTTCTCCACGCCTGAAGGCTATGCGCGCCCCGCGCACGCGCCTCCACCTTGGGGAGTACGCGCGCCGTATACGGATCGGTCCTCCGGTTGACCCCCGCGGGCCGCACGCGTACCTACTCTGGGTTACGTGCAGCGTCTCTACGACTTCCTCCGCAGACACCCGACCTGGGTCGACGGCTTCTGGGCCGTGATCCTGCTCGGGCTCGCGGTGGTGGCCGTCGTCAACGACGCCGGAGGACCGTCCAGCGGCAACCGGGCGGCGGGTGTCGTCTGCGCCCTGCTGCTGAGCGTCGTCGTCGCGCTGCGCCGCCGGGTGCCGGAGCGCATGCTGCTCCTCACCGTCGTGACCGGCGTGGCCCAGCTGATCTTCGACGCGGAGACCGGGCCGGCCGACTTCGCGATGCTGGTCATCGTCTACACCTGCGCGGCGAACGGGGCGCGGTGGTCGTCCCGGCTCGCCCTCGGCGCGGGCCTGTGCGCGGCGCCGATCGCCCAGATCCGCTGGCCCGAGGAGCACGCGAGCGGGCCCGGCCAGATCGCCGTCGCCGTCTTCACGATGGTGCCGTTCGCCCTCGCCTGGGTCCTCGGCGACTCGCTGCGCACCCGCCGCGCCTATCTGGCCGAGCTGGAGGAGCGCGCGGCGCGTCTGGAGAAGGAGCGCGAGGCCCAGTCGAAGGTCGCGGTCGCGGCCGAACGGGCGCGGATCGCGCGGGAGCTGCACGACGTCGTCGCGCACAACGTGTCGGTGATGGTGGTGCAGGCCGACGGCGCCGCCTACGTCCTGGACGCCGCTCCCGACCAGGCGAAGAAGGCCCTGGAGACCATCTCGGGCACCGGCCGGCAGGCGCTCGCGGAGATGCGCCGGCTGCTCGGGGTGCTGCGCACCGGCGAGCGCGAGCAGGGCGAGGAGTACGTCCCGCAGCCCGACGTCGAACAGATCGAGGACCTGGTCGCCCAGGTGCGCACGGCGGGCCTGCCCGTCGACTTCAAGGTCGAGGGCACCCCGCGCCCGCTGCCCAGCGGCGTCGAGCTGACCGCGTACCGCATCGTCCAGGAGGCCCTCACCAACACCCGCAAGCACGGCGGCCCGAACGCGGGCGCGAGCGTCCGGCTCGTCTACTTCGACGACGGACTCGGCCTGCTCGTCGAGGACGACGGCAAGGGCGCCCCGCACGAGCTGTACGAGGACGGGGGCGCCGACGGCCGCGGCCACGGGCTCATCGGGATGCGCGAGCGCGTCGGTATGGTCGGCGGCACGCTGGACGCGGGCCCGCGCCCCGGCGGTGGATTCCGCATCAGCGTCCTGTTGCCGCTCAAGCCCGCTCATTGACACGTACCAGCAAAGGAACGGGATCGATGTCGATCAAGGTCATGCTCGTCGACGACCAGGTGCTGCTGCGCACCGGTTTCCGGATGGTGCTCGCCGCCCAGCCGGACATGGAGGTCGTCGCCGAGGCGGGCGACGGTGTCGAGGCGCTGGAGGTGCTGCGGGCCACGGCCGTGGACGTGGTCCTCATGGACGTGCGCATGCCGAAGCTGGACGGCGTCGAGACGACCCGCCGCATCTGCTCCGGGCCGAACCCGCCGAAGGTCCTCATCCTGACCACGTTCGACCTGGACGAGTACGCGTTCTCCGGGCTCAGGGCGGGCGCCTCCGGCTTCATGCTCAAGGACGTGCCGCCCGGCGAGCTGCTGACCGCGATCCGCTCGGTGCACAGCGGCGACGCGGTGGTCGCGCCGTCCACCACCCGCCGGCTGCTCGACCGGTTCGCGCCGATGCTGCCCAGCAACGCCAAGGAGCCGCGGCACCAGCAGCTGGAGCGGCTGACCGAGCGGGAGCGCGAGGTCATGATCCTGGTCGCCCAGGGGCTGTCGAACGGCGAGATCGCCGCCCACCTGGTGCTGTCGGAGGCCACGGTGAAGACCCACGTGGGCCGCATCCTGACCAAGCTGGGCCTGCGCGACCGCGTCCAGGTCGTCGTCCTCGCCTACGAGACGGGGCTCGTCCGCGCGGGCGGCGGGGCCTGAGCGACGGCCCGCCCGCGCCGCCGGGTCAGCGCAGCACGCCCTCGATGAAGTCGCCGCCCAGCCGCGACACCACGCCCAGGTCCAGCTGGTGCCGCGCGTACCGGCCGTGCCGGCGCGTGGTGATCAGGCCCGCCTTCTTCAGCAGCGACAGGTGCCGGGATATCTCCGGCGCCGTCATGCCGTGCGCGTCGGCCAGCTCGCCCGTCGTGTACGAGCCGCGCGCCAGGTGCCGGCACAGCCGCATCCGCACCGGGTGGGCGAGGGCCGACAGGCGCAGGGTCAGCTGCTCCACCGAGGTCGGCGCGGTGAGGCCGGGGGCGGAGATCGGGTACGTGATCAGCGGCTGCCAGTCCTTGCGGTGCAGCACCCACAGATGCGGCCGGCCCAGGCCGGTCGGGATCAGGACCAGATCGCCGGAGCCCGTCGCGGTGTGCCCCACGGAGACCTTGTCGACGACGACGGAGCGGCCCGTGTCGTCCAGCGACACCGACCCCGAGACCGCGCAGAGCGCGTCCGGGACGCCCTTGCGGCGCAGCAGGTCCGTCTTGAGCCGCGCGTCGGCCGCCAGCTGAGGCCGGACGCGTCCCCACACGTCGGAGAAGAACGCCTCGTCGCAGTCCTGCATCAGCTCGCGGAACCAGGCCCTGATCGCGGGCGGGTCCTCCAGCAGGCGCTGGGTGAAGCGCATCTGGTGGGAGCCGCGCGCCGCCGCCAGTTCGAGCGCGCGCTCCCGCGTGCGCGGGTCGTCCAGCCGCGTGACGTCCCGCCGCGCGTACTCCGACTGGCAGGTGAACTCCAGGGCGGCGTCCACGAACTGCTCGTCGGAGAGCTTGTCGAGCAGGTCCAGGTCCTCGGCGAGCGTGGCACCGGGCAGGGTGTGCCGGCCCGGCACCCCGGCGGACGGCGTGAAGACGTCCGAGAACGTCGTGCGCCACAGGAAGTCCGCCTCGCACATCCGGTCCGCCAGGCACGGGTCGAGGCACGCGGCCACGCTCGTCGTCCAGCCCTGCACCCCCGGGTGGTGCGCGGGCTCCGCCAGCGCGTGCAGCGCCGCACCCAGCTCGGCCAGGGGCGAGGGCGCGAAGTGGATCCGCTCGGCCGTCAGGCCGGTGATGTCGATGCGCACGCTCATGACCCCATGGTGCACGCCGCCACCGACAGCCGGGTCCTCGATTGACGGCTCTCGTCAATCGACGTGACCGGACCGCGCGGCGGCGCGCAGGCTCGTGGTCATCGGCCCCCAAGCCTGGCAAGAAGGCACTTTCCGGGGCGCAGCGTGACAATCGAGATGATGAGCGAGGTGGTCGTCATGACCGTCACCCAGCAGTACGCCCTGGACGTCTACCGGGCCGCGGCGCGCGGCGAGGCCGTCCCGCCCGCCCCGCACCTGCACGAGGCCGCCGCCGCGCGGGAGCTGCGCGACTACCGCCGCTTCCGGGCGGTGGTGGCGGGGCGCCCGGCGCGCGGCCGGATCCGCGCCGCGCTGGCCCGCCGCCTCGCGGGCCGGCGCTCCCACCGCGGGCACGCCGCCGGCTGCTGAACCCCGCTCACGGCAGGCGGCACACGAAGTCCGCGACGGCCGCGCGGACGTCGTCGGCGCTCCACGCGAGCCCCGCCTCGGCCACCGTGACCTCGGTGAAGGACAGCCCCGGCGCCCCCGCCACGGGCCACCAGCGCCCGAACAGCTGCGTCTTCGTCTCCTCCGCCTGCGCCACCGTCGCCTCGGTGAGCACCTCGGGGTCGTGGGGCAGCAGCACCCGGAACGCGTGGGTGTGCGGCTCCTGAGGGTGCAGCCGCGCCCACGCGAGGCCCGCGTCGGCGAAGCCCTCTTGCAGCGCACGGGCCACCACGCGCGCGTGCGCCACGTACTCCGGCAGCCGCGGCAGCTCCCGCTCCAGGCCGACCAGCGCCGCGATCGCCTGCGGGAACTGGTGGAAGACCTGCCCGCCGTAGCGGTGCCGCCAGGCCCTGGCCTCGTCGACGAAGCTCTGCGGGCCCGCGAGCGCCGCGCCGCTCAGGCCGCCGAGCGACTTGTAGAACGACACGTAGACGCTGTCCGCGAGGTCGGCGATCTCCGCCGGCGGACGACCGAAGTGCGTCGTGCACTCCCACAGGCGGGCCCCGTCGAAGTGGACCACGGCGTCCCGCGCGCGTGCCGCCGCGCAGACCTCCTCCAGCTCCTCCCACGTGGGCAGCACGAAACCGGCGTCCCGCAGGGGCAGCTCCAGCATCAGCGTGCCGAACGGCTCGTCCATGCCGTGCACCTCGTCGGCGGTGATCTGCCGGGCGGCCGTCGTCGGGTGCACCGTGCGCAGCCCGGCCACCGTGGTCAGCGCCTCGCGCTCGTGGACCTCCGGGTGGGCCAGCGGGTGCAGGGCCACGGTCGGGCTGCCGGTACGGCCCGCCCAGCAGCGCAGGGCGACCTGCTGCGCCATGGTGCCGGTGGGGAAGAACGCTGCGGCCTCCTTGCCGAGCAGCGCGGCGACCTTCGCCTCCAGCTCGGCGACGACCCCGTCCCCGTAGATGTCGACGTCGCCCGACAGGTCGGTCACCGACTCCGCCGCCTCGCTCAGGCGCGCCCAGCGCTCGCCGACGGTGGCCGTCTGCGGGCCACGGGCCAGGACGCGCGTCGCGCCCCGGAAGGCGGCGATGCGCCGTGCTGTCTGCTGCTTCTCTTCGGACACGTCCATGCGTCGCATCATGTCGCACACGCGTACGCGTGCGCTTCCCCACAGCCTGTGGACGACCGAGGCCCGCCCGCCCAGATAGCGTTAACATGACGAGAAATCGTCCGGTACCCCGAGCGGACTGGAACGGAAGGCCCCCGCCCCGTGACCTCAGCCCCACAGTCACCCCGATCCGAACCCACCGATCCCAGGGACCGGCCCGCCCGCCTCACGGTGGGCGTCGTCGGCGCGGGCCGGGTGGGACCCGTGCTCGCCGCGTCCCTGCGACTGGCCGGACACCGGCCGGTCGCCGTCTCCGGCGTCTCCGACGCCTCCGTGCGACGGGCCGCCGCCCTGCTCCCCGACGTCCCCGTCGTGCCGCCCGCCGACGTCCTGGCCCGGGCCGAGCTGGTGCTCCTGACCGTGCCCGACGACGTCCTGTCCGGACTCGTCGAAGGCTTCGTCGAGACCGGCTCGATCCGGCCCGGACAGCTCCTCGTGCACACCTCGGGCCGGTACGGCGCCAAGGTCCTCGACCCGGCGCTGCGCGCGGGCGCCCTGCCGCTCGCCCTGCACCCCGCGATGACCTTCACCGGCTCCGCGATCGACGTCCAGCGGCTGGCCGGCTGCTCCTTCGGCGTGACCGCCCCCGAGGAGCTGCGGCTCGCCGCCGAGGCCCTGGTCATCGAGATGGGCGGCGAGCCCGAGTGGATCGACGAGGACAAGCGGCCGCTCTACCACGCGGCCCTCGCCCTGGGCGCGAACCACCTGGTCACCCTGGTCGCCCAGGCCATGGACCTGCTCCGCGACGCGGGCGTGGGCGCCCCCGACCGGATGCTCGGCCCGCTGCTCGGCGCGGCCCTGGACAACGCCCTGCGCTCGGGCGACGCGGCCCTCACAGGACCGGTCGCGCGCGGCGACGCGGGCACCGTCGCCGCCCACGTCACCGAGTTGCGCGCGCACGCCCCGCAGGCCGTCGCCGGCTATCTCGCGATGGCCCGCGCCACCGCCGACCGCGCCCTCGCGCACGGACTGCTCAAGCCGGAGCTGGCCGAGGACCTCCTCGACGTACTGGCCACCGGCGCGGAGGAGACCCGATGACCACCAGGACCGTCCACACCGGCGCGGAACTGCGCGCCCGCACGCGGACCGGGCGGCGCGTCGTCGTCATGACCATGGGCGCCCTCCACGACGGCCACGCCACCCTCGTGCGCATGGCCCGCGAGCGCGCGGGCGCCGACGGCGAGGTCGTCGTCACCGTCTTCGTGAACCCGTTGCAGTTCGGCGCCGGCGAGGACCTCGACCGCTACCCGCGCACCCTCGAAGCCGATGTGAAGATCGCCGGGGAGGCGGGCGCCGACCTCGTGTTCGCGCCGTCCGTCGACGAGGTCTACCCCGGCGGACAGCCCCAGGTCCGGATGTCGGCGGGCCCGATGGGCGAGCGCCTCGAAGGCGCCGCGCGCCCCGGCCACTTCGACGGCATGCTCACCGTCGTCGCCAAGCTGCTGCACCTCACGCGCGCGGACGTCGCCCTGTTCGGCCAGAAGGACGCCCAGCAGCTCGCCCTGATCCGCCGCATGGTCCGCGACCTGAACTTCGACGTCGAGATCGACGCCGTGCCCACCGCGCGCGAGAGCGACGGCCTGGCCCTCTCCTCGCGCAACCGCTACCTGTCGCCCGACGAGCGCCGCACCGCCCTGGCCCTGTCCCGCGCCCTGTTCGCGGGCCGCGACCGGCACGCCGCCCAGGAGGCGCTGCGCGCCCGGGCCACCGAGCTCCCCACCCCCCGCGCGCGGGCCAGGGCACTCGGCGCGCTCGGCGAGGCCCGCGCCGCCGCCGACGCCCACGCGGTGGCCTCCCCGGGCGGCCCCGCCGCCGTGCTGGCCGCCGCCCGCCAGGTCCTGGACGAGGCCGCCCGGCTCAGCCCGCCGGCCGAGCTGGACTACCTGGCGCTGGTCGACCCCGCCGACTTCACCGATGTACGGGACGGCTTCGAGGGCGAGGCCGTGCTCGCGGTCGCCGCCCGCGTGGGCACGACCCGGCTGATCGACAACCTGCCGCTGACCTTCGGAGGTCACCTGTGACGAGCACAGGCATAGCACTCCACGCCCCCGCCCCCGGCTGGAACCTCGACGCCGACGTGGTCGTCGTCGGCTCCGGCGTCGCGGGCCTCACCGCCGCGCTGCGCTGCGAGGCCGCCGGCCTGCGCACCGTCGTCGTCACCAAGGCCCGCCTCGACGACGGCTCCACCCGCTGGGCGCAGGGCGGCATCGCGGCCGCGCTCGGCGAGGGCGACACCCCCGAGCAGCACCTCGACGACACCCTGGTCGCGGGCGCGGGCCTGTGCGACGAGAACGCCGTGCGCACCCTGGTCACCGAGGGCCCCGACGCCGTCCGCCGGCTCATCGCGACCGGCGCCCACTTCGACGAGACCGAGGACGGCGCCCTCGACCTGACCCGCGAGGGCGGCCACCACCGGCGCCGCATCGCCCACGCGGGCGGCGACGCCTCGGGCGCCGAGATCTCCCGGGCGCTCGTCGAGGCCGTACGCGCGCGCGGGCTGCCCACGGTCGAGAACGCGCTGGTCCTCGACCTGCTGACCGACGCGGAGGGCCGCACCGCGGGCGTCTCCCTGCACGTCATGGGCGAGGGCCAGCACGACGGCGTCGGAGCCGTCCTCGCGCCCGCCGTCGTCCTCGCGACCGGCGGCATGGGCCAGGTCTTCTCCGCGACCACGAACCCGCACGTGTCGACCGGCGACGGCGTCGCCCTCGCGCTGCGCGCCGGAGCCGAGGTCAGCGACCTCGAATTCGTCCAGTTCCACCCCACCGTGCTCTTCCTGGGCGCCGACGCCGAGGGCCAGCAGCCGCTCGTCTCCGAGGCGGTGCGCGGCGAGGGCGCCCACCTGGTCGACGCCGACGGGGTGCGCTTCATGGTGGGCCAGCACGAGCTGGCCGAGCTGGCCCCCCGCGACATCGTCGCCAAGGGCATCACGCGCCGCATGCAGGAGCACGGCACCGAGCACATGTACCTCGACGCGCGGCACTTCGGCCGGGAGATGTGGGAGAAGCGGTTCCCCACCATCCTGGCCGCCTGCCGCGCCCACGGCATGGACCCGGTCACCGAACCCATCCCGATCGCCCCGGCCGCGCACTACGCCTCCGGCGGCGTCCGCACCGACCTGCACGGGCGCACCACCGTGCCCGGCCTGTACGCGTGCGGAGAGGTCGCCTGCACCGGCGTGCACGGTGCGAACCGGCTGGCCTCCAACTCGCTGCTCGAAGGGCTCGTCTACGCCGAGCGCATCGCGGAGGACATCACGAAGGAGCACGCGCGCCACCACCTCCACGCGCGCGTACCCGTCCCCGTCCCGCACCCGGCGACCCCGGCCCACCCCCTGCTGCCCGCCGAGGCCCGCTTCGCCATCCAGCGCGTGATGACCGAGGGCGCGGGCGTGCTGCGCTCCGCCGACTCGCTCGCCGAGGCGGCCGCCCGGCTCGGCCGCATCCACGCCGACGCCGCGGGCGCCCTCGCCGAGCACGGCAAGACGGCCGTCCCCGGCGTCGACACCTGGGAGGCCACCAACCTGCTGTGCGTCGCCCGGGTCCTGGTCGCCGCCGCCCGCCGCCGCGAGGAGACCCGCGGCTGCCACTGGCGCGAGGACCACGCCGACCGCGACGACCCGAACTGGCGCCGCCACATCGTCGTGCGGCTGAATCCCGACCGAACCCTGGCCACGCACACCACACCGACCGCAGACTTCCCGGCAACGGTAGAGAACCCTCAGGAGCAGTGACCGACGTGAGCGCCACCCCCGACCTCCCCCTGGCAGACGTCGACAGCGGCGGCTGCGGCGACCACTGCGGCTGCGCGGACAGCGACGCCGACGTCATGGAGTGCGGCCTCGACCCGTCGCTGGCCCAGCTGCTCCTGGACGCGGGCCTGCACCCCGTAGAGATCGAGGACATCGCCCACATGGCGATCGCCGAGGACCTCGACGGCGGCGTGGACGTCACCACCGTCGCCACGATCCCCGAGGACGCCGTCGCCACCGCCGACTTCACCGCCCGCGAGGCCGGGGTCGTCGCCGGACTGCGGATCGCCGAGGCGATCGTCTCCGTCGTGGCCACGGACGAGTTCGAGGTCGAGCGGCACGCCGAGGACGGCGACCGGGTCGCCGCCGGCCAGAAGCTGCTCTCGGTCACCACCCGCACCCGCGACCTGCTCACCGCCGAGCGCAGCGCGCTCAACCTCCTGTGCCGCCTCTCCGGCATCGCCACCGCCACGCGCGCGTGGGCGGACGCGCTGGACGGCACCCGCGCGAAGGTCCGGGACACCCGCAAGACCACACCCGGCCTGCGCTCCCTGGAGAAGTACGCGGTGCGCGCGGGCGGCGGCGTCAACCACCGCATGTCGCTGTCCGACGCCGCCCTGGTCAAGGACAACCACGTGGTGGCCGCCGGCGGCGTCGCCCCGGCCTTCCAGGCCGTGCGCGACCGGTTCCCCGGCCTGCCCATCGAGGTCGAGGTCGACACCCTGCACCAGCTGCGCGAGGTCCTCGACGCGGGCGCCGACCTGATCCTCCTGGACAACTTCACGCCGTCCGAGACGGAGGAGGCCGTGGCCCTCACCGCCGGCCGCGCGCTCCTGGAGTCCTCGGGCCGGCTGACCCTGGAGAACGCCGGGGCCTACGCGCGAACCGGCGTCGACTTCCTCGCCGTGGGCGCCCTGACCCACTCCTCGCCGATCCTCGACATCGGTCTCGACCTGCGGGAAGCGACCGCCTGATGCTGCTCACCATCGACGTGGGCAACACCCACACCGTGCTCGGTCTGTTCGACGGCGAGGAGATCGTCGAGCACTGGCGGATCTCCACCGACGCCCGCCGCACCGCCGACGAACTCGCCGTGCTGCTCCAGGGCCTGATGGGCATGCACCCGCTGCTCGGCGACGAACTCGGCGACGGCATCGACGGCATCGCCATCTGCTCGACCGTCCCCTCGGTCCTGCACGAGCTGCGCGAGGTCACCCGCCGCTACTACGGCGACGTGCCGGCCGTCCTGGTCGAGCCCGGCATCAAGACCGGCGTGCCGATCCTCATGGACAACCCCAAGGAGGTCGGCGCCGACCGCATCATCAACGCGGTCGCGGCCGTCGAGCTGTACGGCGGCCCGGCCATCGTCGTGGACTTCGGCACGGCGACGACGTTCGACGCCGTGTCCGCGCGCGGGGAGTACACCGGCGGCGTGATCGCCCCCGGCATCGAGATCTCCGTCGAGGCGCTCGGGGTGCGCGGCGCGCAACTGCGCAAGATCGAGCTGGCCCGGCCGCGCAGCGTCATCGGCAAGAACACCGTCGAGGCGATGCAGTCGGGCATCGTCTACGGGTTCGCGGGCCAGGTCGACGGGGTCGTGAACCGGATGGCCAAGGAGCTGGCCGACGACCCGGACGACGTCACCGTCATCGCGACGGGCGGCCTCGCCCCGATCATCCTCGGCGAGGCCTCGGTGATCGACGAACACGAGCCGTGGCTGACCCTGATCGGCCTCCGCCTGGTCTACGAACGCAACGCCAGCCGCCTCTAGACACGGCCCCCGCGCTCCCGGAGGCACCCGCCGCACCTGCCTCCGGGGCGCGCCCGGGAATTGGCCATTAAGACGATTTGCCCGTAATAGGCCGTACCGTCACCCCATGCCCACGCCCTACGGAAACCGCGGCGGCATGGCGTTCGGCGCAGAAGAGCTGAGTGTGCTCCGACGCGCCCTCGCCCTCGCCCTCCACCCCAGCCCGACCTCGGACAAGGACGTCCGGGACTGCCTCCACCTCGCGGAGTCGGTCGACGAGGCCCTCCGGGAGAGCACCCGCCTGCGGGCGTTCCTGCTCGCCGACCTCGACCGCTACCGGGCCGCTCTGCCCGGCTCCGTCACCGGCTACCTGAGCCTGCTCCAGGACGCCCTGACGGCCGGCCACCGGCCCGGCGCCGACGACCTCGCGGCGCTGCGCGCCCTGCGCGGCAACCCCGCGGCGCACGCCCTGCTCGACCGCTGCCGCTCGCTCGCCGAGCAGGGCGTGCGCGACCGCCTGGAGACGCGGCACCGCCCGCGCGTCCCGTCCTCGCGCACCGCCCTGCTCGCCCTGCCCGGCGGCCGAGGCGCCACCGGCCGCCCCGCGGACCCCCGGCCCGCGGACCCGGAGCGCCCCGTGCCGACCCCGGCGGAGGTCTTCCCGCCCAAGCGGCGCCCCGCCCAGCCCCCGGCCCCGCCGCAGCGACTGGCCGCGGGCTAGTTACTCTGGGGGCATGGAATACGTTTCCGCGCTCGTGCCCCCGGTCGTGATGGCCGCGTTCTTCATCGGCCTGATCGTGACGATCGTGAAGTCGCAGGGTGGCGACAAGAAGGCCAAGGAGGACGCGGCCGTCGACGCCGCCCTCGCGCGCGCCGAGGCCGCCCGGCAGCCCGAAGCCGGCTGACGGCGGGCCCCGGCCCCGGACAGGGGCGCCCCGGTGGGCGCCCCTTTTGGCATTGATTGACGCCGTTCGAGATCTCTCGCCACGTCCGGCACCGAATTGCCGACTTCTCCCACTATCGTGCTCTTCGTGCCGCGCCCCCTGGGAGAACTCGAAGACACCGTCATGACGCGGGTGTGGAACTGGAACCGCCCGGTGACGGTGAGAGAAGTGCTGGAGGACCTCCAGCAGGAACGGTCCATCGCCTACACGACGGTCATGACCGTATTGGACAATCTCCATCAGAAGGGCTGGGTCCGCCGGGAAGCGGAGGGCCGGGCTTATCGATATGAGGCGGTCTCCACCCGCGCCGCCTACTCGGCCGCGCTCATGAACGACGCGTGGGCGCAGAGCGACAACCCCGCCGCCGCCCTCGTCGCCTTCTTCGGCATGATGTCGCCGCGCCAGCGCGAAGCCCTCCGGGACGCCATGCGCATCGTGCTGCCCGAAGTCCCTTCCGAAGACGCTTCCCGGGCCGCGCCCCGAGAGGTGCCGGAAGCCGCGCCGCAAGACGTGCCCGAAGCCGGACCCGAAGCCATGGCCGAAGTGACGCCACCCGGAGAAGCGGCCCGGGAGCACGGGCGATAGCGTCCGGACATGCCAGCAGAGCGCCCCGAAGTCGTCCCGGTCCCCGAATCCCCCACCCCAAAAGCCGTCACCGTACGCCGGGCCCGCACCGCCGATGTGCCGGAGGTCCGCCGCCTCCTCGACGCCTACAGCCGCCAGGGGATCCTGCTCGACAAAGCCACCGTGACGCTTTACGAGGACATCCAGGAGTTCTGGGTCGCCGAACGCGACGACAACGCCGAGGTCGTCGGCTGCGGAGCCCTGCACATCATGTGGGAAGACCTCGCCGAAGTGCGCACTCTCGCGGTGAACCCCCTGGTCAAGGGCTCGGGCGTCGGCCATCAGGTCCTGGAGAAGCTGCTCCAGACCGCGCGCTGGATCGGTGTTCGCCGGGTTTTCTGCCTGACCTTCGAAGTAGAGTTCTTCGCCCGGCACGGCTTCGTGGAGATCGGAGAGACGCCCGTCGATACGGTCGACACCGATGTCTACAGCGAGCTGCTGCGTTCCTATGACGAGGGCGTCGCGGAGTTCCTCGGTCTCGAACGAGTGAAACCGAACACCTTGGGTAACAGCCGGATGCTTCTGCATCTGTGAGCGCCCCGCGGACCGATATTTAGGCAAGCGGCAACAGCCCGCGCCCTATGTCCGAAACGCGCATGTTTTCGGTCGCGCTGGGCAGCTTCAACTCCCGGATCTCTTCCGGATCTCAGCCAGGGGTTTGTGTTTTCCCCGCAAAAGCGGTTTGCTTTCCGACGTAGTGCAGTACTGCATATAACAAGGGGACGGCGAATCGGCGGCCACGGTCGCGGGTGCCGGACCTTCAGATATCGATGAAAGGAAATCCGGTGGCACAGAAGGTTCAGGTCCTTCTTGTCGATGACCTCGACGGCGGCGAGGCGGACGAGACCGTGACGTTCGCGCTCGACGGCAAGACGTACGAGATCGACCTCACCACCGCGAACGCGGACAAGCTCCGCGGTCTCCTCGACGCCTACGTCAAGGGTGGCCGTCGCACCGGTGGCCGTGCCGCCGGTGGCCGGGGCAAGACGCGCGCCGCGTCCGGTGGCAACCAGGACACCGCGCAGATCCGCGCGTGGGCGAAGGACAACGGCTACGAGGTCAACGACCGCGGCCGCGTCCCCGCCTCGATCCGCGAGGCCTACGAGAAGGCCAACGGCTGACGCCTCGGCACGTCCAGTGCGCGGCGCAGCCGGGCCCGCTGACAGTGGGTCGCCGCTGTGTCCACGAGGCGTACGAGATCGGGGGCGCCCCCACCGCCCCCCGCGGCCGACCAGGTCGAGACGGCCGACAGGCTCGTCAGGGCCGGCAGTACCCGCTCCACCTCGCGTCCGGGCTCCGGGGGCCGCACCCACACCGCGGCCTCCTGCGAGCCGGCCCGGCCCGGGGGCGTCGGCGCGTCGATGAAGGCACCCGTCCCGAGGGCGACGAGGTCCAGCGGCAGGTCCCCCCACTCCAGCCAGTCCAGCAGCCCCGGCACCTCGTCCGCGCTGCCGGCGGCCACCAGGAGCTGCATCGTCTCCCCGTTCAACGCCACCGGTGAGCGGGGATCGCACCTGCGCAGCATCCGGAACCCGGCGTCGGCCGGAATCTCCAGGACGTCGAAGCGCAGCCCCGTGCGCAGCCGCACCCCGGCGGGGCCGGACGTCGTGGCCCAGCCCAGCTCGTCCTCGTACCACTGCCGGACCGAGAGGTCGGCGTCGAGCGGCCGGCGCGGGGCGGGAAAGGGGGCGACCATGCCAGGAGCAACCGCCGGAAGCACCCGCGAGTTACGCAGTGTCGCCCTCTGATTGCGCTCCGTGTCCGAAATGGGGGCGTAAAGGGGTGTTCGGCGGGGCAAGGATGTTCGCCCGTAGCGGAGGGAACCGGTGTGCGCCGCATGGAGTGTCAGTCCCTGCGGGTAAGACATCCCTAGTGGGAGGGTCGACACGCTCGGCCACGGCGGCCCGCGTTCGCCATCGGCGTAGTGATGGTGTGGGGATCCGCTTGGCCTGCGGGAACATCGTCTCGCACCATCGGGTTGGAGAGGATGTCGGCGTTCGGGGCAGGAGATCCCCCGGGAAGAAGGCCGGGTGTCGGCAGTTGGAATGAGCGGTCCCCGCTTGCGGGACTAAGCTGCGGAAGGACAGGGAGGGGACCGACCCCTTACTGCCTGACCGCTCTGAGGAGCGATTAACGATGTTCGAGAGGTTCACCGACCGCGCGCGGCGGGTTGTCGTCCTGGCTCAGGAAGAAGCCCGGATGCTCAACCACAACTACATCGGCACCGAGCACATCCTCCTGGGCTTGATCCACGAGGGCGAGGGTGTCGCCGCTAAGGCCCTGGAGAGCCTCGGGATTTCGCTCGAGGCGGTCCGCCAGCAGGTGGAGGAGATCATCGGTCAGGGCCAGCAGGCCCCGTCCGGGCACATCCCCTTCACCCCCCGTGCCAAGAAGGTCCTGGAGCTGTCGCTCCGCGAGGCCCTTCAGCTGGGCCACAACTACATCGGCACGGAGCACATCCTGCTCGGCCTGATCCGTGAGGGCGAGGGCGTCGCCGCCCAGGTCCTGGTCAAGCTGGGCGCAGACCTCAACCGGGTGCGGCAGCAGGTCATCCAGCTGCTCTCCGGCTACCAGGGCAAGGAGACCGCCACCGCCGGCGGGCCTGCCGAGGGCACGCCCTCGACGTCCCTGGTCCTCGACCAGTTCGGCCGCAACCTGACGCAGGCCGCTCGTGAGTCCAAGCTCGACCCGGTCATCGGGCGCGAGAAGGAGATCGAGCGCGTGATGCAGGTCCTGTCGCGCCGCACCAAGAACAACCCGGTCCTGATCGGTGAGCCCGGCGTCGGCAAGACCGCCGTCGTCGAGGGCCTCGCCCAGGCCATCGTCAAGGGCGAGGTGCCCGAGACGCTCAAGGACAAGCACCTCTACACGCTCGACCTCGGCGCGCTGGTCGCCGGCTCGCGCTACCGCGGTGACTTCGAGGAGCGCCTGAAGAAGGTCCTCAAGGAGATCCGCACCCGCGGCGACATCATCCTGTTCATCGACGAGCTGCACACGCTCGTGGGTGCGGGTGCCGCCGAGGGCGCCATCGACGCGGCGTCGATCCTGAAGCCGATGCTGGCCCGCGGTGAGCTCCAGACCATCGGTGCGACCACGCTCGACGAGTACCGCAAGCACCTGGAGAAGGACGCGGCCCTCGAGCGCCGCTTCCAGCCGATCCAGGTCGCGGAGCCGTCGCTGCCGCACACGATCGAGATCCTCAAGGGTCTGCGCGACCGCTACGAGGCCCACCACCGCGTCTCGATCACGGACGAGGCCCTCGTCCAGGCCGCGACGCTGGCCGACCGGTACATCTCGGACCGCTTCCTGCCGGACAAGGCGATCGACCTGATCGACGAGGCCGGTTCCCGGATGCGCATCCGCCGGATGACCGCGCCGCCGGACCTCCGCGAGTTCGACGAGAAGATCGCGGGCGTGCGCCGCGACAAGGAGTCGGCCATCGACTCCCAGGACTTCGAGAAGGCAGCGTCCCTCCGCGACAAGGAGAAGCAGCTGCTGGCGGCGAAGGCCAAGCGCGAGAAGGAGTGGAAGGCCGGCGACATGGACGTCGTCGCCGAGGTCGACGGCGAGCTGATCGCCGAGGTCCTCGCGACCGCGACCGGCATTCCCGTCTTCAAGCTCACCGAGGAGGAGTCCTCGCGTCTGCTGCGCATGGAGGACGAGCTCCACAAGCGGGTCATCGGCCAGAAGGACGCCGTCAAGGCGCTCTCGAAGGCGATCCGGCGTACGCGTGCGGGTCTGAAGGACCCGAAGCGTCCGGGTGGTTCGTTCATCTTCGCCGGCCCGTCCGGTGTCGGTAAGACGGAGCTGTCCAAGGCGCTCGCCGAGTTCCTGTTCGGTGACGAGGACGCGCTGATCTCCCTCGACATGTCGGAGTTCTCCGAGAAGCACACGGTCTCGCGTCTCTTCGGTTCGCCCCCCGGTTACGTGGGCTACGAAGAGGGCGGCCAGCTGACCGAGAAGGTGCGCCGCAAGCCGTTCTCCGTCGTCCTCTTCGACGAGGTGGAGAAGGCCCACCCGGACATCTTCAACTCGCTGCTCCAGATCCTGGAGGACGGTCGCCTGACCGACTCCCAGGGCCGCGTCGTCGACTTCAAGAACACGGTCATCATCATGACGACCAACCTCGGCACGCGGGACATCTCGAAGGGCTTCAACCTGGGCTTCGCGGCCACGGGTGACACGAAGACCAACTACGAGCGCATGAAGAACAAGGTGTCGGACGAGCTCAAGCAGCACTTCCGTCCCGAGTTCCTCAACCGTGTGGACGACGTCGTCGTCTTCCCGCAGCTGACGCAGGACGACATCCTCCAGATCGTCGACCTGATGGTCGGCAAGGTGGACGAGCGCCTGAAGGACCGGGACATGGGCATCGAGCTCTCCCAGTCCGCCAAGGAGCTGCTGTCGAAGAAGGGCTACGACCCGGTTCTCGGCGCGCGGCCGCTGCGGCGCACGATCCAGCGCGAGGTCGAGGACACGCTCTCGGAGAAGATCCTCTTCGGCGAGCTGCGTCCGGGCCACATCGTGGTCGTCGACACGGAGGGCGAGGGCGAGGCCAAGACCTTCACCTTCCGGGGTGAGGAGAAGTCGGCCCTGCCCGACGTCCCGCCGATCGAGGACGCCGCCGCGGGTGGCGGTCCGAACCTGAGCAAGGACGCGTAACCCCTCCGGGGTGAGCCAGTGAGAGGGGCCGGTGCTGTTCAGCACCGGCCCCTTTCGCGTGCGCCCGGGCGCGGGTCAGTGCGGGTCGACGGTGACGGTGACGGTGACGTCGGCGCCGGGGAAGCAGGCCGCGTAGTCGTCCGCGGAGACGGTGGCCGCGAAGGCGGTCTGGAGGACCACGCGGCGCAGCGCCGGGAACGCGCCGGCCAGCCCGCCGAGGTCCTCGGCGGTCCTCAGGGCGGTGAGGCGCAGCGTCTCGACGCGGGGGAAGAGCGGCAGCCGCGGCCGGTCGTCCGCAGCCGTGCGGAAGAAGTCCACGTGCAGGGCCAGTTCCCGCAGTCCTGGCAGGCTGGCGGCCCGCTCCCAGTCCTCGGCGCGGAGCCCGACGGAGCCGGGCTCCAGGCTCAGCGTGCTCAGCGTCGGCCAGTTCTCCAGCCCCCGCAGCCCGCAGCCGTCGGTGAGGTCACCGCCCAGGTACAGGGACCGCAGCGGGGCGCCGAGGGGCAGCGTGTCCGCCAGGCTCGTCCCCGCGGTCCGGGCGTGCTCCAGCGAGAGGTGGCGCAGGGTGTCCAGCTCTTCCAGGCCGGACAGGTCCCCCACGCCCGAGCAGACGAGTTCGGTGAGGCCGAGAGGTGCCAGTCGCCCGAAGTCCCGGGCGCGGGGGCACGCCGCCAGCAGCAGGTCCGTCAGCGCGGGCAGCGCGGCCAGGGCTCCCAGATCGCCGAGGAACGCGTTGGCCGTCAGGTAGAGGCTCGTCACGGCCCCGGGCCACGGGACGGCGGCGACGAGGTCCTCGGCCGTCAGCGAGCCGCCCAGGGACAGCAGGGGCCAGGGGCGCATCTGCGCGAGCGCTGCCCGCTGCTCCGCGGTGACGCAGCTCAGAAGCAGGTCGTTCCGGTCCACGAGGTTCAGCACCTGGGCGGCGTACTCCTCGGCGTCGAACCGCGCCCACGTGCCGACGAGCTGTCGTCGTACGTCGAGCGACGGATGGTCCCGGAAGCGCCGCAGCACCCCCAGCGCCCCGGCCGGTTCCCGGGTGCCGAGGACCGAGGCGGCGACGGTCACGCCGTGCGCCTCCTCGTCGGTCAGGCCCGCCGGGCCCGGCAGCAGCTCCAGGACCAGCGGGCCCGCCTCGGCCAGCTGCCTCGCGGCGGCGGAGGAGCGCGGCGGGATCAGGGCGGCCGCCGCCGCCTCCACCTCGGCGCGGACGTCGGGGGCCAGCGTCGTCGCGTGCTCCAGGCAGGCCAGGGCCAGCAGGGTCAGGCGCGGGGCGCCGCAGGAGAGCAGCTCGCGCAGGAGCGCCGGGCGTTCGCCGGGGCGGGCGTGGGCCACCGCCATGCGGATCGCGTCCTCGCCCTGCGGGTCGTCGGCGAGGCGCTGGACGAACGGCAGCGCGTGGCCCTCCTCGACGGCGTGCCGGGCGCCCAGGTAGTCCTGGAACGTGCGGTGCACGAAGTCGACGACACCCTCGGCGGGCTGCCGCAGCAGTCCGCTGCGCAGCAGCAGCGCGGAGAGGACCGCGGGCGCGTCGCCGAGGGGGGTGGCCGAGGTGACGGACGGCAGCCGCCGCTCCAGGGCCGCCTCGGCGGCGGCCCGGGTCATCTCCGTACGGCCGCCGAGGATCAGTGCGTAGGCGAGGTGCTGGAGGAGGTCGAGCTGGGCCTCCTCGCCCAGCTCGACGCCGGTCATGCCGCGTTCCCGGTCGCGCCGGGTGAGCAGCATCGACAGGGCCGCGTCGTACAGCTCCTTGCGGCCGGTGGGCAGGTAGCCGCGCCGCTCGCGGTGCAGCGCGCAGATCAGGCCGCACAGGAGGGGGTTGGTGGCGAGCCGGGCCAGGTCGCGCTTGGTGCGCAGCGCGTCCAGGAGCGCGGTCTCGAACGCGCCCGCCCCGGCGGCCGCGTGCCAGCGCCGTACGAAGGTGGTGACGTCGGGCCCGCGCATCGGCGGCAGCAGCACCTCGCGGAAGCCGGTGTCGGCGAGCCAGTCGGCGCGGACGGCGGTGGGGCGGGAGGTGAGCAGCCAGCGGTTGCCGCCGTATGCGCCGATCAGCCCGGTCAGCCAGGAGCGGACCCGGTGCCGGTCGGCGGCCGGGATCTCGTCGAGCCCGTCGACCAGGACCAGGGCCCGCCCGGCGCCCAGGACCCGCTCCGCCCAGCCGTCGGGGGCGGCCAGCGGGCAGTCGACCGAGGCCAGGAATCCGGCCGGGGCGGGCAGCGCCGCGGAGCGGACGAGGGTGCGCAGCGGCAGGACGAACGGGACGCGGTCGCTCGCGGTGACGGCGAGCCACTGGATCAGCGTCGTCTTGCCGGAGCCCGCCTCGCCGCGCAGCAGCACCCGGTCGTGGCCGTCGGCGAAGGCGTCCTCGGCGCGGATCCGGGTCGAGGACTCCTCGGGGCGGCCGATGAACGGAGCCTCCCGGAAGGCGGGCGCGGTGGTGGTCGCCTCCAGGCTCAGGTACGCCACCTCCAGCGGCCAGCGCTCGGGGGCGTCCCGCAGATCGATGCCGTAGATCGTCAGATGCCGGTGGCGCTCGGCCACGTAGGAGAGGTAGCGCCGCTCGAACGCGGTGTCGGGGGCGTCGGCGGGTGGGGTGCGGCGGATCAGCTCGTCCGTCCGGGCGAGCAGTTCGCGCTGGCCGCGGCTCTGTTCGACGAGGGTGCGGGCGACGAAGGTCGAGCGCTGGGTGAAGAACTGGAGGATGTGCTCGCAGGCCCACCGGGTGAGCGAGTCGAGGAAGTGGTCCGCGTCGGTGGACAGGCCGGGGTCGGGGGCGGCGCGGCGCAGCGCGCGGGCCAGCTCGGTGTGTCCCAGGCGCACGGCCTGTACGTCGTCCATGGCCAGGTCGCCGAGGGCGTGCAGGGTGTCGGCGAGCGCGTGCACGACGGCTTCCGTCTCGGCGCCGGGGAACGGCTGTTCGCCCGGTCCGTCGAGCGCGGCCGTCACCAGTCGGCGGGCGAGGCGGAGCAGGTCGCCGTCGGTGAGGGAGCGCTTCTCGCCGCGGAAGGTGACGAGTCCCGCCAGGCGGACGGGCCGGTCGGTGAGGCCGGCTCCCGGCCCCTCCTGGACGATCAGTCTGCGGAGGGCGGGGACGAGCGCGCCCGATGCCAGCCGGGTGCCGAACACAGCGGGATCCATGGCTCGGGAGCGTAGCCCCGATCACATTCGCCGGGGGTTGGATCTTGCCGCCCGGTGACATGACGCACAGGGCCACCCGCGCGTACTAGGGGCGGTAGGAGGTCGGCGGGGTCGTGGGGTGGTTGTTACCTGGTCGATGGGTTCGGGCCTTTTGTCCGTTGTAAAGAACGGGCGGGCCGGAGGGGGTCGTGCGGCTTGGGGGTGCGCCCGTGAAGAGGTCTTAAACATCAGATCGGGGGATAAGTCGGACGAATTCCGGGCGATCTTCGACGCCTGTCAAGCACTCCACGTTTTGCGACAGGTGTACGAGACGCGGTAGTAGAAGGGCCTTTTGGGCGGGGCCGGGGGAGCGGGTTACCAAGGGATGGCCGACCCGGTGGCACCAAGCGGTGCGCCGGGTCCCCCCGTCCCCGAAGCAAGGTCTCACTCCATGTCGAAGCGCACCCTGTCCCTCCGTTCCGGTACGTCGAAGCTCCGCAGCCGTGCCGCCGTCGTGGCCGCCGGCCTCGGAATGACGGCGGCGCTGGGCGCCGGGGCCGCGTTCGCCGCCGACGGGCAGGCCGCCGCCCTGCCGAGCGGATCCGCCGCCTCCGTCAAGGCCCAGGCCGCCGCTCAGGCCAAGGCCGCCACCTCCGCCCAGCAGGCCGCCGCCAAGAAGGCCGCCTCCTGGGTCGACCCGGTCGCCCACTACACGCTCTCCGCGGGCTACGCCCAGGGCGGCAGCATGTGGTCCAGCGGCCACCACTCCGGCCAGGACTTCGCCGTGCCGACCGGCACCGAGGTCGTCGCCGCGCACGGCGGCACCGTCGTCAAGACCGGCGGCAACGGCGCCGGTGACGGTCCCGCGTACGGCAACGCCATCGTGATCAAGCACGGCAACGGCACGTACTCGCAGTACGCGCACCTGTCCCGGGTCGACGTCCGCGTCGGCCAGACGGTCGCGACGGGCCAGCACATCGCGCTGTCCGGCAGCACCGGCAACTCCAGCGGCCCGCACCTGCACTTCGAGATCCGTACGACGCCGAACTACGGCTCCGCGGTCAACCCCGTCGCCTTCCTCAAGGCGCAGGGCGTGACCGTCTGACGCGACGGGCTCTCAGCTCCTGTGGGCCTGGGTGACCAGGTCCGTGGCGACCTCGAGGATGGCGAGACGCTTCTCCTCGGGGTCGCCTTCGACGTCCCGCAGGACGAACATCCCGGCGTGCATGGAGAACAGCGCGCTGAAGCAGCGCACCCGGTCGGTCAGCGTGACGTCCTCGGGCAGCAGCTCGGCGAGCAGGTCGTGCATCCGGTCCTTGAAGTTCGCGCCGATGCTCAGCTCGCGCATCTGCGCCTGGTTCTCCTGCATGAAGCGGAAGAGCGGCGCCGCCTGGTGCAGCTCCGTGCCGTAGCGGGTGAGGATCTCCCGCTTGGTCTCCAGCGGGACGGGGTGCGGCTGCTCCTTGGCCCAGGCGATCAGCTCGTCGATCGGCGTCATCAGGTCGCTGAAGAGGCTGACGACGATGTCTTCCTTGGTCTTGAAGTGGTAGTACAGCGCCGCCTTGGTGACGCCGAGCCGCTCGGCGATCTCCCGCAGCGACGTCTTCTCGTACCCCTGCTCGGCGATCAGTTCGAGGGCCACGTCCTGAATGCGCTGCCGGGTGTCCCCGCGGCGCTGCCGCGGCTTGCTGCTGCCCGTGACCATCTGTGCCCCTTGCTCGCCCGCTCTTGGGAGAAAACTTACTTGACGCCCGGCTAGTTGGCGCCCTACCTTCCCATTGTAGGGAACTAGCCGGTCGGCAAGTAAGTGGGAGTGTGGGGGACATGGCGCAGACAGAGAAGACGGCGGGCGGCGGGAAGCAGGTGCGAGAGCCGCAGCCACGCAGTGTGCGGGTCGTACTGATGGCGCTGATGATCGCCATGCTGCTCGCCATGCTCGACAACATGATCGTGGGCACCGCGATGCCGACGATCGTCGGCGACCTCGGCGGCGTCGAGCACCTGTCGTGGGTCGTCACGGCGTACACGCTGGCCACCGCCGCCTCCACGCCCATCTGGGGCAAGATCGGTGACATGTACGGCAGGAAGGGCGCCTTCCTGACCTCCATCGTCATCTTCCTGGTCGGCTCCGCGCTCAGCGGCATGGCCCAGGGCATGACCGAACTGATCGCCTTCCGGGCCGTCCAGGGGCTCGGCGCCGGTGGTCTGATGGTCGGCGTCATGGCCATCATCGGCGACCTCATACCGCCCCGCGAGCGCGGCAAGTACCAGGGCATGATCGCCGGTGTCATGGCGCTCGCCATGATCGGCGGCCCGCTCGTCGGCGGCACCATCACCGACCACCTCGGCTGGCGCTGGACCTTCTACATCAACCTGCCGATCGGCGCCGTCGCGCTCGTCATGATCACCGCCGTGCTGCATCTGCCGAAGAAGCGCTCGGGCGGCTCGATCGACTACCTCGGCGCCGCGCTGCTGACCGTCGGCATCACCTCGATCGTGCTGGTCACGACCTGGGGCGGCAGCGAGTACGCGTGGGGCTCCGCCGTGATCATGGAGCTGATCGGGCTCGGGGTCGCCGCGCTCGTCGGGTTCGTCTTCTCGCAGACCAGGGCCGCCGAGCCGATCCTGCCGCTGCACATCTTCCGCAGCCGCAACTTCACCCTGATGTCCGTGATCGGCTTCATCACCGGCTTCGTGATGTTCGGCGCCGTGCTCTTCCTGCCGCTGTACCAGCAGGCCGTGCAGGGCGCGTCCGCCACCAACTCCGGGCTGCTGCTCCTGCCGATGCTGCTGTCCATGATGATCGTCTCGCTCGTCGCGGGCCGGGTCACCACCAGCACCGGCAAGTACAAGGTGTTCCCGATCGTCGGCACCGTACTGATGATCACCGGACTGTTCCTGCTCGCGCAGATGGACACCGGGACCTCCCGGTTCACCTCCGGTGTCTACATGGCCGTGCTCGGTGCCGGCATGGGCTGCCTCATGCAGATCACCATGCTCGTCGCGCAGAACAGCGTCGAGATGAAGGACATGGGCGTCGCGTCCTCCTCCGCGACCCTGTTCCGGACGCTCGGGTCGTCGTTCGGTGTCGCCATCATGGGCGCGCTGTTCAACAACAAGGTGCAGGACGTCATGGCCGCGCGGGCCGGTTCGCTCGGCGGCCGGATGACCGAGCGGTCGGCGCAGCTGGACGCCGCCAGCATGGCCAAGCTGCCGGCGCCGGTGCGCGAGGCCTACGAGTTCGCGGTGTCGTCCGGTACGCACGTGGCGTTCCTGCTCGGCTCCGTGGTGGCCGTCGTGGCGCTGATCGCGGCCGTGTTCGTCAAGGAGGTCGCCCTGCGAGGAGCGGGCCCGGCCGCCAAGGACCCGGACACCCCCGCACCGACGACGGACGCCATCCCCGAATCCGTCTGACTCCCCCCGAAGGCCCCTGGAACCACACCGGTTCCGGGGGCCGTCGCATTTCTGTGTGTGGGGGGGGTGGGTTCGAGATGGGGCCTACGCCGATGGGGGGCGCGGGGAGCGACAAGGGGCCCGAGCGGCCCGTCCGCCCCTGGGGGCGCGGGGAACTGCGCGAGAAGCGACCACCGGCGCGCGCGGGATGTACGACCTCAGGGTCGCGGGGAGCGGCCGGGGGCCCGAGCGGCCCGTCCGCCCCTGGGGGCGCGGGGAACGGCGCGAGAAGCGGCCACCGGCGCGCGCACGACGTACGACCGCGGGTTCGCGGGGAGCGGCCGGGGGCCCGAGCGGGCCATCCGCCTCAGGGGCGCGGGGAACTGCGCGAGAAGCGACCACCGGCCCGCGCGGGATGTACGACCTGGGAGTCGCGGGGAGCGGCCGGGGGCCCGAGCGGGCCATCCGCCTCAGGGGCGCGGGGAACTGCGCGACCAGCCCCCACCGGCCCGCGCGAGAAGAACGACCCGGCAAGGAGCCCGTGCCGCGCCCGAAGCCGGGGCCGGCGAGCAAGCCCCCCGCACGCTCACACGGTGCGCGGCAACCGCACCATCGGAAAGCTGCCGGTACTGGTCGGAGCGTGTTCGGGCAGCCACAGGACAGCCACGGCACCCTCGGCAGGAGTCCCCCGCTCCGCCCCGGGCGGACGCACGTTACGGAACGTGAGCCGCGCCCCCAACACCTGCGCCTGCCCCGCGGCGATCGTGAGCCCCAGCCCGTGCCCGTGCCCCGCCCGGTCGGCGGCCCCGGTCCTGAACCGGCTCGGCCCCTCCTCCAGCAGATCCTCCGGGAACCCGGGCCCGTGATCGCGGACCCGGATGACCCGCCCCTCCACACTGACCTCTATCGGCGGCCGCGCATGCTTGGCGGCGTTCGCCAGGAGGTTGTACAGAATGCGCTCCAGACGGCGCGGATCCGTCGTCACCTCGGACTCGTGGATCACGCTGACCGTGATCCCGTCGAAGGCCCGCGCCGCGACCCGCCGGCTCACGAACTCGCCGAGCAGGATGTCCTGGAGCTCGGCCCGCTCCGCCGAACTGTCCAGCCGGGCCACCTCCAGCACGTCCTCCACGAGCGTCCGCATCGCCTGCGCCCGGTCCCTGACCAGCTCACTGGGCCGCCCCGGCGGCAGCAGCTCGGCGGCGGTGAGCAGCCCGGTGACCGGCGTACGCAACTCGTGCGCGATGTCCGCGGTGACCCGGCGCTCGGCCTCCAGCCGCTGCTTGAGCGCGTCGGCCATGGCGTCCACGGCCTGCGCGAGATCGTCGGTCTCGTCCCGCACGACCCCGCCGATCGCGTCCCGCACCCGGACGTGCGTCTGCCCCTGGGCGACCTGCCGGGCCGCGACGGCGGCCTTGCGCAGCCGCCGCGACAACTGCCCGCCGATGAGGACCCCGAGCGCGCTGCCGCCGAACACGACGACGATGGAACCGATGATCAGCGCCTGGTCGAGGTCCTTCATCACGGTCGCGCTGCGATCGGTGAACCGCGTGTGCACCGACAGCACGCCCCCGTCGGCCAGCGGCACCGCGGCCCAGATGTCCGGCACCCCGTCCGACGGCTCGGACACATAGGTGGCGCGGCGCCCGTCGAGCACCTTGGCGCGCAGCTCGGCGGGGAGCGCCGGATCGTCGACCCGGAAGCCGACCGGCAGATTGCCGCCGCCGCGCGCCTCGTACTGGCGCTGCACGAACTGGATCCGCTCGTCCTGCACGTCCCGGGCGTTGTCCAGCATCGACACCCGCGCCGCGTTGTGCACGACCAGACTCAGCGCGACCGCCACCAGCGCGCCGACCAGCGCGATCGCCACACTGATCTTCCAGCGTACGCCGCTGCGCAGACCGCGCCGCAGCCGCCGCGGCAGCAGCCGCCCCAGCCGCGCCGCCCCGGACCGGTCCGCGAGCCCCCTCATATCCGTCGTCCCTGTCGTCCCTGTGGTCCCTGTGGTCCCTGACGTCCTCGTTGTGCCTGCCGTCCCCGTGGTCCCTGGCGTCCCCGTCGTCCCCGTGGTCCCCGTGGTCCCATTTCCGTCCACCCCGTCGTGCCCGGACCGCGCCGTCGGGCCGCTCACGCCTTCAGTTTGTAGCCGAAACCGCGGACCGTCTCGATCCGGTCCTGGCCGATCTTGGTGCGCAGCCGCTGCACATGGACGTCGACGACGCGGGTGTCCCCGCCCCAGCCGTAGTCCCACACCCGCTCCAGCAGCTTGTCGCGGGACAGGACCGTGCCGGGCGCCGACGAGAACTCCAGGAGCAGCCGCATCTCGGTCGGCGTCAGCGCCACCTGCGTACCACCCCTGGTCACTTCCATGCCCTCCGTGTCGATCTCCAGATCGCCGAAGTGCAGCACGGCACCGGAACCGGCGTCCGCCGCCTCCGCGCCGCCGGAACCGCCCGCCGCCGGGCCGCCCGCGTGCCCGAAGCGGCGCAGCACCGCCCGGATCCGCGCGACGAGCACCGCCCCGTCGAACGGCTTGGTCACGTAGTCGTCGGCCCCGGCCTCCAGGCCGAGCACGACGTCGATGGAGTCGGCGCGCGCGGAGAGCATGATCACCGGGACGGTCGACTCGTCCCGGATCCGGCGGCACAGCGACACCCCGTCGAGCCCCGGCACCATGACGTCGAGCAGCGCGATGTCGGGCCGGTCCGCGCGGAACGCCTCCAGGCCCCTGAGCCCGTCCGGCATCGCGGTGACCGCGAAACCGTCCCGCTCCAGGGCGAGCTGGGTGGCCTCGCGGATGACGTCGTCGTCCTCGACGAACAGGACGTGGGTCTGCTCGCCCCTGCGCTCAGCCATGTGGTGCTGTCCCTTTCCGTTCCCGTACCGATCAGCGGCCGCCCGCCGGCCGCGTCAGCCGTCCTCCGGGGCCGGCGACGCCCCGTCCACCGCGTGGCTGTAGTCGTTGTGCGTGCGCTCCACCTCGGTGAAGCGGCCGCCGCTCCAGCGATACGTGAGGATCTCCTCGCCCGACGGGGAGGCGACGGAGTCGCCCTTCTCGTACACCTGCTTGGTGACCACGAGATCACCCCGGTCGATCTCCGCATACACCGGGGGTTCCTCGGCCTGGAAGACATTCTTGTACGCGCCGTCGTCGTCGCGATACACATACGTGCCGATGCCGACGGCGTCTCCGCAGGTCATCACGTTGACCACGATGTCGTTCGCCGATCCGCCGGTCAGGTTCCCGTAGCTCACGTCGACCGGGTACTCCTTGGCGACGCACGGCTTGAGATCGCGCTTGATGTCGGCGCTGACCTTCGGGTCGCCCTTCACCAGCCGCACCGCGTCCACCGACGCGGGGGACGGGACGGCCGAGGCGCTCGGCGCCGGTGAGGCGGCGGCGCTGTCCGGCTCCGGGCTGACGGTGGCGGCCGGCGCCGTCGAGCCGACCGGGTCGGTGCGCGCGGGCCCCTCGTCGCGGGCGCCGGTGCCCCCGGTCGAGCAGGCCGCGAGCGCACCGGCGAAAAGGCCGAGGGCGGCGAGCCCGGCCAGTACCGGACTCCCCGCCCTGCCCGCCCGGAAGGTCCCTCGAAGGGCTCGGTGCAGGATCCTGCTCAGGGCTCCGCGGAACCGGATCCCGGAGGCACGTGGGCCTAGGCCGCGCAACGCTCCCGCTCCTCACGACGGTCGAGCGCGCCCGCCACCAGTTCCTCCCGGTCCCGGCTCTCCAGCTCTTCGCGGAGCCGGGCCAGGGCCCGGTGCAGCGTGCTCTTCACGGTTCCGGCCGACATGCCGAGGGCGGCGGCCGTCTCCTCTGTGGACATCTGCTCCCAGTGTCGCAGCACCACGACACTGCGCTGCTTCGGCGCCAGCACCTTCATGACGTCCATCAGAAGGGCCCGGTCCGCGTGCTGTTCGGTGGAGTCGTCGACCGTCGACTCCGGAAGCTGCTCGGTCGGGACCTCCTCCAGCTTCCGGGCCCGCCACCACTCGGTCCGCGTATTGATCATGACCCGGCGCAGATAGGCGTCGGCCAGGCGCTTGTCCGCTATCCCGTCCCACCGCCCGTACGTACGCACGAGCGCCGTCTGCAACAGGTCCTGGGCGTCCACGGGGTCCGGCACCAGGCGCCGGGCGCTGCGCAGCAGGGCGTCCTGCCGCGTCCGGACGTACTCCTCGAACTCGAGCACCTCACCGCCGTGCGCCATGATGAACCGCCTCCCGTTTCCCGCTTGCTCCCCGTGGACCGCACTGGTCGCGTGCGGCATGAGGAAAAAGCTACGGAGGCGTTGTCACGGCACTGTCCGTTCCAGCCTTCGACGAACGCACGGCTGTCCGTCGGTTCTGTAACGGAGCTGAGAATCCCCTGAGAAGATCAGCCCGCCGGAAGCCGGTACAGACCGTCCGCGAGCGGCTCCACCAGACCGTCGCCGACCAGCCCGTCCAGCGCCCTGGCCCGCTGCACCGGCTCGTCCCAGACCCGGTCGAGCGTCGCCTGCGGAACGGGGGCGACCGCGTCCCGCAGCACGGCGAGCAGCTTGCCCCGCACCTGACGGTCCGTGCCGGCGTACGTCTGTCCGCGCCGCGGCGGACCGTCGTGCGCGGGCTTCCCGGCGAGCCGCCACGCGCACAGCGCGGCGATCGGGCAGCGCGGGCACTGCTCGTTCTTCGCGGTGCACACCAGCGCACCCAGCTCCATCGAGGCGGCGGCCCACCGGGCGGCGGTCTCCTCCCGCTCCGGCAGCAGCGCGCGGGCCAGCTTCCGCTCGGCGGCGGTCGTCGCGTTCGGCGGGAACTGCACGCCCGCCACGGCGCGGGCGAACACCCGGCGCACGTTCGTGTCGAGCACCGCGTGCCGCTGCCCGTACGCGAACGAGGCGACCGCGGCGGCCGTGTACTCCCCGATGCCCGGCAGGGCGAGCAGCTGGGAGTGCGCGGTCGGTACGTCGCCGCCGTGCCGTTCCGTTATGGCGACGGCCGCGCCGTGCAGCCGCAGGGCGCGGCGCGGATAGCCGAGCCTGCCCCAGGCGCGGACGGCCTCGCCGGGCGCCTCCTCGGCCAGGTCGGCGGGGCGCGGCCAGCGCGCGAGCCACTGCTCGTAGACCGGCAGGACCCGGCTCACGGGGGTCTGTTGCAGCATGAACTCGCTGACCATCACGCCCCACGGGCCGGCCTCCGGGCGACGCCAGGGCAGGTCGCGGGCGTGCTCGGAGAACCAGTCGATGACGGGTTCGTGAAGATCGGTCCGCTCGGCGGGTGCGTTCTCGGGAGTCTTCGTGGGCGCAGTCATGGCACTGCCGATCCTGCCACGGGTGGGGACCGGTCCGGGGCGGGCGGCGCCGCGGCCGTCACCCGCGGCCGTGCTTTGTCACCCGCTGGCGGCACCCGGGTCATCCGGTGGCGGCACCCGGGTCACCCGCTGGCGGCACCCGGGTCACCCCGTGGCGGCACCCGGAGACCCGGCCCCGGCCCTCGCCGGACCCGGGCCGGGCCCCGGCCCCGCGCGCGTCCGCACCACGCCGAGCGGGCCTGCTCACGTGAGGTGACATCACGTCAGCAGGCCCGCCCGTACGCCGGTGTGCGCCGGGGTCAGCGCCGGTGCGCGCCGCGCCGGGGCGCCCCGGTGGCCCTCCCGGCGCCGGTCGCGGGACCCGGTCCCGCGAACCACTGCGCCAGGCCGTTGCGCGATCCCCGCATCGTCCCGACGAGCCGCGCGCCCGGCCCCGCGCACAGTCGGGAGACGAGGACGGCGACGAGCGTGCCGAGCAGCAGGCCCACCGCCACGTCGTGCGGGTAGTGCACGCCGACGAACACCCGGGAGAACGCCATCATGATCGCCATCGGCACCGTCAGCCAGCCGATCTTCGGCCAGGCCAGCGCCAGCCCCACGGCCGCCGCCGCGGCGATGGTGGAGTGGTTGGAGGGGAACGACCAGTCCCCGTAGGCGGGGCAGTCGATCAGCGGGGCCAGCGCCCCGCTCACCGCGCGGCACGGCCGGTCCTCGTCGATCCCCGACTTCACGACCTCACTGATCACGTACGCCACCGCGGTGCCCAGCGGCGCCAGCACCGCGACGGCCAGCGCCCGCGGATCACCGCGCCGCGCCCGCCACCAGGCGACGACGAAGAGCACGGCGAACAGCAGCAGCCCGAGTTCGGTCCACACCTCCATCAGGTGCTGGAACCACGACGGAGTGTCGTGGCCGAACTGGAGGATGTCGCGATAGAGATCGGAGTCAATGGTTCCCATGGTGCCGGACAGTATGCAATACGGGGTGAGAGCCCCGTCCGGCGCCGGTCGCGGACGCCGTCCGGCGAATGTCGGGGGCCGCCGTGTGTGCGCGCCGGGGCGGGGCATGATGATGATCCTGAAAACTTGCCGCCCGGTGCGGCGGGTGGACACCGGACAACCGCCCGATCTCTCGTAAGGTTTGAGCCGTGGGATCTCTGCGCAATCCGATCGGGCCGCTTCCCTCCTCCATCTACTGGCGCCGGAGGGTCGTTCTGGCGTCCGCTGTCGCGCTGCTCGCGCTGCTGATCGTCTGGATCGTCACCTTGGGCGGCGGGGACGGGAACAACGGCGCCGGGGGTGCGAACGGCAAGCACCCGACGCAGTCCATCACGCCCGGACCCTCCGGTTCGGGCCCCGCGATCAGCCAACACCCGGGCGGACGCGATGCGTCGGGCGGCTCGGGGGCGGGCGACGGCTCGGGCGGCGGCTCCGGCGACGGCTCGGGGAACGGTTCGGGCGACGGCGCGGACGGGGGTTCCGCGGGCGCCGGCGGCTCGGACGACTCCGCGGGCGGCGACGGCGCGGGCAGCGGCGGCGGCACGACGTCCGGCGACCAGGTCCCGGCCGGGTCCAAGCTCCCCGACTGCACGGTGGGCGGGGTGACCCTGACGGTGCGCAGCCTCCACAACTCGTACGCGCCCGGGGACGAGCCGCGCATCGAACTCGCCGCGAAGAACACCACGGACACGTCCTGCAAGGTCGACCTCGGTCCGCGCACGGCGGTCGTGACGATCACGAAGGCGGACGGCGACAAGCAATTCTGGTCGTCCGAGGACTGCCCGTCCGGCAACGCGACGGGGCTGCTGCTCCGCGTCCCCGCGGGCGGCAAGGTCACCCACACCCTCACCTGGGACCGCCGCCCGAGCGCCCCCCGGTGCGCGACCCCGGCAGCGGGCACCGCGTCGCCGGGCACCTACCTCGTAGAGGTGAAGGCCCCTCAACTGTCGAGCACCCAGACCTCATTCGTCCTCAAACAGGACTGACGAGCCCCCACAGAAGCCCCGCCAGGGGCGCGAGAAACTGCGCGAGCACCCCCCACGGCCCGAGCCCGACGACAACGACCAAGCCTCGCCAGGGGCGCGAGGAACTGCGCGAGCACCCCCCACGGCCCGAGCTCGACGACAACGATCAAGCCCCCCCAGGGGCGCGAGGAACTGCGCGAGCAACCCCCCACGGCCGGAAAGCCCGCGACGCACAGCAAGCACCCCCCGAACCGCCAGAAGAAGCACCCCGCACCACGAAACCGGCCCCCCGCGGAGCTACACGTACCGCTCCAAGATCGACGACTCCGCAAGCCGCGACAGCCCCTCCCGCACGCTGCGGGCCCGCGCCTCGCCGACCCCGTCCACCGCCTGGAGGTCGTCGACGCTGGCGGCGAGCAGCTTCTGGAGCCCGCCGAAGTGCTCCACGAGCCGGTCGATGATCGCCCCGGGCAGCCGCGGCACCTTGGCCAGGAGCCGGAAACCGCGCGGCGAGACCGCCGAGTCCAGCGCCTCCGGCGACCCCGTGTACCCCAGCGCCCGCGCCACGATGGGCAGTTCGAGCAGCTCGCCGTGGTGCAGCGAGTCCAGCTCCGAGAGCGCCTCGTCGACCGTACGGGAACGCTTCGCCGTCGGCTCGGGCACATAGTCCCGCACGACCAGCTCCCGCTCGGGCTCCACGCCCGCGATCAACTCGTCCAGCTGGAGCGCCAGGAGGCGGCCGTCGGTGCCCAGCTCCACCACGTATTCGGCGATCTCCGTGGCGATCCGGCGCACCATCTCCAGGCGCTGCGCGACCGCCGTGACGTCGCGGACGGTGACCAGGTCCTCGATCTCCAGCGCGGAGAGCGTGCCCGCCACCTCGTCGAGCCGCAGTTTGTACCGCTCCAGCGTCGCCAGTGCCTGGTTCGCCCGGGACAGGATCGCCGCCGAGTCCTCCAGCACGCGGCGCTGCCCGTCCACGTACAGGGCGATGAGCCGCATCGACTGGGACACGGACACCACCGGGAAGCCGACCTGCTTGCTGACGCGGTCGGCGGTGCGGTGCCGGGTGCCGGTCTCCTCGGTGGGGATCGTCGGGTCCGGCACCAGCTGGACCCCGGCGCGCAGGATCTTGCTGAGGTCGGAGGAGACCACGATGCCGCCGTCGAGCTTGCACAGCTCGCGCAGACGCGTCGCCGTGAACTCCACGTCCAGAACGAAACCGCCGGTGCACATCGACTCGACCGTCCGGTCGGAGCCGAGGACGATGAGACCGCCGGTGTTGCCGCGGAGGATGCGCTCCAGACCGTCGCGCAGGGCCGTGCCGGGCGCCACCGCGCTCAGCGAGGCGCGCATCAGACCGTCCGCACCGGAACTCCCGCCGGACTTGCCGGGAGCTGTCGCCCGGTCGTTGGCTGCCACTGCACTCCTCCGGATCGCAGGCTTTTGGGGTGCCCTGGGGCTCTTCGCCTTCGTCCGTCATGTTCGTACGCACGGGCGAGACCTGGGCAAAGTCTACCGGCGGTCCTCCGTCTCCCGTGGGGCCTCTCGGCGACGGCTCTTCGGCAGCACCCGCAGCGCGTCCCCTATATCGGCGACTTCCAGGACCTTCATACCGGCCGGGATCTTGCCCGGATCGCCCGGCACGAGGGCGTGGGTGAAGCCCAGCCGGTGGGCCTCCGCGAGCCTGCGCTGCACGCCCGTCACCCGTCTGACCTCGCCCGCCAGGCCCACTTCCCCGATCGCCACCAGATTCTTCGGCAGCGGGGTGTCGCTCGCCGCCGAGGCCAGCGCCAGGGCGATCGCGAGGTCCGCGGCGGGCTCGGTGAGCCGCACCCCGCCGACCGTCGCGGAATAGATGTCCCTTTTGCCCAAGGCGCTGATTTTGCCCCGCTGTTCGAGAACCGCCAGCATCATCGAGACGCGGGAGGTCTCCAGGCCCGACGTGGTGCGGCGCGGGGAGGGGATCTGCGAGTCGACGGTGAGCGCCTGCACCTCGGCGACCAGCGGGCGGCGGCCCTCCAGGGTGACCGTCAGACACGTGCCCGGCACCGGCTCGTCACGCCGGGTCAGGAACAGGCCGCTGGGGTCGGCCAGGCCCGTGATGCCCTCGTCGTGCAGTTCGAAGCAGCCGACCTCGTCCGTCGTCCCGTACCGGTTCTTGACGCCGCGGACCAGGCGCAGCCGGGCGTGCCGGTCGCCCTCGAAGTTCAGCACCACGTCCACCAGGTGCTCCAGGAGGCGGGGGCCCGCGATGGTGCCCTCCTTGGTGACATGGCCCACGAGGAGCGTGGACATGCCGCGGTCCTTGGACGCCCGGATCAGCGCCCCGGCCACCTCGCGCACCTGCGCCATGCCGCCCGGCGCGCCGTCGATCTCCGGCGAGGCCACCGTCTGCACGGAGTCCAGGACCAGCAGCGACGGCCGCACCGCGTCCAGGTGGCCGAGGACGGCGGACAGGTCCGTCTCGGCCGCCAGGTACAGATGGTCGTCGATGGCGTGGATGCGGTCCGCGCGCAGCCGCACCTGCGACGCCGACTCCTCACCCGTCACATAGAGCGTCTTGTGCTGCTCGCTCGCCGATTTCGCGGCGACGTCGAGCAGCAGCGTGGACTTGCCGACGCCGGGCTCGCCCGCGAGCAGCACCACCGCGCCCGGCACCAGGCCGCCGCCGAGCACCCGGTCCAGCTCGGGCACGCCGGTGGTACGGGCCGTCGCCTGCCGGCCGTCCACCTCGCCGATGGGCAGGGCGGAGGTCGTCACGCGGCCGGGGGCCGTCGTGCGCACCGCCGGGGCGCCGTATTCCTCGATCGTCCCCCAGGCCTGGCACTCGGCGCAGCGGCCCAGCCACTTGGCCGTCTGCCAGCCGCACTCGGTGCAGCGGTACGACGGGCGTTGCTTGCCGCTGTTCGCGGATTTCGTACGGGTGGCCATGGGCGAAACCGTAGCGGGCGCCACTGACAGTCCGGCCGCCGCCGCCCGGGCCGCCCGCGCCGCCCGCCCGCCCGGCCGCGCGCCGACTGCCCGCCGCCCGGTCGTCGCCCGTCCGCCGTCCGGTCGCCGCGCGTCACCGCGCTGGCCACGGCATCAGCCCGGCGGCCGATGATCGTGTCCTCTTTTGAGGGATCGTTTCACCCGTAAGGATTAAATGTGCTCAAGGGGGCGGAAGGGGCCCTACCCGCCGCCTACGGTCGCACAGGTGACAAGCAGGCCGGAAACCCCGACACACACCACCGGCGCACACCGGGCGCACCGCGCCGGGGCGAGGCGGCCGGTGCCGCGCACCGCCGTCCAGCGCCCGCCCGCGCGCTACGAGCCGTGTCTGGACGGCCTGTTCACGTACTGCCTCTCCGTGCTCTGCGACCACGACGAGGCGATCGCCGCCCTCGGCGACGCCCTCGCCCTCGCCGAGCGCCGCGGCTCCCGCGGCCCCGAGGCGGAGAGCGACCGCCGGTCCTGGCTGTACGCACTGGCCCGCTGGTCCTGCCTGCACCGGCTGACGGAGGCCAAGCGGCGCAGACAGCGGGCGCACGCGGCCGGACCGGCCCCGGACCCGCAGGCCACCCCGGACGCGCCGCAGGACGGCCTTCTTCAGGAAGAGCGCCGCCGCCAGCTCGCGGTGCTGGCCTGGCCGGAAGCCGCGGGCACCACCCCCGAGCAGCGCGAGGCGCTGGAGCTCGCGGTGCGCCACCGGCTGTCCGCCGCCGAGGTCGCCGCCGTGCTCGGCACCGACCCGGCCGGCACGCGCGAGCTGCTCTCCGTCGCCGCCTGCGAGGTCGAGCGCACCCGCGCCGCCCTCGCCGTCGTCGAGACGGGCACCTGCCCCGGCGTCAACCGCCTCACCGGCGACAACCAGCTGCTGCTGTCCACGGCCCTGCGCCGCGAGCTGGTCCGGCACGTCGACGACTGCCCGCGCTGCCGCCGCACCGCCGAGCGCGCCGTCCCCGGCGCCTGGCCCGGCACCTCGGTCACCCCGGCCGCGCTGCCGCTCGCCGAGGCCCCGCGCGCCGCCCTGCACCACGCGATGCACGCCGCCCACGGCGCCCATCTGCGGGCCCCGCGCTTCGACCGGCGCGGCTTCCCGATGGACCCCAAGGACCGCGCGGCCCGCCGCGACCGGCTGCGCGCGCGTGCGCTCACCACGACGGTCGTCGCCACCGTGGTCGCCGCCCCCGTCTTCGCCCTGTGGGCCGCCTACCGGGGCGCCCCGCTCACCGGCGAGGGCAGCGACGGCCGCTCGGTGAGCGCCAGGGAGGCCGAGGGCGCGGGCGGCCCGGACGACGGGAGCGCCGGGGACGCCACCGGATTCGGCTACGAGAACGCGGGCAACGCCAGCACCACCCCCGACCCGCGCTTCACCGCGGGCAGCCGCTCGCCGGACGTCTCCGTGGAAGTGATCTCGCCGCCCACGCGCGCGGGTTCGGGCCCCGGCCGGCTCACCGTGACGGCCCAGCCCAGCGGCCGCTCCACGCTCATCACGCTGACCGCGTCGGGCAGCGCGCCCGTCCACTGGTCGGCGTCCACCGCGGCCTCCTGGCTCTGGCTGAGCCAGTCGTCGGGCACGCTGAGCCCCGGCGACTCCAGCACGATCCGGGTCTACGTCGATCACGACCGCGAGCCGGCCGGGCCCTGGAGCGCCCGCATCGGCATCGCCCCGTCGGGCGCGGTCATCTCCCTCGACGGGTACGGGCGGAGGGCGGGCGGCCACCACCCCGGCCACGGCTCGGGCCACCCGGGCCACCACCATCCGGGCGGCGGCGGTTCGACACCGTCCGACCCGGACCCCACGGCGAGCGACCCCGGCACGACCGACCCGGACCCCACCCCGACGCCCAGCGACCCGGCGACGAGCGAGCCCGAGCCCACCGCGTCCGACACGGCGAGCCCGGGCCCGGGGGAGTCGACGGCGCCGGCCCTGTCCCCCTGAGGTCCCGGACCCGCGGTGTCAGGGCGCCAGGGGTCTCAGGGGCGTCAGGGGGCGGGGTCGGCCGGGTGCGGGGCGACCAGCGGCAGCCCCTTGGGCAGCGCGGCCAGCCGCTCCTCGCACAGCCCGACCAGCTTCGCGTAGCCCTCCGCGCCCATCAGCTCGGTCAGCTCCGGGCGGTAGGAGACGTACACCGGGTCACCGGCGCCGTGCGCCGAGGTCGCCGACGTGCACCACCAGTGCAGGTCGTGGCCGCCCGGACCCCAGCCGCGCCGGTCGTACTCGCCGATGGAGACCTGGAGCACGCGCGTGTCGTCCGGCCGGTCGATCCACTCGTAGGTCCGCCGGACCGGCAGCTGCCAGCACACGTCCGGCTTCGTCTCCAGCGGCTCGCGCCCCTCCTTGAGGGCGAGGATGTGCAGCGAGCAGCCCGCGCCGCCCTCGAAACCGGGGCGGTTCTGGAAGATGCACGAGCCGTTGTACGGGCGGGTCTGCCGCTCGCCGTCCTCGTCCTTCGACACCCAGCCGGTCTCCGTGCCGACGTCGTGGTGCTGCCAGATGTCGGGCGTCAGCCGGGCCACGAACCCCGCCACGCGCTTCTCGTCGTCCTCGTCCGAGAAGTGGGCGCCCAGCGTGCAGCAGCCGTCGTCCGCGCGCCCCGCCTGGATGCCCTGGCAGCCGCTGCCGAAGATGCACGACCAGCGAGAGGTGAGCCAGGTCAGATCGCAGCGGAAGACCTGCTCGTCGTCGGCCGGATCCGGGAACTCGACCCAGGAGCGCGGGAAGTCGATGGCCTTCTCGTCCTGCGTCACGTCCTGACCCTGCTTCGGCAGAACCGACGTGGCCTTCTTGTCGCTCTTACCGCTTTTGTCGGCCTTGGCCTTTTTCGTCTTTGGCACCGTCCCAGAGTAAGCGCGCGGAGGACTTCGCCCGGACCTTCCCTGCCGGTGGACCTCATGCGCGCAGTAGCGTTCCGTCCATGAGACTCGGTGTCCTCGACGTGGGTTCGAATACGGTGCATCTGCTGGTGGTGGACGCACACCCGGGTGCCCGGCCGCTGCCCGCGCACTCGCACAAGGCCGAGCTGCGGCTCGCCCAACTCCTCGACGAGCGCGGGGCGATCGGCCCCGACGGCGTGGAGCGGCTCGTCGGCACGGTCAGAGGCGCTCTGGAGGCCGCCGAGGACAAGGGCGTCGAGGACGTGCTGCCGTTCGCCACGTCGGCGGTGCGCGAGGCGACCAACGCGGACGAGGTGCTGGCCCGCGTCCAGGACGAGACCGGCGTCGAACTGCGGGTGCTCAGCGGCGCGGAGGAGGCCCGGCTCACCTTCCTCGCCGCGCGCCGCTGGTTCGGCTGGTCCGTGGGCAAGCTGCTCGTCCTCGACATCGGCGGCGGTTCGCTGGAGATCGCGTACGGGATCGACGAGGAGCCGGACGCCGCCGTGTCGCTGCCGCTCGGCGCCGGGCGGCTGACGGCCGGCTGGCTGCCCGGCGACCCGGCCGACCCCGCCGACGTGAAGGCGCTGCGCCGGCACGTGCGGGCGCAGATCGCGCGCACGGTGGGTGAGTTCAGCCGGTTCGGGGCGCCCGACCACGTCGTCGCCACGTCCAAGACGTTCAAACAGCTGGCCCGGCTCGCCGGCGCGGCCCGCTCCACCGAGGGGCTGTATGTCCAGCGCGAGTTGAAGCGCCGGTCGCTGGAGGACTGGGTGCCCCGGCTCGCCGCCATGACGGAGGCCGAGCGCGCGGAGCTGCCGGGCGTCTCGGAGGGCCGCGCCGGCCAGCTCCTCGCCGGGGCGCTGGTCGCCGAGGGCGCGCTGGACCTCTTCGGCGTGGAGAGCGTCGAGGTCTGCCCCTGGGCGCTGCGCGAGGGCGTCATCCTGCGCCACCTCGACCAGATGCCGCCGCGCAGCTGACCGCGTCGCGGCGGCGCCGCGTTGTCCCGGGGCGCGGGGCCGAGGGGGAGGACGCCCGGCAGGACACCCCGCGAGAACGCCCGAAAGGACCGCTTCCCCGCCCTGTCCGGAAGGCCCGTACTCTGTCTCCGTGGCAGAACCAGTGGTGCGCATCCCGGATGCGAAGGTCGCCCTGTCGACGGCCTCGGTCTATCCGGAGTCCACGGCGACGGCCTTCGAGATCGCCGCACGCCTGGGCTACGACGGCGTGGAGGTCATGGTCTGGACCGACCCCGTCAGCCAGGACATCGAGGCCCTGCGCCGCCTCAGCGACTACCACCACATCCCGATCCTGGCCGTCCACGCCCCGTGTCTGCTGATCACCCAGCGCGTCTGGTCCACCGACCCCTGGACGAAGCTGCAACGCGCGAAGAAGGCGGCCGAGCGGCTCGGCGCCTCCACGGTGGTCGTCCATCCGCCCTTCCGGTGGCAGCGCCAGTACGCCCGTGACTTCGTCGGCGGCATCTGGCGGATGGCCGACGAGACGGACGTCCGGTTCGCCGTCGAGAACATGTACCCGTGGCGCTACCGCGACCGCGAGATGCTCGCCTACGCGCCCGACTGGGACGTCACGAAGGACGACTACCGGCACTTCACGGTCGATCTCAGCCACACGGCGACGGCCCGCACCGACGCCATGCACATGATCGACCGGATGGGCGACCGTCTCGGCCATGTGCACCTGGCGGACGGCAACGGCTCCAGCAAGGACGAACACCTGGTCCCCGGCCGCGGCACCCAGCCCTGCGCCGCGCTCCTCGAACGCCTCGCCACCGGGGGCTTCGACGGGCACGTCGTGATCGAGGTCAACACCCGGCGGGCCATGTCGAGCGCCGAACGCGAGGCCGATCTGGCCGAAGCCCTGGCCTTCACCCGCCTCCACCTGGCCTCCCCCCTCCAACTCCCCCGCCCCTGACCCCCAGATCGGTTCTCCGCCTGCGGCGAGGCCCCCTGAGCAGTTCGTCGCCTGCGGCCCGGTGGCCGCTTCTCGCGCCCCTGGGTGGTTCTTCGTCCGCGGGCGGGTGGGGGCTGGTCGCGCAGTTCCCCGCGCCCCTGGGCAGTTCGTCGTCCGCGGCCCGGTGGCCGCTTCCCGCGCAGTTCCCCGCGCCCCTGGGTGGTTCGTCGTCTGCGGGCCGGTGGCCGCGTCTCGCGCAGTTCCCCGCGCCCCTGAGGCATGCGCTGACGCGCAGCCTCCCCTTGAGGCCGCGCTTCGCGCGCCTCTCCTGGGAGGCGGGACGGTGGCGCGCCTCTCCTGCCTGAGGCTGAGCACCGTGCGCCTCTCCTTTGAGGGGCGGGCCGGTGGGCCGCCCTTGATGACATGCCGCACGAAGTGCGCATCTCAGGGGCGCGGGGAACTGCGCGAGAAGCGGCCACCGGCCGTCAGCGGGCGACGGTCCCAGGGGCGCGGGGAACTGCGCGAGAAGCGGCCACCGGCCGTCAGTGGGCGACGGTCCTAGGGGCGCGGGGAACTGCGCGACCAGCCACGACGGTGGCGCGCGTAAAAGACGGACCCAGGGGCGCGGGGAACTGCGCGAGAAGCGGCCGCCGGCCCGCAGACGAAGAACCACCCCCCGGCACCCTCCCCCCCAGACCTGAGACAGCCATCCCGCCATCCGGACACCCGATCCGCACAGCGCACCCGCGGCGTAGGCTCATGAGCCAGTCTTTTCCGTATGACGCCGACGGTCCGCCCGGCGGACCCGACCTGAAGGAGCGAGCGGCGATGCCCGAGCTGAGGTCCCGCACAGTCACCCACGGCCGCAACATGGCGGGCGCCCGCGCCCTTATGCGCGCCTCCGGTGTACCCGGTGCGGACATCGGCCGGAAGCCGATCATCGCCGTAGCCAACTCGTTCACGGAGTTCGTGCCGGGCCACACCCACCTGGCCCCGGTCGGCCGCATCGTCAGCGAAGCGATCACCGAGGCCGGCGGCATCCCGCGCGAGTTCAACACGATCGCCGTCGACGACGGCATCGCGATGGGCCACGGCGGCATGCTCTACAGCCTGCCGTCGCGCGACCTGATCGCCGACTCGGTCGAGTACATGGTCGAGGCGCACTGCGCGGACGCGCTGGTCTGCATCTCGAACTGCGACAAGATCACGCCCGGCATGCTGATGGCGGCGCTCCGCCTCAACATCCCGACGGTCTTCGTCTCCGGCGGCCCGATGGAGTCCGGCCGCGCCACCCTCGTCGACGGCACGGTCCGCACGCTCGACCTGGTCGACGCCATGTCCGAGGCCGTCAACGACAAGATCTCCGACGAGGACATCCTCCGTATCGAGGAGAACGCCTGCCCGACCTGCGGCTCGTGTTCCGGCATGTTCACCGCCAACTCGATGAACTGCCTGACCGAGGCCATCGGCCTGTCCCTGCCGGGCAACGGCTCGGTGCTCGCCACCCACACCGCCCGCAAGGCGCTGTACGAGCGCGCGGGCGCGACCGTCGTCGAGCTGACCAAGCGCTACTACGGCGAGGACGACGCCTCGGTCCTGCCGCGCAACATCGCCACCCACGCCGCGTTCGAGAACGCGATGGCGCTCGACATCGCCATGGGCGGCTCCACGAACACGATCCTGCACCTGCTGGCCGCCGCCCAGGAGGCCGAGGTCGAGTACAACCTCGACCACATCAACGCGGTGTCGCGCCGCGTTCCCTGCCTGGCCAAGGTCGCGCCGAACGTCGCGGGCGCGAAGACGTACTACATGGAGGACGTGCACCGGGCCGGCGGCATCCCCGCCATCCTCGGCGAGCTGTACCGCGGCGGCCTCCTCAACGAGGACGTGCACACGGTCCACTCGCCCTCCATCAAGGAATGGCTGGACACCTGGGACAGCCGCAGCGGCAGCGCCTCCGAGGAGGCCCTCGAACTGTGGCAGGCGGCCCCCGGCTGCGTCCGCTCCGCCGAGGCCTTCTCGCAGTCCGAGCGCTGGAACACCCTGGACACGGACGCGGCCGGCGGCTGCATCCGCGACGTCGCCCACGCCTACAGCGCCGACGGCGGCCTCGCGGTCCTCAAGGGGAACCTGGCGGAGGACGGCTGCGTCGTGAAGACGGCCGGCGTCGACGAGTCGATCTGGACCTTCGAGGGCCCGGCCGTCGTCTGCGAGTCGCAGGAGGAGGCGGTCCAGAAGATTCTCACCCAGCAGGTGAAGGAGGGCGACGTCGTCGTCATCCGTTACGAGGGCCCCAAGGGCGGCCCGGGCATGCAGGAGATGCTGTACCCGACCTCGTACCTGAAGGGCCGCGGCCTGGGCAAGGCCTGCGCGCTCGTCACCGACGGCCGCTTCTCCGGCGGCACCTCGGGCCTGTCCATCGGCCACGCCTCGCCCGAGGCGGCCTCCGGCGGCACGATCGCGCTCGTCGAGGACGGCGACCGCATCCGCATCGACATCCCCCACCGCACCATCGAACTGCTGGTCGCGGACGAGGAGCTGGCCGAGCGCCGCGCGGCCCTCGACGGGGTCTACGCCCCGAAGAACCGCGAGCGCAAGGTCTCCGCGGCCCTGCGCGCGTACGCCGCGATGGCCACCAGCGCCGACCGGGGCGCGGTCCGCGACGTGTCCAAGCTGGGCTGACCCCGGCTCACCAGTCCTCGGGGTGGCTCCCGTCCATCCCGAAGACACTGCCGTCGGGCGCGCTCGCGAACACCTTCCCGCCGCTGACCACGGGCGCCGGCAGATCGGCGACCAGCCGGTCGGAGCGGGGAGCGGGCCGCGGGCGCGTCTGCGCGAGCGGCGCCCCGGTGCGCGCGGACGCGGCGAGCAGCCGCCCGTCGGTCGCCGTGTAGTACAGCCCGCCGTCCGCCGCGACCGGGCGCGAGGGCCGGCTGACCGAGGTGTCCCGCTGCCAGCGCACCGCGTCCGCCCGCGCCGTGCCCGGCCGGGTGTCGACCGAGTACAGCAGCCCGCTCGCCGCGTACACGTACACCGCGCCGCCGCTCTCGGCGGCCAGCGCCTGATCGACCGGCACCGGCAGCGCGACCCGACGGACCGCCCGCCCGCCGTCCCCGCCGTCCCCGGTGTCGATCCTGACGACGGCGTCGGTCAGCTGCCGCAGGTCGAGGGAGAGCAGGTGCAGCGCGCCGCCACCGGCCGCGAAGGGGTGCAGGTCGCCCGCCGCCCGGGTCGACCAGCGCACCCGCCCGTCCCGCGCGGACACCGCGCTGACCGTCGTCGCCGACCCGTCCGCCGCGGGCGTCGCCCGGAAGAACGTCCCCGCGCCGTCCGCCACCCACTGCGCCCCGGGCGCGCCCAGCCCGCGCGTCCACCGCTCCCGCCCCGTCGCACTGTCCAGCGCCCGCACCGTGCCGTCCGGCGCGACGAGCAGGGTCGTGCCCGCGGAGTGCTGGACGGCGTCGACCCCCGTGGTGTCGCTGGTCCACCGCGTCTTTCCCGTACGGGGATCGAGCGCCGTCAGCCGGTCGTGCGCGACGACGTGCAGCAGCCCGCCGGACAGCGCCGTGGGTGCCTGCGGCGCCCCGCCCGCGCGGTGCCGCCACAGCACCCGGCCGTCCGCCGGATCGAGCCGCGCGGCGACCCCGTCGTCCGTCACGCAGAACAGGGCGCCCGCGCCCGCCACACAGACCGGCGCACCCCCGCCCGACGTGTCGAGCCGCGTGCTCCAGGGGGCGAACGCGCCGGTGGAGGCGGACAGCCCCGACCGCGCCGGGCCCTCCCCGTCGTCCGCGGACCCGGACAACGCGCCGGTGACCAGCGCCGCGACACCCCCGACGAGCAGGACCCCCACGGCCGCCGCCAGCACCATCCGCGACCGCCGCCCCCGCCCCGCCCCGGCACCCGTACCCACACCCGTACCGGCGTCGCGTGGACGACCGGTACGCGTGCGCGGCCGGGCGGCGCCGGACGCGGGCGCCGCGACCCGCTCACTCGGATCGGGGCCGCGCTGGGCCGGTATGCGCGCCGCCGGCTCCGCCCGCTCCCCGGCCGACGGCTGGCGCAGACAGTCCATGATCTCGGCGGGCGAGGGCCGCTCGGCCGGATCCTTCGCCAGGCAGCGCCGGATCAGCGGCACGAGTTCGCCCGGGACCCCGGACAGCTCCGGCTCGTCGTGCACCACCTGGTACGCGACGAGGTACGGGCTGTCGGAGTCGAAGGGACCGCGCCCGCTCGCCGCGTGGGCCAGCACACCCCCCATGGCGAACACGTCGGCGGCGGGCCCCACGTCACGCGGCCGCTGGAACTGCTCCGGCGCCATGAAGGGCGGCGACCCGATCAACTTGCCCGTCTCCGTACGCAGTTCACTGTCCACGGGGCGCGAGATGCCGAAGTCGATGACCTTGGGGCCGTCGGCGGCGAGCAGCACGTTGCTCGGCTTGAGATCGCGGTGCACCACGCCCACGCGATGGATGTCGTGCAGCGCCTCCGCGAGCCCGGCCCCGAGCCGGCGCACCTCGGCGACGTCCAGCGCGCCGCTCCGCTTCACGCGCTCCGCGAGCGTGTCGCCCGGGATGAACAGCGTGGCCATCCACGGCAGCCGCGCGGCGGGGTCGGCGTCCACCACCGGCGCGGTGAAGGCACCACTGACCCGGCGCGCCGCACTGACCTCCTGCCGGAAGCGGGCCCGGAACTCGGGGTCCGCCGCGTACTGGGCATGGACGACCTTGACGGCGAGCCGCAGCCCCGAGGCCGACGTGGCCAGATGGACCACGCCCATGCCGCCCGTCCCCAGGCATTCCTCCAGGCGGTAGCGACCGGCGAACCCCGGGCGCTCCGCTTCCGGCCCGGGTCCGGTGCTGCGCAGCGGCGGCATCGCCCACCCCCGTGTACTCGACTCCGCAAGCGCGACGCACGGAGCCTAGTCGATGGTGCGTGCGATAACGGAGGGGCTTGCTAGCCTGCGCGAGTCGCAGGGCGCGACACACGTCACAGGCACCAACGGGGGAGCCTCGCATGACAGTTGAGAACGTAGAAATAACAGACAGAGCAGGCATGGCGGGCAGGCCGGAGGCGGACGCCGCCGCGGCGGTGACGGCGGCGGCCACGGCCACCCGCTACCCGGTCGCCCCGGGCATCCGCCTCAAGGTGCGCAGCGGCCCCGGCACCCAGTACCAGCTGGTGCGCACCCTGCCGCTCGGCGCGAGCGTGCCGATCACCTGCCAGAAGCCCGGCGAGTGGGTCACCGGCACCTACGGCACCACGAACGTCTGGGACAACATCGGCAGCGGCCAGTACGTCTCCGACTCGTACGTCCGCACCGGCAGCGACGGCTACGTCGCCCCGCGCTGCTCCTGACGGCCGCCACGGACCGGCCCGGACCAGCGGTCCCGGCCGGTCCCGCGCACCCCGCCACCCGTCCCGGTGATAATCGACCCGTGAGCGACGAAACCGGCACCACCCCTGCGAGCACCCCGAGCACCCCCGGCCCCCGCCCCGAGGAGATCCGTTTCTTCGGCACGACCTGGGTCGACCACACCGGTCACTACGGGCTGCGCCGCGCCGGCGTCGGCATCGGCGCCCTCGTCCTGGCCGTCGCCGGCTGCTTCGTCCTGCGCTTCGCCTACCAGGGCCTGGCCATGGCCGACGTGGGCTCCTTCGTGAACGTCCTGCTCGTCGCCGCGTTCGCGATCTGTAGCGCCCTCGGCTTCAGCCGCACCTGGGCCGGTTTCTCCGAACGCCCCGACCCCGAGAAGCAGGCGTCGCTGCGCGGCTTCCTCGCGATCGGCTTCGTCGGCGTCCTCGTCGCGTACGCGGTGCGCTGCGTGACCGAGGCCCCGGGCGAGAAGCTGCGGCGCGGCGAGTACGAGACGGCCCGCGAGCAGTACCTGCGCCGCACGACCCGGCGCACCGGCAACCCGGCGCGCAAGAAGTCCGGCGGCGGGCGGCGCAAGGCCTGACCGCCTCCCGGCGTCGGGCGCGCCCCGCCGTCACGATGAAGCCATGACAGACGAACCGCCGCCCGGCACCGCCCGCCCGGCCGCCGACCCCGCGCTCTCCTTCGACGCGGTCGCCGCCCGGTACGCCGCCGCCCGCCCCGGCTATCCGCCCGCGCTCTTCGACGCGGTGGAGGACCTGGCGGGCACCTCCCTGCGCGGCAGGCGGGTCCTCGACGTCGGCGCGGGCACCGGCATCGCCACGGCCCCGCTGCGCGACCGGGGCGCCGACGTCGTCGCCGTGGAACCGGGGCCCGGCATGGGCGCCCAGCTGCGCACCGCCCTCCCCGGCGTCCCGCTGGTCCGCGCCGTCGGCGACGCCCTCCCGTTCGCCGACGCCACCGCCGACCTCATCGCCTACGCCCAGTCCTGGCACTGGACCGACCCGGCCCGCTCGGTCCCCGAGGCCCTGCGCGTCCTGCGCCCCGGCGGCGCGCTCGCCCTGTGGTGGAACGTCCCCGACCCGGACGTCGCCTGGTCCGCCGCGCAGGAGCGCCGCCTCCAGGAACGCCTGCCCGGCTACCACCGCCACGGCGTCAGCTCCGAGGCCGCCCGCCTGATCACCGGCCTCGGCCTGACCCCGGCGCCCACCCCCGTCGTCCGCCGCCTGCACTGGACCCGCCGCATCCCGGTCGACCTGCACCTGGCCCACCTCGCCAGCCGCTCGTACTTCGTGGTGCTGGGCCCGGAGCGCGCCGACCCGGTCCTGGCGGACGAACGCGCCCACCTCCTGCGCGCCTTCCCCGACGGCACGGTCGTCGACGCCTACGCCGTGGACCTCACGGTCGTCCGCCGCCCCTGACGGGCCCACGGCCGCCACGCCCCGTCCGCCCACCGGACACCCTGCCGATCCCCGGCCCGCCCGATGCGAGGATGCCCGACGACCCCATGCACGGAACGGGACGACGCAGCACACGCACCACGGGAGGCCCACGCCCATGAGCCACAAGGTCGCCGTACTCGGCACAGGCAAGATCGGTGAAGCCCTGCTCAGCGGAATGATCCGCGGCGGCTGGGCCCCGGCGGACCTCCTGGTCACGGCCCGCCGCCCGGAACGCGCCGAGGAACTGCGCACCCGGCACGGCGTCTCCCCCGTCACCAACCAGGAGGCCGCCGAGCGGGCCGACACCCTGATCCTGACGGTGAAGCCCCAGGACATGGGCACGCTCCTCACCGAGCTGGCCCCGCACCTCCCGGCGGACCGCCTGGTCATCAGCGGCGCGGCCGGCATCCCCACCACGTACTTCGAGGAGCGCCTCCCCGCGGGCACCCCGGTGGTCCGCGTCATGACGAACACCCCGGCCCTGGTCGACGAGGCCATGTCCGTCATCTCCGCAGGCACCCACGCCACGGAGGCCCATCTGGCGCACGCCGAGAGCATCTTCGGCTCGGTCGGCAAGACGCTCCGCGTCCCGGAGTCCCAGCAGGACGCCTGCACGGCCCTCTCCGGCTCGGGCCCGGCCTACTTCTTCTACCTGGTCGAGGCGATGACCGACGCCGGCATTCTCCTCGGCCTCCCGCGCGACAAGGCCCACGACCTCATCGTCCAGTCCGCGATCGGCGCGGCCACGATGCTCCGCGACAGCGGCGAACACCCGGTCAAGCTCCGCGAGAACGTCACGTCCCCGGCGGGTACGACCATCAACGCGATCCGCGAGCTGGAGAACCACGGCGTGCGGGCCGCCCTCATCGCCGCCCTCGAAGCGGCCCGCGACCGCAGCCGCGCCCTGGCCTCCGGCAACAACAGCTGACCGGCCGATCGCGCCCACGGCCCGGGGTTGACACGCCCCGGGCCGGTCCGTAGTGTGCTCCGAGTTGTCCGACGTGAGCGCCGACTCCGGTTGGTCCCCGGACAGCCATTCCGCAAGACCCACTCAAACGCACGACGACTGGTTTCCCCTGTCGCCGTCACATCGTTTGCGCGCGCTTTTGCGAAATGAGGAATCTCCGTTCGAAAGACCGGAGAGCCCGGACCCCGATTAGCTCGGGAGCCGGGATTCCGCTAAAGTCTCACTCGTCGGAACGGCCCAACAGGCCGGGAAGACAAGCCCGCTGACTGGGAATCAGGCCCGAAAGGATCTGATAGAGTCGGACTCGCCGGAAAGCCGAAAGGCCGGAAAGCGAAGCAGGACCCCGAGGA